>CAJUKP010000001.1 GCA_910587165.1 uncultured Duncaniella sp.
GCGCGACACTGGCAGTGTCGAGGTGAGCGGTTCGAGTCCGCTATACTCCACCAAAAACCACCTAAAACGCTGTAAGTCAAGCACTTACGGCGTTTTGTATTAAAGTCCCGGGACAACTTCGGGACACACTTCACAGACGAGACATCATATAAGTTCAACCGAAACATTCCTGGCATAGCTAAAGAATGTTAAAAAGTATCTGTATTAAGTCACATTTTGTGATTTCAAAGTGTTTCGAGAATCATAGACGGCGCTATTTCCATTTTTGAGAATGCGAACAGTTTCTTACCGAGGTCTTTGATTGATGCTCCTATGTGATAGAGGGTATCATCAATTACCAGGAAACGGTCATGGATGTCTGACACATACTTTATTTCGATGGGAGCATATTGGCGGTTATGGCGTTGTATATCAAGCCGGATTTGCCTTGAACGGTCAGCATCTGTATATATAGTAGCGTTAACGCCATTGTCCCGCTTATCAAACAAAGTGAGAACTGACTCATCGACATAGTTGTCTATCAGCACAATTCTCTTTTTAGCGGACTTTACAAGGCCGCATACAAACTTATATGCGTCGAATATCTGACCATTGAAGAAAATGCCTTCTACCGGCGGAAGGGACGCCTTGACAAAGAAATCAATCTTATCCGTGAGTTCATCCAGTCGGCGGTCATGCTCGGACAGACGGTGATCAATCCGCGACTCCATGTATAGAAGACGTTGATTCACGCTGTATCCCCGGAGCAGATATTCCTTTAGCACCTTATTCGCCCACTGACGGAACTGTGTGGCATTGATAGTATTAACCCGGTAGCCAACAGATAGAATTGCATCCAGATTATAAAATTTAGTTCTGTAATTTTTACCGTCTGCGGCAGTTAGTTCCAAAATGGAACATACTGAATCCTCATCTAATTCTCCTGATTTGAATATGTTGGATAAATGTTTAGTGATCGCCGGGCGTTTTGTCCCAAACAGTTCCGCTATCTGAGGCTGAGTCAGCCAAACGGTTTCCTTATCCACTCTGACATCTAATGAAAACGTAGAGTTTGGTTGATAAAGAATTATCTCATTATCGACAGAGTGACCACTATCGACATCATTTATTTTATCGTTGTTATCCATGTGCGGGAGTTATTAGATTGCAAATCTACAAAAATAATGTCGATCTGTTTAAATCGACTAAGCAAAATATCAGTCTTCATATCAATAACATATTCAAAGATGGCAAATTACAGCGCAACACAGTTGTCAAGGAATACTTGACAACTGAGTTCAGTCTCAGGATGCATCATTCAAACAGCTCTTTCCTCCGTCTCTTCCGTTGTCTCCGGTCATACCATCGTCTCCACCTTTTATATAAAGCGACAGGCAGCATGAAAGGAACAGCCAGTCCCGCAATCCCCACCAGCAGCACTTCCCAAAGTAGGGGAAGCACAATGGACGCGAGCCATATCAGGACCGGTATGACCACCACAATTGTCAGGAGAGCAAGGAATATCTCGAAAAACACGGCTATCAGCTTTATGCAAAGATATTCATTATCGGTCACTTCTGCAAATTCGCTCCCTTTTCAGTTCATGAGCCATGATTGGAAACCTTGCCACAGGGCAATCACATCCCATCCCTTTTGTGACAGCCGGGCATTTTGACAGATGTTTTTTTGGGCCGGTGGTGGGAATTGCATAACTTTGCGGTAGAAAGTTAACTATTATGAAAGTATTTGTCTCAGGTTGTTACGATATGCTCCACAGCGGCCACGTGGCTTTCTTCAAGCAGGCGGCCCGTTTCGGCGATCTTTATGTCGGAATCGGGTCCGACAGGACCATCGAGGAGCTAAAGCACCGCAAGACCGTCTACTCCGAGCAGGAGAGGCTATATATGGTAAAGGCCATCCGTTACGTCAAGGACGCCTTCATCAACCCCGGCTCGGGCATGATGGACTTCATCGAGACCGTCGACAGGGTAAAACCCGACGTATTCGTGGTCAACTCCGACGGCGGAACCGATGTGAAACGCCGTTTCTGTGAGGAGAGAGGCATAAGATATGTGGTGCTTGAACGCCTGCCCGATGACGGGCTTGAGGCACGCTCAACCACCTCGCTGCGCACAGGTGTGAAATCACATCTCCCCTACCGCATCGACCTGGCAGGCACATGGATCGACCAGCCATACGTGTCGCAATACGGCCACGGATGGGCGCTCACCCTTTCGCTCGAGCCAACGGTGGAATTCATGGAGCGCGGAGGGATGTCGACCTCGACACGGAATGCGGCGAAAAAGATCTGGCCATACGAACTGCCCAACGGTGACGAGGAGACCCTGGCCAGATTGCTGTTCTGCTTCGAGAACGACCCCGAGAACAATGGCCATATCTCAGGAGCACAGGATGCCATAGGCATCTGCGTGTCCGGACTCTCCCGCCACTACTACGACGGCCACTACTGGCCATCGGGCATAGAGAAGTGCCACGACGAACGGGTGCTCTCATGGCTCGAGAGCCATCTCTGCCTCGTGCCGATGTTTCCGCGCCGGCCCGGATGCTCGGTGGTGGAAGGCAAGGACATCACACCCGAAAAGGTGAGCCGTCTCACTGATGCAGCCGCCCGTTGCTGGGATGCAGCCATGGAATGCGACCTCGGGAAGTTTGCCGAAGCCTTCCGTGATTCTTTCGATGCTCAGACAGCGATGTTCCCCGCCATGATCCAGCCCGGTGTCCGGAAATATATCGACCGATGGAGCCCGGAGGCCCTGGCATGGAAGATGGCCGGAGCCGGTGGCGGAGGCCATCTGATACTCGTGGTCGACAAGCTCCCCTCCGAGGGGGTTATCCCCATACGCATCCGGCGCAAAGACTCATTCTGATCCCGTGCAGTCATGAACAAAATTCTCAGAGGCATCCTCATCGGCCTTACGGTGCTCATTGTGATCGGCACCTCGGGGATCGCGATGGCCCTCCATGGCGAGACATTCGTCAGCCCCTGGCTGCCCGGCCTCCTGTCTCTTGCGCTCGGGGTCTCCACCTCGTTGGTGATGTGGAAGTGGTGGATACCGCTCACCGGGACGGACTCCCGGCTGTTCAACACCCTGTGCCACATCGTCACGGTGACATCCGTGGCCATCGCTGCATTCTACGGGGCCAATTACGCCTTCGCCGACAGGTCCACCCACCACACAGAGATGGCCGTGGTGGAAGGGCGCTATTCCGAGACCCGCTACCACTCCAAACGCGTGGGCCGCAGGGTGGTCGGGAGAGGAGAGCCCTACAAGGTATATCATATCGAAGTATGCCTGACCGACGGACAGAAAAAACGTCTGTCGGTACCATTCGGACGGTTCCGGCGCATCCACACCGGCGACACCATCAGTCTGCCGGTCGAGATGGGTGCCCTCGGCTTCCCCGTGATCAGAAAAGAATGACCGACGTTGGCCGTCCGGTCTTCAACCGTCCTCACTTGCGGCCGAAATCGGCAGGAATCTCACCCCATTTCGGAGTGTCCCATGTGAGGATAGGATTGGTGATCGCATTGGAGTGGAGCCACGCCGTCGCGCGGTCCATCATCTCGAAGAGCTTGGCATTCCGTGCCGTGCGCTGCAGATTGGTCTTGGGCTGACGGTTTCTCACCCACGATCTCGCCGTGCGGGAGTCGGTATAGATCGGGGTGTCAGGACGTCCCTGTGCCTTCAGAAGAGCCAGCCCATGGACAAGCGCGAGATATTCACCTATATTATTGGTGCCATCCTCGAAAGGACCTGCATGGAATATGCGCTCACCTGTTCTCACCCATACCCCCTGATACTCCACAGGACCCGGATTTTTCGAGCAGGCGGCATCCACCGCCAGCGAATCGAGGCAGATCTCGGGAAAAGATGAATAATTGACCGGCTCGGGCCGATGGCGGGCTATGGCGGTGAGTATCTCCATCTGGTCAGACGGATCCCCCCTGAAAGCCCTCACTGCCTCTTCCTGCGAATTGTAACTGCGGTATTTCGCACCGGGATAACCCTTGGTGTGAAGCTCACACTCCTCCCACGAATCAAACACACCGGTGGCATATCCCACCCATACTACATAGAACTTCTTTCTTGGAGCCATCAGGACAATGTAAGATATATTGCGATGTCTACACTGCGTGTGCGCATGGTGGCGGCGACACGCGGATTGACAATCTTTCCGAAAAATGTCAGTGTGGCCTTCTGCATACCCGGATGCAGCTTCAGCGCGTTGGCCGGACCCTCACACCCCACTATGCTCTCCATGAAGGTGAGCAGCGTGTTGCTCAGGGCCATTGCGGCCGTGCGGGCCACTGCATTGCCCGCATGGACAAAACAGATCCGTCCGTCTATTCTCCCGCTCGCCTCCACAGCCGAAGCCATGGCGAGATCCACCGGAAACATCGACGGGAAGGCCGACCCGTCGGCATCCGGATTGAGATCGAAAGTCACAACTCCCTTCTTCATCAGGGCCACAGTGTCGGCATGGAGCGCAAACTTCTCCCTCGTGGGTGTCACTATCACCACATCCGCCGACCGGAGCGCGCCCTCGAGCGTGCGCGGATGGAGCGACGAGGTGATCACACTCCCGCCGAGCTGACGCGAGGCGCGGCGCAGCGAGTAGACATCATTGTCGAATATCCTGACGGTAGATCCCAGACCCATGACCGACAGCGCGGCGGCACAGGCGGCTATTCCGGAACCTATGATGAGGGTCTCACACGGCACTATTCCGGCCACACCGCCCAGCAATATACCCTTTCCGCGGCGGGCGTCGGCAAGCAGCGACGACGCTATGGCCACCGATGCACGTCCGTCGATCTCGGCCAGTATGTCGGCGAATGGGGTGTTACCCTCCGAATCCTCCACGAGGTCGAGGGCTATGGCGAGTATATGGCGGGCCAGCAGCTGGCGTATCGACATGGCGTCCGAAGCCGCGGATCTCAACATGGTGAGCAGCATGGCTCCGCGGCGCATTGCGGTGATGTCGGCCGGCGACATTGCCGCAGGATGGATCACTATGTCGCACCCGAGCGCTTCCTTGCGGCTCACGATCTCCACTCCGGCTCTCACGTATGACGCGTCATGATAGTGGATCGAGGCTGCCGCCCCTTCCTGCATCCTTACCCTGAAACCGCGGCCGATGAGACGTCCGGCACCTTCGGGTGTGAGCGGGAAACGGCGTTCGGCGGGATCGCAGCAAGTGGGCAGGCCTATGGTGAGCGATCGGCGGGATGTCATGGTCTCGCAAGGTTGCTCGACCGGAGTGGGTGCATTCATGATTCAAGAAATTGGTGGATAAACTTCCCGGCGGTCTCGGCCACCTCAGCCTCATCCTCAAGACGCGAGGTGTCAAACGAGGCCATGGCCCTTACATAATGGGGTTCTCTCGCGGCCATCTGCCGGGTGATGAAATCCTCGATCTCCCCGTCGGCCAGCGAGGCTATCAGCGGCCTCTTGGCCTTACCTTCCCTCAGACGGTTGAGCAACCGTCCGCGGTCGGAGACAATGAGGTGTACCGTGGTGCCGCAACTGTTCATGAAGTCCATATTGTCACCGAAGCAGGGTGTGCCGCCTCCGCAGGCTATTATCGCTCCGCCCGGAGCCGATGCCGCCACAGCGAGAGCCTCACGCTCGCGGCGTCTGAAAGCATCCTCCCCTTCCGAGGCGAAAATCTCCTTGACGGTGCATCCGGCCCGCTCCTCTATGAGATCGTCGAGGTCGACGAACGCACGTCCGGTCATATCGCCGAGCGCACGTCCGAGCGTAGTCTTGCCGCTGCACATATACCCTATCAGAAAAATCGGTTTCATAGCGTGGAGTGCTGTTTTCAGTCAACTGTCATTTGCCATATCGGCGTGACTCCTCGGCCTTCAGCGCATCCAGCACCGGTTCCTTGACCTTGATGATGGTGCCATGTTTATGTCCGGCAGGCAGTGAGATGCGGTCGTCTATCGGGGTGAATGTCTTGAAGTCGCGGGTGGAGACGGCTCCGAAACGTGCCTGGCGGTAGACATCGAAATATATCAGCCACTCGTCGCCGACCTTCACCGCACAGGCTCCCTCGGAATAGACCGGAGCGAATTTCACGCTGGGATCCGAGTAAGGCCCCTCGGCCTTGTCCGATGTGACACAGAAGAGATCACTGTAGCCCGGCTTGCGGTTATCCTTGACCACCAGCACATACTTTCCGTCATCCTTGAGCAGGAATCCGTCGATCGAATTGAATCCCGGATCATAGAACGGGCGGTAGGGTGTGAATGTCTTGAAATCACGCGTGGTGGTATAGAACAGGCGGTGACATACATTCTTGCCGAGGCGGTCGGCGTCGGTGTACCGGCTCTCGGGAATTGACGACGACCATACTATCAGGAACCGGTCGCCGGCATCGTCATAGAACACCTCCGGAGCCCAGACATTGTCAGTCTCCACCCCTTCCATGACAGGAATCACCCTCTGCTCGCTCCAATTGATCAGATCCTTGGACGAGGCATAGCCGAAACCCTTCTCGCCCGACCATGCCAGGGTCCACACCAGATGGAAAGTCCCGTCAGGCCCCTGCACGATGGACGGATCGCGCATCATGGAACTGGGGGCATACTTGGCCTTCTCCATCTTACGCGAATGGGTGTTGTAGTATTCGGGAGTCTTGTTGCCTATCTCAGGGCGCAGCCATGAGCCCTGTATGCTGTCCCAGCGCAGACCGTCGTAGCTGTAGAGATAGTGCAGCCCGTCCAGCGCAGGCTCGCGGTGTCCGGTGAATATATAGACCTCGCGCTCGTTGGAGGGGGTCTTGGCTGACAGAGTGAGGCTGAAGAGCAACATCACGACGCTGACGATTGTCTTGACTGACATTTTCCTTATGATATTATGTATGGTTAATAAGAGGTTGTTTCACTTTGCAAAAATACACAAATTATTCAAAATTCCATCAATCCGGTCACCTGCAAAATCAAAATCCGTCCCACTTTTGTTATAGATATGACATCACATTCAACAACTGTTTATTTATGAGACACAAAGGGATAGCCGTGGCCTTGGCGGCAGCGGTGACGACAATGACATTGCAGGCAGGCACCCGCCCCACTGTGGGGCTTGTGCTGAGCGGTGGCGGTGCCAAAGGCATAGCCCACATCGGCGTAATCCAGGCTTTCGAGGAAAACGACATCCCCATCGACTACATCACCGGCACCTCGATGGGTGCCATCGTGGGCGGTCTGTACGCCTCAGGCTATACCCCCGCCGAGATGATAGACCTCATCAAGTCGCAGGGATTCGCCTACTGGTCGACAGGCACGATCGACCCCGCCGACACCTACTATTTCCTCAGGAGTCCGGCCACACCGTCGTTCGTCACCATCAATCTGGGCAAGGACTCCACGAGCGTCACATCGGTGCTCCCCGCGAGCCTCATCAATCCCATCCCGATGAATATGGCGTTTCCCGAGATATTCGAACGCTTCACCGCACAATGCGAGGGAGACTTCGACCGTCTCTTCGTGCCGTTCAGATGCGTGACCTCCAATGTCTACGCCAAGCACAAGGTGGTACTGTCACACGGCTCGCTGGCCGACGCCGTGCGTATGTCCATGTCCTTCCCCATGATATTCGAGCCGCTCGAGCTCGACGGGGTGCCCATGTACGACGGCGGTGTCTACGACAACTTTCCTGTCGATGTGATGATGGAGCAGTTTGCCCCGGACGCACTCGTGGGTGTCGACGTCGGCTCCAAGGATGCCCCACCCTCCACACGCAATCCCATCTCGCAGCTCGAGGCCATGATACAGATCCCCGACCGATACCCGTTCCCCTACGACAAAGGTGTGCGCATCCGCATAGACCTCGACGAGTTCTCTCTCCTCGACTTCGGCAAATACAGGGAGATATATGAGATCGGCTACCGGCGCGGACTCGAGATGGTCGACTCCGTGAAGCTCAAAGTGCGCTCATCAGAGCCGGCGGCCTCCGTCGATGCCCGGCGCAGACGCTTCAAGGCCTCTACCCCCGACGTGAGGATCGACTCGGTGACCGTGACCGGCGGCTCGCCCCGCGAGAACGCCTACCTCGAGTCACTTTTCGTAAGGAAAGGCCAAACAGTCCGCACATTCCCCGAGGCCCGCGATGCCTACTACCGGGCCATATCCACCGGGAAACTGCAGAATTTCACCCCCTATCCTGTCTACAATCCCGCCGACAGCTCCTTCGCCTACCATTACAAGGCTGTGGTCAAGGAGGATTTCAATGTCGGGGTGGGCGGTTACATATCATCGTCCACCAACAGTATGCTTTTCTTCCACGGCGGATTCAACACCCTCAGTTTCAAAAGCCTCCAGGCCGACCTGAACGCATGGCTGGGACAGAGCTACATGGCCGCCGAAGGATCGTTCAAATTCCTGTTCAACACCCTCCGCCCCTCAGCTTTCTCGGCCCGTGCCGTGGTGTCGCAGCAGAAATACCACGAGACCGAGAAACTGTTCTACCAGATTTCGGCTCCCGATTTCATACGCCACTCCGAGGCCTTCGTGCAGACCTTCTACACATGGGGGCCCACACTCCGCTCGCGCATCGACGCCGGTATCGGCTTCGGACATCTCACCGACTCCTACCACACCGGACTGGCCATCTCAGATCCCTCCGGGCGCATCCGCAGCATCTTCAATCTCGGGGAACTGACTGTAAAATGGGAGCACAACACGCTCGACTCGTCATCCGACCCCACCGAGGGCACCTCAATACTCATCAGTGCCAAGGGAGTGGCCGGAAAATACCATCACCGGCCCGGAGACGACACCCCTTCCGCCTCACAGTCGGTGAGCTGGCTCCAGGCCGACCTGTCGGCCACACGCTACTGGCCTCTGTCGCGCCGGTTCTCGCTCGGAGCCGATCTCCGCGCCCTCATCTCCACCCGCAAGCTCCTCCCGACCTACGATGCCTCCATCGTGGCCGCCCCCACCATCCATCCCACACCGGTCACATTCACCACATTCTCCCCGGCCCTCCGCGCCAACTCGTTTGTCACGGCAGGAATCATGCCGGTGGTGAAGCTCTCGGGCTCGCTGACCGTGAGGGGATCGTTCAACGGTTTTCTCCCGGCGCGCCGTATCGAATGTGGGCCTGACGGTATCACCCCGCGCTACGGGCGCTGGCTGGCCGACCCCGAATTTTTCGGTGAGATCGACGCCTCGCTCAAACTCCCGTTCGGCACAATCTCGGCATACGGCAACTACGTCACCGGCGGAGGCGGATGGAATTTCGGCATATCCATCGGAACCTTCATTCTCGCTCCGGGATTCCTTGACTGAGAGGCCTGTCGGTGTTCATGACCAATAATTCAGCCTTTTGCCATAAAATTCATTTCTCCACCATAAACATTAGGCGAGGAAAATACGTTAAATTTGCAGACAAGTTTTCAACTATTTTTTCATATACCCCAAGAGCTATGACTTTACGAAGGATGCTTCTCGCAGTCGCCCTTACCGGCGGCTTTCTGGCTTCGGTCGCCCAGGTGGCCGATGGCTCGGTGCTCTCGCTCGGGCAATGCCGCGACATGGCGCTCTCCAACAATAAGAATCTCCGGAAGATCAACGAGGAGATACGCGCCGCAGGCTATCAGAAAGATGAGGCTTTCGCGGCCTATCTTCCCTCCCTCGACTTCGCGGGAGGATATATGTACAATCAGAAGAACATCTCCCTCATCGACAAGGATGCCATGCTTCCCGTAAAGACCTTCGATCTTCAGAAGCAGGGCTATGAATTCAACCTTGTCAAGAATCCCATCACAGGCGAGCCAGTGATGGTCGACGGGAAACCAATTCCTGAACAGGTGGCCCTCCTGCCAAAGGAGGCCATGACCTTCGATATCCACAATGTGTTCTTCGGAGCCATCACACTCACCCAGCCGATATTCATGGGTGGCAAGATCGTGGCCATGAACAAGATCACCGGATATGCCGAGGAGCTGGCCCGCGCCAAACACGGCAACGCCTCGCGCGACCTCGTATATGCCGTCGACGCGGCCTACTGGATGGTCGTGTCACTCCGGGCCAAGCAGGAACTGGCCGAAAGCTACGTCAATCTCCTCGACACTCTCAGCCGCAACGTCGGACTCATGCTCGAGCAGGGCGTGGCCACCAGACGCGACAAACTCGCGGTGGATGTCAAGCTCAACTCGGCCCAGGTTGATCTCACCAAGGTCAACAATGGTCTGGCCCTGTCCAGGATGGCCCTCGCCCAACTGTGCGGCTTCCCCATCCACACCTCCTTCACCCTGGCCGACGAGAACGCATCAGCTCTGAAAGTGACTCCGGCCGACCTTCCCGCATCCGCCTACGATCTCAATGAGGTCTACGCAAGGCGCGACGACCTGCGGCAGCTCGAACTCGGGGTGAAGATATTCCAACAGAAGGAGAAAGTGGCCCGCTCGGCCATGATGCCCAATCTCGCGCTTGTGGGTATGTACTCATTCTCCAACCCCAACTCCTTCGACGGCTTCAAGACCCGGTTCGGAGGCGCATTCTCGGTGGGAGCCATGCTGACGGTGCCCATCTGGCACTGGGGAGCCAACTACAACAAATACCGCGCCGCAAAGGCCCAGACCTCAGCCATGCGCATGGAGCTCGAGGATGCCAAGGAGATGATTGACCTGCAGGTAAACCAGGCCCGTTTCAAGGCCGACGAGGCCCTCAAGACAAGCCGGATGACAGTGGCCAACCTTGAGAGCGCCGACGAGAACCTCCGCTGCGCCGATGCCGGTTTCCGCGACGGGGTGATGACTGTCGACGACGTGATGGGCGCACAGACAGCCTGGCTCAAGGCCCACAGCGAGAACATCGACGCAAGCATCGACGTATATCTCTGCGACGTCTACCTCTCCAAAGTGCTCGGCACACTTGAAACAAACACTAACACCAACCGATAAAACATCCTTTCAGCTATGTCAACTAATCCTGTAACTCCCGAGCAGAAAGAAAATAAAGTGCTCCTTTTCTCGATGGGCATCGTGATGGTGGCCACCATAGTGCTCGCCATCGTGGGCTTCTTCTTCCTCAACAAGCCCGATGAAATCATCGAAGGGCAGGCCGACGCCACATCCCTCCGCATCTCCGGCAAGCTTCCCGGCCGTGTGGTCAAACTATATGTCGGGGAGGGTGACATGGTGAAAGCCGGCGACACCCTCGTGCATATCCATTCATCGCTCGCCGAGGCCAAGATGGCCCAGGCACTCGGAATGGAGACTGTGGCCCGCACCCAGGACCGCAAGGTCGATGCCGGCACCCGCAAACAGATCATAGCCGCCGCGGCCGATCTGGTCAACCAGGCGGAAGCGGCTGTCACTATAGCCCGCAAGACCTACGACCGCATGGAGAATCTCTTCCGCGACGGTGTGGTCTCCGAGCAGAAACGTGATGAGGCAAAGGCCGCCTACGATGCTTCCGTGGCCGCCCTCGGCGCCGCCCGCTCGCAGCACAGTCTCGCGGTGGCCGGTGCCCAGAAAGAGGACAAGGAGAGCGCTCTGGCTATGGTCGATGTGGCCAAGGGTGGAGTGGCCGAGGTGGAGAGCCTCCTCGAGGACCAGTATCTCCTCGCCCCATGCGACGGACAGATCGACCAGGTCTACCCCCACGAGAGCGAATTGGTGATGATGGGCGCGCCCATCATGAGCCTCCTCAAGCTCCAGGACAAATGGATCACTTTCAATGTGCGTGAGGATCTCCTCTCCCAGATGCCGCTCGGAGGCGAGATCGAGGTGATGCTCCCGGCCCTCGACCGCAAGAAAGTGAAAGCGAAGATATACTATTCGAGAGACCTCGGCAGCTACGCCGAATGGCAGGCCACAAAGGCCTCCGGACAATGGGACAGCAAGACTTTCGAGATCAAGGCCCGCCCCCTCGAGGATCTGCCCCAGCTCCGTCCGGGCATGACAGCAGTCTATTTCAAGAAATAAGAGATTAAAAATCCGATTCAATGCACACCTTGTCCAGATCACTGCGCAGAGGCATAGCCCTTATGGCATCACGGCCCATCTACCTGTTCATGATGGTTGTGGTGCCCGTGGCGACTGCCTTCTTCTTCCTCAACCTCATGAACGAGGGGTTGCCCCTCAAGGTGCCTGTGGCCATGGTGGACACCGATCACTCCGCGCTCTCGCGCAAGATGGGGCGATCGCTCGACGCCAGCCCGCTCACCGACATCACCATGGAGCTCGAGGACTACCATCAGGCCGTCAACAAGGTGCGCTCGGGAGAAATATTCGGATTCTTCTACATCCCTTCCGGATTTCAGGAAGATGCCCTGAGCGGACGCACTCCGACACTGTCGTTCTACTCCAACATGAGCATCTTCGTGCCCGGCACACTGGCCTACAAAGGTTTCAAGACCATCGCCGTCACCACTTCCAGTGGCATCGTGCAGACAACCCTCGCCGGTGTCGGCCTTGGAGATCAGGCCACCCAGTCGCTCGTGATGCCGCTGGCCATGGACTACCACCTGTTGGGCAATCCGTGTTCCAACTACAACATCTATCTCTCCCAGTCGTTTCTGGCAGCGATGATGGCCCTCGTGGCAATGGTGATGACTGTCTTCTCCATCGGATATGAGATAAAATGGTCCACCTCACCCGCGTGGCTCGACACCGCCGGAGGAAGCATGGCGGTGGCACTCGCCGGCAAGCTCCTTCCGCAGACCTTTCTCCTCTCGGGCGTCGGCGTGGCCATACAGGCCGTGATGTTCTGCTGGCTCGGCTTCCCACTCAACTGTCCCCCCTTGACCATGATAATGGCCATGATCCTGCTCGTCACAGCCAGCCAGGCTTTCGGCGTGATAGTGATGGAAGCGCTCCCCAATCTCCGCCTCGGACTCATAACGGTGTCGCTTGTCGGCATCCTGAGCTTCTCGATAGCCGGATTCTCATTCCCTGTCGACAAGATGTATGGCGGCATCGCCATCTTCTCGTTCATCATGCCCATCCGCTACTACTTCCTCATCTACATTGACCAGGCCCTCAACGGCATCCCGCTCTACTACTCGCGCTTCTATTTCATAGCGCTCCTCATTTTCCTCCTGCTCCCGCTCATCGGGCTGAAGCGTCTGCGCGGAAAATGCCTGCATCCTGTATATGTACCCTGATAATCCTCATGCATCATGAAATGGTTCAAAAGCCTCATAAGAGTATGGCGACGCGAGACATACCTGGTGTTCACCGACATCGGTGTGCTCCTCTTCTTCTTCGCGCTTCCGCTCGGCTATCCGCTGATATATACCCTCATCTACAATCCCGAGACCATCGAGAACTGCCCGGTGGTGGTGATTGACAACTCCCGCACCGCCGAGAGCCGCGAGCTGGCGCGCGCCGTCGACGCCACCCAGGCACTCAAGGTCGTGGGCTATGCCGCCGATAAGGAAGAGGCGCGACGCGCATGGATGGAGAAGAAATGCTATTCCGTGCTCGAGATTCCCGCCGACTATGCCCGGCGTCTCGGCCGCGGCGAGCAGGCCGTGGTGCCATACTATCAGGATATGTCGCTCATGTTCCGCTACCGCCAGGCCCTCCTGGCTCTGACAGGCATCCAGATGCACGAGGTGACATCAATCACCGCCTCACGTGTGGCCAACGAGGCCGGAATCCTCTCAACGGTGGTGTCCGGACTCCCCGTCGACACCCACGCCGGTATCATGGGCGATCCCACACAGGGTTTCGCATCATTCATCATCCCCGGCATAGTCGTGCTCATACTCCAGCAGAGTATGCTGCTCGGCATCACCATGCTCGCCGGAACCTCGAGGGACCGCCGCAGGCGCAGCGGCCTGCCGGTCGACCCGCTTCAGGTACAGGCCGGACCTCTCGCCACTCTGTTTGGCAAATCTCTCTGCTATCTCATGATCTACATCCCCATGAGCTACTATGCGCTGAGTGTGGTGCCCCACATATTCTCACTCCCCCATATCGGCTCCTTCACCGACTATATGCCGTTTGTCTTCGCCATGCTGCTGGCCACATCATTCCTCGGCCAGACTCTCCAGATCATCGTGCGCGAACGTGAGGCCGCCATGGTGCTTGTGGTATATACCTCGGTGATATTCCTCTTCCTCTCCGGACTCACCTGGCCGCGCTATGCGTTCAACAGTTTCTGGATGGCGATATCCGACCTCGTTCCGGCCACATGGGGCGTGGAAGGTTTCATTCGCATCAACGGAAACGCCGCGACCATAGCCGACGTCTCGCGCTACTATTGGTCCATCTGGGCTCTCACAGGTGTCTACTTCATCACCGCCCTCATCATCAATATCGCCACACGTCCCGGCAAGGCGTCATCTGCCTCTCTGCAAGAAAAACCGCTGGAAAGAAACGCCTGAAAAAATGCGGCTTTATTTGGTTTTCAAGTTTATTTGATGTATCTTTGTCACAGAGTCGAATGATGTGGAAACAGACTGTATATCACTCTGTTCTACAATCTTTCGCAAACCTGCGCTAATTTACACCAAATACAAACCAAAACCTATCCGCTAATGAAAAAATTTTTACTCTCTGCACTCGCCGCATTCGCCGGCGTGAGCATGGTCGTGGCCGGAGAAACCACGTTCACCTTCACAGGCACTGAGGATGTCTATGGGCTCACACGCCTCAACAACAACCTTCCCGACTCAGTGAAAAACTCTTACATCAACGACGGCACCAAAATCACCGAAGGCGGCATAACCATCACCATGATCGGCGAAAATGCATTCCGCCTTTGGACAGACGGTCTCCGCTCCTACAAACAGGGTTCATTTGAGGTTGCCTCATCCGCCGAAAACATCACAAACATTGAGATTTCAGCCAAAGCAGCGCCCACTCTCGCCTTGGCCGAGGGTCAGACCGGCAGCTTCAACATTGATGGCAAGGTAGGCACCTGGACCGGCGACGCCGCCGCTGTCACATTCGCCGCCACCCAGACAAAGGGAAACACTGCTATCCTGACCATCAAGGTCACCACCGGTGGCGTGGCCGACACCCGCAAGGATGCCGCTATCGCATTCCCCGAAACTGAATACACCGTCACCCTCGGCGAGACATTCGCATCACCCGTGGCCACCAAAGCCACCACTGCCGAACTCACCTACTCATCAAGCGCCGACGAGATCGCATCTGTCAATCCCGCTACCGGCGAGGTCGAGATCCTCGCTGCCGGAACAGCCGTGATCACCGCCAAGGCTGAGGCAAACGACGAGTTTAAGGCCGGTGAGGCTTCATATACCCTCATCGTGAAGGACGGATCAACTGTCTACAGCGGCCTCACCGAGAGCCTTGCCGGATGGGCTGTCGAGGACGGCACCCTCCCCGAAGGTCTCACATACGTGTGGAGCTGGGATACACGCTACAACTGCGCCAAGGCATCAGGCTACTACAAGAAGGCCTTCGAGACAAAGGCATCCCTGACATCTCCCGAGATCGACCTCACTGATCTCAAAGAGATCTCACTCGACTTCGAGCTCGCCGGCAACTACTTCACCGAGATCGCCAAGGAATGCTCTGTGCTCATGAGCGTCGACGGCGGTGCTTTCGAGGCAATCGAGATCGCAAACTGGCCCACCAATTTCACATTCGTGCCCAACACCGTAGACCTCAACGCCTACGCCGGTAAGAAAATCAAGGTTCAGTTCCTCTACACCTCCACCGCCGAGGCTGCAGGAACACTCGAGGTGAAGAATTTCATCGTCAAAGGCAAGAAGAACACAAGCGGAATCGACGGAATCGAAGCCGTGACCGACAATGCCCCCGTTGAGTACTTCAACCTCCAGGGTGTGCGTGTCGACAACCCCGCCGCCGGTCTCTTCATACGCCGTCAGGGCAACAAGGTGACCAAAGTCATCATCCGCTGATACAATGACACCACGTCATAGCCGGACCTGACACCTGCATCACAGCAGACTAAGGATCCGGACGGACATACAGGCAGAATAATTTCATTATCAACCATTTACGATATGAAATTATTCTGCCTTCTTTTTTGCCGGCACACTTCAGATTCTTTTTCAGCCCCTTATCCCGCCGCCTCTCCTCCCCCCGCGCCGTGGGGCCGCACGGAAGCCCGCGAGGGAAATTTGCCTCCAAAATTTTGATAATCAAAAGAAATTGCATACCTTTGCAGAGTTTTTTCAACCAATATTGTCGTGGGAAAATTTTCAGCTTTCCGACTCCAGCTCAAGACGATGCCCGAAGGGACTCATGAATTTGAGTATCACCTTGACAAGCAGTTCTTCGTCAATATGGAGAGCACGGACATACACGACGCCGATCTCGACGTCAAACTCACGGTGACACACAAGCATGACATCTACAATCTTGCCTTCCATGTCACCGGTACAGTCACGCTTATATGCGACCGTTGTCTGGACGACCTTATCCAGCCCATTGATGCCACCTACGACATCGCGGTCAAATTCGGCGATGACTACTCCGAGACCGATGACACTCTCACCATCCCGGAGAACGACCCCGTGCTCAATGTGTCATACATGATATTCGACACTGCATCGCTGGCCATCCCCATCAAGCACGTCCACCCGTTGGGCAAGTGCAACCGGGCTATGAGTGCCCTGCTGCGCAAGCACCGCGCCGTCAAGAGCGACGACGAGGAGGAGGCAGAGCTTACCGACCGTCTCATCGACGAGATGGACTCGATGGAGCCCGAACCCGAAGCACCAACCGATCCCCGCTGGGACGGGCTGAAGGGCCTGAAAACCGCCGACGACAATACTGAAAACTGAAAACATCTCCCCTCCGCTCCGGCAGAAACCCCAAACAACGTCCCGTCTGCCCCCACAGGGAGCAACCGCGGAACGGAAAATATATAGTAACAATAAAAAAATAATAAATAAGTCATGGCACATCCTAAACGAAAGCAATCCAAGACCCGCACCGCCAAGCGTCGCACCCACGACAAGGCAGTAGTTCCCACCCTGGCTCTCTGCCCCAACTGCGGCTCATGGCATCTTTATCACACCGTATGCGGCGAATGTGGTTACTACCGCGGACGCATCGCAATCGAGAAGACCGCAGCTGTCTAAGGAGGAGGAGGCCTGAGGCCTTTAAACGCCAACCCCGATAACGGCAGCCCCGGCAGGGACGCGCTCCTGCGCGTCCGTTGACGTACCCAAGGCAGCTCCTCCCCCATATCCGGCGGGAAAAAGGACGCCGGGACGCTCAACGGACGCGCAGGGGCGCGTCCCTGCACTAATCAACCACATCATCCAAACATAAACACAATGATCAACACCCGCATATCCGGACTCGCTTCCTATGCCCCCGACGACATTCTCGACAACGAGATGCTCTCGAAAATGGTAGATACCAACGATGAATGGATCACCACCCGCGTGGGCATCAAGGAACGCCGCATCCTCCGCGAGCCCGGCAAAGGCTCGTCCTACTTAGGCATCAAAGCCGTCGAGAAACTCCTCGAATCAACCGGCACAAAGCCCGAGGAAGTGGACCTGCTCATCTGCGCCACCTCCAACCCCGACTACCGTTTCCCTTCCACCGGTTCCATAATCGCCCACAATCTGGGCATGACCAACGCCTACTCCTACGACGTTCAGGCTGCCTGTGCAGGCTTCCTCGTGGCGCTTGAGGACGGATCGGCCTACATCCGCTCAGGCCTCCGCAAGAAAGTGGTGGTCGTGGCTGCCGAGAAAATGTCGTCGATGACCAACTACACCGACCGCTCCACCTGCCCCCTCTTCGGCGACGGTGCCGGAGCCATGCTCCTTGAGCCTACCGAAGAGAACGTAGGCATACTTGAAGGCGTGTTCCATATCGACGGCAACGGCCTCGAGCATCTCTGGATGCCCGCCGGAGGCTCCGTGCTCCCCGCTTCCCACGAGACAGTGGATGCCCAGCAGCACTACGTGATCCAGGACGGCCGCAACGTCTACAAGAACGCCGTGACCGATATGCTCGAGTCAACCAAGGAGGTGATGGAAAAAGCCGGTGTGACCGTCGACGACCTCGACTGGTTCGTCTCCCATCAGGCCAATCTCCGCATCATCGAGGCCGTAGGCTCACGCCTCGGCATCGACCCCGACAAGGTGCTCGTCAACATCGAGAAATACGGCAACACCTCCGCCGCATCAATCCCCCTGTGCCTCGACGAATACCGCGACAAGCTCAAGAAGGGTGACAAGATCGTGCTCACCGCCTTCGGAGCAGGCTTCACATGGGGCGCCCTCTACATCGTCTGGGATCTCTGATTCCGGCCGCCGGCGGGCAGCTTTAACAGTAAAAAATCGAACGGTAAGGGCTCATGAAACAGACACTATCGCGTTTCCTGCCTCCTTGCCGTTTTTGTGTATGTCTAACTTTAAGCAGGCTCGGTTGTTTATAAAGTAAATAAACAATTACAGAAATATGGATCACAAATCAGGATTTGTCAATATCGTGGGCAACCCCAACGTGGGAAAGTCCACTCTAATGAACGACCTTGTGGGTGAGCGCATCAGCATCATCACATCCAAGGCACAGACCACACGCCACCGCATAATGGGCATCGTGAACACTCCGGACTACCAGATAGTGTTCTCCGACACACCCGGAGTGCTGCAGCCCAAATACAAACTGCAGGAAAGTATGCTCAACTTCAGCGAGGGAGCGCTCGTCGACGCTGACATCCTGGTCTATGTGACCGATGTGGTGGAAGACCCCTCGAAGAACGCCGACTTCCTGGCCAAAGTGGCCAAGGAGAAGATTCCCGTGCTTCTGGTCATCAACAAGATCGACCTCGTGAAGGAACAGTCGCAGCTCGAGCAGCTCACTGACAAATGGCACACCATGCTCCCCAACGCCGAGATATTTCCCGTCTCCGCCATTGAGCACTTCAACGTGGTCAACCTCATGTCGAGGATTGTCGAGCTGCTCCCCGTCTCTCCCCCATTCTTCGGCAAGGACGCACTCACCGACAAGCCCGCCCGATTCTTCGTCACAGAGATCATCCGCGAGAAGATCCTGCTCAACTACGACAAGGAGATACCATACGCCGTGGAGGTGATCGTCGAGAAATTCGAGGAAAAGGAAAACTCGATCCACATCATGGCCGTGATATACGTGGAGCGCGACACACAGAAAGGCATCATCATCGGACACCAGGGATCCAAGATCAAGAAAGTGGGTACCGAGGCCCGTAAGGATATCGAGAAATTCTTCGGCAAGAACGTATTCCTCGAACTGTTCGTCAAAGTCGAGCCCAACTGGCGAAACCGCGAGAACAAACTCAAGTCATTCGGCTACATCGAATAGAAATTTACGACCGGACTGACGCATAATCCGCGATATATTGTGGATTATGCGTCATTTTTATTTATCTTTGTGAAAAAATAAGAATCATCTATGATTGACCATATACTCAACGAGGAAGTGACCGAGCGCGCCGTGCTCGTGGGGCTCATCAGCGAGCAGCAGAACGAGACGAAAGCCAAGGAATATCTCGACGAACTGGCATTTCTGGCAGATACCGCCGGAGCCGAGACCGTGAAGACATTTCTCCAGAAACTCCCGTATCCCAACCCCCGCACATACGTCGGGAAAGGCAAGCTCGAGGAGATCAGGACCTATATCGAGGACAACGACATAGGAATGGCCATATTCGACGACGACCTCACCTCAAAACAGGTGGTCAACATCGAGCGGGAACTGAAGGTGAAGATACTCGACCGCACAAGTCTCATCCTCGACATCTTCGCCAAACGCGCGCGCACCGCCAACGCCAAGACTCAGGTGGAGCTCGCACAGTACCAGTATCTGCTCCCCAGGCTCACCCGAATGTGGACTCACCTCGAGCGCCAGAGGGGCGGTATCGGTATGCGCGGTCCCGGCGAGACACAGATCGAGACCGACCGACGCATAATCCTCAACAAGATCTCGCTGCTCAAGGAGGAACTGCGCAACATCGACAAGCAGAAGACCGTACAGCGCAAGAACCGCGGCAAACTCACACGCGTGGCACTCGTGGGCTATACCAACGCCGGCAAATCGACTCTCATGAACGTCCTGAGCAAGAGCGACGTATTTGCCGAGAACAAACTGTTCGCCACCCTTGACACCACCGTGCGCAAGGTGATAATCGACAATCTCCCCTTCCTGCTCACCGACACCGTAGGTTTCATCCGCAAGCTCCCCACCCATCTGGTCGACTCGTTCAAGTCAACACTCGATGAGGTCCGTGAAGCCGACCTGCTGCTCCATGTTGTGGACATATCCCACCCCTACTTCGAGGAACAGATCGAGGTGGTCGACAAGACCCTCCGCGAAGTGTGCGGCAACGTAGACAAGCCGATGATCATGGTGTTCAACAAGATCGACGCCTTCACCCACACTCCCAAGGACGAGAACGACCTGACCCCGCGCACACGCGAGAACATCCCCCTCGAGGAACTCAGGCAGATGTGGATGTCTCGCCTCCCCCACGACTGCGTGTTCATCTCGGCCAAGACCGGACGCAACATCGACGAGCTCAAGCAGATGATCTATGAGCGCGCCAAGGAGATACACCTCACACGTTTCCCCTACAACGACTTCCTCTTCCAGAAATATGACGAGGAGCCCGAACTGCCTGAATGAAACAACGCCTGCATAAAATCTGGAACAAGCTGAAGCCCGACCGCCTCATCGAACGGCCTCCGCTCATCTACCGCGCCCTGTTCCCCGAAGCCATCTGGCGACACAAGAGACGCGGCAGCAAGACGGTATATCTCACGTTCGATGACGGCCCGGTGCCCGAGGAGACCCCCTGGGTGCTCGACCTGCTGGACCGTGAGAACGTGAAAGCCACATTTTTCATGGTGGGCGACAATGTGAGGCGGCATCCCGAGCTGCTGGAGGAAGTGAGACGCCGCGGCCACTCCGTGGGCAATCACACCATGCACCACCTCCAGGGCCTGAAGGAACGCAACCACAAATATTTCCGCGACATAAAGGAAGCAGGCGAGCTGATCGACTCCACCCTCTTCCGTCCGCCCCACGGCATCGTATGGCCCGGGCAAGCCAGACTCATCAGACGCCACTACAACATAATAATGTATGACATCGTCACCCGCGACTACTCAAAGAGAGTGAACGGAGAGCGGGTGCTCAACAATGTGAAACGCTATGCACGCAACGGGAGCATAATCGTGTTCCACGACTCCCGCAAGGCCCACGCCAATATGCGCTACGCCCTCCCCCTCGCCATCCGCTGGCTCAAGGACAACGGCTATGAATTCGCACCGCTGCCGATGTGATGGACTCCGCCGAAATCAAACGTCTCGTTACCGGCGCCGGGGCCTGTGCCTGCGGCATCGCCTCAGTATCTCCGGTCTCGCCCGATGAGGAGAAGCTGTGTACCGGATGGATCGCATCCGGAAAACACGGCGCGATGGAATATCTCGCCAGATATCAGGATGTGAGGCGCGATCCCGCACTCCTGCTCCCCGGAGCGCGGAGCATAATCGTGGCCGCATTCAACTACTATCATCGCGACAACGGATCCCTGCACTGGGCGCGCTATGCCCTGGGCCGCGACTATCATGAGGAGGTGAGAGAACGCCTCTCGGAAGTGGCCGCGATGCTTCCCGGCGAACACAGGGTGACGGTAGACACCGCCCCCCTCCGCGAACGCTACTGGGCCGTCAGGGCCGGAGTGGGATTCACCGGACTCAACGGCCTCCTCATAGTGCCCGGAACAGGGTCGTGGGTAGTGCTCGGCGAGATCCTCACCACCCTTGAGCTCGAACCTGACTCCCCCCTCGCGGTTTCCGGATGCGGGAATTGCGGCAGATGCCTCTCGGCCTGTCCAGGCAAGGCCCTCGACGGCCGGGGAGGGATGGACGCACGGAAATGCCGCTCATATCTGAGCATTGAGTACAGAGGGGAGGATATTCCTCACCTCGGCGGAAGGGTCTACGGCTGCGACATCTGCCAAGAGGTATGCCCCCACAACAGAGGCGCGCGCGAATCAGACATTTTCACGCCACGCGGCGAGGTCATTTCACTGAGTCTCGAGGATGTCAGGGGTATGCGCCAGGAGGAATTCTCACGCCTGTTCAGCCACTCGGCCATAAAGCGCACCAAGCTGTCAGGACTTCTGCGCAACGCGCTGAGATGCGGCACAGAGAGCAGGGATGGTGATGCGGGGACGCACTCCGAGAGCCTCGGCCACACGGCTGACGGGGATTGACGAATCGTCGGTCTCGACAAGCAGCCTCGACGGCGGGGTCACAGCCACCGAGAGGGGATTGAACTTCTCGCCATAGCTCAGATAGAACCCGAATTTAAGCAGATCCTGTGCCAGTCCGGGCTTTCCCCTGAAACCGTGGATCACCCACGGCTGCACGGGCTTCAGCTTGTTCTTCAGCTTTATTATCTCCGGATAACGCTTGACTATGTGCAGTATCAGCGGCTTGTGCAGATGCTCGCTGAGGAATATATGGTAATCCAGCATGGCCATCTGCGAATCGAGGTTGGGAGCCACCTGCTCCACTTCCCAGCGGTCTTCCTTCCACACCCATCCGTAGCTGATGTGTGCGAGGTCGAGTCCGGTCTCACCTATGGCCACGACGCGCGGATCGGCAGCGAGAGCCCTCACCCACCTCATATCGGCAGCGGTGGCTATCCCCACATTCCACGGATGTATCCCCACCGAATACAGACAACCCCTCCTCAGCCTGAGGTCGCGAATCTCCATCGACGAGGGATCGAGATTGACCACGGCATCCGGACGGGCAGTGTGTGAGTGATTGTCTATCATTTCCGATTCAAGGGACAGGATCGTAGCCCGAGCCACCCCAGGGATGGCAACGGCATATCCGCTTCACGGCCAGCCATGTCCCCTTCAGCGGGCCGTGCTTCGTGATGGCCTCGATGGCATACTGGCTGCAGGTGGGGGTGAAACGGCACGACGGCGGGAGCATCGGGGAGATGCAGCAGCGGTAGAACCTGATGGGGAGAATGAGCAACCGGCTAAGCATTGACTTTATTGAGAAGCTTGCGCAGAGCGGCCTCGACACGCGAGTAAGGCAACCTCTCGGAGGCCACATAGATGAAAGCGATGTCCACCGGAAGGTCGGCCGGGATGATCTGACGGTTGAGTCTGTAGGCCTCGCGCACCACCCTTCTCATCCTCACCCTGTCCACGGCATGGCGCAGACGCTTCTTGGGTATCGAGACGAGAAATTGCGGACATGAGGCTGCCCTGGATGTATTCAGGCCCCACGTCGCGCGCAAAGGGTAGCAGAGTGCGGACTTCACCCCGTCACTGTCGTGGCGGAACAGCTTCTCGATGGCTGTCTCGCTGCAGAGCTTCTCTATTTTGTAAAGACGGGGCATTATGGTTTATGATGAAGAGGAGCTATTCCGGCAATGGATAGTCTTGCTGACAATTCATGCCGGGATAGCTCCAGATGTGTGGTTTGGATCAGGAAGCCTGTGAGTCGGCCTCGGCCTTGAGATAGTTCTCGAGAGCGCCGGTCATGGATGGCGCTGTGGGCGACGGAGCCTCGATGTCGAGACGCAGCCCTGCATCGCGGGCAGCCTGGGCTGTGGTGGAGCCGAAGCAGGCTATCTTGATGTCGCCCTGGTTGAAATCGGGGAAGTTCTTGAGAAGCGACTGGATGCCCGACGGGCTGAAGAACACGAGCATATCATAGTCAAACGGCTCATCCGGACCGAAATCGTTGCTGACAGTGCGATACATGACTGCCTTTGTGTAGTTGATGCCGTTCTTGTCGAGCACACCCGAATCTTCCTTGTGGACATCGCTCACCACCCAGAGGAATTTCTCCTTCTTGTGCTTTATGAGTGCCGGGAGAAGCCCGTCGAGCTTGCCGGTCTCGCCATGGAAGATCTTGCGCTTGCGGTAGACGATATATTTCTGAAGATAGAGCGCGATCGACTCCGTGGTGCAGAAATATTTCATCGTGTCGGGAATGGTGACACGCATCTCCTCGCAGAGACGGAAGAAATGGTCGATAGCCGTGCGGGCCGTGAAGATGATGGCCGTAAAGTCGTTGATGGCTATTTTGGACTGGCGGAATTCCTTGGCGGAGAGACCCTCTACCTTGATGAACGGACGGAGTACTACCTCTACGCCATATCTGTCGGCAATATCATAATAGGGAGACTTGCCGGATTCCGGACGGGGCTGGGACACCAATACTTTCTTGACTTTCACTTGATGGTCATTTTATGGATTACACTGACATCGCCGCTTGACGCGAAACTAAGTACAGTGGATGGAAGATGTGTCAGAAGAATTTAGTCAATAGAGTCTGCATGAACAGTATTGTTCTATAGAGCAAAACTATAGGTACAATTTCAAGACTGCAAAGGTACAAAATAAAATAGATTAACGAGCCAAAATTATCGTAAAAAAGCCTAAAACCCTTGCAGATAAACACTATTCGGGTCAAAAAATAGCAACTCAGACCGCAAATGACCACCACCGGAGCCGCCACCGGATTGAAAAGCACCACGAGGGCCGGCACAACGAGCAGCATGGCCAGAAGC
The DNA here is from genome assembly GCA_910587165.1 of uncultured Duncaniella sp. Taxonomy (GTDB): domain Bacteria; phylum Bacteroidota; class Bacteroidia; order Bacteroidales; family Muribaculaceae; genus Duncaniella. The sequence continues at coordinate 24,508 of CAJUKP010000001.1, forward strand.
GCCTGGGAGGCATTGAAACCTTTCATCCACAACCGGGCGGCCACGCGGTCGGCAAACACATAGCCCACCACATAATAGGTCCCGAGCTGCCAGAGATAATACAGGATGGCGGCGAGTGTGAGCGCGCTTATCACGACAAACACTCCCGGTCCGGATGACGCTCCGGCCACACCGAGGGCCGAATTGACAATGATCCCCTCCGACAGACAGGCCATGAACATCAGCGAGAGCTGCACTCCGGTCTCGGAGGCGGTGCGCACATCAAACGAATCCTCGCGCCGGCGTATCGAGAAGAGGTCGGTGGCGAAGTTCTTGAGAAACGTGGAATAGTGGCGGAAGTTGTAGGCCAGCAGCAGGAACATCCCCAGAAGCAGACACAACACCCCCGAATCATAGCCCGGAAGCGAGGCCTTCTCGCCCGGCTCATGCCCTTGCGTATATGCCACCTGCCCCCGGGAAAACCATGTGTGTTCCGACACGGGCGACACGGCATCCTGCTCTGTGCAGAAACTGTGGCGGAACGGAGAGGCTATTGAGTCGGAGAGTTGCGGCATTCTGTTGTCTGATTGGAATTTTTTTGAGGTTTCAGATTCACTTTGCGGAGTCTATCACCGCCATCGCCTCGGCGGGGGTGGCCACCACGGTGGCGGGAATCATATCGCCACGCATGAAACCTTCCTGCCTCATGCGTTCGAGCATGGCGATGAAGGGGTCATAGAATCCATCGGTATTCACTATCACCACCGGACCGGTGAAAAGTCCGAGCTGATGCCAGGTCATGAGTTCACAGAGTTCGTCAAGTGTGCCGATACCACCGGGGAGAGCCACGACGGCACACGACCGCTCGGCCATGGTCTGCTTGCGGATGTGCATGGTGGGGGTGGCGATCATCTCGGTCAGACGCGGATGTGCCCACCCGCGCTCTATCATGAATGTCGGGAGCACACCGACGGCACGGCCTCCGGCATCGGCAGCCCCTTCGATGGCGGCGGCCATGAGACCCATCACGCCACCGCCACACACGAGCTCGTGGCCCGTGACCGCGATGAGGCGACCCATTTCCCGGGCAGCGGAGAGATATTTCTGATCTACGCGTGATGACGACGCGCAATAGACGGCGATGCCGATCCTTTCAGCAGTCATAGTCAGTGGATTTTTGAGGGTGCAAAGTTACGAAATTATTTTCTAAACTACAGGTATGGGGCGGCGGTTTTTCACCCTCCGCCCCATATCCCGGCTCATCTCAGGAACGGACGCGGAGAGGTGGCGAGCGAGCAGAGCAATGTGTCGAGCGCCGAGGAAGCGAGGGTCGAATAAGCCTCGGCCGCCACATGGTCACCTCCGGCGAGTGCCCACAGCCTCATGGCCTGGAGCACCACTGTCTGCTCGAGCTGCCTCCTCACGGCGGCGCCGGCATAGTCGCGTCCTCCACAGGGTGGAGGTAGGGTGACACGGAGGATCATGTCGGAAGTGTCGAGCGTATCCTGACTTCCGGGATCTTCGTCGGCGCTCTCGCCGTCGAGAGTACAGCCTGACACATGGGGGAGCAGCCGGAGCACCGTCTCGGCAAATGCGTTCTTGACCATTATTTTCAACTGGCCGCGCACCTCGTCCCTCATCAGCGAAGCGAACAGGGGCTTGCGGTCGTCGGGAGCCGACATGATCTGGAAAGCGGCCGTTGACCGTATGATGTCGATGATGACTGAAGTGGATAATGAATAAGTCATGGTGATGGATCGGTGTGTGTTTGCGTGAGTTTTGTGTCAGGCGCGGGCCCGTAGACGCTGTACGAGACGGATGGCTGTGGCAGGGGCTATGAAGAACTGTGAGGCCGAATGGGTGGCCAGCACGTTGGCCAGAGCCTCGGGAAGCTTGCACCGGCGCCGGGCCTCGACGATGGCGGTCTTGATGTTGAGCTCCTCCCACAGTTGGCGCCGACGGTCGTTGCGGAGCTCCAGACGCCCGTGGCGGAGCAGACGGATCATGCGCAAGGCATAAGTAAACGTGCAATAGTAGTGGGGCGCGGGTGATGTGGCCGCCTTCTCGGCCAGGAAGTTCAAATTGATTTCCCGGCCGGGAGGCAGAGTGCGCATAAGCTCGCGGCAGGCTTCGAGAAAGTGGCGGTTGCGGGTTTCGATAAGAGAAAGCATGGATTGTTCGTTGTTGGTTTTGTTGTTAATAAATCAAGTATGTGTTGGCAAATTTACAATTCGACGCGGGCGATAACAGTGTACATCATTGTTAATATTAGTTAATCAGAATTCCGTGTGCATCCGAGGGCCTTGGCATCGCGGGCGGAGCGGAATGAATTGAAGGTGGAGTAGATATCCATCATGGCCACAACCGCATTGTTGGTCTGGCTCTCATAGAGCGAGGCCGACACATTGCCTGCCGGGGTCTGTCCCTGAAGAGCACCCGACACCCCCGAGATCTGCTGGAACAGCTGGAACTCTATGTCGAGAAGAGCCGACGCCCCCTCGCTGCGCCCTGACGTGGTGATCTCCTTCGGCATAGACCTGGCCTTGGGATTGACGGGAATCACAGCCGCGGGACGGTTCCAAAGCCTGGTGGCCTCGCTGATGGAGACTCCGGCAGGAAGGGCGTCGGTGGGAAACAGGAGCACACCCTTCGCACTGTTGCTGAGAATGTGGTCGATGGTGGTGATGAGACGGTTGATGTGCATCTGCTGGTCTATCACATCCTCTATGAAGGGATGGACCTCGCCATCGGTGAGTGGATAGAATTTCACCACGAACGGATGGGAGCGATGGGCCCACGGGGAGCGGGTCTCGTCGATCACCGTCCCGTCCGGGGCATAGAAACGGCTGTACCAGCACGGTCCATGATGCCGCACGTGCTCGAAGGTCCACACCTCCACCACCCGGAAGAGCGAAGGGTCTGATGGCCGGCCCCATGCCACCGCATCGGGGTCAGGATTGACCGATGCGATCGAACACTCGGGTCTGAGCCCGGACGCCCCGGCAAACATCCTGTCCAGCTCGAGGGCACGGCGGTGGGAGCCGTGGGAGAAGCGCATCCTCAGTTCCTGGGCCGACATATCGTGGAGCATACCGACGAGACGTATGTCGGACCCTCTCGGATCGAGAAAACGGTTGCAGAAAAAGCGCGTGGGAGCCACATTATCCACCCACAGGTGATGGCCGTCCGGGCGGTTCTCGACAGCCACTCGCTGGATGGCACAGCCGGAGATGAGGAACTCCTCGAGCAGACGGGCGTCGAGCTCAGACAGCGAATTGAGCGAGTGGATCTCCGCAAGCTCCGCGGAAAGCGTCTCTGACTGCACATTGTGGCGGAAACGTCCCACCACACTCTTCACCAGCGAACGGAGCAGATTGTTGGTGAGGGGCCGTCGCCCTGCACGGCGCGCGAGCTCGGCCTCGGTGAATATGTTGCCGTCGGGGTCGATCACAGTATCGTCCCACTGCCGGCCGTATGTGAAACGCTTCAGCCGCTCGCGGCATGAGCGGAGCTGCTCCATCCGGAGCCATGTGTTGCGGGCGAAATCATAAGGGGTCATGGTGTGTTTCATAGTTTTTTCAGATGAGTGACAGTGCGGAGGAATCAAAAGAGAATTCATCGGGGTGGAACTCCACCACCGAGAGGGTCACGATACGGTCGGAACGGGAATGACACGGATAGAGGTCGAGAGTCTTCCCCACAGGATCGAACACAGCCACCGGATCATGGGCCGAAGCCCGGGTGAACGGATGGAACTGGTTCTGGGCAACGCGGCATGACGGATCTGTGACCACAGTGGCCGCGCGCCGCCACGACGACAGGCGCACAGCGGCGACCCTGACCGTGGAAAGACTGAGATTGAGACGCATCACTCCGCCCTCCCCGGCAGCAGAGGCCATGGAAGACGCAATATCTACCGGTGCGAGATGGCGCACGGGAGCCGTGTGAAGCAGATTGGCATACCACTCGTCCATCTCGGCGGCGAGGATTGAATCAAGGTCGATGCCGTCGGTGCGCGATGCACCGGCATTGAAATGAGGGATGTCGAAGCCACGGTGGAGCCGCCAGCGGTCAAGCATCTCCGTGCGGGTGAGGGTAGTTTTCATTGTATAGTCTGTTTTTGTGATTATACCGCAAAGTTACACCCGCCGCAGGGGGCAAAAGGTGCGGTAACGCCGCTTTGTCACATTGGCATGAAGTAAAAAATGTGTAATTTTGCAGCGTCATGAACATTTCAGATATAAAGGAAAAGGTGCTTTCCGGAAGTGAGATCACTCCGGAGGAGGCACTGTGGCTGGCCGACAGCGAAGCCTGCCCGCTCGAACCTCTGCTTGAGGCCGCGGCCGAGGTGACGGCCCGCTTCGGTAGCCGTAAATTCGACTCATGCTCCATCATCAACGCCCGTTCGGGCCTCTGCCCGGAGGACTGCAAATGGTGCGCGCAGTCGGTCCGCTATGCCACCGGGGCCGAGACATATCCGCTTGTCGACCGGGAGCTATGCATGAAAATGGGGGAGATGAACCGCGAGGCCGGAATCGGACGCTTCTCACTGGTCACGAGCGGACGCTCCCTGACCGGAAAGGCTCTCGACAAAGTGTGTGAATACATTGCCGAACTGCACTCGCGCGGCGGCATGGGACTGTGTGCGTCGCTCGGGCTTCTCACTTCCGAGGCTCTTGTCAGACTTCGCGAGGCGGGAGTGGAACGCTACCACTGCAATCTCGAGACTGCCCCGTCTCACTTCCCCACCCTATGCTCCACCCACACCCTCGCCGACAAGAAGGCCACCATCAGGGCCGCCCGCGAGGCCGGACTGGAAATATGTTCGGGAGGAATAATAGGTATGGGCGAGACCATGGAGCAGCGTGTGGAGTTCGCCCTCTCTCTCAGGGAGATCTCCCCGGTGAGTATCCCCATCAACATACTCCACCCCATTCCCGGCACACCTCTCGGCAATCAGCCGCCGCTATCGGGCGACGAGATACTCCGCACGGTGGCCATATTCCGCATGGTCCATCCCCGCGCGGTGCTGAGATTTGCCGGAGGAAGAGACCGCATACCGCACGACGCACAGCTCACAGCGCTCCGGACAGCGGTGAACGGCGCGATAATGGGCGATCTGCTCACCACTATCGGAGCCAAGATCGAGGAGGACAAACAAATGATCAAGGAGGCCGGATATGAATTCTGACAACAACGATGTCCGCTACCGCGGACACATCAATCTCTGCGAGATCGACCTGTCCGGACAGAAAAGGCTCTCCGAGGCTAAAGTGCTGATAGTCGGGGCCGGCGGACTGGGTTCACCCGTAGCCCTCTATCTGGCCGCGGCCGGTGTGGGACGCATAACCATAGTCGACCCCGACACCGTGAGCCTGAGCAATCTGCAGCGCCAGATCATCCACACCACAGCCGACCTCGGACGCCCCAAAGCGGTCTCGGCACGGGAGAAAATGCTCGCCATCAACCCCGGAATCACCGTGGTACCACTCGAGATGCCGCTCACTCCGGCCAATGCCGGCGAATTGATAGGCGAGCATGATCTGACCATGGACTGCACTGACAATCTCACCACCCGTCTTCTCATAGCCGACACCTGCCGCGACGAGGCCAAGCCCTACGTGTTCGGTGCTGTCAGGCGGTTCGGCGGACAGGTATTCACCCACAAACCCGGCACAGCCGCCTACCGCGACATATTCGACGACTCCGAAGCGGAGGCCGATGAGCCTTGCTCGGTGGCCGGAGTGCTCAACACCGTGGTAGGTGTGATAGGTTCCCTTCAGGCCACAGAGGCTGTGAAACTCATCACCGGCGCCGGCGATCCGCTCACCGACAGGCTGCTCACGTTCGATGCCATCACAATGAAGTTCAACGAGTTCAATGTGTAAGACGATGGTGGCCGGCACACCCCGGTTAAGGAATTTTAACAACACATCCATCCTCCACCCCGTTGAATTTAAGTAATTTTGCAGCGCAGAAGTGAGAAGTTAACAAAACCAACCACTTAATCAATGAATTCAAGTAATCCACAGTCACCCCGCGTAGGTATCGTGGGCAGTTTCCTCCCTCCCGAAGAACTTGAACACGCCATCGAGCAGAAAAAACGTGGCGAGATCTCACCCGAAGAGTTCGCCCGTATAGAGGATGAGGTGATCGACCGCCTTATCGACCGCGAGATAGCCGAAGGCCTCACCATCGTGACCGACGGCGAGATGCGCCGCAAGTCATGGGACCGCGATTTCTGGGAAGGTCTCGACGGAATCGAACGCAACCGCATCGACACAGGCCATATCTATCAGGACGAACCTACCCGCCGCGATCTGCTGCATTTCACAGGCAGAGTGGCCTACAATCCCGAACATCCGTTTTTCGATAAATTCAGCCATCTGCTCGAGATAGCCAAGGGACGCGCCGAAGTGAGGCAGACCATGCCCTCGCCGGGAGAGCTTTATGTGCGTCTGCTCCTCCTCTCAAACGGCGACCTCTCTAAAGTCTATCCCTCTCCGGAGACCATATTCGACGACATAGCCGAGGCCTATCGTGGCACCCTCGACGAACTGTACCGCCGCGGTTGCCGCCATGTGCAGTTCGACAGCTCGATGTGGGGACGTCTGAGCGACCCTTACGTGGAGCGCACACTGCTGCTCGGAGGTCTCGACCCCGACCAGATCACCAGCGACCTCATCAAGGTGCTCAACCTCACCCTCAATGGCCGTCCCTCCGATCTGGAAGTCACTCTCAGCATCGCCGCCGACGAGACAAAAATACCCCGCTGGAATGATGAAAGGGAACAGACACGTCTCAAGGAAATGCTCACTGAGGTCGACGCCAACTCGTTCCTCCTTCCGTTTGACATCAACAGTCCCGCCCAACTTGACATCCTCAGCCTGCTCCCCGAAGGGAAGCGCGCCATACTCGGTCTGGTCGACGGATCTGTGCCCGGTCTCGAGAACGTGGACGACATAGTCGACTGTGTACGCGTCGCCATGCGCCACGTTCCTCTCAGCCTCATCTCGCTCAGCCCCACCTGCGGCTTCAAGGTACGCGACCGCGAGCGTCAGGGGCTCAACTACGAGTCACAATGGTCGAAAATCAACCTGCTCAAACAGGCGGCTCTCATCCTCAACGGTGAAGCATAAGATTTTTTCACCAAAAACAGCTGAAAGCGTCTTTATAATCTAAAATTAGCCCCGTAAAAAGCTCCTTTTATGGGGCTTTTTTTGTAACTTTGCATCTACGAAACCTAAAGCGTAATGACACGTGCCGAGATTTCGAGGTCACTGCAACCGCTGTCCGCCGGATCCGGGGACGGCGCAGCGATCCGAAGTTTCAAAAAATTACAGAGCTGACAAACAACCTCCTTTTTTGGAATAGACGGACTGGCCTCAAGCGCCTTCACCACCGCCTGAACGCGCGGGTGAGGGGAATGGAAGGTATGCCCTGACGCGACGCTAACCACTGACTATAATCATCTGCCGAGACCTACAGACCATGACCGACACAGCCGACACCCGGTGCTGGTATGCCATGAAGGTGTTCTACAACAAAGTGTTCCCGCTCCGCGATCTGCTGACAGACCACGGGCTGACCACCTATATCCCCATGACAGAACGGACAGAGACCCGTGACGGAGTGACCCGCCGCGTGGAGCGCCAGCTCATAGGATCGCTGCTCTTTTTCCGCGCCACCGCCGACGAACTCCGCAGGCTGCTCCCTCTCACCGAAGGACGCGCGATGGTCTACAGCCGGCGCGAGGAACGGAGGCAGATTCCCGTGGCTATCCCTGACAGGGAGATGGATATCTTCATGCTGGTCACATCGGGCGGAAAACTCGGCGTGGAATATCTCGGCGACGATTCACCGGGATATCATCTCGGCGACAGGGTGAGAGTGACCGACGGACCATTCACCGGTTCCGAAGGCCACATAGCCCGTATCAGGGGCAACCACCGCCTTGTGGTGTCCATCAAGGGGCTCTGTGCTGTGGCCACAAGCTACATCCCCATGGCTTTTCTCAAGAAACTCACATGACAAACCTCAATAAACACAATTTCCCTTCATACATGAAAACATTTCTTCATGGCATCCGCAATATGGCCATAGCGGTCATCGGACTCGCCGGAGCGCTGGCCACATCGTGTGGTCCGGCTCGCGACATCGTATATATGCAGGACCTGCCCGCCGACTCCAAGCTCAAGATACAGACCGACGGCGAGCTGCGCCTGCGTCCGACCGACCGTCTTCTCATCGAGATACACAGCCGCGACAAAGAACTGGCCGAGATGTTCAACCTCAGCCGTATAACAACAGGCAACGGGGGTGTGACCGTCAAGGACGCGGCCTATACCGTCGACAAGAACGGCAATATTGATATGCCCATCCTCGGACAGCTCAGAGTGGAGGGACTCACACGCATGGAGGTGGCACAGCTCGTGAAATACCGCCTGCTCTCCGGCAATCTTCTGCGCGACCCGATAGTCACCGTCAGCTGTCCCGACATGGCATTCTACGTGATCGGAGAATCAGGAGTCGGACGCCACAATTTCCCTGACGACAAACTGAATATACTCGAGGCTCTCTCTATCTCAGGCGATCTGGCCATATCGGGCAAACGCACGAATGTGCTCGTGCTCCGCACGGAAGATGACAAACAGGTGCCCTACCGGGTGGATCTCACAAACACCGATGCGGTATATGCATCGCCCGCATTCTACATACGGCAGAACGATATGATCTATGTGGAACCAAACCAGGTGAAGGCCAACACATCCACCGCCAACGGCTCAAACTACATGACCCTCGGTTTCTGGGCTTCGGTGCTATCCCTGGGCACAACAATTGCCGTGCTCGTTACAAAATAAACTGAAAACATACCTGACAAGACACATAATGCAAAGAAATCTCGACGATAACACCATGCTGCGGAACAGTGTGGTAATTAATACACAGGTGCCCAAGAAACAGCAGAACGAGGGATTTGTCCGCATCAAGGACGCCTTCTTCCTCTTCGCGGGCAAATGGAAGTGGTTCGTGGGATCGCTTATCGTGGCGATAACCTGCGCTTACTACTATCTGCAGATCACTCCCAACATCTACCGCGCCACGGCCTCGATAATGATCAAGAACGACGAAAAGAACGGTCTTTCGGAGGAAGCCATCCAGCAGCTTGGTCTGAAAGGTAACACCGTCAACATCACCAACGAACTCATGTCGATGAAAACCGTGGCGGTGACATCTGAGGTCATAAAGCGCCTGGGACTCGCCATAGAATGCTATCATTCAGGAGCGTTCCACGATGTATTGGCCTATGGTATCGACCTGCCGGTGAAAATCGAGCTTCCTGACATCGGGGAGACCGATATCGCGGGATTCAATCTCGAGCTCCGGGCCGACAGCACGGTATTGGTCTCTGATATCATCATCAACAGACAGCCGGTAAGCGGCACATATTCATTCAAGCTCGGCAAAACCGTAAAGACCCCCCTCGGAGTGATGTCCGTGAAGCCATCGCCAACCTATGTGGCCGGGATGCGCGACGACCTTAAGGTCGTGCACCGCTCCATGCGTGAGACCCTCAGCGACTACACGCAACGCATCCACGCCGCGCAGCGCGATTCGAAAGCCTCGATCATCGACCTGTCCATCGAGGATCTCTCCCGTACCCGTGGAGAGGACATTCTCTCGACACTTGTGGCAGTCTACAACGAGAACTGGGTGCGTGACCGCAACCAGATCACCACTTCTACCACCGATTTCATCAAGGACCGTCTGGCCATCATCGAGGGTGAGCTCGGCAACGTGGAGACCAACATCTCCAACTACAAGAGCTCCAACCTCATGCCCGATGTGGCCACCGTTGGCTCCATGGCGCTCAACACCATGAATGTCTCGCAGGAGCAAGGGAGGGAGATAGACAACCGCGTGGCCATGACCAAATATGTGCGCAACTACCTCACCGACGGAATACATGACAAGGAACAGCTCCCGGCCAACTCAGGAATTGACAATCCCGGTATCGAGGCACAGATAGCCGCCTACAACTCCCTGCTTCTCCAGCGCAACAACCATCTGGCAGTCTCCTCGTCACAGAATCCTCTCGTGATGGATATAGACCAGAAGCTCCAGACTATGAAATCATCCATCCTCGCCTCGCTCGACAACGAGCTTGCCATGCTCAATACACAGCGCCAGTCTGTGCGCAGTGTCCAGGCTCAGGCTTCGGGACGAGTAGCCTCCAATCCTCAACAGGCCAAATACCTTCTCTCGTTCGAGCGACAGCAGAAGGTGAAGGAGTCGCTCTATCTCTTCCTGCTGCAGAAACGCGAGGAGAATGAGCTCTCGCAGGCATTCACTGCCTACAATACCCGCCTCATCGAGCACCCGCGCTCCGATCCGCATCCCGTGCTTCCCAATCATCTTATGGTGATCGTGACCGCTGTGGTACTCGGACTTCTCATCCCCGCCGGCATACTTCTGCTGATAGAGAATTTCAACACAGCCGTGCGCGGGCGCAAGGATCTCGAGTCGCTCCACGCCCCGTTCGTGGGAGAGATACCTCTGGCAATGGTGAGCAAAAATGGCAAGAAGTCACGTAAAGTGGCCCGGGAGGTGACGGACAATCAACTACTTGTCAAGCCACGCAGCAAGAACATCATGAACGAGGCTTTCCGTGTTGTACGCACCAATCTTGAGTTTATCCTCGGCTTCGAGGGAGGACACCATGTGGTGATGATGACCTCCATGAATCCCGGCTCGGGCAAGACATTCATCACCGCCAATCTCTCGACCGCTCTGGCAGTGAAAGGGAAGAAAGTCATGGCCATCGACCTTGATATGCGCCGCGGATCACTCTCGAAATATGTCGATTCTCCGGAGATGGGTGTCTCCAACTATCTCTCCGGCCAGGTCAACGACTACCACGAGGTGATCAGCAAACTGGGTGATCTTGACGTGCTCCCCTGCGGCACCATTCCCCCCAACCCCACCGAGCTGCTCTTCACACAGCGTTTCAGCTCCATGATCGAGAAACTCAAGGAGGAATATGACTACATTTTCATAGACTGTCCGCCTGTGGAGATCGTGGCCGACGCCGCCATCATCAGCCGCCACGCCGAGATGACGCTCTTCGTCGTGCGCGCCCACCTCATGGACCGCTCGTTCCTCGCCGACATCGAAAAATGGTATGAGGAGCGCCGTTTCCCCAACCTCTCAATAATCCTCAACGGCACACGTCAGGAGTTTACCCACTACGGTTACAGCCGTTACGGCTATCACCGCTACGGCTACCACTACGGTCATTACGGCAGCTATGGCTACGGCGATGATTCCGAAGAGGAAGCCGAAACTCCCCGCAAAGCCCAAGCCTGACACAATCACACTCTGACTACTCTCCGCCAATGGCCGGAAACCTGAGAATAGCCCGCAACGCCACTTTTCTCTACGCCCACACCGTGATCAATATGGTGGTGGGGTTCTTCACCGTAGGCATAATGCTCGATGCTCTCGGTGTGGACGACTACGGCCTGCAGGCAGTGGCCGGAAGCGGCATCGCTCTCTTCGGATTCATTGTGGCCGTGCTCTCCACCTCCACCTCGCGCTTCATCGCTTACGAACTCGGTAGGGGTGACGCCGTCCGCACGAATCTCACCTTCTGCACAGCCCTGATACTGTTCAGCGGTCTGGCCCTCGTGATGGCGGTCGTAGCCGAGACTGCCGGAATGTGGATACTACATCACAAGCTCAACGTGCCCGCCGGACGTATGGGAGCTGCGGAGTTCATCATACACGCCTCTGCCGTCAGTTCGCTCATCACACTGCCTCAGGCTCCATACACAGCTGTGCTCATGGCACGGGAAAAGTTTGGAGTCACTTCGGTATGCAATATCTCCGGCACTCTCGCCAAGCTCGTAATCCTGCTATTTGTCAGGGAGTCGGGCTATGACCACCTTATATTATACACGGCGCTGATGACAGCTTTGAGCCTCGCCACGACTCTCATCCTCCGGTTTTACTGCATCCGCCGGTTTCCCGAAGCGCGTTTCAGGGCTGTGTTCTCCCGCGAGCAGCTGCGCCCAATGATAAAGTTCTCGTTCTGGGAGCTTTTCGGGTCAATGAGCCGCACGCTAAAAGACACCGTCTATCCTATGGCGGTGAACATATTCCACGGTGTGGCGCTGAATGCAGCCATAGGGATCGGAACCACCCTCTCGGGAGCCGTGACAGGAATGGCATTCACCCTTGTGTCGGCATTCAAACCGGCTATGGTCAAGCAATATGCAGCAGACCGCATCGACGAGATGAAGTCATCCATAACCAACGCCACACTGCTATCCATGATGCTCTACGGTATGTTTGCCATGCCTCTTCTTGTCGAACTCGAGTATGTGATGGGGCTATGGCTCGGCACCATCCCGCCGCTCGCCATTGAGGTTTGCGCCATACAGCTCGTGGTCAACACATTGGTGATGGCCTATTTCGTACCTGCCGAAGCTCTCAAGTCCATGGGCCACAACAAAGGTATAAACATAATGCAGTGTGCGGGAGGAGCCGTCACCGTCTGCCTCGTGTGGATTGTCCTGGCTCTCGGCGCCTCACCTATATGGGCCTGTGTGGTGTTCGAGTGCGGACTGCTGGTGAGCCTCACCGTCACCATCATCCTTGTGCGCCGCCATCTCGGAAGCCGGTTCATACGGTCGCTCATCATGCGCCCGGTGGGTGCGGTGATGATCACAGACGCGGTGATATTTCTCCTTCTTCTGCCGCTGCCGAGGCTTCTCGGCCATTCCATGGTCACACTCATCACTGTCTGTACACTCTCCGTGATCCTGTTCTCGCTTGCTGCCATACTCTGGGTGCTTCCCGCCAGCGGCCGTGAGGCACTCCGTTCTTATCTGCGTAGCCGTATCGGAAATATAATACCATCCAAAGTCAATGCCCAAGCGTAGACTTCTGTTCGTTGTCGATTCCCTGAATATAGGAGGTGCTGAGAAAAGCATCACCACGCTGCTTCCGCTCCTGCCTGCTGAAAAATTTGATATAGATCTTCTGCTCACCGCCCGTGGCGGTAAACTCGAGTGTCTTGTGCCGCCCCACGTCACAATCAGACAGCTGCCGACTCACTCCCCGGGGCCTGCCGGACGCATGGCATACACCATCCGGCGCGCGCTTATGTCGCTGACCTGCCGGCTGCAGCCCGACCGTGCCCGTAAGCCCGATTTTTTCTGGCGTCTTTTCGGCGGAGGCATACCTATGCATCCGGAGACCTATGATGTAGCCATAGCATGGCATCAGGGGCTGCCGACGTTCTATGTCGACTCCAAGGTCCGGGCCCGTCGCAAGATGGCATGGATCAATGCGGAGGTTCACAGCTCCGACACCACCCTGGCCCTTCTCGGGAGCGTGTACGGAAGATACGATACAGTGGTGGCTGTATCAGAGATTCTCCGGGGGCAGATCCTAAGCCGTATGCCCGGCCTACGGGATAAGATGACCGTGATAAACGACATTGTCAACATTGATTCCATCATGACCATGGCCGGTGAGACATCCCCCTATCCGGCCGGTTCTCCCCTTGTACTTCTCACAGTCGGAAGACTTGAGCAGGTGAAAGGGCAGGATATCGCCATAGAGGCTTGCCGGCTCCTCCGGGAACGCGACATTCCGTTCCACTGGTATTTTGTGGGGGGCGGATCACTCCACTCCACACTGTCACGGATGATCGGGGAATACGGACTGACGGATTCGGTCACCCTCTGCGGGGCTACCTCCAATCCGTATCCCTACATGAAATACTGCGACATATACATCCAGCCGTCCCGTCATGAAGGCTACGGAATAGCCCTCTACGAAGCGCGCGTGTTCCGCCGGCCGCTTATCACCACAGATTTTCCGGTGGCCCGAACCCATGTCAATACCGACACGGGGATAATATGCCCGACCACACCGGACGGCATCGCCGATGCCGTGACATCTCTATGCGCCCCCGGCTCAAGGGAACGGTTCTACCGGTCGTCCGCCTCCACATCCGAGGAGCACAACCGCAAAAGTCTCGAATCTGTAATAAACCATCTCCTGTGACCCGACCACGCGTACTCATAGTCATGCATTACCTCGAGATCGGAGGGGCGGAGACCGCTCTGATCGGACTTCTCCGCGCATGGGACTACTCCGTGGCCGATGTCGACCTGTTTCTCCACTCCCACCGCGGAGAGATGATGCGCTATATCCCCGCGGAAGTCAGACTTCTACCCGAGATAAAGGACTATACCCTCATCGAGTGTCCGATAAAAGACACGCTCCGCCATCTCCGGTTCGGGATAGCATACGGAAGATGGAAAGCCCGCCGCGAGCATCTCAGATTCATCGGGCGTAATCCACAGCCCACAGGTGATGCCGAATTCGGCTACATAGGCCGCTACGTCACCCCCCATCTGCCGCCGGTGAGCGACACGGTCTACGATATGGCCATCTCTTTCCTCGCACCTCACGACATTGTGCTCCGCAAAGTCAAGGCAAAAAAGAAAATATGCTGGATACACACCGACTATACCTCGATAGGCCACAATGCCGCGCTCGAGGCTCCCGTATGGGATGGCTATGACAGGATTGTCTCGATCTCACCCGCTGTCACAGCCGCATTCCTGAAGCGTCACCCATCGCTGGGTCCAAAGATAATCGGGATAAACAACATTCTCTCACCTGAGATTGTGAGAGGTCGTGCGGGTGAATCCACGCCTGCCAAGTTTCATCCCGACACATTCAACATACTCTCCGTCGGCAGATTCAGCATGACCAAGAATTTCCATCTGATCCCGATGATTCTCAAGAGAGTCATCAATCTCACCGGACGGACGGATCTGAAGTGGTTCATCATCGGTTACGGCGGAGAAGAGACCCGTATCCGGCGCTCCATAACCGACGAAGGTATGGAGGGGAATGTCATCCTGCTCGGCAAACGGGAGAATCCATATCCCTATATAGCGGGATGCGACCTCTATGTGCAGCCATCGCTCTACGAGGGACGTTCCGTCACGGTCCGCGAGGCCCAGATGCTTGGCCGACCTGTGGTCATCACAGCCTATCCAACCTCCGGATCACAGCTTGAGAACGGTGCGGACGGAATCATAGTCCCTCTCGACCCCGAAGAATGTGCGGCCGGGCTGGCCGGAATCATCGGGAATGAATCCCTGCGGGCCAGACTCTCAGCCACCTGCCTCAACCGCGATTACTCCGACAGTTCCGAGGTAAGCAGACTGTTGCAGGAGATTCCCGGTCAGGAAGTAGATAAGAAACTGAACTAAACGTAAATGACAAAACCCAAGATACCCAAGACAATCCACTACTGCTGGTTCGGAAGGAAACCGCTTCCTCCCGAGGCACAGCGCTGCATCGAGTCATGGCGGCGGTTCTTTCCCGGCTATGAGATAAAGGTATGGAATGAAAGCAATTTCGACATCAATGCCATCCCTTTCACACGCCAGGCCGCCGAGCGTGGAATGTGGGCATTTGTCAGCGATTATGCCCGTTTCGAGATCCTGCATCGTCATGGGGGTATATATTTCGACACAGATGTGGAGGTCATAGCCCCGATGGACGACATTGTGGCACAAGGCCCGTTCATGGGATGGGAAAAATCACGTTCAGGATGTGGCGCCAACCCGGGCCTGGGCCTATGTTCACACGCAGGGCTTCCCATAATGCAAGAAATACTTGACCGCTATGCCTCAATGGATTTCGTTGACAGCAACGGCAACCAGTATCCCGGTACGGTAGTCTTTCACGTGACCGAGATACTCAGACGGCACGGTCTTGTCACCGACGGCACCATGCAACAGGTGGCCGGTATCACCATATATCCCAACGATTACTTCAATCCGATGGACGACTACACCGGCCTTATCCACCGCACTCCAAACACCCGCAGCATCCATCACTACGCAAAGACCTGGTGCCGCAACTACGGCCCTCTACGCAAATGGAGCGCGAGAATCTATCATCGTCTGCTGCTATGTTTTTCTCGATAATCACACCCATCTTCAATGTCAGCCGGTTCATCTCCCGAGGCCTGGACTGCATATTATCGCAGGACTTCCGAGATTTCGAGCTGATTCTGATAGACGACGGATCATCGGATGCATCCCCGCAGATGTGCGACCGTGCGGCGGCTGATGATCCACGCATAAGGGTGATCCATCAGGAAAATGCCGGGGTAGGTGTAGCACGAAACACAGGCCTTGATGCCGCAAGGGGTGAATACATCCTGTTCTGTGACATTGATGATCTCATGCTTCCCGGCGCGCTCTCAATACTCCACGCCCTCCTGTCAAAGCAGCGCCCCGATCTGCTCGTGTTCAGCTACGAGGAATACGATACTCTGACCGGCAGAACAACTCCACTCAGATTCCATCCTGCCCGCTATCAATCAAACAAGGAACTTCGTGATGGTTGGCTTGACAATCTCTCGGGACTGAGATTCAACAACGGTTTCGTGTGGAACAAGGCTTACCGCCGCGATTTCATCAAAGAACATAAACTGCATTTTGAACCGCTCCGTCTACAGGAGGACGAGGTGTTCAATCTCACACTATATCCACTTGTCCGTTCGACGTTGGTATCTGATACGATACTTTACCGTTATTTCGTCTATCACATCGGAAACAGCAACAACCATCATATCCCCGAACGCCTCGATATCTACCGTCGTGTGCGCAATGCCTTTCAAGGCATTGCTTCCCGCTGGCATATAGATGACAAACGCCTGTCGGATTATATCCATTCAAGATTCTACTACGGAGTCATCAACTGTATCCGCGGATATATGCGGCATACAGGTATTGACCTCCCACGTCAGAGAGTCTTCGCCTGTGAGATATTATCTTATCCTGATGTGCAGGAATCGGCAGCATATCTCGGCTATTCCCACCTGAATGTAAACAGAATCCTGTCACAGCTCTACATAGACCGGGTAAAAAATATCCTTCGGACTTTTTACGGACATCTGAAGCATCCACAAATCAACAGAAAATGATCTCTCTACCGGAAGTCACATACCAACTGTTTTTCCTTTTGATAGGTATGATCGTTATTGTCTATGATCTAAACCTCATCATTTTATCAGACACCCCTTTACCAAACACAGAAAAGAAAGGAAATATGTGGTTGCCGTTTATTCTGGCTACGTTTCTCACCATCTGGTTCGGATCCAGAAACTATAACCTCTACATATACGGCGATTCTTATTTCTATGCACATTCCTACAATATTATCGACACCTCAAATATCAGCGGGGCAGATATCGACTGGTCATCGGAATGGTTCTTCAGTCTTATAAACGTAGCGTTCAGGTTTTCAGGCATATCAACCAAACATTACTTCACTTTTCTGGCGTTTCTCTACATATTCTCTGTCCTGTGGGCCTCGAGGCTTTTCTGCCCGGGCCGACCTATGCTGGCGTTTCTCTTTATTCTCACTTCGTTTTCGTTCCTGCCGTTCGGACTCAACGGAGTCCGCAACGGTATAGCCTGTCATCTCTGCCTGCTCGCGATCGCTCTCTATCTCGATGACAAGAGAATCGCGGCCGGTATAATAGCTTTCATTATACTTGGAGTCCACCGTAGCGTCATACTTCCGATTGCTGCCGGTATAGCCGCCGTGACAGTGATACGCAATCCGAAAACAGCTCTGATAATATGGCTGGCGAGTATCCCGGTATCACTCATAGCAGGAAACTACTTCTCCGATTTTATCATGAGTATCGGATTCGATGACCGAATGACAAAGTATGCCGGGGGATCCTTACGCGGCATGAATCACTTCTCGGGCACCGGTTTCCGATGGGATTTTCTGGTCTACAGCGCATTGCCTGTCGCGTTCTACTATTATGTGAACATCTGGAAAGGTTTGCGCGACGGATGGTATAACGTCATAGCCACAATATATATGCTGTCAAACGCGTTCTGGATAATAGTGATCCGTGCGGAGTTTTCCAACCGTTTCGCTTATCTCTCCTGGTTCCTGATGCCTGTGATGCTCGCCTATCCGCTTGCCAATATGAAAGTTGTTGAATGGCAGCGTAGTCTCTCGGCCATAACGCTTACGGTCTACTTCGTTCTCACTCTTTTCCTGCTACTATAATCACCAATGTCCACACTCACCATATTCACCCCCACCTACAACCGCGCCCATCTCCTTCGCCGTGTCTATGAAAGTCTCGTCACACAGACCAGCCAGGACTTCGAATGGCTCGTCATTGACGATGGATCGACCGATTTCACCCGATCGCTTGTCGAGGGGTTCATGCGCGAGGGAAGGATAGCTGTGTCATACGTCCACAAGGAAAACGGTGGGCTTTATACAGGTTACAATGAGGCATATTCCCGCATCACATCAGAACTATGCGTATGCATCGACTCTGACGATTTCATGCCCGACGATGCCGTGGAGATCATCATCCGCACATGGAGAGAGCGTGGCGGTGAGGAGTATGCCGGTCTGATAGGCCTTGACTTCCGTCTCGATACCATGGAGCCGATAGGTGGACGATTCCCCGACTCAATGAAGGATTGCTATTTCCTCGATCTGTATACACGTCGCATACACCGCGGGGATTCCAAAGTGGTGACACGCACCGACCTGATGAGGTCTGTGGCCCCACAGATAGGGTTCGAGGGTGAAAAGTACTTCAATCCCGTCTATATGCTGCTGCAGGTATGCGACACACGTAAGCTTATCGTGGTCAATGAATGCCTCTGCATAGTCGACTATCAGACGGGTGGCGACAGTATGTCGGAAGGAATCTTCCGGCAGTATCTCGACTCCCCGAGGAGTTTTGCCAAGCAGCGGTTGCTCGAGATGACTCTGCGTAGATCGACATTTCTCAACAATCTCCGTTCCGCCATCCATTATGTGTCGAGCTGCATTATAGCCGGTGACCGCGACTGGCTCAGAAAATCGCCCCGCAAGGTCATGACACTCGTTGCCGCACCCGCCGGCTGGCTCCTGATTAAATATATCCGCCGCAAGGCATCGCAATGCTGACTTATTCCGTAGCCATACGTACACTCGGCCTCTCCCCGTCCACCCTGCGACGCACACTCGAGGGGGTGGCCCAACAGACGTTGCCACCTGACAATGTCGTGGTCTACATAGCGCGTGGATATGCGATTCCACAATTCAGAGTAGGCAAAGAGATATATGTGGAGGTTGACAAGGGTATGATGGCCCAGCGCACTCTTGGCTACAAGGAGATAGATTCCGATGTGATACTCATGCTTGACGATGACATATTCATAGAGCCGGATGTCGCGGCACGTATGCTTACTGATATGGAACGGGATGGCTGGGATCTGCTCGGGGCTGATATTTTCCAATGCCACAGAATGAGTGCGCTGACTAAAATACGCTCGTTCATCACCTCAATGGTGCGTCCACACCGGTCAAGACAGATAGCATTCCGACAACACCTGTCCGGAGCCTTTTCATATATCTCATCCCCTTGCGGGAGGATATATCCCACCGATACTTGTGCCGGTCCCATCATGATGTGGCGTAGAAACCAATTTCTGAGCATAAACCCTGCTGACGAGACGTGGATGGATACATCGGGATTCTCATACGGAGATGATACCGTCCTTTCGTTCAAGGCCTCGTCAAATGGATTGAAATGTGGAGTAGATTTCCGCGGAGGCCTCATCAATCTCGATGGCCGCACGTCAAGCGACTCCTACCGCAACGATCCCCACCGTTTCTATCTGCGGTCACTTCTCATGACACGCACCTGGTGGCGTATGCACTACAAACCATCCGGTAATAATCATCCAGGATCACTCAAAGCCCTTGCAGCCGGTTTTGGAAGAGCGTTATGGCTTACGCCGGTAATGGCTGCCGTATCCATAGTCACACTTTCACCGGCACCGTTCATCCAGCATCACAAGGGGATAATCGACGGAATCCGCCGGAGCAGGGCTGAAGATCTTCCGCCATATATCATCAAAAAACGGCCATGAAGGTACTCCATGTCATCACATCACTGCGGACTGGAGGGGCCGAAAGGCTCGTCCTTGACCTCACGGCAAAGATGCGCGAGGCCGGGATAGAGACTGACATCGCCGTTTTTGACGGAACACAGACTCCACTCATGGACGAGGCCCGAAAACGGGAAATAAACCCAATCATTCTCGGGACAGGCTACAGGAGTATGTATGACCCACGCCACGTAATCAGACTCGGAAAAATCATAGGAAAATACGATCTTGTAAACACTCATAACTACACACCTCAGATCTTCACCGCATTAGCGTCCGGAAGAAGAGGGAAGCCGGTGATCGTAACAACAGAACACAATACAGACAACCGCCGGCGTGGCAATATGCTCTTCCGGATTCCCGACCATATAATGTACCGTCGTTACGACTCGGTGATCTGCTGCAGCGAACCGGTGAGAAGTAACATGGCTGACTATCTGGGGACACAGGAAAAGATGGTCACAATAGCCAACGGCATCAACCTGACACCATTCCTCACCATCCCTGAGAACTCCGGACATAACGGAAGAAAGAATATACTCATGGTGGCAGCATTCCGGCCTCAGAAAGACCATCTCACCGCTTTGCGCGCCCTCTCTCTCCTACCCGCGGAGGTCGGTATGACTTTTGCCGGAGAGGGGGAGACGATGGATGCAGTCAAAGCCGAGGCCTCCCGTCTCGGTCTGGACAACCGGGTGACCTTCGCAGGTAACATAACCGATATCCCAGGCGCCTGCCGGGAGGCTGATGCCATGCTCCTGTCCACCCGCTACGAAGGACTGAGCCTTTCATCCATCGAAGCAATGGCCTCCGGACGTCCGTTTGTGGCCACAGATGTGAACGGAATAACCGAAAATACAGGCGACGGGGCGCTGCTGGTTCCCCCGGGATCACCCCGCGAGATGGCTGAGGCTCTGAGACTGACACTCTACGACCCCGGATTTGCACGCAGCCTCGGCGAAAAAGGACGACGGCAGGCACAACGCTTCGACATATCGACAACAACAAAACTCTACATATCACATTATCAAACACTTTTAGCCAAATGAAGACTCTCTCAAGGCTCTTTATCATCATTATGCTTGCCATCCCGGCCATAGCCGGGCAAGCTCAGGACAAACCACGCTGGGCTTCGAAAGGTGCGGGACACCTGCAGGACAAACGGTCGAACGACACCTACCGTTTCGTAAAGTTCGAGACATTCGGCGGTGACCTCACACAGCTCCGCAACGAACAGACCCGACCGCTCATCGAATACCTCGCCTCCACCTTCGGGCTCGAGGCCGACAAGGCCGAGGCCCGTGTGATCTCAACCGGAGGTGGGGATGCATCCCTGCCCAACGATGCCGAAGGCTCCACTGCCGTGAGCCGCGACTACAAGGTGACATTCAGCGGTGCGAAGGATGAGACATTCTATGCCCGCCTCGTGGATGAATATGTGACTTTCGATGAGAACATCGACCTCACATACGATTTCACTCTCTATCAGCTCTATGCCGTAGCCACCGCCGGAGGTGCCGAGCCGGTCTATGACGACTACAGTTTCACCCGCAACTACAATGCCAAGGCGCTGGCCTTGTCCATCATTCCCGGCCTCGGTCAGCTCTACAAGGGGCAGAACACCAAGGCTTACTGCATCTGGGGCGGTGAGGCCGTTTTCGCCGCTTTCACGATAGCCGGCGAGGTGCGCCGCCACCAGTACAGCAAAGACCGCGACAATGCCCGGCTCGAGGGGCACCATGACATAGCCGATTCCTATCACAGCAAGATGAAAAGCTGGCGCACCGTGCGCAACATCGCCATCTGCGGACTGGTGGGTGTCTATGTCTACAATCTTGCCGACGCGGCCATCTCTAAGGGCGCCCGTCAGGTGATCGTGAAGAAAAAGAACGGCACACAGCTGAGCCTGCAGCCCGGCGTCGTCTACGACCCCTCCTCCACCCTTGCCCCCGCGGTGGGGATGAGTCTCACGTTCTGACATCTGCCGATGGCTCCCTCATGCAAGATAGTGAGAATGACCACGGTGGGGATGTCGCTCGACATCTTCTGCCGCGGACTGCTGCGCGAGCTCTCCGGCGAGGGCTACGAAGTGGTGGCAATCGCCTCGCCGGACGACTCACTGGCCAATCTCTGCAAAAGGGAGGGGGTGAGAGGTATCGGCGTGGAGATGCGGAGGGAGATAGCTCCGCTGGCCGACCTGAGGTCGCTCGTAAGACTCACGAAGGTGCTTCGCCGCGAGAAACCGCGGATGATCCACACCATGACCCCCAAGGCGGGGCTATTGGGCATGATGGCCGCCAGGATCGCGGGGGTGCCGGTGAGAGTCCACACCTTCACAGGGCTGCTCTTCCCCACAGCCACCGGGTTGCGGCGTCGTCTGCTGCGCTTCACCGACCGCATCACCTGTCTCTGCGCCACCGATATCATAGCCGAGGGGCATGGCGTGGCCGCCGACCTGCATAAGGCCGGCGTGACCGCCGGAAAGCCCACCGTGCTCGGCCACGGCAACGTGCGCGGGGTAGATCTTGACCACTACCGTGTGACTCCGGACATCAAGGAGCGCGGGAAAGGGATAAGGGAGAAACTCGACATACCCGAAGGGGCCTTCGTGTTCATCTTCATCGGACGGCTCGTGGGCGACAAAGGTCTGCGGGAGCTCGGGGAGGCATTCAGGGCCATCGGACGTGACGACTGCCACCTCGTCATCGCCGGAGACACCGAAGGTGGACGTGACGACATCGACACGGCACGGCTCGCCGCCATTCCGGGGGTGCATCTCTCGGGGGGATGGGTCAGCGATGTGCGCCCGTGGCTGGCGATGGCCGACGCCCTTGTGTTTCCGAGCTACCGCGAGGGTTTTCCAAACGTGGTGCTCGAGGCCGGAGCCATGGGAATCCCATCGGTGGTGACAGACATCAACGGCTCACGCGAGATCATCACCGACGGATACAACGGGCTCGTTGCCGAGCCTCGCAACCGGGAGTCGCTGCTCGCGTCAATGCAGACCATGCTCTCCATACCACGCGCCCGACTGGACCGGATGGGAGCCGATGCAAGGGAGGATGTGGAGAGGAGGTTCGCCCAGCCATACGTGAGAAAATGTCTCAAGGATTTTTACCGTAGACTTCTGCAGAAATGATAACCTCACTGCTTGTCAGGTTCAAACACCGCTTCCCCGCCCTATGGGAATTGGTCGAGAGTGTTAACGGAGCTTTCGTCAGGCTTCGCTACCGGAACCGCCTGCGCGGACTCTCCTCCGGGCCGTTGAGTCTTGTGGAGGAAAAAGATATCCCTCCCCTCAGCCGGTTTCTCAATTCGATTCCGGCTGAGAGGAGGGAATATTTCGACCCGCATCCATTTGACGAGAAGAGCCTGAGGCGTCTGAGGAGCAGCGGCTCACTCTTAATGCTGAAGGCCGTCGACAGTCATGGCGACATAGCGGGTTACTGTTTTCTCAGATGTTTCTTCACAGGTAAGGCCTTCTTCGGTCTCACCGTGGGTGACGGCCATTCGGGCCGTGGGCTGGGCACCTTGATGTGGCACACCGGAGCCGGGATAGCCGGACAGCTCGGGCTGAGACTTTTCGCCACCATCTCGGAGCAGAATCAGCCTTCGCTGAAATCATGTTCCAGGGGATGGGTGATGGAGACGGTCGAGCGTCTGCCCGGCGGCTATCTGCTCATCAGGTGCATCAGTCCTCGAGATAGTAGACTATAGTCGACACCACCCTGACCTTTTTGATAAACGGGGTGGAGGAATCGCTGTCGTCAATCGAGAACTGTCCCTGCGAGGCAGTCTTGATCTTGCCCAAATGGCTCTCTGAATCGGCGGCAAACTGCGAGGCGGCCGCACGGGCATTCTTCGTAGCCTCGGCTATCATCTCAGGCTTGATTGAATTGAGACCGGTGTACTGATAGTTGATATAGGAGTTGGAATATGCTATACCCTGTTTGAGCAGCTCGGCCTGGCGGTTGAGCAGCTCCCTCACCTTCTTGACCTTCGAGGTGGTGACAGTGACGGTGCAGTTGATCGAATAATTGTATCTGAAAGAATCCGAGCCATAGCGGTTTGAGGCGGCATCGTAGCTGTCCGGCGGATTCACCGAAATCTCATCGGGAGATATACCGTTTGAGGTCAGGAACTTGACAATGATGGCATTGTTGCTTGTCACCTTGTCATACATGGCCTGGAGATCATTTCCGGCAAGCGAGTAGGTGATGGGCCATGTGACGAGATTGGCTTCGACCTCTCTCTCGGCCAGACCGCGCACGGTCACTTCACGGTCACGGTAGGCAATGTTGTCGATACCGGCCTTGATTGTCAGACCAAGAGCCAGCAATCCGAGCGCCACGAGCAGCGCCGGAACGATTTTTGCATAACTTTTCATTGTAAGTGATATGTTTTAATGGTGTAGTCCGGTATATATTACTTTATATATAAACGAATTTAGCCGATTTTTGTTTCATAACACAGGATTTTTTCTTAACTTTGTGGTTCATAAAGAAACACAAGCTAACTATTTTCTACCGCTGACTACTCCAAGCAATCACAAATTGCCACGCTGATGTTAAAGGAAGTATTTGACCGAACGGCAGCACTCATCGGGATTCTGACACTCTGGCCCGTGATGCTCGTCACCGGTATTCTCATAGCACTGGGAATGCCGGGTGGCCCTGTGCTTTTCCGTCAGCAGCGTGTAGGGCGCCACGGCCGCCTGTTCACCATGATCAAGTTCCGCACCATGCTCCCCAACCATTCGGGATCGTCCGTAAGCGTGGCAGGAGAGAGCCGCATCACTCCCCTCGGAGCCACACTGCGCCGCTGGAAGCTCGACGAGCTCCCCGAACTGTGGAATGTGCTCAAGGGTGACATGAGTTTCGTGGGTCCGCGTCCTGACGTGCCCGGCTATGCCGACCGTCTCACAGGCGACGACCGCCGTGTGCTCCTGCTCAAGCCGGGCATCACAGGCCCCGCCACCCTTAAATACCGTGACGAGGAACAGCTGCTGTCACTGCAGGCCGATCCTGTGGCCTACAATGACCGCGTGATATTCCCCGACAAGGTGAGAATCAACCTCGAATATCTTGAAAACAGGTCGTTTGCAAGAGACCTACGCATCATAATACAGACACTTTTACCTAACAGACCAACTTTAGCCACGGACTCCACGGCCGCGGCAAGCTGACAGACCTACCTAAATAACACGTATGACTACTAACAAGAAAATATTACTCTGCCTGGCCCACATGAGCGGCAACGAGCGTCGGTTTATCGACGAGGCGTTCGCCGACAACTGGGTTGTGCCCCTCGGCCCGAATGTGGACGCATTCGAGAGCAGTCTGCGAGATTTTCTTACCGGAAGCGACGAATCTCTCTCCAGGCTGCGTGTCGCCGCTGTCTCATCAGGCACAGCCGCCATACATCTCGGACTCATACTCCTCGGCGTCACCGCCGGCGATGAGGTGATATGCCAGAGTTTCACCTTCTCGGCATCAGCCAACCCCATCGTCTATCAGGGAGCCACCCCGGTGTTCGTCGACTCCGAACCGGACACCTGGAACATGGATCCCGAACTTCTCGACACCGCCATAGCCGACCGCGTGGCCAAGACGGGAAGAAAACCGCGCGCCATAGTGGCCGTGCACCTCTACGGAATGCCCGCCAAGCTCGACGAGATACTCGCCGTGGCCGCGAAGTGGGACATCCCCGTGCTTGAGGATGCCGCCGAGGCACTCGGCTCCACCTACCACGGACGCGAATGCGGAACATTCGGCCATTTCGGCGCGCTCAGCTTCAACGGCAACAAGATGATCACCACCTCGGGAGGCGGCGCTCTCATCTGCCCCGACGAAGACTCGCGCTCACGCGCCGTGTTCCTGGCCACACAGGCCCGCGAACCGTTCCCCTACTACCAACATGAACAGATAGGCTACAACTACCGGCTGAGCAACATCTCCGCCGGAATCGGCTGTGGCCAGATGACTATACTTGACGAACATATAGCCCACCACCGTTCACTGGCGGCACTCTATGCCGAGCTGCTCGCCGATGTCGACGGCGTGGACTTCCACGGCAACCCCTCGCCCGATGTCGACTCCAACTTCTGGCTCTCCACCATCACGGTGGATCCCGAAGTCACCGGCATCACCGCCGACGGGCTCCGCCTCCACTTCGCCGACCTGAATGTGGAGACACGCCTCCTGTGGAAGCCCCTGCACACCCAGCCGGTGTTCAGGACCTCGCCAGCGTATACAAACGGTGTCAGCGACGGGCTGTTCGCCCGGGGCCTATGTCTGCCCTCCGGGCCATGGGTCTCCGCTGACGATGTGAGAATGATTGTCAAGGAGATCAAGTCATGTTTGAAAAAGTAGCCACCTGGTATATCTCAAGAGCGACATTCCCATTCTGGCTGATACTTGCCGCCGACTGCGTCATCATAATGACAGCAGGGGTGCTCGCATCTGTCTACGATACATCGCTCTCCGCGGTCATCAGCAATCTCGGGCCGCACCTCTCGACATATTCGGTCTATCTGATATGTTACATCATGGCCCTGGGGCTCTTCCATGTCTATGCAGGAATAGTGCGCCAGACCACCATCGGCGACCTCGGCCGTCTCGGATGCGCCATGACAGCCGGCGCGCTCATGGCGGGTGCGGTCCAGAGCTTCCTGCCGCTCCACCATCTTGACATCACCCCGATACCCGGACAGGAGATACTGCTGCAGTGTCTGCTGGCCACCATCATGATGTCGGGCATGAGAATCGCCGCCAAGACGTTCTATGACCTCTATCTGCGTCACTCGTCCGGAGTGGGTCCCTACGGATACAGCGACAAGGCCCTCTCGGACATGGAGATCACATCTCTGCTCCAGCGCAAGCCCATCTCGGTGGACATGGACAGTATCAGCGACGCCATCAACGGCAAGTGTGTGCTCGTCACCGGCGCGGCAGGTTCGATCGGGTCCGAACTCACCCGTATGCTCGCCCGCCTGTGCCCCTCACGGCTCGTGCTGATTGACCAGGCCGAGACGCCGCTCCACGACCTTGTGCTTGAGATGGAGCGTCTGTTTCCCCATGTCCCCTGCACATTTGTGGTGACATCGCTGTGCCATTCCCACCGCATGGAGCGGGTGTTTGCCGAGAGCCATCCCGATATAGTGTTCCATGCAGCCGCCTACAAGCACGTGCCCATGATGGAGGACAATCCGGTGGAGAGTGTGCTGAACAACGTAGACGGCACACGCAAGCTCGCCGACATATCGGTGGCGGCGGGTGTGAAGAAATTCGTGATGATCTCGACCGACAAGGCCGTGAACCCCACCAATGTGATGGGCTGCTCCAAACGCATCTGCGAGATGTATTGCCAGAGCCTTTCATCGAGCCAGAATGTCACACAGTTCATCACCACGCGGTTCGGCAACGTGCTCGGTTCAAACGGCTCCGTGATCCCCACCTTCCGCGACCAGATACGCCGCGGAGGCCCGGTGAGAGTGACCCACCCGAAAGTGATACGCTATTTCATGCTCATCTCCGAGGCCTGCTCGCTTGTGCTCGAGGCAGCCACGATCGGACGCGGCGGCGAGATATTCGTGTTCGACATGGGACAGCCTGTGAGGATAGTCGACCTCGCCCGCAACATGATCAGGCTGAGCGGCCGCCTCAACGTTGACATCGAGTTCACCGGTCTACGTCCCGGCGAGAAGCTCTATGAGGAGGTGCTGAGCGACAAGGAGAAGGTGCTCCCCACCCGTCACCCGCTCATCAGCATAGCCAGGGTGCGTCCGGGCAACTTCACAGCCATCTCAGCCCAGATCAGCAACCTCATCATGACCGCGAGATCCTACCTGCCTCTCGAGACCGTGAGACTGATGAAACGCATGGTGCCGGAATACATCTCACCCTCCGGCAGCCCGTATGCCGTGCTCGATCCACCCAAGGCTTTTACCGAAGCCTCACAACCGCAACAGCTGCAACACCTGACACCGGCCACCGCAACGGCCTCGCCTGACTTCAACTGACGACATCGACCTTTCAAGCTGACATAAAGAAACGCAAGCAAACAAGTAACGACAAAATGAATCAATTCAAGGGAATAAAAAGAACACTTCTCAGGCTTTCCATGGCACTGGGAGCAATAGCCGCACCGGTCTGCGGCGGCGCACAGGAGGCAACACCCCTGTCGCCGCAGGAGTTTGACCAAAAGTATTCCGACTACAATGTGGTCTACCGCGACTCATCCACCATCACGGCACCCACCACACATGAGGTGGTAAACGAGAATCTGTCGCCATATCAGGTGGTGACCAACAAGTTCGGCAAGAACTGGTTTGCCTTCGCCACCGGAGGCGCCCATACCTTCAGAGGCGACTATTCCGACTGGGACAAATTCTCGGGAACCATCTCGTATGACTGGAGCGTGGGTATAGGCAAATGGTTCACACCCGGCATAGCAGTCAAGCTGGAATTCATCCGTTCAGAATCGCGCGGCTACACGGCCAACATGACCGGCGGCTACGGCTATGGCGACGTGATGTTCTATCCCAGCAAGGAGGACCCGGATGCCGAGCCCTACCGCAAGATGAAGACCCGCTGGTGGGACATCTCCGGCTCGGTGATCTTCAACCTCTCCCGCCTCTTTCTGGGCTATGAGGGCTACAATTCACCATCGAGAATGAACCAGTTCATGTTCGCCGCCGGCATCGGAGGAGTGCATCATCTCGGTTTCGGCCACAGCCACGGCTCCGACAATGAGTGGAGCGGACACCTGGAGCTGCAATACAGCCGCTTCTTCACCCGCTCGAAGCGCTGGAGTCTCGACGCAAAGATCAGAGGACTGTTCTATCAGACCAACTTCGACCTCGAATATGGCCAGGGCAACCATGCCGCAAACAAGTGGGACTGCAACATCGGCATAGACCTCGGATTCACCTTCTATCTCGACTCCAAGCGTCACCGCGGATGGAAAACCGCCGTGACCCACACCCATACCCGCGACTACACCGTGCAGCAATACCGCGAGGTGCGCGTCAAGGAGCAGGAGTCGCCCATGAGCAGCTTCTCAGAGATCACATTCTATGTGTTCTACCCCAACAACTACTCCGGCCGCAACGACGCTCCGCTCGTGCAGAGCGATGTCAACGCCATCGACTACCTCACCGGCGGTATCTATACCCAGAAGCGGTATGCCGACAACGCCCAGGTGGCCGTGAATCTCATCAACCACAAGAGCCTCGCCGGACTCCCGACCACCGATCTGCCCACCGAGCCGGCTGACACCGACTTCAGCATCAACTACATCCCGCGCGGCTATGAAATGGGCGAGGGCCCCATCTCGCTCTCCGACAATCCGGACTCGCTCACCAATTTCCGCGCCAAGGCCGGATTCTACTACGCCCCGATCTACGGCGACCATCACAAGTGGCACTACCGTATCGACGACGCTACCCTCGACCAGAAACTCCTCTCGGAGAAGAACTATTTCGAGACCGAGACATTCGGACTGAACGCCAACAAGGGCATACAGACCATCAAGGCCAACTTCAACGCCCCGGAAAACGAGTATCTCGTGTCGCTCGCCGATATGTATGCCGCCCTCAACACCAACAGCGGCCACATAGCCTCGCACACCGACTCGGAGACAGTCAAGAACATACGCGAGATCATCAACACGGGCGTGATCACCGCCATCCATGTGGAGGGCCTCGCCACGAGCCAGGACAACTATACCGGACCCAACTCGAAGGAAGTGGGCATCATGCGCAACACAGCACTCTCCGAAAACCGAGCCAACACAGTCATGGCCTGGCTGAAGGGGTATGACTGCTTCCGCGACATCGACTCCAAGACCTACAGGGTCAGCTCGTTCAAGAATCCCATCTACGGCATCGGAGTGGTGGACGATCCCTCCACCCGCGGCCTCAACGCCAAGCTGAACCGCTGTGTGAAAGTGCACATCCAGTACATGATACCTCCGCGCCGCTGAGCCGGACTGAAAATAAACATCCCTTGAAGCCGGGCCCGGATCATCCGCAAGGATGCCGGGCCCTATTTTATAGGTTAAAATAGGTTAATCTTTACAAATATCCGCTATTTTCAAAGGCTTCCCTATACATCTTATATATATATTCACTATCTTTGCAGTCAGAAAAGTCACGGAGGAGGCAGGTTGCCTTCTCCGAATTTATTGTATATACTTATGATTGACAAGCAAGAGGTTGCCGCACTTGTGGCCAAGGCCATAGAGAACACCGACGCATATATGGTGGAGCTGGCAGTATCACCCGAAAATGACATTGTGGTAGAGCTTGACAGCCCGACGGGCGTTGACCTCGACTTCTGCACCGAGGTGAGCCGGCAGCTCAACGAGGCTCTCGACCGTGACAAGGAGGACTATTCGCTCGAGGTAGGCACCGCCTCCCTCTCGGCCCCCTTCAAGGTGAGACAGCAATATGAGAAGCATATAGGCGACAATGTAGACATCCTCACCCGCGACGGACGCAAGTTCACCGCCCTGCTCACAGCCGTGGGCGACGGCGACTTCACAGTCGAGGTGACCCGCAAGGTGAAAGAGCCCGGACAGAAACGGCCCGTGCTCGTGGCCGAGCCCGAAACACTCAGGATGGAGGACTGCAAGCAGGTGTGCTATCACTTCGACTTCAAATGATCCCCCGTATCCCAGCTACCGAAACTATTAATCCCAAGATATAAAAATCTCCCACTTTAGATAAGATATGGCAAGAAAAGAAGAAGCCCCCAACATGGTGGAGCGTTTCGCCGAATTCAAGGAACTCAAGAACATCGACAAGACCACGATGGTCAGCGTGCTGGAAGAGTCGTTCCGCAACGTGCTGGCCAAGATGTTCGGCACCGACGAGAACCTCGACGTGATCATGAACCCCGACAAGGGTGACGTGCAGATCTTCCAGAATCTCGAGGTAGTGCCCGACGGCGAGGTGACCAACCCCAACCTGCAGATCTCGCTGACCGACGCCCGCGCCGACGATGACCCCGATGTGGAGATTGGCGAGGAGCACACCAAGGAGATTTTCTTCGCCGACTTCGGCCGCCGTGCCATCCTCAACCTCCGCCAGACACTCCAGTCGAAGATCCTCGACCTGCAGAAAGAGGCTATCTACGACAAGTTCAAGGAGCTCGAGGGCGAGCTCGTGTCAGGTGAGGTCTATCAGACATGGTCGCGCGAGACACTCCTGCTCGACGACGAGAAGAACGAGCTTCTCCTCCCTAAGAGCGAGTCGATCCCCGGCGATTTCTTCCGCAAGGGTGAGACCGTGCTGGCCGTGATCCACAACGTGGACAACAAGAACAACAACCCCAAGATCACCGTGTCGCGCACAAGCGAGGCCTTCCTTCGCCGCCTCTTCGAGCGCGACGTGCCCGAGATCCTCGACGGACTTATAGCCATAAAGGCTGTCGCCCGCATCCCGGGAGAGCGCGCCAAGATAGCCGTGGAGAGCTATGACGACCGCATCGACCCCGTCGGAGCCTGTGTAGGTGTGAAGGGATCGCGCATCCACGGTATTGTCCGCGAGCTCCACAACGAGAACATCGACGTGATCAACTATACCTCCAACCCCTCGCTCTTCATCCAGCGCGCCCTGAGCCCCGCCAAGATCTCGAGCATACATCTGGACGAGGAGGAGAAGAAAGCCGAGGTGTTCCTCAAGCCCGAGGAGGTCTCCCTGGCCATCGGCAAGGGGGGCATGAACATCAAGCTCGCCTCGATGCTCTCAGGTTACACCATCGACGTTTACCGCGACACCCCCAACGAGGTCGACGAAGACATCTATCTCGACGAGTTCAAGGACGAGATAGACGGCTGGGTGATCGACGCTCTCAAGGATATGGGCTGCATCACAGCCAAGAACGTTCTCAACACTCCCCGCGAGATGCTCATCGAGAAGGCAGACCTCGAGGAGGAGACCGTCGACAACGTGATACGCATCCTCAAGGCAGAGTTTGAGGACGACGAGGAGCCCCAGGAGCCTGCAGCCGAGTGACGGGAGCGCGGTCAACCACGGCCGCGCCACACCATCCCTCCCTCTCCCCCACTCCATTAACAACCAACCTAAAACAGATTACGCAAAGCCACGCGAGAGCTCTGTCGACAACGTGGCTTCCCAATACACAATATGCCGAGAATAAAGATCAGCCAAGCCGCCAAAGAATTCAACGTCTCCATCCCCACCGTGGTGGAACAGTTGCAGAAGAAAGGCATCGCCATTGATGCCACAAGCCCAAACACACGCATCGACGAGGCTGCCTACGACATCCTCGTGGAAGCATTCCAGCCTGACCGCAAGGAGCGTGAGCGCATCGAGAATATGCGTCACAAAGTGACCGAACGCGAACCGGCCGCCACCCCCAAAGCAGCGGAGGAGACTCCCGCGCCCAAGGCTGAATCTTCCGAAGCAACCCATGTGTCCGGCCCGAAAGTGGTGGGACACATCCAACTCGACAAACACAACAACCCCATAGCTCCCAAGCCCGAGCCCAAGCCCGAGCAACCGAAGGAGAAACACTCCGCACCCGCTCCGGCGCCGGCCGAGTCAAAACCCGAGCCCAAGCCTGAAGCGAAGCCTGCCACCCCAAAGGCCGAAGTCACGGAGAACAAACCCCAGGTCAAGGCAGAGGCACCCGCCGTGGAGACCAAGCCCGCCCCCGAAGCCAAACCCGAACAGCCGAAGGCCGAAGTGAAACCCGAACCCAAACCCGAAGTGAAATCCGAATCCGAACCCAAACCCGAGTCCCGTCCCGAAGTGAAGCCCGCCCCCGCAGCTGAGACACCCAAAGCCGAGCCCGAAGTGTTCCGCTACAGCCCCGAGCCCCAGGTGGCCGGACCGAAGGTAGTGGGCCACATCGACCTGGCCACACTCAACCAGTCAACCCGCCCCAAAAAGAAAACCAAGGAGGAACGCCGCAACGAGCGCAACGGCGCAAACCGCGGCGGTGCCGGACAGGGCGCAGCAGCCGGACAGGCCGGCGCAAACCGCAAGAAGCGCCAGCGCATCGGCGGTAAGGAAAAGATCGACATCGAGAAGGCCGGTCAGAACGACGGCGGAAACAACCGCGGCGGCAACAACAATAACAACCGTGGCGGTGGAAACAATGGCGGAAACGGCGGCGGCAACAACCGTGCCGGAGGAAACAACCGCGGCGGAGGCAACCGCAACAAGCGCGCACCGCTCCACACCGAAGTGAACGAGGAGGATGTGCAGAAGCAGGTACGCGAGACTCTCGCCCGCCTCACATCCAAGGACAAAGGCCAGAAGAAAGGCGCCAAATGGCGCAAGGAAAAACGCGAGGCTTTCGCCAACCGTGCACATGAGGCCGAGGCCGAGGCAGCAGCCGAGAGCAAGGTGCTGAAGCTCACCGAATTCGTGACCGCCAACGACCTTGCCGTGATGATGGATGTGCCCATCAACAACGTCATCGCCACCTGCATGAATCTCGGTGTCATGGTGAGCATCAACCAGCGTCTCGATGCCGAGACCATCAATATCGTGGCCGAGGAGTTCGGCTACAAGACCGAATATGTATCGGCAGAGGTGGTCGAGGCCATCCAGCAGGAGGAGGACACCGAGGAGGAACTCGTGTCACGTCCCCCCATCGTCACCGTCATGGGCCATGTGGACCACGGCAAGACATCGCTGCTCGACTATATCCGCAATGCCAACGTGATCGCCGGCGAGGCCGGAGGCATCACCCAGCACATCGGAGCCTACAACGTGAAGCTCTCCGACGGACGCCACATCACATTCCTCGACACCCCCGGCCACGAGGCCTTCACCGCCATGCGTGCGCGTGGCGCCAAGGTGACCGACCTCTGTATCATCATCGTGGCCGCCGACGACAATGTGATGCCCCAGACCGTCGAGGCCATCAACCATGCCTCGGCAGCAGGTGTACCCATCGTATTCGCCATCAACAAGATAGACAAACCCGCCGCCAACCCTGACAAGATCAAGGAGGAGCTCGCGCAGATGAACTACCTCGTGGAGGAATGGGGCGGCAAATACCAGTCGCAGGACATCTCGGCCAAGAAGGGCATCGGTGTCGACGAACTGATGGAGAAGGTGCTTCTCGAAGCCGAGCTGCTCGAGCTCCGCGCCAACCCCAAACGCCGTGCCACCGGTTCGATCATCGAGTCGTCGCTCGACAAGGGCCGCGGCTACGTGGCCACAGTGCTCGTGCAGAACGGCACACTCCGCGTGGGCGACACTATACTCGCCGGAACCCATTTCGGCCGCGTCAAGGCCATGTTCAACGAGCGTAACCAGCGCATCAAGGAGGCCGGTCCCGCCGAGCCCGCCCTGATCCTGGGCCTCAACGGCGCGCCCACCGCCGGCGACACATTCAATGTGATGGAGACCGAGCAGGAGGCACGTGAGATAGCCTCGAAGCGCGAGCAGCTTCAGCGCGAGCTGGGTCTGCGCACCGCCAAGCGCACCACTCTCGAGGAGATCGGACGCCGCCGCGCCATCGGCAACTTCCACGAACTCAACATCATCGTCAAGGGTGACGTGGACGGTTCCATCGAGGCCCTCTCCGACTCGCTCATCAAGCTCTCCACCGAGGAGGTCAAGGTCAACGTGCTCCACAAAGCCGTCGGCGCCATCTCGGAGAGTGATGTCACCCTCGCCGCCGCTTCAGACGCCATCATCATCGGTTTCCAGGTCCGTCCCTCCCAGGCAGCCCGTCGCGCCGCCGAGCGTGACGGCGTAGAGATACGTCTCTATTCCGTGATCTACCAGGCCATCGAGGAGGTGAAGGACGCTATGGAGGGTATGCTCGCCCCCGAGATAAAGGAGGAGGTGATCGGCACAGCCGAGGTGCTACAGACATTCCACATCTCCAAGGTGGGCACCATCGCCGGAGCCATCATCCGCGAAGGAAAGATCAAGCGCGGCTGCAAGGTGCGCCTCATCCGCGACGGCATCGTGCGCTATACCGGCGAGCTCGGTTCGCTCAAGCGCATGAAGGACGACGTCAAGGAGGTGACCTCGGGCTACGACTGCGGTCTCTCAATAGCAGGCTACAATGACATCCAGGAGGGTGACATCATCGAAGGATTCGAGGAAGTCGAAGTGAAGAAGTCTCTCTGAGACGGAGAATCCCGATGAGGGTCCACCTCAACATAGGAAGCAACCGCGGCCACCGCCAGGCTCTGATCGAGCGGGCGGTGGTCGCCCTCTCAGAGGCCCTTCCGGGGCCCCTTCTCCGCTCCGGTCTGTTCGAGAGCGAGCCGTGGGGATTCTCATCCCCCCACCGGTTCCTCAATCTCGCCGTGGCCATCGACCTTGACACCCCTCACCCCCCGCTGCGCCTGCTCGATATCACCCAGAAAGTGCAGAACTCCATAGACCCCTCCCCCCACCGGACGCCGGAGGGAGGATATGCCGACCGTGCGATAGACATCGACATCATAGCCGTGGACCGTGTCGTGCTCGACCACCCGAGGCTCACGCTCCCGCATCCGCGCGCCCGTCTCAGGGATTTCGTCATCCTGCCGCTCAGACAGATCGACCCCGAGACCGCCGGATGGATCGCCGGTGAAAGCTGATACATCTTACGTTTACGTATGAAGACAATGACCGACAAAACCGGAAAATACGGCCACATTTTCCCACTGCTTCTGCTCACAGTGGCCGGATTCACATTCAATACATCCGAACTCATACCCATCGGCCTGCTCACCGACATAGCCTCTGACTTCCATGTCTCCGAGGCCCGTGCCGGACTTCTCATCACCGTCTACGCCTGGGTGGTGGCGCTCATGTCGCTCCCGCTCATGCTGCTGTTCGCCAAGTGGGACTACCGCCGCCTGATGATGTGGGTGGTGGGAGTGTTCTTCTTCTCCCACATTGGCTCCGTGATGTCAACAGGCTACTATTCCCTCATGGCCTCCCGCATAGGTGTCGCCCTGGCCCATTCCCTTTTCTGGTCCATAGCCCCGGCCATGGCCGTAGCTGTCACCCCGCCTGAGAAGCGGGCCACCGCGCTGAGCGCGCTCGTGGCCGGCGGCGGCATAGCCCTGATAGCCGGACTCCCGCTGGGACGCATACTTGGCCTCGTGGCCGGATGGAGAGCCACTCTCGGGGCGCTCGGCGCACTTGCCGGACTGGTGTGGCTCGGCCTGAAATTCGGATTCCCGCCGCTGCCGCAGACTGACCGCTCGGAAAGCCGGAAAGCCATGCTCTCGTCGCTGGTCCACTGCAAGCCGCTGCTGATGATCTATCTCATCACCGCCGTGATAGTCACCGGCCATTACACCGGCTATTCCTACATAGAGCCGTTCATGGCCCAGGTGGCAGGGATGAAAGCGTCGGCGATCACCGTCACCCTCTCGCTCTTCGGAGTGGCCGGACTGATAGGCAGCTACATCATGTCGAGATGGTTCAACCGCTACTCGCGCCGGCTCATAGCCGGGTCGTGTCTCACTCTGCCGCTGATGATGCTGCTCCTCCTCCCCATGACCGGAATCCATCCGCTGCTGCTGAGTGTGGTATGCATCTTCTGGGGCATGGCCATGACGGTCTACAACATCGCCTTCCAGAACGAGATCATCTCCCTTTTCCCCTCCGATTCGGCTGTGCCCATGAGCTTCTACTCGGGCATCTTCAATCTCGGCATCGGAGCAGGGGCATTCGTGGGGGGCATGATAGTCGATCATAATCTCATAGACGAGATCGGCTACATCGGGGGTGTGATAGCCCTCGCCGCCGCCACCTATACACTCTTCTTCTATATGCCGGCAAGAGCCGTCAGAGACAATTCGCCACAAAAGCCATGAGAACATTATTCCTCGCCCTCTACTACGGAGTGTTCACCCATCTGCCCTCATCATACGCTCCGGTGATAGGCCCGGTGTGCAACCGGCTTCGCATCTGGTGCTGCCGCCACATATTCGCACGTTGCGGAAAAGTGAGCACGATCGACCGCAAAGCTTACTTCGGCAACGGTTCCCGACTCGAGATAGGCGACTACTCGGGCCTCGGGGAAAACTGCAACGTGCCACGAGACATCCGCATAGGCGCCCATGTGATGATGGCCCCGGATGTACTGATCATCAATCAGAACCACCGCACGACCTCAACCGACATCCCCATGACCCAACAGGGCTCGGAACCGCGTCGCGAATGCACCATCGGCGACGACTGCTGGATAGGTGCCCGCGTGATCATAGTGCCGGGTGCCTGCATACAGGAGGGAACCATAGTAGCGGCAGGGGCCGTGGTGACCCGCACCCATCCGCCACGCTCCGTGCTGGGAGGCAATCCCGCCCGTGTGATCCGAACCAGATGACATGAGGGAAGGAGGGAGAAGCCAAATGTGTTTTATTGGTCAAAACTTCCTCATTTGAGTCACTTTTAGCCATGTACAATAAAAAAGTTGGAAATTTTGACCTCAAAGTCCCAAAAAGGCAGTAACTTTGCGTGTTAAAAACCGCCCAAATGTTAATTTTATTAACAATACAGTGATTTTCAACGCATTATTCCAGAGAAAAGAAAACAAAATAGGTATAAACCAAGACGAAAAAGAGAAAGAAACATGAAATCCATCTCGTCAACACTCGGCAGCCTCGGGCTGCTCGTCGCATCAGCGGCAATGTTCACAGGATGCTCGGGTAATTCCGGACAACAGCAGGGTATGCAGATGTCCGCACCCGAAATCGCCACAGTCACCCTCGCTCCCCAGCAGGCCAACCTTGAGGTGACCTTCCCCGCCACCATCCAGGGTAAGACCGACATCGCCATCCGTCCGCAGGTGACAGGATTCATCACCAAGGTCAATGTCGACGAAGGCCAGCACGTGCGCAAGGGCCAGGTGCTCTTCACACTTGACCAGGTTCAGTTCCAGGCAGCCGTAGACCAGGCCCAGGCCCAGGTCAACTCCGCCCAGACAGCCGTCAACACCGCCCGCATGACCGCCGACTCGAAGAAGAAGCTTTTTGAGAAAAACATCATCTCCGACTATGAATATCAGCTCTCGCAGAACAGTCTCCGCCAGGCCGAGGCACAGCTCGCCACCGCCAAGGCAGCACTCGTCAACGCCAAGAAGAACCTCGCCTACACCGTGGTGACCTCACCCAGCGACGGCGTGGTAGGCTCGATCCCCAACCGTGAAGGCTCTCTGGCCAGCCCCTCGTCGGCCCAGCCCCTCACAACCGTCAGCGACAACTCGCAGGTCTACGCCTATTTCTCGCTCACCGAGAAAGATCTTCTCTCGCTCACCAACAACGGAGCCAACAGCATCGACGCCGCCATCAGCGCCATGCCCGAGGTACAGTTCCGTATGTCTGACGGCTCCACCTATCCCCTCAGCGGCAAGGTGGCCACAGTGTCGGGTGTGATTGACAACAACACCGGATCGTCGAGCGCCCGTGTGCTCTTCAACAATCCCCAGGGTGTGCTCCGCAGCGGCGGCACAGGCGTTATCGTGATGCCCTCCAACCGCGACAATGCCATCGTGATTCCCCAGAAGGCCACCTTCGAGCTCCAGGACAAGAAGTTTGTATATGTTGTGAACGACTCCAACAAGGTTGTCTCAACCCCCATCACCATCGACCCCATCAACGATGGCAAGAACTTTGTGGTGACCTCCGGTCTCAAGGCCGGCGACCGCATAGCCGTCGAGGGTGTCGGCACCCGTCTGAGCGACGGCGCAGCCATCACACCGGTTGATCCCGCCAAGGCTCCCCAGCAGGCTCCCGAAGCCGCACAGGCAGCCCCCGCACAGAAATAAAACACATCTCTTTCATCACTTGCCAAAGAACGCTGAAAGAAACCCTTTATAATCTTGCAATTCAATGAAATTAGATACTTTTATCAACAGGCCGGTGCTGTCGACGGTGATCTCAATCTTCATCGTCCTCCTGGGTCTGATCGGCCTCTTCGCGCTGCCGGTCACCCAGTTCCCTGACATCGCACCTCCTACAATCCGCGTTTCCACCACCTATCAGGGTGCCAACGCCCAGGCTGTGCTCAACTCCGTCATCGCCCCCCTCGAGGAGTCGATCAACGGTGCCGAGGGCATGACCCACATGGAGTCGACCGCCACCAATACCGGTTCGGCCGACATCACAGTGTATTTCGAGCAGGGCTTTGACCCTGACATGGCAGCCGTGGACGTCCAGAACCGTGTCTCCAAGGCTCTCAACCTCCTCCCCGCCGAGGTAACCCAGTATGGTGTGCAGACCGCCAAGCGCCAGACCTCCATGCTTCTCAACGTGGCTCTCTATGACAAGTCGGGCCACTACACCTCCGAGTTCATCGACAACTATGCCAAGATCAACATCATCCCCCAGCTCCAGCGTGTGTCGGGTGTGGGTGATGTGATGAGCTTCGGCGCCGACTACTCGATGCGTATATGGCTCAAGCCTGAGGTGATGGCCCAGT
The DNA here is from genome assembly GCA_910587165.1 of uncultured Duncaniella sp. GTDB lineage: Bacteria > Bacteroidota > Bacteroidia > Bacteroidales > Muribaculaceae > Duncaniella. The sequence goes on from CAJUKP010000001.1 coordinate 63,925, forward strand.
ATGGCCTTGTCCCCACCGACATCACCTACGCGCTGGCCGAGCAGAACATCGAGGCCGCTCCCGGTTCGTTCGGCGACCAGGGCGACCAGAGCTTCCAGTACACCATGAAGTACAAGGGCCGTCTCACCACCCCCGAGGAGTTCGAGAATATCGTCGTGGCAGCCAAGCCCACCGGCGAGGTGCTCCGTCTGGGCGATGTGGCATCTGTCGAGCTCGGCCGACTCACCTACGGCTTCTCCAACTCGCTCAACGGCTACGTGGCCACATCGTGTATCATCTTCCAGACCGCAGGCTCCAACGCCACCCAGATCATCAACGACTGTCTCAAGGTGGTCGACGATATGAAGAAGGAGCTTCCCGCCGGTCTTGAGTTCGCGATCCCGATGAACAACAACGACTTCCTCGATGCCTCGATCCATGAGGTGATCAAGACCCTCATCGAGGCCTTCATCCTTGTGTTCTTTGTGGTTTACGTGTTCCTTCAGGACATCCGCTCCACCATCATCCCCGCCATCGCCATCCCTGTGGCTCTCGTGGGTACATTCTTCTTCATGAACCTCATCGGGTTCTCCATCAACCTCATCACCCTCTCCGCTCTCGTGCTTGCGATCGCGATTGTGGTCGACGACGCGATCGTGGTGGTCGAGGCGGTCCATGCCAAGCTTGACACCGGCTACAAGAGCGCCCGCAAGGCCTCGATCGACGCCATGGGCGAGATCGGCGGCGCCATCATCTCGATCACCCTCGTCATGATGCTCGTGTTCATCCCCGTGTCGTTCATGTCAGGCACCACCGGTGTGTTCTACCGCCAGTTCGGTCTGACCATGGCCATCGCCATCGGTCTGTCGGCTCTCAACGCGCTCACCCTCTCCCCTGCCCTCTGTGCCGTGTTCCTCAAGGGACATGACAACCACGACTCCCTTCCCAAGCGCATGGGCGATGCCTACAGCGCCGCCGCCGGGGCAGTGGTAGAGCAGACCAAGCGTCGCTTCACTCTCGACCTTCCCCCGCTCATCACCTTCGCCTTCCTGGCCGCCACCATCCTCTTCATGGTGCTCGGGTGGTACAGCATGGAGAATATCCTCAAGCTCGTCATCGCGAGCGTCTGCGCCGTCATCACCATCCTCGGCATCTTCGGAAAGCGTTTCCACAAGGGCTTCGAGATAGGTTTCGGCCGCATCCTCAAGGTCTACAACAAGTGCACCTCGTTCTTCATCAACCACAAGATCACCTCATTCTCCATCGTCGGTGTGGCCGTGGCCGTACTTGTATGGCTCATGAGCATCACCACATCGACCCTCGTGCCCAACGAGGACACCGGCGTGCTCTTCTGTATGGTCGATATGCCCCCGGGCACATCGCTCGAGCGCACACAGGGTGTGCTCGACCAGGTTGACAACATCCTGGCCACCGTCCCCGAGATCGAATACCGAATGAAGATCGCCGGCTACTCATTCATGGCCGGACAGGGTAACACCTACGGTACATTCATCATCAAGCTGAAGAACTGGGAGGACCGTAAGGAAGCCAACCAGACATCCACAGCAATTCTGGGCAAACTCTACGGAATGACCGGCGCTGCCGTCAAGGACGGCCGCGTGGTGCTCTTCGCGCCCCCTATGATCTCCGGTTACTCGCTCACCAACGGTTTCGAGATCAAGATGCAGGACAAGACCGGCGGCAGCGTCGACGACTTCTTCGCCGTGGTCCAGGGCTTCCTGGCCAAGCTTAACGCCCAGCCCGAGGTGCAGGTGGCCATGACAACGTTCAACCCCACCTTCCCCCAGTATATGATTGACATCGACGCAGCCAAGGCCAAGCAGGCAGGCATCTCCCCCAAGGACATCCTCTCTACCCTGCAGAGCTACTACGGCGGTATGTATGTCTCCAACTTCAACCGTTTCGGCAAGATCTACCGTGTGATGATGCAGGCCAATCCCGAGGCCCGTGTCAACCCCGAGACCCTCTCGGCCATCAAGGTGCGCAACGGAGGCGAGATGGCATCAGTGGCCAACTTCGTCACCCTCACCAAGATCTACGGTCCTGACCTTCTGAACCGATTCAATATGTTCCAGTCCATCTCGGTGACCGGCCAGCCCGCTCCCGGCTTCACCTCCGGTGACTGTCTCGCCGCCATCACCCGCGTGGCCGCCGAGACACTCCCCGCCAGCTACGGCTACGAGTACTCCGGTATGACACGTGAGGAGGCATCCTCAGGAGCAGGCTCGACCACAGCCGTCATCTTCGGCCTCTGTCTGCTCTTCGTCTACCTGCTTCTCTCCGCCCAGTATGAGAGCTACATCCTTCCCTGGGCCGTTATCCTCTCGATACCCTTCGGTCTGATGGGAACATTCATCTTCGCCCAGATCTTCGGTATAGCCAACTCCATCTACCTGCAGATCGCGCTCATCATGCTCATCGGTCTTCTGGCCAAGAACGCCATCCTTATCGTTGAGTTTGCCGTCGAGCGCCGCCGCACGGGTATGTCCATCGTCAATGCCGCCATCCAGGGTGCATCGGCCCGTCTGCGTCCTATCCTCATGACCTCACTGGCCATGATCATCGGTCTGCTCCCCATGATGTTCGCCGAAGGTGCCGGCGCCAACGGCAACCGTGCCCTCGGCACCGGTTCGATCGGCGGTATGCTCATCGGTATGATCCTCCAGGTGCTCATCGTGCCCGCCCTCTTCGTGATATGCCAGAAGGTTCAGGAGAAGATCACCCCGCTCAAGTGGGAGGATACCGACAACGAAGGCATCGAGAACGAAATCGAGCAGTACACACCTGCAAAATAACAACTTCATCACCATTCCCCTGACTTCAAGATGAAATTAACGAAAATATCTTTCATCCTTGCAGCCGCCGTGAGCGCCTCGGCGCTCACCGGCTGCGGGATCTACCAGAAATATGATCCCGAGCGCGTGGAGTCCGACCTTGTGAAGGAATACGCACAGGCTCTCAAGCAGGACACCGACTCCTCGGCCTTCGGCAATCTCCGCTGGCAGCAGGTGTTCACCGATCCCGTCCTGTCTGACCTCATCAACCGCGCGCTTCTCAACAACAAGGACCTGCGCAACGCCAAACTCAACATCGACATAGCCCACGCCCAGCTCAAGGGAGCCAAGCTGAGCTATCTTCCCTCGGTGGCCTTCGCACCCAACGGCGCCGGAGCATCCTACGCCGGCAGCGATATGTCGTGGACATATCAGCTCCCCCTCGCCGTCAACTGGGAGATCGACGTGTTCGGCAAGATACTCAACGCCAAGCGCACCGCTGCCGCCGGAGAGCTGCAGGCAATGGCCTACGAACAGGCCGTGCGCTCACAGATAATAGCCGGAGTGGCCCAGTGCTACTACACCATCGCCGCGCTCGAGAGCCAGCAGGAACTCCTCAGAGAGACCGCCGTGCTCTGGAAAGAGAGTGTCAACGTGATGCGCAACCTCAAGGAGGCAGGCCGTCTGCGCGAGGACGCTGTGGTGCAGAGCCTCGCACAGTACTACAGCATCGAGGCCCAGATCACCGACATCGACCTCTCGCTCCACGAGGCCAACAACACGCTCTCGCTGCTGCTCAACACCATGCCCCAGACCTGGAGCATCCCCTCGTCCGCCGCGCTCAGCGTGCCCACTCTCACCCGCTCGGCCATCCCCATGAGCGAGCTTGCCGCCCGTCCCGATGTGCGCGCATCCGAGATGGCGCTCGCTACAGCCTTCTACACCACCGCCTCCGCACGCGCCGCATTCTATCCCTCGCTGGCCGTGACCGCCAACGGCGGATTCACCAACCTGCTCGGAGCGTTCATCAAGAACCCCGGCGACTGGTTCATCCAGCTTGCAGGCTCACTCACCGCACCCCTCTTCTCGCGCGGACAGAACATAGCACGTCTCGAGGCCTCGAAGGCTCAGCAGAAACAGGCGCTCAACAACTTTGAGTATACCCTCATGAGCGCATCGGCCGATGTCTCGAACGCCCTCACCTCCTACGAGAAGAGCATAGCCAAACAGCAATGGCTCTCACTCCAGGTGGAGAACATGGCCAAGGCCGTCGACATCACCAACGAGCTCCTTCTCTTCGACGGATCGACCACCTATCTCGAGGTGCTCACCGCCCAGAAGAATCTGCTGGCAGCACAGACCGCCCAGATCACTACCAACCTCACAGCCGCCCGCTCGGTGATCAACCTCTACCAGAACCTCGGCGGCGGTCGTTAAAAAACATCCTCTAATACCACTATTATGATTAGCGACAAAGCTCACATCGACCCGTCGGCCAAAATCGGCGAAAATGTCACCATCCACCCCTTCGCATTCATCGACAAGGATGTGGAGATCGGCGACGGCTGTGTCATAATGCCCTTCGCAAGCATCATCCGCGGCACTCGCCTCGGCAAGAACTGCAAGGTCTACCAGGGTGCCATCGTAGGCGCCGACCCCCAGGATTTCCGTTGGAAAGGGGGCTTCACCTACTGCCACGTCGGCAATGACGTCACCATCCGCGAGAACGTCATCATCAACCGTGGCATCGACCCCGAAAATGGCGCGACACGCATCGGCGACAAATGCTGGCTCATGGCCAACTCCCATGTGGGTCACGACACCGTGATCAAGGGCAAGGTGGTGCTCGGCAACAATGTCTCCGTGGCCGGAGATGTCACCATCGGGGAATGCACTATCCTTTCGTCGGGAGTCATCGTACACGAGAACTCCTCGATAGGCGACTGGGTGCTCGTCAAGGGAGGATGCCGCATCACAGGCAACGTCCCCCCCTACTGCATCATGGCCCACAACCCCACCACCTACTTCGGCGTCAACGCCACCATTCTCCGCAAGGCAGGAAATATGCCTGAGGAACGTGTGGACGACATAGCCAAGTGCTACCGCCACATATATCAGACAGGCACATCGGTGTTCAACGCCCTGCGCCGCATCGAGGCCGATGTCGAGGAAACTCCGGAACGAAACAATATCCTAAGCTTCATCGAAGGCTGCAAACTCAAGATTGTGGCCATTCCAAAAGATCTCGAATAAGAGACACGCCCTGTCACGGGCTCATCAAGGGGTGTCACCTTCAAGGTGTCACCCCTTGCCTGTTTCATACATTCAAATTTTTTGATACAATATGCCGGAATTACGGATTTTTTGATTACTTTTGCAATATCACATATTTTTTAAGAGAACATACGCTTATAAACGTGGATTCACTAAACAATGCCATCATTAAGTAACATTTATAAATCTCATTGCATGAAAAAATTTTTACTCAGCACAATCGCCGCTATTGTGGCGATTCTCGCCGCACCCTCAATCCAGGCCAGCGACTGGTACATGGAGGGATCATTCAACGGATGGGAGAAAACCTACTTTGAAGACAAAGGTGACGGTGTGTTCGAAGCCTACGTCTATCAGTTCACCGGTGACTTCTTCATCTGCGACTCCACCGGCACATCCTATGGCGGAACAGAGCTCCTGTATGCCAACGAGGAGTACAAGCTTGTCAAGGACGGCAACAACATCTTCTTCCCCGAGGATGTCACCTACATCAGCGATGCTATCGTCACATTCAACGTCAACAACGAGACACTTCTCGTGAGCGGCACCCCCGTCAGCGAGCAGGCCATTTCACAGATAGCATTCGTGGCCGGTTCATTCAACAACAATGTCGCCGGCGATCCATACGCCATGCTCACCCTCGAGCCCGGCACCCAGATCTACTCCGGCCGCGTGGCCATGGAGCCCGCAAACGGAGATAAGACCGTGACATGGCTCATCTACACCTCCGACACCGATCCCGACAACAACGTATGAGGTGCTGTGACCGCGTCAGACGACACCAACTGTCTCGAAGGCTATCTGATGGAAGGCTCAAAGACCACCATCACCACCGCTGCCGGAAAATATGACTTCTGGTTCAACAGCGCCACCGGCCAGTTCCGTCTCACACCTGTCACCAACACCACCGAGAAGAGCATCACCATTGATCCCTCAACTGCTGATATCCACAACCGTTTCTCTGACTTCCTGGTTACTTTCAACGGCTACAACACAGCCGTGCTTGACCCCACCATGTATGACATCTTCAACGGCCCCGGCACATTCATCAATGTGGAGACCAATGAAGTCGTGGCCCGTGTCGGCGGACAGCCCTTCCCGATTGTAAACAACACCATCCTGCTCCAGCTCTCACAGACCATCTTCAATCAGGAGTATCTCGACGTCGAAGGAAATCCCGATCCGAGTGAGATCGGCAAATACGAGGCATATCCCAACGGTGCATACGTGCTCTCACTCCCCGCCGGCTCCATCATGCTCAACGACGGCAGCACTACATTCCCCAACGATCCTCTTGAATTCCTCTTCACACTCGGCGACATCCACACCTCCGGAATCAAGGGCGTGGCAGCCGAGTTCGAGGCTATGGACATCTACACTCTCAACGGAGTCCTCAAGGCCAAGAATGCCACCGCAGAAGACATCAACGCTCTTCCCAAGGGTGTCTATGTGGTGAAAGGCCGCAAATTTATCGTAAGATAACAATCACAACAAGATAAACCAACCGGAAGAAATGCCTTGGGATGGGTCAACCGTCCGATCCCACGGCATTTCTTCCTATCCATGTAAGAATCAAAATGAAAAAAGTACTCACAGGCGCGATGGCGCTTCTCTCGGTGGCCGGCGCTTTCGCCCAGGGCGTTTCACCCGAGATTGTCCCGGACTTCTATCTGCTGAAGATGTCGGACAACGGCAAGTATCTCATCAGCGAGGCCGTCTCCGAACTCATGGAGGAATACAACCGCAACAACGCCTCCTACACACCATTCCAGAGCTGCTCACGCGGCCTCGGCAACTCAATGACCGACAACGGCATTATAGTCGGCTCGATGATCAACGACGTTCCCTTCATCATCAGGAATGAGGTGATGACAATTCCCGCCGGACTCGACGACTACGCATTCTGCAACTTCCACGGCATCACCCCCGACGCCACCCGTATCTGCGGACTGGTGAACAACATCAAGTCGGGCGGCAGCGACGACGACAACAACCTGATGTATCTCCCCATGTATGTCGATGTCAATGAAAAGGGAGAGGTATCCGCCCCGGTCATCCTGCCCACACCCACACGCGACTTCGTGAACCTCACCCCCCAGTTCTGCACAGCAGTCTGGATCAGCGATGACGGCCACACCATTCTCGGACAGGTGATGGACAATTCAGGCATGATGCCCTATCCTATCGTCTACACCGAGGACAGCGAGGGCAAATGGAGCTATTCACTCCCCGCGGCCCATCTGCTCAACCCTGACAACATCACCCTCCCGGAATTTCCCACAGAACCCGTGCAGCCCGAACCCGAGAAGTATATGGAATCCGATATGCTGACAAAGTATCTCGCTGATGTGAAAGCCTGGGAAATGAGCCAGTATGATCCCATGCTCTACCCCAATCCGGTGGACTACATGACCCCCGAGAAGAAACTCGAATACCTGAAGGCAAGACAGGCCTACGAGACCGAGGCCCTGGCATACAACAGGAAACTGGATGCCTTCTTCAGCGCCCGCACAAGGATCTTCAACTCCTCGGCACATTTCTTCCAGAACGCCATGGCGATGAGCGCCGACGGTTCCATCGCGGCAGTTGCATCGTTCGAGAGCACAGGCAACGAGCAGAACTCACCCAAGCGCTTCAACATGATCATATTTGATCTCAAGGCAGGCACATCACGCACAGTGACTTCCGGAAGCAGAGACTTCGTGCCCCACAACATCCTCGCCGACGGCACCATTGCCGGTTCGTCGACAGCTTCGGGCGATCTCGTGTCAAGAGGCTACCTGCTGAAACCCGGCGCCGACACCTTCACTCCAATCGAGGACTATCTCGGCGAGATCAATCCGGAGTACAGGAAATGGATGGTTGACAACCTCACATTCAATGCTCCTGTCGGCACGGATGATAACGGAATGACTACCTACGAGGACATCATCGTATCCGGCAACATATACGTGAGCAGAGATCTCTCGTGTGTGGCAGGTGGAGTCATGGCCTACGTGTTCCCCGACAGAGACGACCTTTATTTCACATACGTGTTCGACAACCTCACCACAGCGATCGGCGAGATCGGTGCTGACAGCAGCGAGTCGGTCATCAAATCATGGGCCAACGGTGTGATCGAGTTCTCTGCACCCGTGACCGGTCTCTCCATCGTCGATATGACCGGAAGGACCCTCGTGATGCAGGATAGTGTGGATGGCAGCATCAACACCGGTCTGAACAACGGCGTCTACGTTGTCAGCTACACCACCGGCAACACCCGCAAGGTTGAGAAGATCATGCTCTGATACTCCTCCTGACTAAGTTAGTCCCCGGTCAGGACAAGGATACAAATGGACAAAAGTCCGGAAGAAACAAAAGAGTTTTGGATTCAGATTCATCAATCTGATTATATCTGAAAAAATAAAAAATCTTTTGTTTCTTCCGGACTTTTGTCCATTTGTATCCTTGTCCTGACCGATAGTTTTATTTCATAAAAAATCAAAAACAGAGGGGATATTACAATTCAAAATCTCTATCTTTGCCAATAGAAACAAAACAGGACAGATATGCCAGCTTCAGTACCACCATCCACCGGCTCATCCAAGCCAAGAGTGCTTTTCGTGTGTCTCGGCAATATATGCCGCTCCCCTGCAGCCGAGGGTATCATGCGCTCTCTGGCGGGAGACAGCCTGACAATCGACTCGGCCGGAACCGGACGCTACCACATAGGCCAGCTCCCCGACAACCGTATGCGCATCCATGCCCGCCGCCGCGGAGTGGAACTCACACACCGGTGCCGGCAGGTGACTGAATCCGATTTCGATGATTTCGATCTCATAATAGGCATGGATGACTCGAATCTGGCCAACCTTCGCCGCATCGCGCCCACACCCGAAGCCGCTGAAAAGATCCACGGCATGGCCGAATATTTCAATCCGTCCACACGATGGGACCATGTCCCCGATCCATACTATGAGGGATCAGAAGGCTTCGAACTTGTGCTCGATCTCCTCGATGAAGGTTGCAGAAACCTGCTTGACAAACTCAAAAAACACTCATATCAATGAAAAACCGCCCCATCACCATTCCCCTCGTTGAATGCTCGTATGACGAGCTCTCCGACCGTGAGAAAGAACTTGTCGATCTCTCGCGCCGCGCCTACCGCCGCGCATACGCTCCTTACAGCCATTTCCATGTCGGGGCGGCCATATTGCTCGACAACGGCGAGATCGTGACCGGATCAAATCAGGAAAACGCCGCCTATCCCTCCGGCATCTGCGCCGAGCGGACCGCTGCATTCTATGCCCACTCGACATGGCCTGACGCACGTTTCGTCACAATAGCGATATCGGCCCAGGGCACCGACGGACTCGAGATAGCCGACCCGGTGGCACCATGCGGCGCCTGCCGTCAGGTTCTTCTCGAATATGAGAAACTCGCGGGCCATGACGTGAAGGTGCTCCTCGTCGGCCGGAACTGCATCTATGCCCTCCCCTCGGTGCGCTCAACACTTCCCCTCGCGTTCTCGGAGTTCTGAAAGCTGACGGCGCAATAATTGTGTGCTTTTCACGTTATATATTAACGAAATAAAGCATACAATGAACCGCATAGCATACCTCTTTCTCCTCCTTCCGCTCCTCCTTGCATCGTGCATCGAGGATGGCTTCGACACCTCCCCCTCCGCGCAGCCCCACTTCTCGGTGGACACACTCGATATGGGTATCCATTTCACCGAGCAGCCCACGCCGACGCGCCGATTCACTGTGCACAACCGTCACGACAAACTCATCTCCATCAGCGACATCTCCATCCGTGAGGCCGGATGCTCCACATTCCGCCTCAACGTCGACGGATTTTCAGGCACAGAGTTCCACAATGTCGAGATCCGCCCCAACGATTCGATCTTTGTGTTCGTCGAGGCCACTCTCCCTTCAGGTTCCACCCCTCAGCTCACCGACATCTCCGCCCATCTCGACTTCACCACCAACGGAGTCACCGGCACTGTGGTGCTCTACGCCCGCGGACAGGATGTGGAGCGCCGCCGCGGAGTCACTGTCAGCGGTGCGGAGAGCTGGGACGCCACCTATCCCTATCAGATCTTCGACTCCCTCGTTGTGGCCCCCGGTGCCACCCTCACACTCCAGCCCGGCACTTCACTCCACTTCCATGACAAAGCCTATCTGCGTGTCTATGGCAACCTCGTGACCCTCGGCACACCGGAGGCTCCGGTCAACATGGCCGGCGACCGCACGGACAATGTCGTTGGCAATATCTCGTTCGACCTCATGGCCTCACAGTGGGAAGGGGTTCACTTCGCTCCCGGAAGCCGGGGCAACACACTGAGCCACACAATCATACGCAACACAACGACAGGCATCGTCGCCGACAGCCTCTCGCAAGTATCGTTTGTCAACTGCCGTCTGCGCAATTCAGCCGACTATTCGCTCGTTGGGCGTTATGCCGACATCTTCCTCTCAGGTACGGAAGTGGCCGAGGCCTCGTCGGGTCTCTTCGCCATGATGGGCGGAAACATCACAGCCGACCACTGCACATTCGCAAACTACTACCTCTTCACCGCGTTGCGTGGTCCCTCGCTGCAGTTCTTCCACTTCAACGAGGAGAGCGACAATGGATCGGGAATGCCATATCTCAAAGCCTCGTTCACCAACTCGGTGGTCTACGGCAACGGAATCGACCTATCGGAAGGGGACTTCACAGGCACATCGGTCACCTTCAACCGATGCGCGCTGAAGAGCGAAGGCACGGACGACGACAACTTCATCAACTGCATCTGGGGCGAGGATCCCATGTATGCCACCGTGCGTGAGGACTACCACTTCGACTACCGTCTGCTCGACGGCTCACCACTGGCAGGTGCCGCCGACCCCGCGCTAACTCTCCCTGAATCAGCCACCGACTTCTACGGTGTCCCGCGTATGCCGGCGCCCACCGTCGGAGCCTATCAGCAGCCCGCGCCACAACCTATGTGAGAGCATAAGCTTTTAGACATATATTTTTGAAGTCAGACACAATTTTGTTATCTTTGCGTAATTTTATTTTTATTACGTCTATATGTCTGATTACTCTTATATACAGGTAGCTCTCCGCGGAGAGGTCCAGGGCGCGACACGCACCATCTACTCCTATCCTGCGGCCGGAGGCACGGTGGATCCCGGGTGGAACACCAATCTCGTCGAGCCGGGAGCTGCCATGAAGCGTTTCCTCAACGCATCGGAGTGTTATGTCGTGCAGAGCACACCCACCGGACACTACATCTCGCTCATCACACGTGACACCATTCACCCCGACAGAGGATATGCGATGATCTCGCTCCTCATCGACAACTCATGCTCGCTCACCGGACGCCAGGTGATGGCGGTGTTCAACAATCTCAAGAAATCGCTCATCGAGGAGGAGCGTCACACCGACGAAGCCATAGATGAAGCCCTTCTGAGTGCCGGAGTGCCCAAGGAGCCCGTCAGAATCGAATCGTGGACCTACCGTCCGCGCGAGGAGGAGCCCGTGGCCGACGCCGCCTACCGCACATACATCTCCGTGCAGGAGCTGGAGGCCATCTTCTCATTCCCCGACCAGCCTGACTACGCGGCTTACCGGTGCATCCTCGTCGTCTCGGCCACCACATCGCTCCGTCCCGGGGCAAAGATGCCACGCATCACAGCCCAGATACGCAAACAATACAATGTGATATGCCACGACGGAGTGACAGCCTCGTCGACGCTCGTCTATGACGGCGACCGGATAACTCTCACCTACTCCAAGGAAGGTTTCAAACCCTACACCGAATCGGTGGTGGCAGGCACACCGTCGGCCTACACCAAATATGACGGATCGTCGATACTGATCCGCACAGCCGCGCAGACCGGCATCAGATTCGTGCGCCGGATTCCGGTAAGGGTCATATCAAGGAAAGGAGAGCCCCTGAAAGGATATACAATATCCGTGAACGGACGCTCAATCTCCACAATGGATCCCTATATCGACTTCACCGAGAAGGATCTCACTCCGGGCGAGGATGTCGACATCCAGGTGGCCTCCAACAACTACCTGCCCCTGAAGCTCAAACGCAAGAGCGAGGATGTGCTCTCGCTGGACCGTCTCGATCTTGAGATGCAACCGCTGGAGCAGGGAGTGACCCTCAGGCTCGACTTCGGTGACGGCCGCGTGTTCGAGCAGCAGATCACCATCGAGAAGAACACTCCCGAATACAACCGCCTCCATTCCGGCAACTTCCATGGCTTCCGGGCCATGAGACAGGTGACCGAAGACAATTCAGAGGTCTACAACGTGGATGTGCGCATCACGAGCCGTCCGGTGGCCCCCAACTTCGAGACCGCCGAACCACAGGCCGACAAACCGGCCACGGCCCCAAAATTTGAAAATATTTCTGACGATACTGATGAGGACAAGCCCGTGGTGGATCATACTCTTCCGGTCTCCGACCCCGAGATATCCCCCGATGAGGAGGACGAAGAGGAAAGACACGCTGACCGCACAGGGCGCCGCCGCACCATAGGCATCGCCGTATTCCTTGCCGCGGTGGTGCTGGCCATAGTGGCCTGGATATGGTTTGTCCCGCAAGGCGACAACGGTCCGGCCGAGACTGACCCGATCCTCTCGGAGAACACAGACACAGCTACAGTGAAGGGCGCCGCACCGGTCGCTCCCATGACACCTGAGGAGCAGGCCGACGCCGACTATCTGAACTCGTCGGCCGCATGGCAGCTTGATAAGCTCAAGAGCCCCATGGGCCTGAGTCTGGCCAAGGCCATCACCGAGGGTGACCTCAACGCTTTCGCCTCCAACGACTACTTCGCCGTGACCGGACGCTGCTCCAACGCCCAGGCCATCGAGGCCGTCGAGATGGCCTGGAAAGCCATCGGCTCGCCCAACGAGTCGGGCAATGCCCGCCGTATGCGCAACAGCGTCAAGCAAGGATCGGTGAATCTCCGCGAACTTGTCAACTCAATGGCCAAGGTGCGCCCCTCCGAGAAGGAAAACTCCGCGCCACGACCGAAAAAATAATGACCACGCCAAGATATAACTATGACTATCAACGATACACAGAATGAAATAGTCGAGGAATTCTCACAACTTGACGACTGGATGGACCGCTACGGCCTAATCATCGACCTCGGCAACACACTCCCTCCCATCGACGAGAAATACCGTACACCCGAGCATCTCATCGAGGGATGCCAGAGCCGGGTGTGGCTCAATGCCGAACTCACCCCGGAAGGGAAGGTGCACTACACCGCCGACTCCGACGCCATAATAGTCAAAGGAATCATCTCGCTGCTCATCAAGGTGCTGAACGACCATACACCGGACGAGATACTCGCCTCCGACCTCCATTTCATCAACGATATCGGACTGTCGGAACACCTCTCGCCGACACGTTCCAACGGTCTGCTCGCCATGGTGAAACAGATGAGGCTGTATGCGCTGGCCTTCAAGGCCCGTCAGGACGCGCAGTAAGAGCGACCGGCCACCTCACCTCACACTCAACCATACCATCGTCAACGTTTCATCATGCCATCGGATTTTCTTTCAAAACTCAAGCCACGCACCGGTCGTCAGGATTCCGCACCTGCCATTGACCATACATTCGCAGGCAACTTCCACTTCAGGCTGATCCACGCCAACGGGACAGACTTCTCATTGATTTGCGAGGATAGCGAAGGGAAGGAGGTTTACCCCTCGTCACGCGACTATTCCGGACCAGCCGGCACCCTGCTCCGCTCCATCGAAGCCATCTACAGGAGCAACAACCGCTTCACCAATGTATGGGGCAGGCCGGACCGTACCGATGGCCGTGGCCCGGTATCGCTCAAAGAAAATCCTCACCTGCTCTTCCAGCTCATACGCTGCGAAAATGTCAAGGCTCCTGACAGATCCGATATGCGCATAAGCGACGAGAAGGCCACGGTGGAACTGTTTCTTACCCCATCCGCCGACGACCCGGAGACACTGTGTCCGGAATGGATCCTACGCACACCCGACGGCGAGGGATCGGTGCCATTCATGCCTGTCACAGACTCGTTTGTGCTGTCGGTCAACACACTGTATCCCATAGACTCACTCGGCGACAACTTCGACCAGCTCGAATTCTTTGTCTCCCCCATCAGCAAGGATATGCTCGAGCCCTACCTCTCGGTGCTCTATACCTATCTCGACAATTTCACCCTGCGCTACGGGAACTACACCGTGGTGACTGCCAACGAGGAGACGGAACTAACCCCCACCCTGACATTCGAGAAGGTCGATCCCGACCAGTCGCTCCATCTCACCATCTCCCGCTCGCTCAAGGGATATGACCGGGAGTTCGTGGATCGTTTCGGCCTCACCTGCACCGCCTCGGTGGGTATGGAGGGGAGAATCACCCTGCGCCGTCTGCGCTCCACTGACACAGCCGAAGATATACGTTGTTTCAAGGATCTGCTCACACGTAGCGTCACATCGAAAAAAGATGTCCGCGAGGTCTACAACGATGACACCGGCTACTTCATACTCCCGGCCAAAGTGGCTGGACCGTTCCTGCTCCGCACACTGCCCACACTCATCAACGAATACACTCTGCTCGGCACCGACAAGCTCAAGGAATATAAGGTCACACCCGTGCGCCCGCGCCTCAGCATGAAGTTCCAGTCAGGAATCGACTTCCTGGAGGGAGATGCCACTATCGAGGTGGGCGACGAGACATTCTCGCTTGGAAAACTCTTCGAGCAATATCGCCGTGACCGCTACCTCACGCTCAAGGACGGCACACGCGCTGTGCTTGACGACACCTACATGAAGCGCCTGCAACGCATCTTCGGCGACAAGCGCGATGCCGGAAAGAAAGTCAGGATAGGCTATCTGGATCTGCCCGAGATAGAAGACCTGCTCACGGTGAGGATAGACCCCGAGGTGTTCGCCCGCGAACGCAAAGTGTTCGAAGGGTTCAACGAACTGCCCTCACAGAGTCTGGAGATACCCAATCTCAACGCCACCCTGCGAGACTATCAGAAAGAGGGTGTGAAATGGATAAAATATCTCCACGACAACAAACTCGGAGGCTGTCTGGCCGACGATATGGGTCTTGGAAAGACAATCCAGACCATAGCGATGCTCTCGCTCATATATCCCGGCGAGGAGAAACCGACACTCATCGTGATGCCGCGCAGCCTCCTGTTCAACTGGCAGAACGAGCTGCAGAGATTCAACCCTGCCATAAGCTCGTATATCTACTATCAGGGCACACGCGACATAGACGAGGCAGTGAAACACAACGTGGTGATATCCACCTATGCGATGGTGAGAAACGACATCGAGAAATTTGACAAGAAGGAGTTCCACTATGTCATCCTCGATGAGTCGCAGAATATCAAGAACCTCGAGGCACAGGTGACACGCGCTGTCTTCCTCCTCAAGGCCGAGCATAGACTCGCGCTCTCCGGCACCCCCATCGAAAACAACCTCTCCGAACTCTACTCGCTGTTCCGTTTCCTCAATCCCGGAATGCTCGGCGACCTCGAGGACTTCAACCGCCGTTTTGCCGGCCCGATCCAGCGCGACGACGACAAGGAGGCCATGTCAGACCTCCGCCGCCGCATCTTCCCCTTCATGCTCCGCCGTGTCAAGAAGGATGTGCTCAAGGAGCTTCCCGACCGCATCGAACAGACTCTCCAGGTGGAGATGGACAAGCCTCAAGCGGAATTCTACGAACAGCGCCGTTCGTTCTATCTCGACAAGATACGCAACGCCATCGCCACCGACGGCGTGCGCAAGAGCCAGTTTGTGATGTTCCAGGCCCTCACCGAGCTTAGGCGCATCGCATCGGTGCCCGAGAGCCTGTCGGACGGACGCATCAAGTCACCAAAGATCGAGCTGCTGGTGGAGAATCTCACCGAAGCTGTGGCCAACGGCCACAAATGTGTGGTGTTCTTCAACTACATAGCCGGTCTCGAGCTTGTGGGCGAGCGCCTGTCGGCCCACGGCATCGACTACGAGACCATGACCGGCGCCACCACCAACCGGCGCAAGGTGGTTGACCGTTTCAACAACGATGCCGACTGCAAGGTGTTTCTGATGACCCTGAAGACCGGTGGAGTCGGCCTCAACCTCACCGTGGCCGACACGGTGTTCATCTTCGAGCCTTGGTGGAACAAGGCCGCGGAGGAACAGGCCATCAACCGTCTGCACCGTATAGGCCAGCAGGCCAAGGTTCACTCCTATTCCCTCATCACGCTCAACACCATCGAGGAGAAAATCCGCAAACTCCAGGAACAGAAGGCCATGCTGTTCGAGGGACTCATCGGGGCCGATGCCTCATCATCCAAATTCCTCTCCGAAGAGGATATTAACTTCATATTCGGCAGATGAACGAATTCAAGACCAAGCAGACCCTCACACTGCGCTCACGGGGGTCGGACATACAGGAGATGGCCGAGTTGCTCGAGGCCGACTACTCAAAGGAACAGATCAAAAGGATACTGGAGGCACTGTCCGTGCTCTTCAGCTCCTACAACATTGTCACAAGCACCAGGATTCTGAGCGAGTATATCCCCGAGGTGATCAAAAAATTCACTACCACCAAGAAATCGGATCTCGCCCTCAGCGCGGCCATAATGATGGCCTCGGAGGAGTTTATGGCCGTGTATCTGAATATGCTTCCGCCGAAGGTGATAGATGTTTACCGCATGGTCTACAACAATATCTTCGTCTCCTTCCGGTCGGCCAAGGATATATTCGGCCGCGACATAGGCACGCGTAAGAAGGGATGGGGCTACTCCTACAACTCCGCCCCGATGGAACTTGAGACCGCCTTTTCCTTACTGAAAAGCGAGACTCTCGGCTCATGGAGCTCGGCTGTCGACTATGTGGTGATGCCGCGCGCCGCCCGCAAGGCCATGGGGCATTATCTCCACCCGGCTGAACACCCGGTGGTGTCTGTGGCCACATATCCCCTCGGGACAGGTGAGAGGATCTACAGCACACAGCCCATCATGGAGCCGCTCTATCCAGTGTTGCACACACTCTACATCAACGGCACACTCGAGATGGGCAAGACCAAAGTGACAGCCACCACCATCAAGCGCATATCACGGCAGGTGGTTATCACCGAGTTTTTCCCCGACGAGAAAGACAAGAATTTCAAGAATCTCGCCGCCACGCTTGCCACGAGCCTTTTCTGCCTTAACGCCTCCAATTCGCTGACCGGACGCAAGCTCGTGCCCGACTCGCCCCAGAAGGTGGCGCGCAACATCGTGAGCTATATCCGCAATTCCTCCGAGGAGATTCTCAACTTCTTCTCAGGACTGCTGCTCTCGAAGACTTACCAGACCATCTTCAATCACAGGAATTTCTCGACCCTGCTCAAGACATATTTCACCACGGTCTCCACTCTGGCCTGCGACAAGTGGCTCCTTGGCGAGAGCATCGAGAACGCGTTGAGAAACAGTCCCGACTATCCCGACCTGTTTCTCATCATCAATCCAATGCAGTCGGTGAACTATTCCATCAACAACAACTGGACCGGAAAGTATATCGCGCCATTCTCGATCATTCCACAGTTCACCGTGCCTCTGATCCAGCTCCTGACAGGCACACTCGCCGCTCTCGGACTTGTCGAGCTGGTCTACACCGACGAACCCGACAACGCGGCCTCGCCTCTGGCCGGGATCAAGGCGGTGAAACTCACCGACCTTGGCAAATATGCGCTCGGCGTGACCGACGAATATGATTCGACCATAAGCCGCGAAGGCCCTCTGTTCGAGTTTGACAGCGAGCGTCTGCTCATGCGCGCGATCGGCGACAACAACCCCTACGAGGGTATTCTCCGCAACTATCTCGTGCCTGTAGGTGAGCACCGTTTCAAGGCCACTCCCGAGAGATTTCTCGAAGGATGCCGCACACCGCGCGAACTTGACAAGAAGATCAACAATTTCCGCCAGCTCGGCGGGGAATACCTGCCGGACAACTGGAAACACTTCATCGACGGCCTGCTCCGCAAGAGCGGTTGCCTGACACCGCCGGACCATCATTACTACATATTCACTGTGGAGCCGGACGACACCGAACTGATCTCAGTCCTCACCACCGATCCCGAACTACGGTCGATGACGGTGTGTGCCGAAGGGTTCATGCTTCTCATCCGGGAAGACAGATACGATAAGTTCTGCGACCGGATGCGTAAGTTCGGCTATCTCGTGTGACCACCGCGCGCAACCATTGTGGCGCCGGAGATGTTTCTATGAGAAAAACAGTTCTCCAATGACAATCATAATAATCACCGTCCTACTTCTCGCGGTGGCCGCGGGACTCTCGTTCTTCAAGGGTTATCTTGCCCCCGTGGTAGCCTTTCTCGGCCTGTGTGTCACAGGTCTCTCCGGAAGCGTCGCCCCCTCGCCGGGGAGCTATATCTTCTGGGGGACAGCCATGATCATAGTGGTGTCGATAGGGCTTATGCTACCGCGCAGGATAGTAAGTTCAAGGCTCGGGATGCCATATATCTGTGGCGCCTCACTGGCCGGAATGCTGGTGGGACTCGCTCTCGGCTCCCATGCCGCAATGGTGGCGGGTGCATTTGCCGGAGCTGTGCTCGGAGGCATAGCATTTGCAAAAACTCCGGCAGGAAAGGTGCTGGAATTTCCAACTTCCAGATTTTTGAACTATCTTTGTGCCAAAGGTCTTCCGGCCGTGGTCACCATGAGCATAATCGGCACAGCGGTCGGAGTGCTATTGGAAACAAGGTAAAAAAGAAAAAACCATGCAGCGATTCCTACTTTTCATCATACTCATCGCGGCATCCGTCACAGGTGCCGACGCACAGGTGCTCTCGCAACTGAAACGCGAGAAACCGGATATGGAACAGATCAAGCGCGAGACTCTCGACCGCACCTCCCCCTACTATTATCCGAGGCTCATGAAGGAATTCCTGCGCAACGACACGGCCATGAAGATCGACAAATACCGCCGGCTCTACCTTGGCTACATTTTCCAGGAGGACTATGACCCCTACCGCTCGTCGGAACGGTCCATCAACTATGCCGCCACACTTGCCAAGGCCAAGAATCTCACCCGTCAGGAATGTGACTCGGTGATAGTCTATGCCGAGGCCGCCCTGGCCGACAACCCCTTCAACATGGGGGAAATGGTGATGCTCATAAACGCACTGCGCGGAAAAGGGAAAACAAACCTTGCCAACATCTGGCAATACAAGCTCAACTATCTGCTGATGGCCATCGTCTCCACCGGCACAGGCGAGGATGAGGAGAACGCATGGTATGTGATCGAACCCCAGCATGAGTATGTGCTGCTCAACATGATGAACCACACGGTGGCCGATCATGTGTTCTACGACCCTTCGTTTGAGTTCATTACGGTAAAGGATCCCTCGGGCAAGGATGCCGGCGGATATTATTTCAACATCGGCCCTCTGCTCGAACAGTATTACCTGAAGCACCCCGACGAACTGTGATGATGGACTTCACTCCGTTAGTACGCCCCTGGTTCAGCCACCTGTCGGCCACAGCCTCAGGCTGGCGCGGCAACACAGGCGCGGTGCAGCGCCGTGTGCTCGCATCTCTCATCTCGCGCGGCAGGAAGACCCTCTGGGGCGAGACCCACGGTTTCGGAAACGTGGACAGCTACGAAGACTTCATCCGTGCCATCCCCGACCCTGTGGCCTATCCAGAGATAAGGGGATTGGTGATGCGTATGGTCAACGGCGAAGCGGACATACTCTGGCCCGGTGTGACGAGGCGCTACGCGCAGTCGTCGGGAACTTCCGACGGCAAGAGCAAATATATCCCCGTCACCGACGCTTCCCTCCGGGAGTGCCACTACCGCGGAGGCTCGCACGTGATCGCTTCATATCTCAGTCTCTACCCTGACAGCCGCCTCTTTGCCGGGAAAAGCTTCATTCTCGGAGGCAGTTTCGCCACCGAACTGACCACTCCACCGGGAGTAAGGGTGGGCGACCTGTCGGCCAATCTCATCGAGAAGATCAATCCGCTGGCCAATCTGATCCGCGTCCCCTCAAAGCAAGTGGCCCTGATGCCCGACTGGGAGCAAAAACTCCCGGCCCTCATAGAAGCATCCGTCAGATGTGACATCACCAACATATCGGGCGTACCGTCATGGTTTCTCACTGTGCTCAAAGGTGTGCTGGAGCATACCGGAGCATCGACCATCCACGATGTTTGGCCCAATCTCGAGGTGTTTTTCCATGGCGGCATCGCCATGGCCCCATACCGCAGCGAATATGCCCGCATCACCCGCCGTGAGAAGATGCGCTACATCAACTGCTACAACGCCTCGGAGGGGTTCTTCGGGGTGCAGGACACGATCGGGAGCGAAACGATGCTTCTCCTGCTCGATGCCGGCACATTCTATGAGTTCCAACCCCTCGGTGGAGGCGATCCTGTGCCGGCATGGAAAGTGGAGGAGGGTGAGATCTACTCGCTCATCATCACTTCATGCAACGGTCTGTGGCGCTATCCCGTGGGCGACACGGTGAGGATAGAAAGCGTCGATCCGCTCCGTATCTCCATTGCCGGACGCACCAAAAGTTTCATAAACGCATTCGGCGAGGAGCTTATGGTGGACAACGCCGACACCGCCATCACACGGGTGTGCGCCGAGACTGGCGCTACAGTGGCCAACTATACCGCCGCCCCGGTATATGCCGAGGGAAACCGGCGCGGACGCCACGAATGGCTCATAGAGTTCAGCCGCGAACCCGCCTCGCTCGACGACTTCGCCGACAGGCTTGACAAGGCTCTGCAGAATGTCAACTCTGACTATGAGGCCAAACGTTCACACGGCATCTTTCTGGACCGTCTGACCATAGTGAAAGGACGCCCGGGGGTGTTTGACGCGTGGCTCGCCTCAACCGGACGCCTCGGCGGACAGCGCAAGGTGCCACGCCTCTCCAACTCGCGCCATCCTATGGACGAGATGCTACGCTTCAATTCCGTACAGACAACCTCCAATTAACATAAACCATGAGAAAACGTTTTCTTTTACTGCTGCTCGCCATATCGGCAGCTGCCGTAGCGATGGCCGATACTCCCCGCTACATCTTCTATTTCATAGGCGACGGCATGGGTATGGGCCAGGTCATGGCTACCGAGGCCTACAACCGCACCGTGCTCGGCAACAACACTCCGATACTGATGATGCAGTTTCCCGTGGCATCACAGTCCACCACCTTCTCGGCATCATCGCCTGTCACCGACTCAGCCGCTGCCGGCACAGCCCTTGCCACAGGCAACAAGACCCGCAACGGGATGCTTGGCATGACCCCCGACAGTGTCCCGGTGAGGTCCATTGCCGCCGAACTTGCCGCGAAAGGCTACGGCATTGCGCTCGTGACGTCAGTTCCCATCGACGATGCCACACCCGGAGCATTCTACGCCCATGTGCCAAACCGCGGGATGTATTACGAGATAGGACGCCAGGCCGCTGAGTCAGGCTATGATTTTCTGGCCGGCTCGAACCTCCGCGGCACAAAAGACAAGGAGGGAAAGCCAAACGATCTGCTCGACACCTTCGCAGCCAACGGCGTGGAGATTGTCCGCGGAATGGAACAGCTCGCCTCTGCCAAAAGCGACAGGATACTCCTGCTCAACCCCGAGGATATCACTCTCGGACAGATCAGTTTCACCATCGACTCCGTGGCCGGTGCGCTCAATCTGCCCGATATGACCGAAGCTGCCATCAACCACATGAAGGCCCACAGACCCGACCGTTTCTTCATGATGGTCGAGGGTGGAAACATAGACTACGGAGGCCATGCCAACGACGGCGGCACGATAATCAAGGAGACACTGAACTTCAACCAGGCCCTCCGCCATGCCTATGACTTCTATCTCGCACACCCTGACGAGACACTCATTGTCGTGACTGCCGACCATGAGACCGGAGGTCTGGGCCTCGGCAACAATACCGTAGGCTATGATCTCCATCTCGGATATTACGACTATCAGAAGATGTCCAAAGACCGACTGGCCGACTACTGCCGCTCGGCGCGCAACAGCCGGCGGATATATGAGTGGGAGGATATGCAGGATTTCCTGTCGCGCAACCTCGGTTTCTGGGGCCCGGTGCCTGTCACTGACGAACAGACGGCGATGCTAAAGGAGGAGTTTGAGAAATGCTTCAAAGGCGAGGCTCCGACCGACAAGAAGACACTCTACAACTCGTTCAACACATTCACGGAGCTTGTCTATAAGGTGCTCGACAATCTTACCGGTCTTGGATGGACCACCAACGGACATTCCGGAGGTCTCGTGCCGGTCTACGCCATCGGCAACGGTGCCGAACTTTTCACCCCGCTCACCGATAACACCGCCATTCCCAAAAACATACGCAGGATCACCGAATGATCCCATCCGCGAGGGGCAACCAAAAGCTGCCCCTATTTTCATTTCACATATTTTTATATTCGAGGGGTGTCCGGCAGGACACCGATTTATAGTAACCGTGGTACACCGGAGGTGTGCCCGGATAGAGCAGATATAAGATGAAAGGCGTCTAGTTAGACGCCGGTTATCGGCAAAATACCTGTCGTGATGATAACCGGTGTCCTGCCGGACACGATATTATCTTGCGATCTATCTCCGGGCTCCGCACAGCTCCGGTGTACCCGGCTACTACATAACCGACGTCCTGCCGGACGTCCGACGCCATACGTATATAAAGGATATTACCGTAGACACAAAAAAATGAGGGGAGCTTCACAGCTGCCCTCATGCTTTAACCTAACTTTTTGTTGACTTTTTCTTTGTGATAGTAGCTATATGCCACTGACGCTAAATTCATTGCAAAGATAGTTATTATCCATGAAACATTATATACGTTTATGGTTAAAATATGTAAAACTAAGCTAATATTATGTCAATTTGACAAAATGAGGGGTAAAATAAGTCTATTTTAAGTTAATACAGTGTTTATGACCTATTTTTGCCAAAATTTGATTAATACGGGAAAAGGTGTTATATTTGCGGGATAAAGCGAACGAAATGGAAAAGATATCCGCCACAATATTAGCATATAATGAAGAGAAACGCATCGGAGCCTGCCTGGAATCACTCAAGGGAGTCGCCGATGAGATTGTAGTGGTCGATTCCTTTTCAAGCGACCGCACAGTCGAGATATGCCGCGGCCACGGATGCAAGGTGATCAGCAGGGAATTTGACGGTTTCGGAGCACAGCGCCAATACGCCACATCACTCACCACCCACCGGTTCATCCTGTCGATTGACGCCGACGAGGTGCTCTCGCCCGCTCTGAGAGAGAGCATACTCCGGCTCAAGGAAACGGGATTTGCCCACAGGGTCTACACTGTGTCGCGTCTGAACTTCTACTGTGGCTATCCCGTGAGGCATTGCGGATGGTATCCCGACTATCACATACGTCTCTTCGACAAAAGATATGCCAACTGGAATCTGCGCGATGTCGGAGAGCGGGTGATATTCCGTGACTCGGTTCGTCCCGAGCCGCTGGACGGCGACATCCTGCACTACCGTTGCGATACACGCGAGCAATTCAGGAGCGTCACTCTCAGTCATGCCACCATCCGGGCCAAAGTGCTTGCAGCGCGTCCGGACTCCATCCCGCCCCTCTCACCTCTGCTCCACGGCCTTAAAGCTCTGTGGGACACATACATCACTGCCGGCGGAATCCTCGAAGGAAACGCCGGCAGAGAGATATCGGCCGAAGCCTACCGCGGTGCATATCTCGCCTACTCAATAGCCCGCAAGCTCAAGAGATAGCTGCTTGTCGGGGCAGACCGTGGCGATGGCTTTCGCAAGCGAACGGAGACAACGCTCCACGACATGACGCGGCGAGGCGACATTGAAACGCATATATCCCGACCCCTCGGCTCCGAACATAGCGCCATCGTTGAGCGCGAGATGAGCATTGTCGACAAACAGGCTCACGAGCTCGTCATGACTCAGGCAGAGATCGCGGCAGTCGAGCCACACCAGAAACGATGCCTGCGGACGCACCGGAATGATGCCGGGGATATGGCGGGCACAGAACTCCTCCACGAAAGCTATATTGTCCTCTATATAGGCTGTGGCCGCCTCGAGCCATGGCTCGCCGTGACGATAGGCGGTCTCGGTGGCTATCGTGGCCACAAAAGTAGGTTCGGAAAATTCGTTACACTCCATCCATTTGAAGAAACCCTCGCGGAGGGCCGGATCGGATATCACTATCCATGAGCTTGAGAGTCCGGGAATGTTGAACGTCTTGGAAGGGGCGCCGAGCGCTATACCCACCTCGCGAGCCTCGGGCGAGGCCTCGAGGAAGGGGATATGAGGCTTGCCATAGAGCACGAGATCGCCGTGGATCTCATCGGAGATCACCTTGACTCCATACTGACGTGCCAGAGAGGCCACACGGGCCAGAACCTCACGCGACCACTGGATGCCTACAGGATTGTGGGGGTTGCAGAGTATCATGGCCACAGGGCGCTCCGTGCGGAATTTTTCCTCCAGATCGTCAAGATCCATCTCATATCCGTCGGCCGTGCGGCGCAGGGGGGAGGTGACACAGCTGCGGCCGTTACCCTCGATGAGCATCCGGAAAGGATGGTAGACCGGAGGCTGGATGAGAATCTTGTCGGCGGGACGTGTGAAATAGTTGAGAAGGAATCCTATACCTTTAACCACACCGTTGACATAGATGAGCTCCTCGCGCTTCACTTTCCAGTCGTGGCGGCGGTCAAGCCAATAGATAATTGATTCCCAATAACTTTCAGGAACAGCTGTATAGCCGTAGATGGCATGGCTGAACCGGCGGGCAAGCGCGGCGGTGATCTCGGGTGATACGGCGAAATCCATATCGGCGATCCATAGACCTTCGATATCCGAACGACCGAAGAATGTTGAAAGCGCATCGGTCTTCATAGCTCCGGTGCCCCGGCGGTTGATCTCGGTGTCAAAATCGTAGCAACAGTGACTCATGGGTTAAGTGGGTATATTTAGAGGTTATTTTCTACTTGGCTTCTCTCTCGCAAAGATAATGATTATTTTATTAATATCATGAGGTTTTTTCCTCTTCGGTGTCGGAAGTGGAGGCATAGGCCCTCGGAGTGGTGCCGAACACCTCCTTGAACACCACTGAGAAGTGTGACGGATTGGAATAGCCCGTGGCGTATGCCACCTCGGCTATCGACAGTTTCTTCTCGCGCAGAAGCCTGGCGGCCTGACGCATACGGATGTTACGTATGAAATCACGGGCGCTCTGGTTGGTGATCTCACGCAGGCGCCGGTTGAGATGCACACGGCTGATGCCGACCTCCGCGGCGAGGCTCTCGACACTCAGGTCAGGAGAGGAGATGCGCTCGTTGATCACGGTCATGATCTTGCGCATGAGCACCTCGTCGTGCGAGGAGAGCTCTATGTTCTCCACCTTGTCCTCCTGATCCTGCGAGCCGCTGTATTTGGTCTTGAGCAGATGGCGGTTTGAGATAAGGCTTGCAATAGTGGTCTTGAGCACATCGGTGTTGAATGGCTTGACCACATAGTAGTCGGCACCGCTCTCGAGAGCTTCCCTCACCTCCTCCGGACGGGAACGGGCCGAGAGAAGTATGACCGGTATATGGTTGGTGTTGATCCCTTTCTTGATACGGCGGGTGAGAGTTATGCCGTCGGTGCCGGGCATCATCACATCGGATATTATGACATCAGGCATCGGAGTCTCGGTCATCGCGGCCTCGAGTGCCTCGTCGCCGTTCGAGAAAGCCACGATTGTGTACGTGTCACCCAGCTCGCGGCTTATGTAGGCGCGTATCTCCGCATCATCCTCCACCACCATTATCCGCGAACGGCCACGGAGGTTCCGGTCAGCCGAAGGCTCGGCAGCCGCCGGTGACGGGAGTATGACCCCGGGGGCGGGAAGTGAGGCGGCCACCGGAGCCGGGACTCCCGTGTTCTCCGGCCCGTCAGGACGTGCGAGCTCGGCCGCGGTGAGGTGGTCTGACCCGGCAGGAAGAGTGATCACGAACTCGCATCCCGGCCCGTCGGCATTGTTTCTCACTGTGATGGTGCCGTGATGGAGTGTCACCAGCGAATGCACGAGGTGCAGACCTATGCCCGCCCCGAAACTTGTCTGGGTCACGGTGTTGTCGATACGGTAGAAACGCTCGAAAATCTTCTCCATACGGTCCGGCGGAATGCCGATGCCGGTGTCGGCCACCGAGATCCTCACATATCTGTCAAGAGGTGGCTGGGCGGACGGATCGGATCCTGTGGTGAGCGTCACGGTGATGTGTCCGCCGGCGCGGGTGTATTTGAACGCGTTGCTCAGAAGATTCATGAGCACCTTGTCGAAATTAAAAAGGTCTATCCAGGCCGTCACTTTCGAACCGGGACACACGAAATCGAGCCCGATATTCTTTTCTGTGGCATATATCTCAAACGGTTTCATCACATCGCGTATGAACCCCTCCATGTCTGTCTCGGCGAAGTGCAGACGCATCTGCCCTTTCTCCAGCCGCCTCACATCCATCATCTGGTTGAGCAGGCTGAGTATACGCTGGGAGTTGCGGTAGATCATCGTATAGACAGGCCGGAGCGCATTGTCGCGGCAGTTGGCCATAAGCTTCTCCACGGGGTCGATGATGAGGGTCATGGGGGTGCGGATCTCGTGGGTGATGTTGTACACAAACTGGAGCTTGGCCTCGTTGAGTTCCTCCATCTTGCGCAGGTCGAGCTTCTCCTGACGCTCACGGTTGCGCATACGCATATAGTGGATCGTGGCCATAAGCAGCAGTATGACCAGCAGGAAATAGATGCAGCAGGCCCACCACGACTGATACCACGGTGGAAGGATGGTGATGAGGAGCGAGCGGACGGCCTCGGGACGTTCGTCACCGGCCACTCTCACCTGGAATGTGTAGGCCCCGGGGGAGACATTGTTGAATGTCACGCGGTTGGAGCCGGGTGATGTCTGCAGCCAGCGTCTCGACTGTTCAGGAATGCGGTATTCATAGACAATCTTGTCGGGATTGTCGAACGTCATTGTGGAGAAGAAAAGTGTGAATGTGTTGTCGCCATGGGCCAGCGTCACATCGGCAGCTCCGGCTATATCCCCCTCCACCACTCTCCGGCCGCCTGAAAGGGTCGAGGCACTCACGGGTGTACCGAAGATGTCGAACCTCACAATGCGGGGAGTGTAGCGTCGGGTGTCCTCGCGGATGTCGTAGGGATGGAATGAGGTGACACCATACGTGCCGCCGAAATAGATCTTGCCGTCGCGGGCCGCGCAGAATGCCCCGTGGGTGAACTCATTGCCCTGCAGGCCGTCGCCGGCGTCAAAAGACACCATTTTACCGGTCGACGGCGTGTAGCGCGTGATGCCGTGATAGGAGCTTATCCACAGATCTTCAGTGACATCCTCGACAATACCGCACACCACATCGTTGGGAAGCCCGGGCACTTTCACGGTCACCCCTTTTTCCGGATCATGGAGACGGAGTCCGCCCACGGTGCCGACATATATGCGCCCGTCGTGAACCTCCTCCACATTATAGGCTATGACATCGTCGAGCCCTTCAACCGGCGTGATGCGTCCCGACGACGGGTCGAGGCGGGTGACTCCGGAATAGGTGGCGAGCCACACGCGCCCCTTGCTGTCGACAAGCACATCGTTGATCCAGTCGTTGGGCACAAGCGGCATGGTGGAATCGCCACACTCTCCCGCCTTGAATCTCACTGACTGACCGGTGGAGGGATCGAGCAGGAACACACCGTCGCCGAGAGTAGCCACGTATATATGTCCGTCAGAATCCTCGTCGAGACCGTAGACCCTCGTGCCTTCGAGGCCATTCACACCTGTCAACCGTCCTGTGGACCTGTCGACCGAGAAGAGGCCGCCCCCGTAGGTGCCGACCCATACGCGGCCGTGGGAATCCTCGAGAAATTTCAGTGCCGTCACATCCATCGGATACCTCGCGACACGCTGTCCGGTGACTTCGTTCACACGGTATATGCCATCGTTGTCACATGACACCCACAGCTCCCCTTTCGAGTCGCCGTAGACCGTCATGACACACCCTTGCCCAATCGGATTGTTGCGCCGGCGGCTCCCCATGTAGTCAAATCCGGCCCTCTGGCGGGGGAGCAGATAGACCCCCTGCTGGAAGATGCCGAGCCATAGGTTGCCGTCGCGGTCGCGCATGATGCAATGTACCTTGGAGTTTGTCAGATCCACGCCCGGGTCGTCCACGGGATAATCCTCGGTCTGCATCCCGTCAAACCTCTTGAGACCGCGCCCTTCGGTGGCTATCAGCAACTCATCGCCGACAGGGAGGAGACTCTTGACAGGGAGCGTCGAGGCCGAGGGGAGCGGAGAAAAGCGGTCAGCCACGCGGTCATACACAGCCACACCGCCGTTGTCGAGCATACCCACAAGGAGTTCTCCCTTGCGGTCGATGGCGATAGCCGAGATTTTCACTCCGGGAAGTTCACCTGCCCCATAGCATCTCCCCATGCCGCTCGACGGATAGTAGCGACAGAGGCCGTTGCGCTCAGTGGCTATCCAGACCGCATGGGTGTCGTCCTCGCTGAGTGCGGTGAGATAATCACTGCCGATGATCCGCGACAGTTTGTCATCGCGGTGGGCAGCGCGGCCTGTCCGGTCTATCGTGAAGAGTCCGTTGCCGAGGGTAGCCACCCATACCTCGCCGCTCGACAGCTCGAGCATGGCCGACACATGGGGATAGACCCTCCTGCCGCGGTCGTAGAGGGGAATGTCGATGAACGAGCCCGTGGCTCTGTCAAATTCCATCAGACCGTTGATACACCCCACCCTGAGAGTGTGGCGGCTGTCCTCATGTATCGTGCGCACATAGTTGTGGCGGAGGGTGGTGGAATCTGACGGATTGTTGCGGTAGACTCTGAATCCGGTGCCGTCGCTACGGTTGAGCCCATACTCCGTGGCCACCCATACGTAGCCCTCGTGATCCTGCATCACATAGTTGACCAGAGTTGAGGAGAGTTCGTTGTCGGGTGTGAAGAACCGGCCCGTCCCCGCAGTCGAAACGAACGGGAAAAGTATCAATGAAAATACAATAAGAAGGAGTCTCTGGAGTGGTTTCATGGCATTGTCGGACTAATTTTACACAAAGTTACTAAAAATTCATTAAATCGAACCTTTCAGGCTCATTTTCAGTCTTTGATTTTATGTTTTACAACATAAATGTATCATTTTTGATAAATTGTGTTTCAAATAGAACATGATGTGTTTCACAAAACCCAAATAATGTATTAAAAAACAATAAACATAG
Organism: uncultured Duncaniella sp.; assembly: GCA_910587165.1. Lineage (GTDB taxonomy): Bacteria > Bacteroidota > Bacteroidia > Bacteroidales > Muribaculaceae > Duncaniella. Next base: position 93,256 of record CAJUKP010000001.1, read on the forward strand.
CGTAAATAAACCCTAATTTTGCATTGTCGGGACACTACCCTCCCGGGCCTTAGACCGATACATGAAACTAATCTTAACAACCCTATAAACCGACAGGCGTCCGTTACGCCTCTTCACGACAACAAGAACCAGAACACAGACCAACAAACCGAGACCAACCAAAGACCAAAAATCAACCAACAACATCATTACATTCATGAAGTGCACAGTAAACCTATTAAGGCTCATAATGCTATTAGTCGCCATGACTCCATTATGGGCGTTTTCCCAGAACATAACAGTGACGGGAACCGTGCTCGATGAAGCGGGCGATCCGCTGATCGGCGCCACGGTGCAGCAGAAAGGCTCCCAGAACGGTATCGCCACGGATATCGACGGCAACTTCAAGCTTAACGTACCCAAAACCGCATCGCTCATCGTGAGCTATGTGGGCTACACCACCCAGACAGTGGCTGTGGAAGGCCGCACAACCATAAACATCACCCTTAAAGAGAATGCAGAAGTGCTCGATGAGGTAGTGGTTGTGGGCTACGGCCAGATGAAACGTTCGGACATGACAGGCTCCGTAGCCTCCGTGGGCGACGCTGCCATCAAGAAATCTGTCCCCACCAGCATTGACCAGGTGCTCCAGGGACGTGCAGCCGGTGTGAACATCCAGGCCAACTCAGGTACACCCGGTGCGGCATCGACCATCCGCATCCGCGGTATCAACTCACTCAACGCCACCTCACAGCCCATTTTCGTGATAGACGGCGTGGTGATCGAGGCCTCAGGCAGCGATGACAACGGCAACTCGAACCCCCTCTCGACCATCAACCCCTCCGACATCGTGTCGATGGACATTCTCAAGGATGCCTCGGCCACAGCCATCTATGGTTCGCGCGCGTCAAACGGTGTGATCATGATCACCACTAAGCGCGGACAGGCCGGCAACGCCACCGTGACCTACGACGGTTACGTCGGCTGGCAGCAGATGCCCAAGAAATATGATATGCTCAACCTGCGCGAGTATGCCGAGCTCCACAACTACCGTGCCTCGATCGGTATCACTCCCAGTCAGAACAGCTACGTGCGTCCCGATATGCTCGGCAAAGGAACAGACTGGCAGGACGAACTCTTCCGCACAGCATTCATGACCTCTCACAACGTATCCGTGGCAGGTGGAAACGAGAAAACCACCTACGCCTTCTCGGGCGGCTATCTGGATCAGGACGGTATCGCGCTCGGATCGGAATTCCGCCGTCTCTCACTCCGCTCCAACCTCGAGACCCAGATCAAGAGCTGGCTCAGAGGCGGTGTGAACTTCTCGTTCGCGGAGACCAAACAGAAAGTCGGCACCGACAACAATACCATCATGACCGCCCTCATGCAGCAGCCCGTGGTGGCCGTGACATCACCGGACGGATCGTTTGACGGTCCGGATGACGTGTGGATGCCCGACAACCCCGTAGGTCTCGCGACCCTCATCACCAACAACAACCGCAAGACCAACTTCCGTCTCAACACATTCCTCGAGGCCACTCTCTACAAAGGTCTCACCCTCAAGACAGAGGTTTCAGGCGACTGGAATTTCAACAATTACTACTACTATCAGCCCGACTACCAGTTCGGACTCAAGAAACAGGAGATCCGCTCCTCACGCTGGACCAAGACCCAGACCAAATACTGGAGCTGGCGCAACATCCTCAACTACACCGCCACCTTCAACAAGGTTCACTCCGTCAACGCCATGCTCGGCCATGAGATGAGCCACTTCAACTGGGAACAGCAGGTGGGCACAGCATCGGGCTTCCTCACCAACACTACCCCCGACATCTCGGCCGGCGACACCAGCACCTCGAGAGCCACCGGTTCGAAATTCCACAACTCCATCCTCTCATGGTTCGGACGAGTGTTCTACAGCTATGACGACCGCTACCTCCTCACCGCAACCCTGCGCCGCGACGGTTCATCACGTTTCACCGAGAAAAACCGCTGGGGATGGTTCCCCTCCGTGGCTCTCGCATGGCGCGCCTCACAGGAGAGCTTCCTGCGCGACATCCATTGGATGAACAACACAAAGGTGCGCTTCGGCTGGGGTGCCACCGGTAACCAGAACGTAGACCAGTGGGCCACAATCGGTCTGCTCAACTTCAAGACCACTCCCTGGGGCCAGGGTGTCATGAACGCCAACACCCCCAACTCAGATCTCAAGTGGGAGACAACCTATTCCTACAACGTGGGTCTCGACCTCGGCTTCCTTGACAACCGCATCGAATTCTCGGCCGACCTCTACTACAAGCGCACCAAGAACCTGCTCCTCCAGGTGCAGATGCCGGCCTATATCAACGGCTATGGCTCTGACGGTCCCGCCAATCCCTGGCAGAACATCGGCTCTCTCGAGAACAAAGGTATAGAGCTTACCCTCAACACCACCAACATCACCAACCGTGACTTCCAGTGGACCACCAACGTGGTGTTCTCGCTCAACCGCAACAATGTGCGCGAGCTCGACACCGAGAGCGCGACCCTCGTGCGCACCATGCAGCCCGGATCGACCAACATGAACATCACAATGACCAAACAGGGCCATCCCGTGGCACAGTTCTGGGGCTACAAGGTTGTGGGACGCTTTGACAAGCCCACCGACTTCTACCGCCATGACGCCGACGGCAACCTGGTACAGGTGGCCATCCCCAAAGGCAACACCATCAGCCAGTCGTCAACCTGGATCGGCGACTACATCTTCGAGGATATCAACGGCGACGGTGTGATCGACGAGAACGACTGCACATTCATCGGCAACCCCGAACCTAAATTCACATTCGGCTTCGGCAACACATTCTCCTACAAGGGAATCGACCTCAGCATCTTCTTCTCGGGCAGCTATGGCAACAAGGCCCTCAACCTCACCCGTATGCGCATCGAGGATCCGCGCGTCAACTCCAACGTGACCCGCGACGTGCTCAACTACGCCCGTGTAGGCCTCATCGACCCCAACGGTCCCGAGGATGACTACCGCAACCTCATGGTGACCAACGCAGGCTCGACATTCATGCCGGCAGTACAGGCCAGCGACGCCAACAACAACTACTCACGTATCACCGACCGTCTTGTCGAGGACGCATCCTTCATCCGTCTGCAGAACATCTCCATAGGCTACACCTTCCCCCGCCAGCTCGTGCGCAAGATCTATCTTGAGAATGTACGCCTCTACTGCAACCTGCAGAACCTCAAGACCTGGACAAAATACAAGGGTCTCGATCCCGAGGTAGGTGCCTATAACGGCGACGCGCTCCTCAACGGAGTGGACTATGGCCGCTATCCCTCACCCCGCATCTACACCGTAGGTCTCAATGTTTCGTTCTAACACATCTCCTTCAATCAGAAAACCAATGAAATCCAAGATATTATCCTCGGCCCTGGCTGGACTGCTCATGCTGTCGTCATGCTCCGATTTCCTGGAGCAGACCAACACCACCCAGGCCAACGAGAACACCTTCTATGACAGCGACGAGGCTGTGGCTGCCGCTGTATATCCTCTCTACAACTACTGCTGGAACAACTTCAACAACAAGTTCTCATGGGCAGTGGGCGACGGACGCGCCAACAATATCACCGCACAGTATTCGGACTATGTGAAGTTCTACTGCAACTTCACCGAGACCTCGCTCACCGAGGGCCTCGAGGAGGCCTGGGGCTCACTCTACCTCGTGGTTTCGTCGAGCAACAACGTGATCAACGCCATCAGGGCAAGCTCAGGTCCCTCTGAGAACGCCAAGATACAGGGCGAGGCCGAGGCACGCTTCATGCGAGGTGTGGCCTACTGGTACATCGGCACCATCTGGGGCCGCGCCATCATCTACACCGACACCAAGTATCAGCAGCAGCACGCCATCTGTCCGGCCCACCGCCAGACCGACGTGATGGAATTCGCCATCCGCGACCTTGAGTTTGCCGCCGCTAATCTCCCCGCCGCACAGAGCCAGTCCGGACGCGTCAACCGTTACAGCGCCTATGGACTTCTCTCGCGCATCTACCTCTCCATGGCCGGCCTCACCACCGAAGGTGAATACAACGGCTCCAACATCGCCACAGACTACAACCGCGGCACCCGCAACCCCTACTATCTCGATTTGGCCAAGAAGGCAGCCCTCAAATGTATCGAGGGACCCTTCAAGCTCATGGACGAGTATGAGGATCTCTTCGAGCTCGCCACACAGAACAACAATTCCGAGAGCGTCTTCCAGCTCCAGTTCATGGCCGGTGACCCGCAGGGTGCCATGGGCTTCGGCTGCAACAACCAGATGACAGCCTTCTTCGGATGGTCAACCATGGTGGCCGACGGCAACTGGGGCGGCTCGACCTACGCATCCTACGACCTTGTAAAGACTTACGATGCCAAGGACCGCAAGCGCCGCCACGCCACAATCTGCACCTACGGTGAGAGCTACGACAAGCTCGGAGGCTACACATTCCCCACCGACGGCGACGGAGTGGGCAAACCCAAGGAACAGTGCAACATCATCAAGCACGTCTACGGCACCCACGCCTACAATGGCCAGACCTATCTGCACAACTCGGGCGCCAACGCCTACATGATGCGTCTTGCCGAAGTGTATCTCAATCTGGCCGAGGCAGTGATGGGCAACAACTCATCCACCTCCGACGAGACCGCTATGACCTACTACAACGCCGTCCGTACCCGCGCCGGCATGGAGACCAAGCGCGTCATCACATACGATGACATCCACTACGAGCGCCGCATCGAGCTGGCCATGGAAGGACAATACTGGTATGACCTACTCCGCCGCTCATACTACAAGCGCCAGGAAGTGCTCAACTTCGTCAACAACCAGCACCGCAACTGCTCCTACGAGTTTGACGAGACCGAGCCCAGCCAGTATGCATTCAAGGAAGAGGGCAAGGGTGTGTCGACCGCCGACGAATCGCGCTTCACCTTCCCCTTCAGCGACGTTGACCTCACCCGCAATCCCCAGCTCGGCAACACCCCCGTGGCCTACGAGTTCGGCGAGAAGGAAGTCACCGCAGACCAGCTTTACAACTAATCCTACCTGTAAAAAGAGAATCCTATCATGAAACATCTGAAATATTACATTCTCCCCGTTGTGACGCTTCTTGCGGCAGGTCTCTGCTCCTGCAACGACGATGACGAATACTTCGAGGACGATGCCCAGAACAAACCCATCAAGGTCACCCAGGTCTATCTCGAGGACCATGAGTCGTCAGTGCCCGACCGCCCCGTGGATTTCGCCCGTCTGGGCCAGCTCATCCGCATCGAGGGTGAAGGTCTCTACGGCATGAAGAAAGTCTATATCAACGGCTACGACACCTACTTCAACCGCGCCTATATCAGCGACAAGTCGATGCTCGTCACCGTAAGCTCCAATACCCCTATCAGCGAATGCGATCCCGAGCTGCGCGACAAGGTGCGCCTTGTCAAGGACGGATCGGAATTCACATTCGACCTGGTGATACGTGCCGCCACCCCCACCGTGACCTCAGTGAGCAACACCCTTCCTCTCCCGGGTGAGACCGTCACTGTCTACGGCACAGGCTTCCAGGAGACCACCGAGATCACTCTCCCCGGAGGAATCAAGGTGACCGAAGGAATCGAATGTGACAACGAGGATGGCGAGTGGTTCTCGTTCGTGATGCCCGCGGGTGTCACCGAAGGTGGATCCATCGAGGCTGTCAACGCCAACGGCGTTGCCAAGAGTCCCGCCTACTTCAACGAACGCCGCGGCATGATACTTGACTGCGACGGCACCGGAGTGTTCGGCAACTGGTCGGCCACTTTCGACCCCGCCGAGTGTGTGGACGATCCCGCCGGCACCGGACGCGGCCTCTGCATCCCCGCGATCCCCGCCAGTGTGCTTCCCCTCAAGGCCAACGCCCAGGGCAACGGCTGGTTCACTGCCGGCAACGACGAGCCCACCGACGACTGGAGCCGTATGTATAATCTCATTCCCTGGAACACCCCCACCACCGAGATAGCATTCCAGTTCGATGTCTATTGCCCCGAGGCACTCACTACCGGTGTGCTCGAGTTCACACTCCAGAACAACCTTGCCAACTATGGCTTCGGCTCAAGCGAGACCACAGCCGACTACAGCTCGGCCTACGCCGTATGCTGGGTTCCCTGGATGAAGGATGGCAAGCTCACCCCGTTCAAGACCGATGGCTGGGTCACCGTCACCATCCCCATCTCCAGCTTCGGTATCTACCAGAATGTCAAGGACGGCTATGTGTTCCAGGATGTAGTGGCCCACCGCAACGCCGCTTCCTACCGCAACTTCGGAATGTTCTTCATCAACAAGGATGTCGAGTATACCGACGGGGAGACCTACCCCTCGGCCGAGTTCAACCAGGGTCTCTATATCGACAACTGGCGCATCGTGCCCTTCAAGGACTTCACCGTGTCAGACTTCCCCGAAGAAGAGGATGAAACCGAGGAATAACACCTTACATTAACCGCATCAACTCATGAAAACTAACAAGATATATATCCCAGTCATCGCTGCCGGCCTCATGATCTCCGTGAGCTCATGCGAGGAGAACGTGATGGAGTGGAAGGGAGCCGACCCCACGGTGAAACCCACCGAGCTCCCCATGGAAATGGCCGAGAAAATCGCTCAGTATGACAACATAAAGAACTATATGGCCCAGTACCATCCCAACACCCCCGTCACAGTGGGTATGGGACTCGACAACTACCTCGACGCTGAAGAATATGCGAAGGTGGTGGGCGATAACTTCCAGGGTGTGACATTCGGCAACGCCATGAAGCACCAGAGTGTCGTGGCCTCCAACGGCTCGTTCAACTGGAGCAAGGTTGACCAGTTCCTGGCCCTCAACACCAACCTCCCCATCCACGGCCACAACCTTCTGTGGCACACCCAGCAGCAGCAGAGCTACCTTAAGAGCCTCATTGCCCCCACAATGGTGGTGACCGGCGGCTCGGAAGGGGGTATCATCAACGTGATCACCAACTCCGACTTCGAGGACGGCACTCTCACCGGATGGGACGGATGGAGCCACTACGCAAAGAGCGTGGCCTCACCCGGACATGACTCCAACTACTGCCTCAAGGCCGAGATGGATGCCGAGACCGCCCAGAACTGGGATTGCCAGCTCTGGTGGGCGACACCTCTCGAGGTGGGCAAGACCTACGCCTACCGCTTCTGGGTGAAGTCGCCTGACAATCTGGCTGTCCAGTTCGTGGGACAGAACGCTGACTACGGCGGCATCTACAAGACCACATTCACCGCCGGAGCAGACTGGACTCTCTGCGAGGGTGAGTTCGACTACAAAGAAAGCGATACCCCCGACGTGATCCGTATCGGCCTGCAGTTCGGCGGCACACCCGTGTCAGTGCTCTATATCGACGACTTCCAGTTCGGCGAGAAGGGCGAGGAAGATCCCATGATCAATGTTCTCCCCGACAATTCAAGCTCCTTCGACGGTGTGACCGACGGAACAACCGGCGGTTGGGCATCATGGGGCAGCAACAAGAACAGCGTATCTACAGTCGAGGGAGCAGGCAAGGATGGCTCCACAGCCCTCGTGCTCACCAACAACGGCGACGGTAACGCCTGGGAAGCCCAGTGTGCATATACATTCGACGCTCCTTTGGATCCCTCCAAGACCTATATGCTCACCTTTGATGCCAAGTGTGACCACGAAGGTGGCTCCGTTCAGTTCCAGTATCAGAACGGCACGACCTATGGTTCACAGGGTGGCTATCAGGACTTCGAGCTCGGAACCGCATGGGTGCCATGCGAGAAGGAGTTCGTTCCGGGCTACGAGGATGTTGACCGCATCATCATCAACTTCGGCAAGGTAGGCGGAACATATACCATCGACAACATCAAGTTCGGAGAGAAGAAAGACCAAGGAGGAGCCGCCGCCGTCAAGCGTCGCGCCACCACCATCTCCTACACTCTCAAGACTCCCGAGGAGAAGCAGGCAGCTCTCTACGGAGCTATGGAAGGCTGGATCAAGGAAGCCATGACCCACATGGGCAACAACTGCACCTCATGGGATGTGATCAACGAGCCTATCGGCGACAACATGAAGATCCGTGGTGTCGAGGGTGGCTGGATGGAAGGCGACTCCGAGCCTGTCGAGACCACCGAGACAGGTCTGACCCTCAACTGGGCCAACGAGAGCGGCAACGGCCACTTCTACTGGGGCTACTATCTCGGTATGGACTATGCCGTGAAAGCATTCCAGTATGCCCGTCAGTACAGCCCCAACAATGCCGATCTCTATGTCAACGAGTATAACCTCGAGACATCGGACAGCAAGCGCGCCAAGCTCATAGAGTTCGTGAAATACATTGACGAGCACGGAGCCAAGGTGGACGGCATCGGCACACAGATGCACGTGCAGAAGACAATCACCAAAGAGCAGGTCGACAAGATGTTCAAGGAGCTGGCCGCCACAGGCAAGAAGGTGCGTATCACCGAGCTTGACGTAGCTCTCGGCACCGAGGCAAAGACCCTGGCCGACTATGAGCTCCAGGGAGAGGTCTACTACATGATACTCACCTCCTACTTCGAGAATGTGCCCGAGGCACAGCAGGGTGGAGTGACCATCTGGAGTCTCACCGACAGTCCCGACGAGCATGAATACTGGCTCAAGGGTGACGAACCCAACCTGTTCGACGCAAACTATGGCCGCAAAATCGCTTACAAGCGTGTGTGTGACGCCATCGCAGGCTATGACATCTCGGTAGACTTCCACAGTCCCGACTATTCACAGAACAACAAATAGGTACTGAAGTTGACTTGAAACCCCGCGGGCGACGGGACGGGGCGCAGCCCCTCCCCCCGCTCCCGCGGATATAGATGAAAAGGTAAGAAAGATTTCACCCGGCAGGGGCGCCCCCCTTCACAGCGCCCCTGCCTTTTTAAAAAACAGAACCAATCAGATCACCCGCAATGAACCGCCTCATCTGTCTCATATTAGCCATCGGACTTTTCGCGCTGCTCACATCGGCCCGCACCGAATCGCGGCTTGAACGCAGTGGTGAACTCACACGGCTCATCGTCGATGGCAAACCATTCTTCATACTCGGAGGTGAGACAGGCAATTCCATGGCCTCTTGTGACGAAGATATCGCAGACGTGATGGTCAAGGCCGGAGAACGCGGCTACAACACAGTGCTGATTCCGGCTGCATGGGAGCTGATAGAACCAAGGAAGGGGGAATTCGACTTCTCCTCCGTCGACAACATCATCTCACGGGCCAACGAACAGAATCTGAAGGTGGTGCTTCTGTGGTTCGGAGCATGGAAAAACTCAATGTCGTGCTACGCGCCGGAATGGTTCAAACGCGACACATCCACCTATCCCCGCGCACGCACCGCCGCCGGCAAACCGCTCGAGATAGCCTCGGCATTCTCAGAAAATGTCTACGAGGCCGATGCGGCTGCTTTCAGGAGACTCTTGCGCCACATAGCTGAGACAGACACGGCCGGAACCGTCATAATGCTCCAGATCGAGAACGAGATCGGTATGCTCGAGGATGCCAGGGACCATTCCTCACTTGCCGAAAAAGAATACTGCAAGGGTGTGCCAGCGGCCCTCACCGCACATATCCGTAAAAACAAGAAATCACTCCACCCCACTCTCCTCGCCGGATGGCAGGAAAACGGGATGAAGAATTCAGGATCGTGGACCGAGGTGTTCGGTCCGGGTATCTATACCGATGAAATATTCATGGCCTGGAACTATGCCACCTACGTGGAGCGGCTGGCCCGCGAGGCCCGCGAAGTGTTCCCGACCATGCCGCTATATGTCAACGCCGCCATGAACTCTCGCGGCCGCCGTCCGGGAGAATATCCTTCGGCCGGCCCGCTGATCCATCTGAAGGATATATGGCACGCCGCAGCCCCGACCATCGACTTTCTGTCGCCTGACCTCTACGACAAGGGGTTCACGGACTGGGTGGAGGCCTATTCCACACCCGACAACCCACTCTTCATCCCGGAGATAAAGGCCGGCAGCGAGAATCTTGCCCAGGCCTGCTATGTGCTCGGCGAGAAAGGGGCGATAGGGATCTCACCATTCGCCTACAACCTGCAGCCCGGCGACAGGGAGAAAGCCACGGCATACAGACAGCTCCGAGACCTCACTCCGCTTCTGGCCGGATGTACACGCAAGGGGATGACAAACGGGCTTTATTTCGACGAAGACTCGACCACGCGCACCATAGTCCGCGACGGTCTCCGCATCACGGCATCACACTATTTCACCCTCCCCTGGGATCCTCGCGCACGCGACGGTTCGGAATGGCCGGCATCAGGCGGCATAATCATTCCGGTGGCCCCGATGGAGTACATCATCTCAGGCAGCGGCATCGTGCTCACCTTCGAAGCGGGAAATGCGGCGGAGACAGGCAGGCAGATTCTCGGAGAGGACGGATTTCTCAACTCCGGTTCAGACCGCTCGGAATCATCGGCCGCACAATGGCGCGGAAAGCGTGTAGGGCTGGCTTCGGTGGAAGAGATCAGAGTCAACGATGACGGCACATGGGACCGTGTGAGGACCTTCAACGGCGATGAGACCCACCAGGGACGCCACGTCAGGATAGGTGTTGATGACTACAAGACACTCCATGTAAAACTATATGAATATGAATAAGATACTGCTCCTTACATTCACCCTTGTCATGAGCTGCGGGGCAGCCGGAGGCACCGTGAGGCTCCCGGCCGTCATCTCGTCGGACATGGTGGTGCAGCGCGACAAGCCGCTCACCCTCTGGGGCACCGCCGATCCGGGCGAGAAAGTGACTGTCAGGATACAAGGCAAGAAGGGTACCGAGACCGTCGCCAACCCCGACGGCAGCTGGGAGGTGAGCCTTCCGGCACTGCGCACCGGCAGGAAATATACCATCACGGTCAATGACCTGACTCTCGAGAATGTCGCCGTGGGCGATGTGCTTCTATGCTCCGGACAATCAAACATGGAGCTTCCGGTGAGCAGGGTGATGGATATGTGGGCCGACACTGTACTGGCCTATTCCAACCCCGATATCCGGCAGTTCACAGTGCCCAAGGAGGTGGAGTTCGGTGCGGCAAGGAGCGATGTCGACCACTCAGCCCGCTGGAAGAGCGTAGATGAGGATGTCATGAACTTCTCCGCTCTCGCCTACTTCACAGCCCGTGATCTCAATGCCGCCACGGGGCTTCCCGTAGGGGTGATCAACGCCTCATGGGGGGGCACACCTGTCGAGTCATGGATCTCGGACAGCGCCATAGCTCCGTTCGCCTACTATGTCAACCTCAAGTCGCTGTATGCCGACCCATCATACCGCGATGCCATAAAGGCACAGGAAAACCGGAACTATGCGGAGTGGAACCGCACCGTCAGGGAAAACGATCCGGGCCTGCAGGAGACACCATGGTACTCCACCGGGCTTGACGATTCGGACTGGACGGAGGTGGACCTACTCGACACCGGCTGGGGATCGGACGGGATGAATCCCTGCAACGGCACCCACTGGCTGCGCAAGAAGGTGAACGTGGATGCGGCCCATGCCGGACAACCCGCCACACTGCGCCTCGGGTGCATAGTCGACGCTGATTCCGTGTGGGTCAACGGCCGTCAGGTGGGATTCACATCCTATCAGTATCCACCCCGCGTCTACCCTATACCGGCAGGACTGCTCAAAGAGGGTGAGAACGTGATAACCATCCAGGTGATCTCCCAGAACGGCAAGCCGCATTTCGTGGCCGAAAAACCTTACTGCATCCTGTTCGGCGAGCGCCCGTATGCCCGTTACGGAACAGACATGAAAGACGGAATCCCACTCAACGGAACCTGGCGCTACCGCCGCGGGGCACCGATGCCGAAGGGCCCCGACATGATGTTCTACTGCTATCTCCCCACCGTGCTCTACAACGGTATGATCGCACCTGTGATCAAATATCCTGTGAGCGGCACAGTGTGGTATCAGGGTGAATCAAACGTGGACCGTTCGAACCAGTACTCCGCTCTTCTGAAGACCATGATAGAAAACTGGCGCGAGGCTTCCGGAAATCCCGGAATGCCGTTCTACATAGTGGAACTGGCCGATTTCCTTCATCCGTCCGACACAGGAGGCCGGGCCGCCTGGCAGAAGATGCGCGATGTGCAACGCGACGTGTGCGACAGTGTGGACGGAGCCGTGCTCATCCCCAATTCCGATCTCGGTGAATGGAACGACATACACCCCCTTGACAAAAAGACCCTCGGATCCCGAGTGGCCGAAGCTATCAAACAATCCAAACAATGAAAAACTATGGAAGCTGCCATATCAACTCGTGAAGTGCGTGAAGCCAAGGGTTTCTACAAGCTCTCAATGCTGCAATGCATAGGGTTCGGGTCGGGCGACCTGGCCCAGAACCTCATCTACCAGACCATCAGTATGTATCTGCTGTTCTTCTACACCAACGTCTATGGTCTCGACCCTGCCGTGGCCGCCGTGATGTTCCTGATAGTGAGGATAGTGGATGTAATCTGGGACCCTCTGGTGGGTACATTTGTTGACAAGCGCAATCCCCGCCTCGGCAAGTACCGTTCCTATCTTGTGGTCGGAGGCATCCCTCTCACCGGATTTGCCATACTCTGTTTCTGGAACGGATTCTCGGGCTCGCTGCTCTATGCCTACGTAACCTACGTGGGACTGTCGATGTGCTACACACTTGTCAATGTCCCCTACGGGGCATTGAACGCATCGCTGACCCGCGATACCGATGAAATCACCAAGCTCACCTCGGTCAGAATGTTCATGGCCAATGTGGGCGGCCTTGCCGTCGGCATGGGCATACCCTGGGTTCTGAAACTTTTCGATCCCACGGAGACAACTGATATGTCCATGAACGATTCAGCCTGGTTCTCAACCATGACCATCTACGGATGCGTGGGCCTCGCGCTGCTCTTCTTCTGCTTCTCACAGTGCCGCGAGAGGGTGGTGATGGACAAGGATGCCACTGACGATGTGAAGGTGTCAGACCTGTGGATGGAATTTGTCCACAACCGTCCGTTGCGTATCCTCGCGTTCTTCTTCGTGACAGCATTCGCCATGATGGCTATCGGCAACGCCGCCGGAGCCTATTATATCAACTACAACCTTGGCGGGTCGGCCGACGAACTCTCCATCTTCATGGGTCTCGGCTCCATTCCGGCCTTCATTTTCATGCCCATGATCCCGGCCATCAAGAAAATGGTGGGCAAAAAGGGTATGTTCTACATCTTTCTGGCCACAGCCATAGTCGGTATGGCCATGCTCTACGCAATCTCGATGATCGACGCTCTCAAGGGGCAGATGTGGCTCGTATATGTAGCGCAGTTTGTCAAATCCACCGGAGTCATCGTGGCTACCGGTTATATGTGGGCGCTCGTACCCGAGGTGATCTCGTTCGGCGAATACACCCACGGGCGCCGCATCTCAGGAATCGTCAACGCCCTGACCGGTATATTCTACAAGGCCGGAATGGCTCTTGGCGGAGTAGTGCCCGGACTGGTGCTCGCATTCGTCGGATTCAACAAAGATGCCTCATCGCAGACTCCGTTTGCCGAACAGGGCATACTCTGGCTTGTGGCCGTCATCCCGGCCATACTCCTCGTGCTTGCCATGTTCATTATCTCCCGCTATGAGCTTGAAGATGATGTGATAGATCGTATCAACGAAGAAATAGAATCAAGACACAATAACTAAAGTTCAATATATGAAAACCATAGCCCTGCTGCCTGCCCTGCTGCTGCTCGGAGCCTGTTCGACGGCACAGAAGGAGACCGCCACCACCCCACCATCGCTTAAGGATGCTTTCGCCGACTCTTTTCTGATCGGTGCCGCTCTGAACACCGACTGCACCAACGGTCTCGATCCGGCCACCGACTCGCTGGTGAGCCTTCATTTCAATTCCATCGTGGCCGAGAATTGCATGAAGAGCGAGAAGATCAACCCCTCCGAGGGGGTGTATGAGTGGGACGATGCCGACAATTTCGTGAACTACGGCACCGAACGCGGGATGAAGATAATCGGCCACACCCTTCTGTGGCATTCGCAGCTCGCACCGTGGTTTCCGCTCGATTCCGCCGGCAACAATGTGACTCCCGACGTGATGAAGCAGCGTATCGCCAACCATATCTCCACCGTCATGACCCGCTACAAAGGAAAAATACATGGATGGGATGTGGTGAACGAGGCCATATTGGAAGACGGTTCCTACAGGAAATCTCCCTTCTATGAAATCCTGGGCGAGGAGTTCATTCCGTTTGCATTCAGTTGCGCAGCCGCCGCCGATCCGGATGCGGAGCTTTATCTCAACGATTATTCCATGGCCTCACCGGCAAAACGCGAGACTTATCTGAAAATCATAGCTGACCTGAAGGCCCGGGGCATAAGGATCGACGGCATCGGTATGCAGGGCCACATGGGTATGGACTATCCTGATTTCGCGGAATTTGAGAAGTCCATCGAGGAGTATGGCAAGGCCGGAGTGGGTGTGATGATCACCGAATGGGACATGAGTGCGCTCCCGACGGTGAATCAAGGAGCGAATGTTGCCGACACCACGGCATTCAACAAACTTCTGAATCCGTATCCTGACGGATTGCCGGAGGATATCGACCGCGAATGGAACGAGCGCATGGGACGCATGATGGATATGTTCATGCGTCATGCCGATGTGATCACGCGGGTGACGGCGTGGGGCACTGACGACAGCAAGTCATGGAAAAACGACTGGCCCATGAAAGGCCGCACGGAATATCCCCTGCTCTTCTCCCGTTCCCTCACCCCGAAACCTTTCCTTAACAAATATCTGAATAAATAAGGAAACAGGATACAAAAGGACATAAGATTCAAAAGAAACAGATATTTTATGGACATAGAAAGACTTATGACTACAATAATCGGATGTGCGGTCACTGTGAAACGCACTCTTGGCGAGGGCTTTCTTGAAAATGTCTATAAAAACGCTCTGTTCGTAGAATTTAATGATCTTGGAATTAAGTGTTCTCTTGAAGAGCCATTGACTGTAATATATAAGGGACGTCCTGTCGGTCAATATAGAGCTGACATAATAGTAGAGAAAAGTATTATTATCGAACTGAAAGTATGCGAGTCAATAGCAAAAGAGCATGAATACCAGTTGGTCAATTATCTGCGAGCGACCGGAATCGACCATGGACTTATCATCAATTTCGGGGAAAACCCGATGAAATTCAAACGCAAGTTCAGGAATCCTCAGAAAAAATAACCTTTGTCACTTTTGAACTTTTGTCCTTTTGTATCCTTTTCATACCACAACATTTTAATCATGAAAAAGAGATATCTTTTCCCGGCTGATTATATGGCCGATCCGAGCGTCCATGTGTTCAAGGGACGTATTTACATCTACCCGTCACACGATTGGGAATGCGAAAACGTGGAGAATGACAACGGCGACCAGTATGTCATGAAAGATATGCACGTCCTGTCCATCGACGGCGATCCAATGACCGGCGAGGTCACCGACCATGGCAAGGCCCTCGACATCGCCGACATTCCCTGGGCAGGACGCCAGCTATGGGACTGTGACTGCGCCGAAAAAGACGGTAAATATTATCTCTACTTCCCGCTGAAAGATAAGAACGACATTTTCCGCATAGGAGTGGCCGTGGCCGACCGTCCCGAGGGACCGTTCGTGGCCGAGCCTGACCCGATCCGTGGCAGCTACTCGATGGATATCTGTGTGCTGCACGACAACGACGGGGAATACTATCTGTATTTCGGCGGTCTGTGGGGCGGACAGCTCCAGCGCTACCGCGACAACAAGGCACTGGAAAGCGCCGTTCTGCCCGAAGGAGCCGAGCCGAGCCTGCCAAGCCGCTGCGTGCGTCTCAGCAAGGATATGCTTCAGTTTGCCGAGGAACCCAGACCCGTGCAGGTGATAGACGAGGAGGGCAATCCTCTCCGCGCTGACGATCCCCACCGTTTCTTCGAGGCCTCGTGGGTACATAAATACAACGGTAAGTACTATTTCTCATACTCCACAGGCGACTCCCATCTCCTGTGCTATGCCGTTGGCGACAACCCCTACGGGCCTTTCGTCTATCAGGGGGTGATACTGACACCCGTAGTGGGATGGACCACCCACCACAGCATCGTGGAATGGAAAGGTAAATGGTATCTGTTTCATCACGATGCAGCTCCATCCGGTGGCAAATCATGGCTCCGCTCGCTCAAAGTGTGCGAACTGACACATGACGAAAACGGAAAGATAGCCACTATCGAGGGCCTTGACAATGAATAGACCACTGCTCTTTATCTCATGTCTGGTTTCAGCCTTCCTTGCCGAAGGCGCAGTGGTGAATGTGCCGGGTGGGAAATCCCATCCGGTGCTCACTGCCGCATACGGGGAGCTGAGGTCACTACCCGCAAACGACACGGTGAATGTACGTCTGGCCAAGCTCGACAATCTCGGGAAAGAGGGGTATGAGCTGAGCCGCAAAGGGCACACATATACCCTGTCGGCCCCCGGGGCGGAGGGAGTGCTGTACGGAGCCTTTCACATCGCGCGGAGAGGTGTGGCTGACGGGGTCACCGTCAGGGAATCTCCCCGCTTCCGCACACGCATCCTCAACCACTGGGACAATCTCGACGGCACGGTGGAACGTGGATATGCCGGACGCTCGCTGTGGAAATGGGATGAGCTGCCCGGAACAGTCAGTCCGCGCTACAAGGAGTATGCCCGCCGCATAGCGTCGGCAGGCATAAACGCCACTGTTCTCAACAATGTGAATGCGTCGCCGCTGATACTCTCGGCTCCCTATCTTGAGAAAGTGAAAGCTCTGGCCGACGTGTTCAGGCCATACGGCATAAAGGTGTATCTGTCTGTCAACTTCGCCTCCCCGATGGCCCTTGACTCACTGCCAACCGCTGATCCGCTCGACCCGGCGGTGAGGAAATGGTGGAAACGCAAGGCCGACGAGATATACCGTCTTATCCCGGATTTCGGCGGATTTCTCGTCAAAGCCAATTCGGAGGGTCAACCGGGCCCCATGGACTTCGGACGCACCCATGCCGATGGCGCAAATATGCTCGCCCGGGCTTTAAAGCCTCATGGCGGCGAGGTGATGTGGAGAGCCTTTGTCTACTCACCCATCGACGCCGACCGGGCCAAACAGGCCTATATGGAATTCCAGCCTCTCGACGGTAAATTCGAGCCCAACGTGACCGTGCAGATCAAGAACGGACCGGTGGATTTCCAGCCGCGCGAACCTTACAGCCCGCTGTTCGGCGCCATGCCGTCAACCCCGGAGATGGTGGAGTTTCAGATCACTCAGGAGTATCTTGGCCATGCCAACCATCTGGCATTCCTGGCTCCCATGTGGGAGGAATTTTTCTCCTACGTGGATCCCTCGGGACTGACCGCGGTGGCCGGAGTGGCGAACATAGGTGACGATCCGGTGATGACCGGCCATCCTCTCGCCGATGCCAACCTATGGGCCTTCGGACGACTCGCATGGAACCCGGCGCTTTCGTCAGAGGAGATTGCCCGCGAATGGATTGATAACAATCTTGTCAATCCGGACACACCGGACAGCATACGTCGTGATCTCGTGGAAATGTTAACCGACAGCCGCGAGGCTGTGGTTGACTATATGATGCCTCTCGGGCTGCACCATATATTCGCGTTCGGCCATCACTATGGGCCCGAGCCGTGGTGTGATGTCGAAGGAGCACGTCCCGACTGGCTTCCCCGCTATTACCACAAGGCCGACAGCACCGGACTGGGATTTGACCGCACACCATCAGGAAGCAATGCCGTGGAGCAATATCCCGAGCCTCTTCGCTCACAGCTGGCCGACATAGACAGCTGTCCTGAGGAACTGCTGCTGTGGTTCCACCATGCGCCCTGGGACAAGCGCATGAAGTCGGGAAGGACACTCTGGGAGGAACTTTGCCACCGCTATGCACGCGGAGTGAAAAAAACAGGCGAATTCCAGACCCGGTGGAACGCAGCCCGGCCATGGATTGATGCGGCTGTGTGGGAAGATGTCAACGACAGACTTGTGACCCAGGCCCGCGACGCACAATGGTGGAAGGATGCCTGCCTGCTCTATTTCTCGCAATTCTCGGGACAAACGGTCACAGAAGAGGCTCTCCCCCTCATGCATACGCTCGACGAGCTTGAGAAAGTGATTCTCGGAATAGACAACTACACCAATCCCCCGGCCTCGCTGCTCAACTCCAAACGCTGAGCTCTTATACCAAGGAACTTATTTACTGATATCGGACTGCCTTCAGAAATGACGTTTTCTGAAGGCAGCCTTATTCCCTTTCATTATCTTTGAGATGCTTCGCGAGAAAACCGGCAAGCACCACGGCATTGTTGTGAGCAGTGTCCTTTGATCCGTAGAGCAGAGTCACAACCTTGTGTGAGGAAAGCTCACGGACCAATCCGGCAGCCGCCTCGCTTCCATCGAGTTCGGCCAGATAACGACGCTCGAATTCGGGCCATCGCCCCTCGGGGTCGGCATGATACCATTCCCTGAGCGCCGCGGAGGGTGATATATCCTTGGCCCAAAGGTCATAGTGGAACTCTGATTTCGACTCCCCACGCGGCCACAGGCGATCTACAAACACTCTGTAACCATCGTCAGGCGTTCCGCCTGCATCAGCGTAAACTCTTGATATTCTTATCTGTGTCATATAACATAAACAATCTCCCATAAAAAAAGATGAAAAATTTTTATGTTATAAAACATAATTTAAAAACATTTTGTACCTTTGCAGCGTTTTTAAGGTAATAAGAAAAGATTTTAGGTTCAATTAATTCTTTTTGTTATGACTAACATCATTAAGAAAGCTGCCGATCTGTATCGCACCGCCAGCTATTGCATGGCCCGCGCCGAACTCTACATCAACGAAGTGAAGAGCTCGAACACAAAGTAAACCGGGGTCATCACCGGATTACAACCCTAACAGATTCGTTCCTTCCGCCAGGAAAGGAGCGTTTTTTTTATGCATGATTGGTCAGTAAAGCAATTCACGGTTGTTGAATGACATTTATTATTTATGGTTTAGTGATACCGTGGTTTTGCCGAACACCTTACGCTGCACATAGACAGCCGCGCCAATGACCGCCGCACCGGTCACAGCCCATGTTATGGGATAGATGGTGAGGAGCATACTGAAGGTATTCTCAATCCCCGTGAATATGTAGACCCATCCCAGACGCAGCACGCAGGTGCCGAAGATGGTGAGCAACATCGGTGTGACTGAGTAGCCGAGTCCCCTCATGTAGCTTCCGGACACTTCGTAGGTGCTCGCGAGAGCCTGGAACACCAGAACCGTATGGAATCGGATGAGGGCATAGCGTATCACCTCCTGATCGGTTGTGAAAAGCCCCAGACAAGCCTTGGCCTGCCACACAATGAGAGCATTTGCCGCCCCGCATATCAGCAGACTGTAAGCCATGCAGATGAATACCACCCTCTTGCAGCGGTCAGGCAGTCCGGCGCCGTAGTTCTGACCGGTAAAAGCTATCGTGGCCTGGCTGAAAGCCGCGACAATGAAATAGCAATATGCCTCATAGGTGAGGGCCGTGGCCGATCCAGCGATGGCATCGGCACCAAATCTGTTGATGGCGGCCTGGATGAAGATATTTGAGATCGAGAACACCATTCCCTGGAGGCCGGCGGGCACACCTATCTGCAGCATCTTTTTGAAATCGGTGCGCGAGAGGGTCCACCTACGGAGCGAGAGTGTGACAGGCTCAGGCTCATTCAGCAGAAACCAGATCATGATGGCAGCGTTCAGACCATTGGAAATGACCGTGGCCCACGCCACACCGCTGACACCCATTCCGAACACACCGACAAAGAGCCAGTCGAGTAACAGATTGCACAGGGTGGCGGCCAAAAGTGAATAGAAGGGGCGCCCGGTGTCACCCACACTCCTCATGATTGCCGATCCGAAATTGTAGATCATTATGAACGGCATACCGCAAAAATAGATGCGCAGATATTCCGATGCCAGCTCAAGCACATCCGGCGGTGCGCTCATGGCCTCGAGAATAGGGCGGGCAAGGGCAGTGCCAAGCCCAAGCAGCAGAAATCCCGACAGCAGGGCCACGATCATCACAGTTGACACCGACCGCTTCACCGCATCGAAATGTCTCTGGCCTATGTAGGTAGCTATCACCACATTGGCACCTACAGCTATACCCAGGAACAGATTGACGAGAATACTTATGATCGGACCGTTGCTACCCACGGCGGCAATGGCATGGCTCGTGGAGTAACGGCCTATCACGGCTACATCGACAGCATTGAACGACTGCTGCAAAATACCGCTCGCTATCAACGGAATAGCAAACACTATGATTTTACCGGCAAGCGGCCCATGGAGCATATCCATCTGCCGGCGGTTTCCTTCGCGCGTTTTCATGATGCGAAATTACTCATTTTTCCACGACAAGGCAAATAGTCAGGTCTGTAAGAAATTGTTTTCCCGCCACAGCGGGAAAAAATGACTACCTTTGCATTCTGAAAAGAAACACCATGGAATCAGCACTCCTACATATCGAGAGACAGCGTCAGCTGCTTCGGACAGAATACGAGGCAGAGAAAAGTTCTTTCACCAGAATTGCCGGACGTGTGGGTCTGACCCGTCTCACAGCCCGTGGCCGCGCGTGGTATCCGCTCACGATAGGGCGCGACTATTTCAATTCCCTCAACCGCCGTGTGGTCGAGGTGTTCCGCAGCGACAGCGCTGATCCCGATGCCGACCATGAGTTTGAATACGGCCGGCCGGTGGTGTTCTTCATCACCGACGGAGATTCAGGCACCCCACCCCATCATCTTTTTGCCGGGACAGTGAGCTATGTGGACGGCTCCCGGATGGTGGTGACCATACCCGACGGTGCTGATCTCTCAACCCTCGCCGCTGCATCGGGAAGCCATGCCGGGGTGATGCTCTCGTTTGACGAGACATCCTACCGTGTGATGTTCGAGGCGCTCGACCGCGTCGCCAAGGGAAAGGGGCGTCTCGGCGAACTCCGTGATATCTTCCATTCCCCCCGCCGGGTCACCGAGCTGTCGGCAGGGCCGATGCGGTTCCCTTATCTCAACTCCTCGCAGGAACAGGGTGTCAACAAGGTGTTGAGAGCCCGTGACGTGGCCATAGTCCACGGCCCTCCGGGCACAGGCAAGACCACCACGCTTGTGGAGGCAATACATGAGACTCTCCGCCGTGAAAGCCAGGTGATGGTGTGCGCACAGAGCAATATGGCGGTTGACTGGATATCGGAAAAACTCGTGGACCGCGGCATCAATGTGCTTCGCCTCGGCAATCCTTCAAGGGTAAATGACAAGATGCTCTCTTTCACATACGAAAGAAGATTCGAGGCACATCCGGATTATCCCATCCTGTGGAGCATACGCAACGCCATACGCGATCTGCACGGGGCGCGAAGACATAACACGGATCAATGGCACTCGAAGATGGACCGCCTCAAGAGCCGTGCGACGGAGCTTGAGATACGTATCAACAACGATATATTCTCGTCGGCCCACGTGATAGCCTCGACTCTGGTGGGGAGTGCCTCGAGGGTGCTTGACGGAATGAGGTTCCCGACAGTCTTCATAGACGAGGCCGCCCAGGCTCTTGAGGCTGCCTGCTGGATACCCATGCGCAGGGCCTCACGCATGATTCTGGCGGGCGACCACTGTCAGCTTCCCCCCACGGTGAAATCGGTCGAGGCGATGAAAGGTGGACTCGGGGTCTCGCTCATGGAACGGATAGTGGAGCGTCATCCCGAATGCGTGACCCTCCTGACCATACAATACCGCATGAACGAGGATATAATGCGTTTCTCGAGCCATGCCTTCTACGGAGGATCAATCATAGCCGCTCCCGAAGTGCGCCACCGCGGCATACTTGACCTCGACATACCCATGGAATGGATAGACACATCCGGGATAATGCCGGATGCTGATGATAGCAACGGGGATAACGCGTCAGCTGAGACTGACTTCCGCGAGGCTCTTGCAGGCGAGAGCTTCGGACGTATCAACAAGGCCGAGGCCAATCTGACGGCCGAGACCCTGAGAGCATACGTGGAGCGCATCGGCAAGCACAGGATACTCGACGAACGGATTGACATAGGTGTCATCTCCCCCTACCGGGCCCAGGTGCGCTACCTAAGGCAGCTGATAGGCCGAAGCCCGTGGGCGCGTCCGCTCCGGCATCTGATCTCGGTCAATACAGTCGATGGCTTCCAGGGGCAGGAACGCGACGTGATCATCATCTCGCTGGTGCGCAACAATGCCGAAGGCCAGATAGGTTTCCTGCGCGACCTGCGCCGCATGAACGTGGCCATGACCCGTGCCCGCATGAAGCTTATAATCATAGGCGATGCACCCACCATGACTGCCGCCCATCCGTTCTACCGCCGGCTCCACCGCTATTGCCGGAATCTGAGGGAAGAGTGAGGATTGCCCCGGCCGATAGCGGCGTTTGGATAATATCATAACAGGTATCAAGCAAAACCACGTGGAAGTTTGTTCCTTTGCATATAAATAATCAAATGCAAAGAATCATGGACACGACAATCACAGTATGGATATGCGTTGCGGCAGCTATGGCGGCAATCATTATCTTCAGGGTGCTCCGCACCGTAATGCACCGTCAGACGGGTGAGCATCACCACCACCACCGGTTCATCGAACTCGGAAGCGAACGGGAGGAGATATGGATTCCCGGCGACAGACTGATCTCTCATAATGACAGATATGACGACTCTGAGGACTTCTGACAGCTGTCAGACCGGTGCCACCTCCTCAGCAGGGCTATTCCTGGCCGACTATGCAGCCTATCTGCTCAGATGCGGAGCCACCTGTTCACGTCTGGAAAAGAATGTGCAGCGTATGTCGGCACGTTGGGGGATGAGAACGGAAATGACCATAATGCCACGCCATATTCACGTGGCAGTCACTGATGCCGGCGGCTGCACATCGACATTCATCTCCTCGATCGGGAAAGGTGTGATAAGCTATGAGAAGATCACTCTGCTGAGCAAGCTCAGCTGGAAGGTGGCCGACAACGGACTCGATGTGGAGGACGCCGAGGAGATATTCGGACGGATAAAGACTGTGGCCAACGCCGATCCGCGGTGGGTGCTTCCGGCCGTATCATGTGCCAATGCCTCATTCTGCCGTCTGTTCGGAGGTGACGCGGGAGCGATGCTTGTCGTGTTCGTCGCCACCATGGCAGGATATTATCTCAAACAGGTGATGCTCGGAGCCGGATATGATACAAGGCTGACATTTATGGTCTGTGCCTTTGTCTCTTCTGTGCTCGCCGCGGCGGGATTCCTGTTCCACATAGGCTCGACCCCCGATGTCGCTATTGCGACAAGTGTGCTCTATCTGGTGCCAGGCATACCGTTTCTGAACGCTTTCAACGATATGATCGACGGTCACTATGTCTGTTTCTTCAGCCGTATGATGGATGCAATAATTCTCACCTGCTGTCTGTCGGCCGGTTTATGCCTCGGGATGGCGATAATGAAAGTGGGTATGTTCTGATATGGTCTGAAACAAAAAAAACGGTTATCATCATGATTGAAGATTTTATCGAAGATGCATTGTTTGCGGCGATAGCCGCAATCGGATTCTCGGCCATAAGCAACCCTCCGCGCAATGCCTATGTCTATTGCGCCCTGATAGCCGCTGTCGGTCATTCCACCCGGTTCTTTCTCATGCATCCGGCGGCAGCATCCATGTCGATAGTCCCGGCCTCGGTCATAGCAGCCCTTGTGGTGGGTACTCTCGCCGTGCTTCTCTCGCCGAGAGCCAAGACTCCGGCAGAGACATTTCTATTCCCGTCTCTGCTCCCCATGATTCCGGGCATATATGCCTACAGATCGTTCGGAGGTCTTGCCCTGTGCCTCATCCACCGGGGAGAAAATGACTTCCTGCATTACTTCTATCTCTTCGCCGACAATGGTCTGACCTGTCTCTTCATCATCCTCGGCATGGTGGCAGGCGCTGTAATCCCTATTTTTTTGCTGAAGCACATATCTTTCCGTGCCACCAGATGACGGAGATAGACGGAGAATTGCGTAACTTTGCATCACATCCCCGATTCATCACAATACCAGCCAGATGGAACTCAGACAACTCAGATATTTCATCAAGACGGCCGAGACACTCAGTTTCTCGGTGGCCGCCCGGGAGCTATGCATCACACAGAGCACTCTCTCGCAGCAGATAAAACAGCTCGAAGGGGAATTCGGCACCCCTCTGTTCATCCGCGACAGCCACAGTGTGGCGCTCACCGAGGCTGGCACCGAACTCCTCCCCTTCGCCCGGCGCACCGTCAGCAGCGCCGATGAATGTCGCGGACGTATGCTCGACCTGCAGAAAGTGCTCACCGGAACACTCAATATAGGTGTGACCTACTCATTCAGCCCTATCCTTACAGAATCAATCTTCACTTTCATGAAGAAATTTCCAGGAGTGAAACTCAACGTGTTCTACAAACCCATGGCCGAACTGATGGGGATGCTGCGCGAGCGCCAGATCGACTTCGTGCTGGCGTTCAAACCCTCCGTAGCAATGCCGGGCATAGTCTCACACACACTTTTCCAGAACTATCTGGCGGCAATAGTGAACAGTAGCCATAATCTTGCCTCAAAAACCAAAGTGACACTTGACGAGCTCACACGCCACAGTCTCGCACTCCCCTCCCGCGGTCTGCAGGCCCGCAACAGCCTTGAGAGGATACTCGAGACCCACCGCTATGACCTGAAGATCAAAATCGAGCTCAATGATCCCAACATACTTCTTGATCTGGTGAGACAGAGCCGTCTCGTCACCATACTTGCCGAGGCTTCAGTGCATAAACAGGCCGGAGTGAAGGCCATTCCTATCGACATACCTGAAAACGAGATGACAGGATGTGTCCACACCCTGGCCGAGACCTACCACAAAAGATCCATGCAGGAGTTCGTCAGACTGCTCAGCGAATCACTGGCCGTCAGGGAACGTGCCAACGCCTGGCTGTGAGCCAGTCAGAGATTTGTAATATCACTGACAATCCAAAACCTCAAATTTTTCCAAATTTCGAAAAACACTAAAAAATGATTGACAAGTTTGTTTAGTGATAGAACAATGCTTAATAAGTGTTCATAACCATTATCATTTGACTACATAATATATTCGCATTCTACATTGATGTCGTGAAGCAAGTTCAATATGATCCTCAGAAAGTTGGAAAATCAAACTTGTCGTATAAAATCGCAGATATCGTCTTGAAAAACATCATGGATGAGCAGGCAGGATAGCATATTGTCCAATCCTCAACAAACCAATTAGCAACTACATAAAGACGATTGACAAGTATTGTATTTTACTTGTCAATCGTCTTTTAATACTATTGCCGGGTCACAATCCACAGTGTTTTATCTCCGGAGCATATACTCCAATATTTAAAAATACCAGTGATACAAACATTCAAACTATGTTTATATCACTGGTTATTAGATTTTTGGATTGTTTTTTTTACAATCAATATTCCTCTTCGTTGAAGAAATTATTGATGCCATTGTTTCAGCTACTTATGCTTTCTATCTAGTAAATAGGCAAGCTTATTTGGCGATGAAATGCAATAAATGACGATGGTTTATTAGTGTTCACAATCATCATAATTTGACCACGTGCATGAATTGCTGTTCACAATCGGCTGTTTTGTGAACAGCAAACCTATATTACTGTTCACGATTATGGCTTTTGTGAACAGCAATATGGATTTGCTGTTCAATTTTACTGTGATACTGACTCTATCGGCATAACAGAATCATCAGAGGATGAATCAGACACATTTAAGAATAAGTTCATCAAGGGAATATTCATGTAATAGTATGCTTTGCCCAACTTTACCCTATCAACCAGCCCGGTTTCCAACAATGAGTTCAAGTAACGGTTGGCTGTCACACGGCTTACCATCATTTCCTTCTCTAAAAACTCAACTTTAGTATAAGGATGAAAGAAGAGATTGTTAAGTAACTCATGGCGATATAGTTTTCCGAACTTTGGCCTAAGTACGGACTTGAAATCAGCCATCAACTTTGAGATACCCTTAACCAATCTGGTTGTCTCAATTGCAGTCTCCTCAATCCCTTTTAGCATGAATAGAATCCATGCTTCCCATTCAGCTGCGTTATCCTCATTTTTATCGCGAATAGCTTGAATGAGCCTATAATATTCACCCTTATTGTGGGTGATGTATCGGCTGAGATACAGAATTGGCAGATCAAGACGTCCCGTCAGAACGAGATAAAGCACACAGATGATTCTTCCGGTTCGTCCATTACCATCATAAAAAGGATGAATGCTTTCAAACTGATGATGAATAATAGCCAACTTAATGAGTGGATCAAGTTCAGAAGCTCTATCGTCATTGATAAAGATTTCAAGATTATCCATTAGTCTGAGAATAGTCTGCTTATCCTGAGGTGGAGTATATACCGTTTTTCCATCAGAACGTTTCAAGGACGTGCCGGGCACACTTCTGAATCCAGCGGAATTGTGTTCAAGCATCTTTTGGATTTCCTTTATTACAGATGATGTCAGCACACCCTTATCTTTGACGAGATGAAAGCCATGTTGCAGGGCCTCTCTGTAATTCAGTACCTCTTTAGTAGCCGCATTTATCGCATATTCCGAAAGAGAGGCAGCTGCTCCTTGGTAGAGATCATCTTGTGTAGTCACGATATTCTCTACCTCCGAACTATCCTTAGCTTCCTGCAAAGTCAGTGTGCTGACAAGGATATTCTCATTCGGTATTGTCAAAGCAACACCTTTCAACTCAGCCAAGGCTCGGTTTGCATTGTTGAGTTGCTTCAAGACCGCTTTCGTCTCCAAATCATAAGAAAGCGGCAGATTCGGTATATTATATTGTATCATAGATTGATATTTTAATTGCGAATATTAATATTTTGATTCATGATCATCCATATAAGTTCTGTTCATGGGTTAATACTCAATTTTATCATATTGACGTTTAGTCATCTTGTTCAAATTACAAATCTAAAAATATTTAATGAATTCATCAAATATTTTTAGATTTGAGACTTTTTAAGTAAAAATATTGCAGCTATTTATAACAGTTAGACACCCTATCCTGACTATGAATTACAAAAAATCAATCGGACAAACAAACGCATGGCTGTTTATCCGATTGATATACTTTTATTTACAAACTGTCAGTAGCTTAATACTCCTCTTCGTTGAAAAAGAAATCCTCTTTTGAGGGATAGTCGGGCCAGATGTCCTCTATGCACTCGTAGGTGTCGCCTTCGTCCTCCATTTCCTGGAGGTTTTCAATCACTTCGAGCGGCGCGCCTGAGCGCTGTGCATAGTCGATCAGTTCTTCCTTGGTGGCGGGCCAGGGAGCGTCCTCGAGCTTGGACGCGAGTTCCAGAGTCCAGTACATGGTGTTTCGGTTTTATTTTACGTGTTTTTTGTGTGTTAATTGTATTCGTTCCCGTTTGGGGTGCGCAAAGATACGCAATTTCTTTATAATACAACTGAAAAGGTATGTGGTTTCGTATATGGGTGTGGTTTTTTATTTATCTGTGTTATTTTTTGTTAATATGGGAATCTTTTTGTAATAATGTTGTGAAAGTATTGTAACTAAGTTGTAATTTTGCTACGAAAACACTGATTATTAATAAGACTCACCACTAAATGAATACCAAATCATTGCTGGGATGGCTTGCAGGTGCAACCTTCCTTATCACTTCCGGGTGCTCGTCGGGCGGATTGAGATGTACCACCGAACGTGGTGCAACATCATCTACAGACGATGCCGGCAGGTCTGCTCTCAGCCAGTCGGTAAAGTTCAACGGCGATAGCGCATACTCTTACGTTGAACGCCAGGTGGCAATGGGTCCGCGTGTTCCGGGATCATCCGGGTCCGCTCACTGCATTGACTATATCGCATCCGAGCTTCGACGACACAACGCCGACACTGTAAAGCTTCAGACGGGCACCGTCAGGGCTTTCAACGGCGACGTGCTTCCAATCACCAACATCATGGGGTCGTTCAACTCTCCGGCCCGCAAGCGTGTGCTTCTGGCCGCTCATTTCGACACCCGACCCTGGGCAGACAATGACGCTGTGGAGGAGAACCGCCGCGAACCGATCCCCGGTGCCAACGATGGCGCCAGCGGAGTGGGAGTGCTTCTCGAGGTTGCGAGGCTGATAGGACAGAAATCACCCGAGGTGGGTGTGGATATGCTCTTTGTGGATGCTGAGGACTACGGCCAGATGTCGGGGTTCTCGAACCATGACGAGACATGGTGTCTGGGCACACAGTATTGGACTGAGAATATGCCATACACATCTGATTCGATGCCATCATACGGCATTCTGCTCGATATGGTGGGCGGCATGGGTGCAAAGTTCCACCGGGAGTATTTCTCCCACAAGAATATGCCTGATCTTGTCGACAAGGTGTGGAGCATAGCCGAGAAATCGGGCTATGGCGACAGGTTTATCAACGTCCCCGGCGGAGGTGTGGTGGACGACCATGTGTTTCTCTCCAAAGCCGGTATCCCGACCATCGACATCATCGAATCAAAGAGCGACGACACCATGTCGTTTCCCTCAACGTGGCATACTCTCAACGATGATATGGATCATATAGATCCGTCCACTCTCAAGGCTGTAGGCCAGACGGTGGTCAATGTCATTTACAACGAGACCATTTAACGCGTCCGGAACTTCATAATACTTTATCCTTTCGCGATGAGTGGAATCTGCGAGGCTCAAGCAGCCTTGCAGATTTTTTTATGCCAGCGGCGGCAATCAAACCGGCAGGCTTTTTGTATAACTGAGGATAAATCGTTAACTTTGCGGAAAACTAGACCATTCTTTCTATCACGATATGCGATTTGACGAGTTAGAATTGAGCGATGATGTGCTGGATGCGCTTGACGCTATGCGCTTCGGTGACTGCACGCCGATTCAGGAACAAGCTATACCGATAATTTTCCAGGGACGCGACCTCATAGCCGTAGCCCAGACAGGCACCGGCAAGACCGCGGCCTATCTTCTTCCTGTCATAGATATGCTGGCCGACGAGCCGGAACCATCGGCGGTGAGCTGCATCGTGATGGCACCCACCAGAGAGCTGGCCCAGCAGATAGACCGTCAGCTCGAGGGATTCTCCTACTATCTCCCCATCTCAAGCGTTGCCATCTACGGCGGCACTGACGGCAAGGAATTCGCCCGCCAGCAGCGGGGGCTGAAAAGCGGCGCTGATGTGGTCATAGCCACTCCCGGGCGTTTCATTGCCCATCTGCAGCTCGGCGGTATCGACCTCAGAAAAGTGAAATACTTCATTCTCGACGAGGCTGACCGTATGCTCGACATGGGTTTCTTCGACGACATCATGCAGATTGTCAAGCACCTTTCGCCCGAAAGGCAGACACTCATGTTCTCGGCCACCATGCCCCCAAAGATCCAGCAGCTCGCCAAGGCTATCTTGCGCGACCCGGCCGAGATAAAGATAGCCGTGTCACGCCCCACCGAAAAGATAGCCCAGAGCGCCTGCATCTGCTACGAACGGCAGAAGACCCCTGTGCTCAAACATCTGTTCCACACCATCGGGTCACAAAGAGTGATAGTGTTCGCCTCATCAAAATTAAAAGTGAAAGATCTTGCCAAAGAGCTGCGGAGCGCCCGGTTCAAGGTGGGCGAGATGCACTCGGATCTCGAGCAGGACCGTCGCGAGGAGGTGATGCTCGACTTCAGGGCCGGACGTCTGGACATACTTGTGGCCACCGACATTCTGGCACGAGGCATAGACATCGACGATATCGCGCTGGTGGTCAACTATGACGTGCCCCGCGAAGCCGAGGACTATGTGCACCGTATCGGCAGGACGGCTCGAGCCGGAGCCGGAGGTGTGGCCGTCACGCTCGTCGGCGAGAATGACCAGAAGTGGTTCGGAGAGCTGGAAAAATTCCTTGGCTACGAGGTGGCAAAGCGCGAACTCCCGGAATCGGTAGGCGAGACACCGACCTACGAGCCGTCAAAACGCCGGACTGCCGGACCGGGCCGTGGCAGAGGCGGCAAGAGCAGCGGACGCCGTTATGGCTCAAACAGCCGTAATGCCAGATCAGGCAACGATCGCCAGCAATCAAAACCCCGTCAGCCAAAAGCCGAAACCGCAAACAAGGATAATAAGGAAAAACCATCCGGCAAACGCCGCAACAACCACGGACGCGGACGGCGCAAACCCGGCGGAGGAGAACAGAAACCTCAGAACAACGCTTAAACCAATCCAGGATTTTCAAGTCTGTCACATCGTCAACTATATTTAGGAAAAAATGAACCTCAAGCATTATCTTGCCGTCACGCTTGCACTCACGGCAACCTGCGCAAGCTCACAGGTGACATCGCTCCTGCCGATGCCGGAGCCAAGGAATATAATCTACGACTATGTTCCGTCCGACAGCACAGAACTGATTGTGACTGAGGAAGGAGAGGAAATCAACCCCGCCTTCTTCGACGACCTCGTGGAGACAGTTCCGGCCGACACCATCATGCTGATACCGGAAGAGGTGTTCACCCCAGTCCTCACCACCCTGTTCCCCACCTACAATCTGCGCCCGACGGTGTTCGACACCCTTCACATACAGGACTCTCTGCGCATAGCCACAACCCCAGTGGTGACTCTCGTGGATGGAAATCCGGAGGTTGGTGCGTGGATCAACGAGGATGCCCTGCGCACAGACCTTATGAAACGTGTGAGGCAGAACTACATTATAGGTCATCCCGAGCTCATAATCTACAACGAGGCTCATCTCCCCGAACCCCCGCGCCACTTCACCGCCACTGTCGACCCCGAGACCGCGAGAATCGTCATTTCCGAGGTGATCCCGGAGTTCACCGCCAAGCCTGAGCTCGAGGTTGTGTTCGGCAAAAAGCACTGGCTCAAGGAATTCAACGTCAACCTGCAGTTCTCACAGGCTTTCGTATCACCCAACTGGTATCAGGGTGGCAACAACAGTCTCAACGCACTTGCGAGCGTATTCTACAAGGTAAGGCTCAATCCCGCCTTCCATGAGAATCTGCTCTTCGAGAACACATTCCAGTACAAACTCGGCATGATCAACTCTCCCGAGGACAAGATGCGCGACTATTCCATATCCGAAGACCTCTTCCAGTGGAATATGACCGCGGGCTACAAGTCGACCAAGAGGTGGTACTACTCGATGAACGCCCAGTTCAAGACCCAGTTCCTCAACAATTACAAGAAAGGCACCAATGATCTCAAGGCCGCCTTCCTCTCTCCCTCGGAACTGAATGTCGGTATCGGTATGACCTACAACTACACCAATCCCAAGAAGACACTCACTTTCGACGCCTCTATCTCCCCGCTGTCATGGAACATGAAGACCTGTGTCAACAAACGCATGGATGTGACCTCGTTCGGCATCAAGGCCGGCCATAAGACCGTGCACGAGATAGGTTCGAGCGCCGAGGGTAAACTCTCATGGCAGATATGCGACAATATCGCTCTCCGCTCCCGCCTCTTCGTGTTCTCCGACTACGACTACCTCCAGAGCGATTTCGAGAACACACTGATGTTCACTATCAACAAATTCCTCACTACACAGATCTATGTGCATATGCGCTATGACACCTCGGCAGACAAGACTGATGATGATGACTGGCGCAAATTCATGCTCAAAGAAATTCTTTCGTTCGGATTCACCTACAAGTTCAACACCTGATCCACACCCTCTCTCCGCTCTCCCACATGATCAGAACTCTCCTCATCGCCCTCATGATGCTTCTCCTCGCCACACCTCCGGGTGAGGCGAGGAAGTCCGTGCTCGACAATGTGCCACGCACATCGCCGATACTTGGCGCCTACCGCGAGGACTCGGTGAGACTCCGACTTTCAGCCCTTCCTCTCCATGAGATAGAAGGTATCTGGGAGTTTGCCGGTGAAGGATCGCTGATGGCGGTTGAGAGAGACCCTGCAACATCCGGAGCAGCCACGGTCTACCGCATGGTGACCGTGCGCAGTTCAGATCTGGCTCTGAAACCCGGCACGGTGATGGGATATCTCACCCCTTCGTCGAAACGCGGGGTATATGATGCCCGCATCTATACGTCTCACACCGATGAAGGAACCCGGCTGGACAAACCCGACACCTTCACCGTGACTCTTGGAGACGAAGGAACACGCATCACCGTCAAACCATACGGCAGGATGTTCCGCATCAACTGGTGGAGACTCGTTCTCCCCTATATGTACCGCAGGGCCATATCACGCGTGGAGCGCCCGGCAGGTGACATCGAGGGATGCGTCAGAGTGTTTCCCGCGCCATCCAAACCTCTCAATCCCCGCTATCTGTGAAGACTCTTCTCATTCCGCTCGCTACAACACTATGTCTGACAGCCGGGACTGTGGCCGCCGACAACACTCTGCGCGGCAAACATCTCCGGGTGGACAGCCAAGCGCTCCCGGGACACCCTGCCGACCATAGCGCTCCGGCAACCGACACAGTTCCGTTTCCTCCTGCCGATTCAGTGAAACTCTCCGGCTATGACAAGCCACTCAACTCGATGAAGGAGTCGCTGCTCATCACCAACAGGTCCAACCACAGCATATCCGGACTGCGCATAGAGATCACATATCTCGACCTTGCCGGACGCGAACTCCACGGAACCATGACAGACCTTCATGTCGACATCCCTCCGGGAGCCACAAGAAAGGCTGTATTCCCTTCCTGGGACACCCAGAGGTCATATTATTATCATCTTGGAAAAAAGCCGCGGACGGCCAATGTGACACCCTACACGGTCAGTTGCCGCGTCATTCACTACACAACACAATCACAATGACAGAATTACTCTCATCATACCATCTTCTCGGCCTTGCCATAGGCCTCTGCACATTTCTCATAATAGGCATCTTCCACCCGGTATGCATCAAATGTGAATATTACTTCGGGACGGGCAGCCGCTGGTGGTTTCTTGTGCTCGGATTGCTCGGCACAGCCGGTGCCATACTGATTACCGACCCCTTCTGGTCGAGTCTGCTCGGAGTGTTCGCATTTAGCTCATTCTGGACCATCGGAGAGATTGTCGAGCAGCGCCGCCGCGTGGAGCGCGGATGGTTTCCCGAGAATCCTGCCAGACAGCGCCGTAAGGAGGCAGCCTGCAAACAGGACTGATCAAAATGTTTCAGATACGACACAGAAAAAGGTGGCCCTCGGATGAGCCACCTTTTTCAATTCTTTCAACGTAAGTTGTCAGTGGTGTAGAGCGTTCAGTTCCAGTCAACGGTAAAGTCGGCGGTATTGGCCGTGACTACGTTGTCCTGAGTGGGGAGCCAGTCTGAAATGTAATCATGTACAGTCTTGACAAGCTCGCCGGCTGCGGCTATGATAGCACCGTAGCCCAAGTAATCGTTAGACAGATTTTCCATCGTGACCTGTGTTTTTATAATTATAATTAGGTTATGGGTTTAAAGTTAAACATTTATATTTATAAAAAGTTCATAGTATTAAAGTATTTAACTTATTTTAATAAATATAATATTTTATAGGTCAAAAAATCAACAAGTTATATTCATTCTTGTGAATATGGCAAATTATAGCTACATTTGTAGATACTAACCGACACCATAGAACCAATGGACCATTATATAGTATCGGCAAGAAAATACCGCCCCTCGACGTTCGGGAGTGTGGTTGGTCAGAAAGCGTTGACCTCCACCCTCCGCAACGCCATCGCATCGGGACGTCTTGCCCACAGCTACCTCTTCTGCGGGTCGCGCGGTGTGGGCAAGACATCATGTGCCCGCATCTTTGCCAAGACCATCAATTGCCTTAACCCCACCCCTGCCGGGGAAGCCTGCAACGAATGCGACTCATGCCGTGCCTTCAATGCAGGGAATTCAATGAACATAATAGAGCTTGACGCAGCCTCCAACAACGGTGTCGACTCCATACGCGAGCTTGTCGATCAGGTGCAGGTACCCCCGTCGATGGGACGGTACAGGGTGTTCATTGTCGACGAGGTCCATATGCTCTCATCGGCGGCGTTCAACGCCTTCCTGAAGACTCTCGAGGAGCCGCCGTCCTATGTGATTTTCATCCTCGCCACAACCGAGAAACACAAGATCATACCCACCATCTTGTCACGCTGCCAGATCTATGACTTCAACCGTATCACCGTGCGCGATATCATAGACCATCTCTCCTATGTGGCGGAGCAGGAAGGATTCACAGCCGAGCCCTCGGCCCTTAACGTGATAGCCCGGAAAGCCGACGGAGCCATGCGCGACGCCCTCTCCATATTCGATCAGGTGGCCGCATCATCGAGAGGAAACATCACCTACCAGAGCGCCATTGACAATCTAAACGTGCTCGACCATCGGTATTATGACCGGCTTCTCGACTGCTTCCTCGGAAGCAAGGTGCTCGAGTCATGGCTCATCTACAAGGAGATCCGCGACCATGGGTTTGACTCCCACACTCTGGTGGTAGGTCTGGCCGACTATTTCCGCGATCTCATGGTAGCTCTTGACCCGTCTACAATCTCTCTGCTCGAAGCCGACGACGAGGCGAGGGAGGCCATGGCGAAGGCTGCCTCGAAATGCCATCCGGAATTCATCTACCGGGCAATGAACCTCTGCAATGAGGCTGATCTCAACTACCGTACAGCCTCCAACAAACAATTTCTCGTAGAGCTGACACTCGCCAAGATATGCCAATTGTCAAGCCCCTCTCCCGATGAAAAACGTGGTGGCGGAGAGGGGCAGTTACAGAAAATAAACCCGGCCACCCCTAATACTGAAGCATCGGCTACGGCCCCACAGCCCGTCCGCACCGCATCTCCGGCACCTGTTCAGCAAACGGCAGCGGTAGCCACGACACTACAGCCTTCACAGCCCGTCCCGGCAGCCCCGGCGGTGGTCTCGTCGCCTCCGCCTCCACGCTACGGCGCTCCTCAGGCCGCGAAAACCAAAGTGAGGATAGCGGGCAACACTCCCAGATTCTCCATCTCAGGGCAAGCCAACGGAGAGCATCCTCAGGCTGCAGGCAACGTGGCAGGAGCTCCGGCAGTCAGCCTGCGCGACAACCGTTTCGCCACAGAAGAACTTCATGCCGCCTGGCAGGCGTTCATGAAAGCCAACCCATCCCGCCATATTCTCGTCAACACCATGAGAGCATCATTCCCCACAGCCGAGGGAGAAGGCGGTAACGTATTCAAGATGATGGTCGAAAACGAGAAGCAGCACCAGGAGATGACCGAGGCGATGCCGGCGATACTGCAATATCTCCACGATACACTCAGAAACGACCATGTGGAGATACACGTTGAGATCAACCAGGGCGAGGCGTCGCCACACACTTGGAACGAACGCCAGGTGCTCGCCCATATAATCGAAGAGCGCCCGATACTGAAAGAGTTCATCGACTCATTCGGTCTCACCCTCTGAAAAACATCACGGACAATCACTGGGCCCGGATTGAGGATGGCTCACAGCCTCCACAGTCCGGGCCTCTCTGTGTCTGTCCGCCACCGGGCCACAGGATGCGTTTCCGCCCTGCATATCCACAGCAAAAGCAGTGTTGAAAACCATGTTGATAACTGTTGAAAACTTTTCAATAGTTTTTAAAAACTTACCCTTGACACATATTGTAGGAAATACGTATATCAAATCACCTCCCTCCTCCCAAATTAGTTATTACTTATCTGTCAATGGGTTTTCAATACCCTTTTCAACAAAAACATCTTGTAAAACTCATGAAAAGTTTTTAACTTTGCACTTTATTAACATGATGTTAATAACTAAGTTAAGAGACTGATAATCACCATTTGGCAGTGTTGATAACCATGATGAAAATGTAAATGCGTGTGCAATAACCCATTTATGCAAGGAAATGGCCGAAAAGTTATTATACAAATCAACATTCATTAGTCTTTTTCTTTAGTTTTTTCTTTTTCAAAAAATTTTTTCAAAAATATAAATCAATGAAAGTTGACAAGGGTTATGTCGAGGCTCCGGTCCCCGAAGGCATAGATCTGAAGGAAGAGATTCTCCGGATCAAGAATGAGAAAAACGCCGTGGTTCTGGCTCACTACTACACATTGCCGGAGATCCAGGAGATAGCCGACTACATAGGCGACTCCCTTGCCCTGGCACAGATAGCCGAGAAACTCGACAACGATATCATCGTGATGTGTGGAGTCCACTTCATGGGCGAGACTGTGAAGATTCTCTCTCCCTCGCGGAAAGTGCTCGTGCCCGACCTCAACGCCGGGTGTTCGCTGGCTGACTCATGTCCCGCCCCGGAGCTTGAAAAATTCATAGCCGCCCATCCCGGTCATACTGTGATCTCCTATGTCAACACTTCGGCTGCCGTGAAGGCTCTCACCGATGTTGTGGTCACTTCAGGAAATGCCATGAAAATCGTGGACGCTCTTCCCGCCGATGAGAAAATCATATTCGGTCCCGACCGCAATCTCGGAAATTATATCAACTCCGAGACCGGACGTGACATGATTCTGTGGGACGGTGCCTGTCATGTCCACGAGAAGTTCTCCCTCGAAAAAATTCTCGAACTCAAGAAGGCCCATCCCTCGGCAGAGGTTCTGGTTCATCCCGAATGTCCCGCTCCGGTGAGGCTTGTGGCCGACAAGGTAGGCTCGACAGCAGTGCTTCTTGATTATTCACAAAAGAGCGGAGCCTCGGAATTCATAGTGGCCACCGAGAGCGGTATCCTCCACGAGATGCGCCGCAAGTGTCCGGCCAAGACATTCATTCCGGCTCCTCCGGCCGATTCCACCTGTGCCTGCAATGACTGCTCGTACATGAAGCTCAACACACTCCGCAAGCTGTATCTCACGCTGCTCCACGAGGCTCCAGAAGTGACGGTGGATCCTTCTATAATTGACCGTGCGCGCCGTCCCATCACACGTATGCTCGAACTCAGCAAATAAACTCCCATATATATAATAAATGGAATACAATCATAAGGAAATCGAATCGCGCTGGCAACAGCGCTGGCGCGACGAGAAGGTCTACAAGACCGGGATTGACAAGAACCGTCCGAAATTCTATGTGCTCGATATGTTTCCCTACCCGTCGGGGGCAGGTCTGCACGTGGGTCACCCGCTGGGCTACATAGCTTCAGATATATTCTCGCGCTACAAGCGTCTGCGCGGCTTCAATGTGCTCCATCCGATGGGCTATGATGCCTACGGTCTGCCCGCCGAGCAGTATGCCATCCAGACCGGACAGCATCCCGAGAAAACTACTGTCAATAACATCGCCCGCTATCGCGAGCAGCTCGACAAGATAGGTTTCTGCTACGACTGGGACCGCGAGGTGCGCACCTGCGACCCTAAATTCTACAAGTGGACCCAGTGGGCCTTCATGAAGATGGTGGAGAGCTACTATGACACCGCCGCCGACAAGGCCATGCCGATCGACGCGCTCGTGAGACATTTCGAGGAACATGGTTCTGAAGGAGTCCATGCCGCCTGCTCGGAGGAGCTCACCTTTACCGCCGGTGAGTGGAAGGCGATGTCGGAAAAGCAGAAGAGCGACACTCTCATGAATTACCGCATCGCATATCTGGGCAACACGATGGTCAACTGGTGTCCCGAGCTGGGCACCGTGCTCGCCAACGATGAGGTGAGCGAGGGTCTCTCGATACGCGGCGGATATCCCGTGGAGCAGAAGCTCATGTATCAGTGGTGTCTGCGTGTGTCGGCTTATGCCGGACGTCTGCTCGAATCACTCGACACTCTCGACTGGACCGACTCGCTCAAGGAGACCCAGCGCAACTGGATAGGTCGCTCCGAGGGCGCGGAGATGCGTTTCCCCATTGCCGGATCAGATGTGGTGCTCGACATCTTCACCACCCGTGCCGACACTGTTTTCGGTGTTACTTTCATGGTGCTCGCTCCCGAGAGCGAATATGTGGATCTCGTCACCACCCCGGATCAGAAGGAGGCCGTGAAGAACTATCTCGACTCCATCAAGCACAAGACCGAGCGTGAGCGAATGATCGACAAGAAAGTGAGCGGAGTCTTCACCGGCAGCTATGCGGTGAATCCCCTCACCGGAAAAAACATTCCTGTCTATGTGAGCGATTATGTGCTCGCCGGCTACGGCACCGGAGCTATCATGGCTGTGCCGGCCCACGATAGCCGCGACTATGCCTTCGCCCGTCATTTCGATCTGCCCGTCATCCCGCTCATCGAAGGCTGTGACGTGTCCGAGCAGAGCTTCGACGCCAAGAGCGGAAAGATGATCAACTCCTCGTCGGAGCTTCTCGATCTGAACGGCCTTGAGGTGAAGGATGCCATAGCCGCCGCCAAGAAATTCATAGAAGAGAAAGGCATAGGCCGTGTGAAGGTGAACTACCGTCTCCGCGATGCCATCTTCTCGCGTCAGCGCTACTGGGGTGAGCCTTTCCCCGTCTACTACAAGGACGGAATACCCTGCCTCATGGACGAGAGCGAGCTCCCGCTGCTTCTCCCGGAGGTAGACAAATATCTCCCCACCGAGACTGGTGAGCCCCCGCTCGGCCGTGCAAAGAACTGGGTGACGAAAGAGGGATATCCCATCGAGCTGAACACCATGCCCGGATTCGCCGGCTCGTCGGCCTACTATCTGCGCTACATGGATCCCCACAACGAGGAGGCTCTCGTTGGACGCGAGGCTGATGAATACTGGCGTAATGTCGACCTCTATATCGGAGGTACCGAACACGCCACCGGCCACCTCATCTACTCCCGTTTCTGGAATAAATTCCTCTATGACCTGGGATATGTGGTCGAGCCTGAACCTTTCAGGAAGCTCATCAACCAGGGCATGATCCAGGGCCGATCGAATTTCGTCTACCGCATCCAGGGAACCAACAAGTTTGTCTCGCTTGGACTCAAGGATCAGTATGACACCACTCCGATCCACGTCGACGTGAATATCGTCAGCAACGATATTCTTGATCTTGATGCATTCCGTGCCTGGAGACCTGACTATGCCGATGCCGAGTTCATCCTCGAGGATGGAAAATATGTATGCGGCTGGGCTGTGGAGAAGATGTCAAAGTCCATGTTCAATGTGGTCAACCCCGATGATATCGTGGAGCGTTACGGTGCCGATACCCTGCGTCTCTACGAGATGTTCCTCGGTCCGCTCGAGCAGTCGAAGCCTTGGGATACGAACGGTATTGACGGCGTGAACCGATTCCTGAAGAAGCTGTGGGCTCTCTTCTATAAAGGTGATATATGTCTTGTCGATGACAGCAAACCTTCGGCAGACGCGCTCAAATCGCTCCACAAGCTCATCAAGAAAGTGACTGGCGACATAGAGTCGTTTTCCTACAACACCTCTGTGGCTGCTTTCATGATATGCGTCAACGAACTTTCACAGCTCAAATGTCATTCACGCGAGGTACTGTCGGATCTTCTCGTGATTCTCGCTCCCTTTGCCCCTCACATTGCCGAGGAGCTGTGGCACTCGGCTCTTGGCAACAGTTCGACAATCTGCGACGCCAAGTGGCCTGAATGGAACGAGGAATACCTTAAGGAATCGACAGTCAACTATGCGGTGTCATTTAACGGAAAGGCCCGTTTTAACATACAGGTGGCCGCCGATATGCCTAAGGAAGAGGTGGAGAAGACCGCTCTCGCTCATGAAGGCGCTGCCAAGTGGCTCGACGGAAAGACCATCCGCAAAATCATCGTGGTACCCGGCAAGATCGTAAATATCGTGGTCGGATAAAAATACACTCCTTTAAACAGACAGGAGGTGGACACTGATCAGAGGTGTCCGCCTCCTGTTTGTTTTTCTTAGGGCTACGCGGCTTTACCGCACTTTACCGGCAGTTTCAGGCTGTAAATTTGCAGTAAAAAAAGCCATGCAGAAACTTGTAGCCAACACTCTGCTGCTCCTTTTTATTGAATATTCCGGAGTAGCCGTCACCATTGTCGCCGATCTTGTGAGCGGATTGCGCCGGTCTCTCCGTGAAGGGAGGCCGCTCACATCGCGCGGATTCAGGCGCAGTGTCACCAAACTCATATCATATTATCTGGCCCTTTTCTCACTCAGCATAGTCGATGCCATGATAATGACAGCCGGTATGGTCTATGCCGAAAGCGGTCATCCGTCACCGGTGGCCATATTTCCGTTTCTCACTACATTCGGAGCCGTGTCCCTCGCGTTGATAGAGATAAAGAGCATTTGTGAAAACTCCCCCCATCGCCATATATTCCGCCAGGCAGCCGGAATAATCAAGCACCTCAAGAGACTGAAGGATACATGGTGAGGAAAAAGAATACATTGGGATGAAAAGGATACAAAATGACAGAAGGAGTAAATGGAACAAAAGTTTTTTTATTTCAATAAATCCTGTTTCTTTTGCTCCTTCTGTCATTTTGTATCCTTTTCATCCCAATGTATTTTCTTCTTCTCCATTGAGTGCGGAGTAGACTATCGAGGCTTTGGCCGGACCTATGATTTCGGCTATCGCATCGAGGTCGGCCTCGCGGATACGTTTCACACTTTTGAAATGGCTGAGCAGTGCGGTGCGCGTTTTCTCGCCGATACCCTTTATTGAGTCGAGCTGTGACACAGCCTGACTTTTCGAGCGGCGGTTGCGGTGATGGGTTATACCGAAGCGATGGGCTTCGTCGCGCAAATGCTGCACCACACGCAGAGTCTCGGAAGTTTTGTCGATATAGAGTGGCAGACTGTCTCCCGGAAAGTAGATTTCTTCCAGACGCTTCGCTATTCCGACCACTGCAATCACCCCTCTGAGACCCATCTCGTCAAGAGCCTCTACAGCGGCCGAAAGCTGCCCTTTTCCGCCGTCAACCACCACGAGTTGAGGTAAAGGTTCATTTTCGGCCATGAGGCGGCTGTAGCGCCTCGTTAACACCTCTTTCATTGACGCGAAATCGTCCGGCCCGACAACCGTCTTGATATTGAAGTGTCTGTAGTCCTTCTTTGAAGGCTTGGCGTCTTTGAACACGACACACGATGCCACCGGATTCGAACCTTGTATGTTCGAGTTGTCAAAGCACTCTATGTGGCGCGGGAGTTCAGAGAGATGGAAGTCACTCTTTATGCGTTCGAGAATACGGTCGGTGCGGACGGCCGGGTCACGCTTCTCCATGGTCTTGATTTTGTCGACACGGTGCTGGCGCGCGTTCTTCTCCGACACCTCGAGCAGTTTTGCCTTGTCGCCGCGGCGGGGTATGGTGAATCTCACACCTTCCATCTCTACGTCCGGTTCCTCGGCCACAACCACTTCCGTATATGTAACTCCAAGATTCTCAGCGATTTCGTTCATCGCATAACTTAGGAGTTGTGCTTTCGTCTCGTCGAGGCGGCGCTTGTATTCGAGTGTGACAGACTTTACCACAGCACCGTGGCGAACGTGCATATAGTTGATATTCACCTCGTTGTCTTCATCGTGAATGCCGAATACGTCGATGTCCTCTATAGTCTGTGACACTATGGAGCTTTTGGCCTGATAGCGTTTTATGACATCATATTGCTCCTTCAGTTCCTGTGCCTCCTCGAAGCGCAGATCCATGGCGAGTTTTTCCATTTCCCCCTTCAGATATTGAAGCAGCTCGGAAATATCTCCTCTCAGAATGGCTCTCACACGGTCTATGTAGCTTCCGTAGGTATAGGTTGTGATCAGTCCGGTGCAGCACCCTTTGCAGCGTTTGAGATGATAGTCGAGGCATAGTCTTCCTTTCCCTTTAGCTACATATTCCGGAGTGATGAGGTGGCGGCAGGAACGGATCGGATAGATGCGGCGTATCAGGTCGAGAGTGGCGCGCGCCGCTCCCGTGTCGGAGTAAGGACCGTAGTATTTTGATCCATCCTTTATCTTCTGCCGCGTGAGGAATACGCGCGGATAAGGCTCGTTGGTCACCACTATCCACGGGTAGCTTTTGTCATCCTTGAGCAGCACATTGTAACGCGGCTGATACTCCTTGATCATCGAGGCCTCGAGATTGAGAGCGTCCTGCTCGGTGGGGACGACTATGTATTTCATGTCCGAGATGGCCCGGACGAGCAGGTTGGTCCGAAGTGAATCGTGGGTGCGGTTGAAGTATGAGCTTACCCTCCGCTTGAGGTTCTTGGCTTTTCCAACGTAGATCACCGTACCGTCGGAATCGAAGTACATATACACTCCCGGAGTGTCGGGGAGTATGGAGATTTTCTCTTCAAGTTCGGCTGATTTTCTATGCTTGGGCATGGCTGGAAAAGTGGTGGTGGGTTCGGAATATACAACAGGACACAATGAGCAAAAGTTCTTTTTGCGCCTTGTGTCCTGTGGCTGGTTGATGAGGGTTATATATCAGTATTTGATGAGCGAGGTCACCTCGGCGTCGGCGGGAAGCACCGATCTTCCGTTGAGCTGTGAGAGCTCCACGATGAAATTAATGTAGACTTTCTTAGGGTTCATCTGTTTCACCAGTTCGTATGCTGCTGCCATAGTGCCTCCGGTCGCGAGTACATCGTCATGTATCACCACCACATCATCGGGGGTGATGGCATCACGGTGAATCTCGATAATGTCCTTGCCATACTCCTTGTCATAGGAGATCTGTATGGTGTCGGCGGGGAGTTTGCCGGGTTTGCGGGCGGGTACGAATCCTGCTCCCAGTTCGAAGGCCAGGATGGAACCGCCTATGAAGCCACGGCTCTCGATGCCCACGACTTTGGTGATTCCCTTGTCGCGGTAGAGCTGCGAGAGATCCCAGCCTATGATGTGGAGGCCGCGTGGATCCTTGAAAAGAGTGGTCAGGTCGCGGAAGATGATTCCCTTCTGGGGAAAGTCTACCACGTCGCGGATGTGTGATTTGAGGTATTCCATATCGGTTTATATAGGGTTGAAAAATTGTTTCACGTGGAACAATCGGCGTTTTTTTATCGTCCTAAAAGAAGGAGAAGAATGTTTATATCAGCCGGTGATATGCCCGGAATGCGCGATGCCTGGGCCACGGTGGACGGGTTGATGCGCTCGAGTTTCTGCCGGGCCTCGGTGGAGAGGGAGTGGACTTTCGCATAGTCTATCTTGCCACGCAAAGATAGATTCTCAAGGCGATGTAGCTTCTCGACATTCTGCTTTTCGCGGGCTATGTAGCCTTGATATTTTATCAATATCTCGGCAGCTTCGATTATCTCGTCGCGGCGTTCAGCCTCGATGTTTTCTTCTATGAATTCCCTCAGTGGGGCTATTGCCTGGATTAGTTTCCCGAAGTTCATGGCCGGGCGTGACAGCAATGTCTGGAGTTTCACTCCCTGCGACAGAGGTGACTCTCCCTGCTCTTCAAGCCATGGATTTATCATGGCCGCACGTACTGTGAATTCCTCGCAGAAGGCAATGAGCGCATCGCGCTGTGCGCGCTTGTTCTCCATCAGAGCATAGCGCTCTTCACTTGCCAGACCTATTGAATGGCCCAGTGGAGTGAGACGCATATCGGCATCGTCCTGACGGAGAAGTATGCGGTATTCGGCCCGCGAGGTGAACATACGGTAAGGTTCGTCAACCCCTTTTGTGACGAGATCGTCGATCAGCACTCCTATATATGCCTCGTCTCTTCCGAGGGTGAATTGGTCACACCCTTTCACTTTAAGGGCAGCATTGGCTCCGGCCACGAGACCCTGTCCGGCCGCTTCCTCATATCCTGTGGTGCCGTTGACCTGTCCCGCGAAATATAGTCCGTCCACCATCTTTGTCTCAAGTGTGTGGTGAAGCTGGGTGGGATCGAAAAAGTCATATTCTATGGCATAGCCCGGACGGAACAGATGCACGTCACTCAGGGCCGGAATGGTCGCGAGGGCTTCAAACTGGATGCTGATGGGAAGTGATGAGGAGAATCCGTTGAGGTAATATTCGTTCGTTGTCTCACCCTCCGGCTCGAGGAAAAGCTGGTGTTCGTTCTTATCGGCGAAGGTGACAATCTTGGTCTCGATACTTGGACAGTAACGGGGGCCTATGCTCTGTATCTGTCCGTTGAAAAGCGGCGAGTCCGGAAGTCCGCGGCGGAGTATCTCATGTGTCTCCGCATTGGTATAGACGGTGTGGCATGGACGCTGTCTGAGCTCTCTTTCCACTCCGGGGAGGAAGCTGAATTTATGATAGTCATTGTCTCCTTCCTGAAGGGTGGTGAGTTCCCATTTCACCGAACGGCCGTCGATGCGGACGGGTGTTCCGGTCTTCATCCTGTCGGTGGCGAATCCCATCTCACGAAGTTGTTCCGTGATGCCGCGTGATGCCGGTTCGGCCACGCGTCCGCCCTCGATCTGTACAGGTCCGGTGTGCATGAGTCCGTTGAGAAAAGTACCGGCTGTCAGAACCACTGCCCGGGCAGTGAAGGTCACCCCGAGAGCCGTGTGCACTCCACGTACCGATCCTTCCTCTATGATGAGTCCGGTCACAGAGTCCTGCCACATTCTCAGATTGGGTGTGTTTTCAAGAGTCTCGCGCCAGAGGTTTGAGAATTTCATCCGGTCGCTCTGAGCGCGCGGACTCCACATGGCGGGTCCTTTGGAGCGGTTGAGCATTCTGAACTGTATGGCCGTGCGGTCGGTGATCACACCTGTCATACCCCCGAGCGCGTCAATCTCGCGCACGATCTGCCCTTTGGCTATTCCGCCTATCGCGGGGTTGCAGCTCATCTGGGCAATCTTGTTCATGTCTATGGTGATGAGAAGTGTCGACACACCTATGCGGGCTGCGGCATGGGCAGCCTCACACCCGGCATGACCGGCGCCAATCACTATAACGTCGTAGTCAAAAGTCATTTCTGTCTATGTGGGGTGATTGTTCTGTTGCGTGGAGGAAGGTCAGATTCC
Organism: uncultured Duncaniella sp.; assembly: GCA_910587165.1. GTDB lineage: Bacteria > Bacteroidota > Bacteroidia > Bacteroidales > Muribaculaceae > Duncaniella. The sequence goes on from CAJUKP010000001.1 coordinate 138,169, forward strand.
CAGCATGGCGAGGGCCTGTTCTTCGTGGGCCTCCATGATCTCGCGTTCGCCGGGACCTTTGTCGTTGATGCCGCAAAGATGCAGCACTCCATGTATGATCACACGATGAAGCTCGCGTCCGTAGGGCTGGCCCACGAGTTCGGCATTGCTCCTCACGGTATCGAGTGAGATGAACATATCGCCGCTCACTCTCCGTCCGCGTGTATAATCGAATGTGATGATGTCGGTATAATAGTCGTGGCGTAGAAACTCGCGGTTTACTTCTATTATCTTTTCGTCTCCGCAGAAAATGTAGGTCAAGGGCCCGGCTATCCTGCCGTGCTCCTCAATCACTTTGCCTATCCACTCCTCGAGCCGGGAGGTGTCTATGGCGGGCATTGCGGTTGCTCCGTCTGTGAGCCATTCCACTGTCATCATGTCTACAAAGTTAGGAAAAATCTCTTTTTCGGTCAAAATAATTTTTCTGAACATAAAACAAAAACATAAAAATTACATTTAATTATTTGATAATTAATATTTTATGTAAATTTTGAGGCTCTGAGAATCAAAAATTCCCTCTTTTTTCGACCTCCGCCCCGAAATATCCCCGTCATTTCCGATCAAAAATGGTCTGACCTCTCCCCTACCCTACCGTGGTGGATAAAAATAAAATTTCGGGTGACGTGAAAATTCATTATCTTTGCCGATATGCAAACAGTATTATTCCACTCCACAATTTTCGGACCTATCCATTCGCGCCGTCTCGGTGTGTCGCTCGGAATCAATCTTACACCCGACGACGGAAAGATCTGTTCGTTTGACTGCCTCTATTGCGAGGCCGGTTTCAACGCCCAGGGTCCGGGCACCACCGGATTCCCGAGCCGTGAGCGTGTGGCCAGACTTCTTGAGTCGAGACTCAAAAATATGAGTGCCGCCGGCGAACCGCTCGATGTGATCACATTCTCGGGAAATGGCGAACCTACGCTTCATCCCGACTTCGCGGGAGTGATTGACGACACTCTTCGTCTGCGCGATCTCTATTATCCTTCGGCCAAGGTGAGCGTGCTCTCCAATTCCACCCGTCTCGATCGCCCCGAGGTGTGCGAGGCTCTGAGGAAGGTCGACAATAATATTCTCAAGCTCGACTCGGCCATCACTCCGACCATGCGGCTCATTGACCGTCCCGGTTCTCCGGCTTTCACCTGTGAGGCTGTGATACCGCGTCTCGCTTCGTTCGGGGCAGACTGTATCATCCAGACTATGTTTTTGCGTGGAGAGCATGACGGAGTGAAGATCGACAACACCACCCCTGCCGAGATTGATGCCCTCATCGAAGCATACCGCACCATACGTCCACGGGAGGTGATGATCTACTCAATCGACCGCAAGACTCCTGCCGAGCATCTCGAGAAAGTGTCGCGGGAAGAACTCGACCGCATAGCCGCAAGGATCGTGGCTGAGACAGGAATCCCGGTCCAGGTTGCATAACAGAAAAAAAGAGGTATATGGATATTCTCACTCCCAGGCCGCTCTGCCCCGGCGACCGCGTGGCCGTGCTCTCCCCTTCGTCAATAATAAAACCGCAGGTGGTCTACAATGCCTTGCCTGCTCTCACCTCACAGGGATGGGCCGCCTATGTGGGCGAACATACTTTTGACCGTCACGGCACATACGCAGGGACCGACGACGCGCGCTATGACGATCTGGAGACAGCGCTCCTCGATCCGGACACCCGCGCCATCATCTGCTCGCGTGGCGGCTACGGCGCGGTCCATCTGCTCGATCGCCTCAACCGTCTGCCGTTGCGCGACGATCCGAAATGGATCGTGGGCTATTCCGACATTTCCGCTCTCCACGCACTGATGACGAGTCACGGCATACGTTCGATACACGCCCCGATGTGCAAACACATCGCGGGTTCCGGCGGACGCGACGCCGACTCGCGGAGGCTTTTCGACATCCTTTCCGGACATCTCGATGATGTGGAGATAGCGTCACATCCGCTCAACCGCTATGGCGAGGCTACGGCACGTCTTACCGGCGGAAACCTTGCCGTGATTGCCGGACTCATTTCCACTCCGTTTGACGTGATGACTCCGGGAAACATACTTTTCATCGAGGATATAGCCGAGCCTATCTATAAGGTGGAGCGCATATTCTACAATCTTCGTCTGAGCGGTGTGCTCGAAAGCCTCGGAGGATTGGTGGTGGGACGTTTCACAGACTATAATCCCGACCGCGACAATGACTCGATGGAGGAGATGATAGCGCGTATGACCGACGGCTATGACTATCCCGTGGCTTTCGGGGTACCGGTGGGCCATGTCAACCACAATATTCCGCTCGTCTGCTCGGCCACGGTGAATCTCACCGTAGGTCCCGCGGGAGCTACCATAGAGTATCTCTGAGCCACCAGGCCAAAGCCGCCGCGGCTATCAGAAACACCACAGCTATCACCGCCGTGCCATATCTCAGTATGGCCGGCGGTCTTTCGTTCAGAAGGTCTCTCACCTTATCCGAACGCAGCTCTATCCTGTCGTGGTTTTCTTTGCTGTTGTCCATCATTCTCCGAGCTCGAGTTGGTTTTTCACAAGAGTGTAATATGCTCCCCGGCGGGCGGTGAGTTCATCGTGGGTCCCCTGCTCCACCACACGGCCTCCGTCGAGCACAATTATATTGTCGGCGTCGCGGACGGTGGATAGCCTGTGGGCCACGACCACCACCGTGCGTCCGCGGTAGAATCCGGCGAGATTCTCCACTATCACCCTCTCGTTTCTGGCATCGAGGGCATTGGTGGCCTCGTCAAGAAATATGAAATGCGGATCCTTGTAGACAGCCCGGGCTATCAGTATTCTTTGTTTCTGTCCCTGGCTCAGTCCGGTTCCGTCAGGGCCGATGGCGGTGTTGTATTTCAGCGGGAGCCCCATCACATAGTCGTGGATATTGGCTGTGCGGGCCGCACGTTCGAGCCGTTCGGTATCCACTTCGCCGTCCCCCACCGCTATGTTCCGGGCTATGGATTCGGAGAATATCACACCGTCCTGCATGACCACTCCGCACTGTCGGCGCCACCATTTCAGATTGTAGGAATTTATGTCGCGTCCGGCCACCTCTATGGCTCCCGCTCCGGCGGGATAATAGCCGAGCATCAGCTTGACCAGAGTGGTCTTTCCGCTTCCCGAGGCTCCGACTATGGCTGTCATCTTTCCTTCGGGCACTGTGAGGGTCACACCGTCGATGGTCTTTTTCAGCGCGTGTTCATCATATCTGAAATCCACGTTGCGTAGACAGATATCCTTTGGGCCGTCAAAAGTCATGCAGCGGTTTTCGGCGGTCTCCTCGTTGCGTCCGCGGTGTATCTCGTTGATCCTCTCGAGCGAGATCTTCACGTCCTGCATGGCATAGATGAATGACATGAACCTGGCCACCGGAGAGTTGAGCTGTCCCACTATGTACTGTATGGCCAGCATGGCGCCGAGAGTTATGTCGCCACCGATCACGGCCGTCGCGGCTATCACTGTGATGAGTATGTTCTTGATCTCGTTGATGAATATGCTTCCCGCCTCCTGGGTCTGCTGCAGGCGCAACGATTTCATCTGGACGGCAAACAGATCGGCCTGGGTGTCCTCCCATTCCCAACGGCGACGTTTCTCGCAATCCTGCAGCTTGATCTCCTGCATCGAGGTGATGAAATGCCAGGTCTTGTTCTGGCTCTTCGACTGCTGTTCGAAAGTCTCGTAGTCAAGTATCTTCCTGCGGCCGAGAAATGCGGCTGTCCAGGCTCCGTAGGCCACGCTTCCGGCAAGGAATACGAGGAATATCACAGGATCGTAGATGAGCAGGACAATGCCGAAAATAACGAAACTGAGCAGTGTGAACACCACGTTGAGCAATTCGCCTGTCATGAATGACTGCACCCTCGAATGGTCGGCCATGCGCTGCAGGAGATCGCCCGACATCTTGGTGTCGAAAAACGACATGGGGAGTTTCAGCAGCTTGATGAAGAAGTCGCTCACCAGGGAGATGTTGATGCGCATTGATATGTGCAGCAGCAGCCAGCGGCGTATGAAGTCGGTGGCCGTGCTCCCCGTCACTATCATCAGCTCGCCGAGAAGTATGAGCCATATCAGCCCTATGTCATTGTTGTGGATACCTTTGTCTACTATTGCCTGTGTGAGAAACGGCATGACAAGCTGCAGCAGACATCCAAGGGTGAGACCGATAAGTATCTGGACAAAATGACTGCGGTATTGCCTCACGTAGCCCATGAGGAAACGGAACGAACGTTTCCCCTCCTCCCCTCCGTTGTCATGCCCGAAAGTTGCCGCTGTATGCCTGAACTCCTCTCCGGGTTCGAAGAACATGGCCACCCCATTCTCCTCGCCCCCTTCGGCGGCGCTGATCCATCCCTTCTCCAGTTCCGCCCGCGAGAGTGTGCGTTTTCCCTTGCCGGGATCGGCTATGTGGAATCTCTTTCCTCCGCGGCTTATGCGGTGTAGCACCACGAAATGGTTCTGGTTCCAGTGCAATATACATGGCAGCGGCACCTCCATGAGCCTGTCGGCGGTGAGTTTGACGGCCACATTCTCCAGTCCGAGCTGCGTGGCTGTACGGGAGATGGCAAGCATCGACACCCCCTCGCGAGAGGGGGTGCACATCGGCTCGAGGCTGTCGGTATCGGCCCCGCGCATTCCATGATGACGGCAGATCATGGCCAGACAGGCCACTCCACATTGCATGGCATCCTTCTGCCGGACTATCGGGAAGGCCATTATTTAGCTACGCTGTAGGTGTTGAGCGAGACCTTTCTCACCTTCTCTCCGCCATTTATCTTGAAGTCGAATCCCACCCATATCACATTGTTCGTGCGGTACTGGTTGCTGTAGTTTCCGCTCTGTATGAGAGCCGGTGAGACGAATGAATAATGGTTGCGTCCACGGGTGATGTGGATCGGCGGCTGATACATGAGGTTGATGGAGAGACGGTCCTTCCACACATATTTCTCTACGTATATTGAGAACAGGTCACTCAGGCAGTAACTCTCACTCTGTGGAGTGATATTCAGGGTGCGGTTCAGTCCGTAGCCGGCTATACCCTTCAGTCCGGCCTCCGCATTGGTATAGTAAAGCCCTATCACAGCATCCGGAAGCCAGCGGCGCTTTTTGTAGTCCATATACGATGCCATATATCCCCTCACATTTGCGGAGATATTGATCTGGAAATACTTGGAGAATCTTTTGTTGTAGTCGATTGAGAAATACCATGCGTCGGTCTTTCCGTTTTCATAACGGTAGGCCACGTATGGACGGCCGTCATCGCCATATCCTGCACCTGCTATGTTGTAGATCGCGTCCGATACACGCGAGTAGCGTGCCTGGAGGTTGAGATTGCCGCCGAGAGATACCAGGAGGTTTACCTGGTTCATGGTCTCGCCATGGAGCAGAGGATTACCGCTCTGATAGGTGAGCGAGTCGGTGAAGCTGCCGTAGTCGGTGATTGTTCCTATGCCCGGCAGGGACGGGGAGTAATAATAGCTGAGCCGCGTGTAGAATTTCTCCGACGGACGGTAGTTGATATGGGCCATGATGCGCGGTGTCACATCGGTGGCAGCCTCTCCGTCAAAGCTGTTGCGGTAAAGCTGGAACCCTCCGTAGAGAAACATAGAGAGCTTAGGGTGGGGAAAGTAGCCGGCATTGACGAAAAATTTGTTGTCTATCACAGAATTGTGCGACAGCTCCAGGCCTGTTTCCCGTCTTGTCTGTGTGTAGCTTGTGATGGCCATATAGTCCGACATTCCCACGAGCCACCGCTCTCCGAACGCCCGCTGTGTGTCGGCTCCGACCCACACGTTATTGAAGTGGTCGTGGCGCGGGTCATAGAGACTGTAGCCGTCCGAACGGTCCACACTGCGGTCGGTATTGTCACTTGAGACATAATAGACTGCCGAGGCCGAAGTGTACCATCCGTTGGCCATGCCGCGGTAATAGAGTCCGAAGGAATTGGAGATATTGTCCGTGAGGCTGGAGAGAGAATTGTAGTCGATGGTCGATGCCGTTCCGCTCACGGTGTTCTCCGTCACCAATCTCTGGTTTTCCCTGATTTTATGGTCTCCGGCTGTGATGGCCCATAGAAACGAGAGTGAATGATTGTCGTTGATTTTATAATCGAGAGTCAGGTTGTTGGAATATGAGTGTCTTCTGAATCTTTGCGCCGGGTCTTCCTTGTCTCGTTTGAGAGTATATTCACGGTAACCGTTGAGTATATAGTCCTTTGAGTAGCCGGTTGTCGTATTCTTGTTCAGGATATCCACATCCGCCACCACAGCCACCGTCAGTTTCCTGTTGGTGTAGGTGAAGTCGGCTCCGCCACGTCCGCTCCTGAACGGTTCCCCTTTTCCATTTCCTCCGTCCGGGCTGAAAGCTTCCTGAGTCCATGCGTTCACCTCATACCCCTCGTAGGTAGGACGTGTGTGATAGTTGATCACCGCGTCATAGCCCATATATTTGCCCGTGGGATTGCTTATCACGTCAATGCGGTCAAATCGCTTGTGTGACAGCCTCTTTATATACTCCTGATCCTTTTCCACGCTGTCTACGAGGATCACTATATTTTTCGAGCCGAGAAATCTCACCTCTTTTGAAGCGTGATCGTAGAACATACCGTTGAGCCTCGACAGCAGCTCGCCCGCCGTGTGCAGACCTTCGCGCATCGACTTGGTGATCAGATATGAGTCCTTCATACCGGAGTGTTTCACTGTCGATGCCTTCACCACTACCTCGCCGAGCTTTACATCTGATTCGATGGAGTCGGAGGGGATTGAATCCGTCACCGCGGCAGCCGGCGTATTGTCAGCGCGCAGTCCCACGGGTCCGGCAGCTATCCCCGCTGCAAGCATAATGAAAATAAACAGTCTGATGAAGTGTCTCATTCGGTAAGTGTCCTTGATGTTATTTAAGTATTCCTGACTCGGCTTCATTGAGCTGGGTCACAATGTCTTTACGTTCTATTTTCTTGCCATACGAGAACGAATATGTCACCGATATATTGAAGTCACGGTGATATGAGCCTCCGTATCTCTGGCTATAGCTATGATAGTTGTCCGTTATGATCTCGTGAGTGATGCCTTTCCATGATGAACGGAATGTGTTGCTGGTATATGCGGCTATATGCCAGTCGCCGTTGCCCCATCCGATGGAAAAGTTGTATCCTTCGGGAGTCCAGACCTTTGAATAGAGGTTGAGCTGTGTGTTGGCCGAGTTCCACGACAGGCAGGTGTGAAAGTTACGCCAGCTGTAATAGATCAAGGCATCGTAGGCGAAATTAGTGCCGGAATAGTGTATGCTTCCACGTCGCGAGGTATTGAACATAGTGACACCTCCTCTGATTATAAGAGCATTGTTCAGCAATCTGAGTGTTGCTGAGAGTCCGCTCATCAGGTTGCGGTAGCATCCGCTGTTGATGAATTTTCTCACCATCATAGGGCCTGCGCTTCCTTCGGCAGGAACGTAGGTATACGACACAGGACGGTCGATGAAGTTGTAGCCCGAGTATGCATTGAGCGAGAAAATATTGGCGGGATACCATTGATAACTGAGATTGATATTGTAGTCGTTTGCTGATTTCAGATTGGGATTTCCCTCGATGGCGTCAATCTCGGTGATCTGCTGCATTGCTCCGATCTTTTCGCTTAGACTCACTGACGCACCCTGGAGCGCGGCATTCAGATTGATGGATGAATTAGATCCGAGCATGGTGTTGAATGACATTCCGAAGTATGGAAATGTCTGGTTGAACGTCTTGCCGTTGGTCTCGTTGTGCATGAAACTTATTCCTGCATACCCATTGCCCCTGATATTTCCGAATTTCAGATAGGCCATCAGAGTAGGTGTCGTGCTGTAGTCGCGTGTCGTCACATCCCGGGGGGTCGTGCCTGAGTAGGTGAGATTATCTCCGGTGCCGGAATGATCGACCTGAAGTGATATTATCTGATTTCCGATATAGTACCACAGCGAGGGATTCACCTGATAGTTCCATGTCTTCTCATCCGCGATACTATAGATGGGTGTGTCCGACGTGATGTGGTAACTCTGATCGTTGTTGAAATGTCCGAAGGTGAACGAGGGGGATAGCATGAAAATGAATTTCCGTGACAGATTGAACTGGTATCGGCCCATCCATACGGGTGATACCGACGAGGCGTCAACGGTTGAACGGCTGCCTGCCGAGGGATAGACTCCGGGGTTGAATGTGGTGAGCGACTGCTGGAAATTGTCGGGAGTACGGTTGAATGTGATACCGACGGAATTGTCTATCACCATTTTCTTGGTCTGATATATGCCGCGCAGTGTGGTGTAGCCAACGCGGTTTTCGCTAAGACCATCCTCGGGTGTCACGTCCTTGGTGACATCCATATCCGGAAAGTGATAGTCAACACGTGAGTCAGAACCGTAATGCTTGTCACGTGTATATTTGTAGCCTCCCGACACCTGAAAATCCATTTTCTTGTATGTGAGGCGGCTTGACGCGGAGTAGTTCCCCTTGGGAGTGACAATCAGCTGTTCGCCCATCACTTTGGCATAGCCTCCGTATTCATATCTCACCAGCACGAAATTGACCACGAATTCAGCCCCCTTGAAACGCGGATCTCTCGGATTCTCGAAAGTCTCGACTCTCAACACATTCATCGTGCGGAGGTCGGCAACTTCCTGTGGAGTCGCTTCATGATAGTCTATGTAAAGTGAAACCGGACGGTGATTGGTTGTTGATATGCTCTTTGTGAGAGGATCGACATTCAGCGTCGGTATGCCCATCCGCGTGATGAGATCAGCACCTGTGGCCGAACCCTTCTTTTGATTTTTCGTCGGGATGAACACACTTTTTTCATCTGTTATATATTGTCCGATTCCCTCGACTGTGACCTGCGATAGGGTGTTTGGCAGCAGAATGGCAGGGATCTTCACGACGAATGTGTCGCAAGGTTCTGCAACCGGCTCGCTATAATAGTCATTCTCAATCTGAAAGACTATATTGAGTTTCTGTTCCGGCAGAGACTTCAGCAAAAACTCACCGTCGGCCTCAAGCTTATCACCCCGGCATATCATGTCTTTATTTTCCGTAAAAGCCATCGGAGTGTAATCATTGAGTCTTTCTCCCGTACCGGCGTTGGTCATCACCACGACCATATCATAAGCCCGGGCAGAAAAAGACAATAATATAAGCATGAGAAAAACCGCAATGTGTTTCATAATATAGAGAGTCTTGTATTATTAATTTTTCACAAAAATAGTAATATAAGTAAAAAAATCAAAATATTTTGCGCGATTATTTATCGGTATTTTGAACTACACCTGCTGTCAGCCTTGTATCTGACTCTGAAATTCTCCATTCAGGAGTGCGTATTTCAGAGTTTCCAGATCTTTATAAGAGCTGCACAGCTCATAGTGGCAATCTTCAAACATATTTCTGTAACGGTGGTAGGCACAGCCTCCGTCACACACAGGAAATGCGTGGCAGTTTTTACATTCATCATTGAATGGGACGGCTTGTGTGCTGTATTTGAAGAAACGGGAACTGTTTGAGAGTATTTTGGAACTTATATTACCTATTACCTTTTTGTCATCCGAGACATCATTCCAACATTTGTATATTTCACCCTCGGGTCCGATGATGTATGAATTGTTGAAATGCATCATGCACCCCTTGTTTGTTTTGGTTGGAAAGAACACGGGTTGTAATCCTCTCTCTTTAAGTAGTGCATTGAGTTCTATTGTATCACGCGTCGTAAAAGAGTCATTGCAGAGACATTTGCCATCCTCTGTTTCTTCTCTTATCATACCGGGATAAGCCCCTATGTTTTTATTAGGAAATTGTTCTTTCAGTTCGTTATAGATGGATATGAAATCCTCATAGTTGGATCTGTTTATATTTACCCTTACATTTACATTGGTGTCAGGGAGTTCTTTTACTATCTTTTTCATGTTGTCCCAAATGACATCGAATGTCGGTTCGTGCGAGACGCGCAGGCAACGTGTCTTATCATGTCGGCTTTTTATACCGTCAAGAGAAATCTGTATATGATTCAATTTGTTGGTTTTGAAGAATTCAATCACTTCTTCATTGAAATGGTAGGCGTTTGTGATAATGGATTGATAAGATATTTCCGGCATTCCTTCCTGTGATAGAGCTTTGTACAGCTTTTTGATTTTATCGAAAGCCAACAGTGGTTCACCCCCATACCAGGTCAGATTAATTCCTTTTGCTTCCTCATGTCCTTTGACAAACTCCACAAGTTTGTCAATGATTGAATCGGTCATTGTCTTTGGGGTCAGTTTTGGCTCAAAACAATATGGACAGGCAAAATTACAGGAAGTCGTCGGGGCTATCACTAATGAGAGTGTGGATTTATCGAAATTTCTAGCCTGAAATTGAAAAATCGCCGAATAGTAATAGTCATATATATTGGTCTCGTCCAATAATATTTTTCTGTTTATCAGCTCTTTCAATTCATCTTCTTGTAATGAATCCCAAGAGCTTTCATTTATAACTTTGTAAAGCTCACTACTGATTTCTGAGAAAAAGAGAGTTTGAGAATTGAATAGGTAGTATCTATTATCGTTCTCAAATGTTATGGAATAGATGGATTTGATAATCATATTCATTTATTTTGTTAGTTGGGATTTTTCTTCCCCATTCTCGATATTAAGAAGAACGGGGAAGAAAGGAAGGGTTAAACAGCGATAACCGTTATTCCAAAGGAATAGAGGGATCAATCTGAATAGGAGGTTTGATCGGATTGACCGGGGAACAAGTGTTTTTAGATTCTGGCCCGTGACAACCGCATAGTACTTGTGGTCCATCGCAAGGACACGTGGTAGTTAGGCTACCACCGCTGTAGCAAAAACAAATAAGGCCACCCTTTAGAGTTTCCAGAGAGTAAGATTGAATCGGCTCCTCATGGAAGACTTTGAGAAAAAGATTTCCCATAATTGAAAAGTTTTGATTTTTCCTACTATTTACCCGCATTTCGGATTAGTGCGCACCAGTTAGGCAGATGGTCTGCTATGTTGTTTTCTATTTTATATTGTGGAGAGGTATCCGACATAGGTGTATTCATCGGTCTCAATCCTTATCTGAAATTCGCCAGGATAAGAGAAGAGATATTGCAGGAATGATGCCTCATCGGTGAATGACGCAATGCAAAACTCTTCAGTCTGATCCCAAAGTTCGTAAGACATAATCTCTTCAGGTGCAATGTCGGCTTGGATTCCCTCTTCAGAAAAGATACACATCATAGGACGAGAGGGGCTTCTCTGACCTTCTTTCCCAATGTCTTTATTATGATCTTTTGATTTTTTTGGGAGTTTGATCAATGATACAACGTATATATTCCTTCCTTGATCTGCAGACATTGACACAGGACAGAATAATGCTGTTACAAGAAGAATGAGGATGAATGATTTGATGAATTTTGACATAGGTGATGGGTTTGTAGAGTTTGTGTTTCTATCCGCAAAGGTATGTAGAGACAGTCGGAAATATGCAATAAATAAGTACGGAAAAAGTACGGAATTTGAGGAATCCGTACTTTTTCCGTACCTGTTTTGTCTAACCGTACTTTTGTGGCGGTGATACTAATATGTTTATAATAAGCGTATTATGCTGTCAGTGGTTTTAGTTCCGAGTTTTTTATCAAAAATACGCATACTCAAAGCGTCGCGCCGCGAGACTATGGCGCCTTTCGAGCGGTTGAGCAGTATCGCCATCTGTGAGGGGGTGATTCCACACCTGATGAGCAGAGCTGTGCGGAGGTCGTTGGAGGTGAGCTTTCCGCCGGAGAGAAGCTTTAGATTGTTCTTGAACGACGGCGATGCAGCGACAACAGTCTCCTCCAGTTCCAGCCATAGAGAATCAGTGTCGCTGATGCCACGCTGCGATGAGATGAGTTCCTGCATCCGGAGATATGGGCCGGATGAGAGAATGTCGGGATGGATTGTGACGGGAGCTGTGGATTCGCTCTGTAGAGCAAGCAATTTTTCCCGGAATATCAGCCGGAGATCTTCTACGGTGTCGCGTCGTTCAGACACAGGCCGGGTGGGAGTGTCATCGGGTTGCGGTTGATTCCTGAGATTGTTTATGGCGTTATGGAGCTGTATTACCTTTGCCTGATAGCGTACCCGCTGATACAATATGAAGACTGTGAGGGCAAGGATTATAAGCAGCACAGCGACCAACACCCATTTCAGAATGTTTGCCGAGTGTTCCGCTTTCAGCTTATCCCTTTCGTGAAGGCTGTAGTTGTAGAAAGCCTGCTGGTTGATGGCGAGCTGATTACGGTTGTCGTCATAATACTCCTCAAGCATTGAGCGGTATTGGTTGATATATAAATCCAGACTGTCCGGAGAAATAAGATGTCTCATTTCGGGCGCAAGCAGGACTTGGAAGGCTATCTCCTTGTGGTCATAATCAACATTTGATAAGATATTTTGTGCATATATATAAGCGGTGTCTGTGATTCCAGCTTTAAGATAGATCTCAGCTGACTGGGCTAAGGCCCAGTCCATGGTGAGAGATGATACTCTATCAGTAATTCCTCTGATCAACAACAAGGCAGAATCAATCTGTCCCTTTTCGTATTTTACAGAGGCCAACGACATCAGATTCTCGGCATAATCGGTTGAAATGGAGTCTGGACTTAATGCCATTGCCTGTCTGAATTGATATTCAGCTAAAGAATACTCCTTGGCCCTGAGATGGATACTTCCTAACAGGTGAGTGTCATATAAAAGAAAATCTTTATTATTCAATTTTTTCTCAATCTCGATTGCTTCTTTTATATAAGGTATAGCTTTATCATACAGTCTGAGTGTTGCAAGCAGACGTCCTGTCTGGCTGAGTGTCCTCAGTCGCAGCTCCTGACTGTCTGTATCTTCCGGCAGCAATTCCAAGGCTTGTTGAAAGAAATCAAGGGCATCGGGATAGTCGTCGAGGTCATAATATACCCTTCCGGCATAGTATAGAGCCTCGGGATAGCGGCCATTGCGTCTGTGGCGCGACTCATAATCTACCACACTGAGTATAAGGCTGTCGGATGAGTGGGTCATGTATGCCTTGTCGGCTGTCTTTACCCTGAGAAAGTCAAGAAAATGCCTGTCGGCCTCGCCGAGAGTAGCGGGGTCGATGGCGGTTATGGAGTCGAGGGCTTCCGCAGGGGAAGTGATGGCTAACTCTTCCAACTGCTGCATACGCGGACTGATACGGTCGGCACAGGCAGTGATCAGAGACAGGAGGATGAGAAGGGTGAGGGAACGGATGAGGGACATTTAAGAATGAAAATATGATTGTAGATAAGAATATGATATGCAGATTCTTATCTTGTGTATAAAAATCTGCATATCATGTCTTTGTCTATGTGTCACCGGGACGGATTGCCCACCGGATGACTTAAACGGTCAGGATTTCCTTTTCCTTGGCAGCGAAGAGATCGTCGATCTTCTTGAGGTATTTGTCGTGGAGCTTCTGCACTGAAGTCTCGGCGTCTTTCTCGACATCCTCGCTCATACCCTGCTTGATGGCTTTCTTGAGCCCCTCGATGGCATCGCGGCGAGCGTTGCGTACTGACACTTTGGCATTCTCAGCCTCGGCTTTCGACTGTTTCACGAGAGCCTTGCGGCGCTCCTCGGTGAGGGGCGGGATGGAGAGGCGTATCACCTCGCCGTTGTTTTCGGGAGTGATGCCGAGCTCGGAGTTGATGATGGCTTTCTCAATCTCCTTGAACATAGCCTTCTCCCAGGGGGTGATGGCTATGGTGCGGGCGTCGGGCACGGAGATGTTTGCTACCTGCGAGACGGGCACAGTGGAGCCGTAGTAGCTCACCTTGACAGCGTCGAGGATCTTGGGGTTTGCCTTGCCGGCGCGGATGTGGGCAAGAGCTTCGTCGAGATAGGCCACGGCGAGTTCCATTTTCTCCTCGGCCGGGTTCAGATAGTCGGACGGTTCCATAGTTCGATTGTTTTTGTTTTTTTGGTTATGGGATTGATTTTGATTCTGATTGTCAGTAAACAAGGGTGCCTATGCCTTCCCCTTTTATCACCTTGAGCAGATTGCCGGGGGTGTCCATGTCGAAGACCACGATCGGCAGGTTGTTTTCCTTGCAGAGGGCGGTGGCGGTGATGTCCATCACTTTCAGTCCGCGCGCGAGCACCTCGTCGTAGGTGATCTTGTCAAATTTCCTGGCCTCGGGATCCTTCTCGGGGTCGGCGGTGTAGACACCGTCCACGCGTGTGCCCTTGAGCATCACGTCAGCCTCAACCTCGATGCCGCGGAGGGCGCTGCCGGTGTCGGTGGTGAAGAAGGGGTTGCCGGTGCCTCCGGCTATGATGGCCACTTCGCGGCGCTCGATGGTCTCGATGGCGCGGCGGTTGGAATACTGCTCGCCGATGGGGAACATATTGATGGCTGTGAGCACACGGGCGGGCTGGCCTATGGCCTCGAGGGCCGACGAGAGGGCCAGCGAGTTGATGACTGTGGCGAGCATACCCATCTGGTCACCCTTGACGCGGTTGAAGCCCTTGGCTGCACCTGACAGGCCACGGAAAATGTTGCCGCCGCCGATGACGATGGCCACCTCTACGCCGAGATTGACTATCTCGGTGATCTGACGGGCGTAGTCGGCCAGACGGTCGGTGTCTATGCCGTAGCCCTGCTTGCCCATGAGCGATTCGCCGCTGAGCTTGAGAAGCACTCTTCTGTATTGCGTGTTCATACTTATATTGATGTTTGTTATGGTTCTGAATGCAGACAAAGATAGTCATAATCCTCCGAATATCCTCTCACGGATGTGTAAAAAACACCCGGAATTACAATTTTATTTCAATCTCTGCACAATTTGGTTACAGACTTTTTTAATCGGGGAAAATTTTTTATTTTTGCAATAAACAACGCGGGAGAGACGCTCTCCCGTCAGCTCAAAGAAAGGGATAATTACAGTGAGCATTATGCAATCAACAGATGAGTCGCAGCGTATTCTGCTTGTCGACTCCGACAACGGTATCACATCCATGCTTAATGAGAATCTACGGATCGAGGGCTATGCGGTAGAAGTAAAGTCCACGGCCGAAGAGGCTCTCGTGTTGCCTCTGGATACCTTCAGTCTCATCATATCAGAGATAGAGCTTCCGGGCGAGATAGACGGCCTGGAGCTGCTGGAGCGTGTCAAGGAAGACCGCATGACAGCCCATGTGCCCGTGATATTCTGTACGGTGCGTGATGGAGAGAACGATATCATAGCCGGACTCAACGCCGGAGCCGACGACTATATCACCCGCCCCTTCTCGCTGCGCGAGATGCTGGCCAGGGTGCGCTCTGTGCTCCGCCGCCACCGCAACATGGCTCCTGTGGCCAGCCGGAGGCTCATCGAATTCCGCTCGCTCACTCTCAATGTAGACACCCACGGACTCCTTGTCGAGGGTGAGAACGTCTCGCTCAGCCCCACTGAATATGCCATCCTCGTCCTGCTCCTGCGCTCGCGCAACCGCCTCTTCTCGCGCGAGGAGATATTCTCGGCTGCATGGGAGGGGGAACAGCTCACAAATCCCCGTCTGGTCGATGTCAACATATCCCGTCTGCGCAAGAAACTCGGGGTCTACGCCCGCAATGTGGTGAACCGCTCGGGACGCGGCTACGGGTTCTTCGACGATAACAATATCTGACTCTTGGAAGATGCTTCTTCCCACTTCAACCACACCTTTTGTGCTCGAGGCCGGATGCGATGAGGCCGGACGCGGATGTCTGGCCGGTCCGGTGTGTGCCGCGGCAGTGATTCTGCCTGACGGCTGGACCCATCCGCTGCTCAACGATTCAAAGAAACTCACCGAACGGCAACGCGATCTTCTGCGCCCCGTCATCGAGGCCGAGGCTGTGGCCTGGGCCGTCGGATGGTGTTCCAACGAGGAGATCGACAGTATCAACATCCTCAATGCCTCTATTCTGGCCATGCACAGGGCACTGGATGGTCTGGACGTGACGCCCGGACAGATTGTGGTGGATGGCAACCGCTTCAAGCCCTACCGCGACATTCTGGCTCAGACCATCGTGAAGGGTGACGGTAAATTCGGCAATATCGCCGCCGCCTCCATTCTGGCCAAGACTCACCGCGACGAGCTGATGAAACGTCTTGCAGCCGATTATCCGCTGTATAACTGGGAGGTCAACAAAGGGTATCCTACCCGCGACCACCGTGAGGCGATAGCTCTCCACGGCCTCACGCCTCTTCACCGCGTCACATTCCGTCATTAAACGAATCAGGGGCAGCTTCCGGCTGCCCCTGGTTCGTTGTCAATACAGTTCGGTGGAAAGATACCGTTCGCCGGTGTCGGGAAGCAGAACCACGATGTTCTTGCCGGCTGATTCCGCCCTCCGGGCCAGTGTTGTCGCGGCATGGAGGGCCGCACCGGAGGAAATCCCTGCAAGAATACCCTCTGTGGTGGCGAGAAGCCGCGCGGCGGCGTATGCCTCGTCAGTGGTCACTGTGATTATCTCGTCCACCACTTCGGAAGCGTATGTTCCCGGAACGAATCCCGCTCCTATTCCCTGAATCTTGTGCGGGCCGGCCTGACCACCGCTCAGAACAGGCGAATCGGCCGGTTCGGCCGCAACGATCCTCACGTGGGGATTCTTCTCCTTGAGATATCTGCCTATGCCGCTGACGGTGCCTCCGGTGCCCACCCCGGCCACGAAACAGTCCACTTTCCCATCAAGCGCTTCCCATATCTCGGGGGCGGTTGTGGCATAGTGGGCCGCCGGATTGGCGGGGTTTTCAAACTGGCCGGGTATGATAGCTCCGGGGGTGGCATCCCTGAGCCTCTCGGCTTCGGCTATGGCCCCCTTCATCCCCTCCTTTCCCGGAGTGAGCACGATGGTGGCGCCCAGCGCGGCCAGGAGTTTGCGGCGTTCCATGCTCATGGTCTCCGGCATGGTGAGAATCACCTTGTAGCCCCGGGTGGTGCCGACGAGGGCCAGGCCAACGCCGGTGTTGCCGCTCGTGGGCTCTATGATGGTGCCTCCGGGTCTGAGCAGTCCGGCCTCCTCGGCCTTGTTGATCATGTTGAGGGCCACGCGGTCCTTCACGGAGCCTCCGGGATTGAACGATTCCACTTTGGCGAATATGTTGCCCCCGGTGCCACAGGCTGCGTCATAACGGCCCAGAAGCACGAGCGGTGTGCGCCCTATGGTATCGGTGATTGAGTTGAGATAGTGTGCCATGTTGTTTCAGAGTGTTGAGTTGAGAGCCTGGTCGAGATCGGCAATCAGGTCGTCGATATGTTCGGTGCCTATGCTGAGGCGTATGGTCGAGGGGGTGATGTGCTGTTCCACGAGCTCTTCGGGAGTGAGCTGCGAGTGTGTGGTGGTGGCCGGATGGATCACGAGACTCTTCACATCCGCCACATTGGCCAGGAGTGAGAATATCCTCAGGGAGTCGATGAACTTCCAGGCCGCATCCTGTCCGCCTTTTATCTCGAATGTGAAGATGCTTCCGGCGCCGCCGGGGAAATATTTGTTGTAGAGCTCATGGTCAGGATGCTCGGGCAGCGCCGGATGGTTCACCTTGGCCACAGCGGGATGACCTGACAGGAAGTCGACAACTTTGAGGGCGTTCTCCACATGGCGCTCCACGCGCAGCGACAGGGTCTCCACTCCCTGGAGTATTATGAATGCGTTGAAGGGGGAGATGGCGCCTCCGGTGTCTCTGAGAAGCACCGCACGGATACGTGTGGCAAACGGTGCATCCTTGGCCGCGTCGGCGAACACTGTGCCGTGATAGCTCGGATCGGGTTGTGCGAGGGTGGGAAATTTCTCAGCATTGGCCTTCCAGTCGAAGGTTCCGGCATCGACTATGATTCCGCCCAGGCTTGTGCCATGGCCTCCGAGAAACTTGGTGGCTGAATGTATCACCACATCCGCGCCATGCTCGATGGGACGGATCAGATAGGGTGTGCCGAAGGTGTTGTCCACCAGCAGCGGGATGTTGTTGCGGTGGGCTATCGCGGCTATAGCGTCAAGATCGGTCACGTCGGAGTTGGGGTTGCCGAACGTCTCCACGAACAAGGCTTTTGTATTCGGGCGTATCGCCTTCTCCACGGCTTCGAGGTCGCGCGGATTGACGAATGTCGCCTTCACACCTCTGGGCTCGAGGGTGTGGGCTATGAGATTGTATGAGCCGCCGTATATGTTGTCGGCCGCCACTATATGGTCTCCGTTCTGAAGCAGATTCTCCAGTGCATAGCTCACGGCTGCGGCGCCGCTGGCTACGGCGAGCGCCGCGACACCTCCTTCGAGTGCGGCCACGCGCTCCTCGAGCACTCCCTGGGTGGGATTGGTGAGACGTCCGTATATATTGCCGGCGTCCTTGAGGCTGAAACGGTCGGCGGCGTGTTGGCTGTCGCGGAACACGTAGGATGTTGTCTGATATATGGGCACTGCTCTCGCATCGGTGGCGGGATCGGGGTTTTCCTGACCCACATGAAGCTGGAGGGTCTCGAAATGAAGTCGGTTCTTGTTTTCTGACATGGGATGTGTGTTTACGTTTTTTTGTTCTGCTGCAAAGTTACGATTGTTGAAAATATTTTCCAAATGAATGTAAAAACATAGAACTTTTTCACAGAACGGTGATGAGAAGTGTCAGATCGGCACTTACCTCCCGAGTATCTTCCGGATTTTCTCCGGTGTGGTGGAGCGTGCCCGTGCGTAGACGGCCATCTGGTCGCCGGCAATCTCTCCCACGGTGAAATAACGTGCTTCCGGCGACGGGATATAGAGACCGCTGACACTCGCCGACGGATGCATGGCTCCATTCTCGGTGAGAGTGATCCCTATGCCTCCCATGTCGAGTATGGTGTCGAGAGTGTGGTTGAGTGTCTGGTCAGGGAGTATCGGATAGCCTACGGCGGGTCTGATGCCGTTGCCGCCGGCAGCATGGCGGTGCATCCATTCCGATGCCGCTTCGGCCAGACGGTGGGCCACTGTCTGCTCAAGCAGCGCGCGGTACGGGTCGGATGATTCCGGTCTCTCCTCCACGCTCACAGCGAAGGCCCCTATCACCTCTCCATCCGTGTCGACGAAATCAGCAGCCGACGGACAGGTGCCATCATCCGAAGGTGTCTGTTTCCGCAAGGTCGGGAAAAGGATATCTCCGTCGATGATTATATTCTCGTTCTCCGCGCGGGCATTTACAAACCGTGTCACACCCCTCACTTTCCAAGGTTCGTTGAGCAGGCGGCGCGCATCGGTTATGAGACGCAGTGCCTCGGCAGCCTTGCCGTGGCCTCCGGCCTCCTCGTTCTCTGCTATCCATGCAGCCGCACACGACGGGCATTCATGTACCTGTGAGGCTGTGGCGAGCGATGCGGGGAGTTTCCATGCCGTCAGGAAGGCTCTCCAGTTTATCAGCGGGATGAGCTCGTCTGCCGGAATTTCTGTCACGGTCCTTTCCTGCGGTGAGAATATGCCCCGCCCTGTCCCGGCGGCATTGCGGGCGGATCTCTTTCTTGCCTCACCGAGAGGCAGCAGTGATGTCTGCTCCAATCTCTTCTCCTCTTGCAACCGTAGTTGACGGGCCTCCTCCTTCAGCGAGGCTATGTAGGCTTCCCGTGTGACCGGATCAAGCAGTCTCGCAGCGAGAATGGGGTTCTGGGCTGCATCCGGCACATGGACAACGGCTCCCGGATAGCGTGGGTCTATTTTCAGCGCGGTATGTAGCCGCGATGTTGTGGCTCCCCCCACCATGATGGGTATCTCCAATCCGGCGCGGGCCATCTCTACAGCCACATGGGCCATCTCCTCGAGCGAGGGGGTGATCAGTCCCGACAGACATACGATGTCAGGTCTCTCACGCAAAGCGGTAGCGACAATGGTCTCGGCCGGAACCATCACTCCGAGGTCAATCACCTCATATCCGTTGCACGAGAGCACTATCGACACGATATTCTTGCCTATGTCATGCACATCACCTTTCACTGTGGCAAACAGTATCTTGCCCGCCTTGGCCCGCTCACCTTCCACAGCCCGCCGGCTGTCGATGTGGGGCTGCAGCAGGGCCACGGCCGCTTTCATGGTACGGGCGGTCTTCACCACCTGGGGGAGAAACATCTTCCCTTCGCCGAAGAGAGCGCCGACATGGTTCATACCGTCCATCAGCGGACCGTCTATCACCTTCACCGGGTCGATTCCTGTGTCAAGGAGTTCATTGATATCCTCTTCGAGCCGGGTGGTGATTCCGTGAACGAGCGCATACCCCAATCTTTTATCCACAGGCAGCGAACGCCATTCCTCGTTTCTTTTTGCCGGAGCTTCGCCACCGCCGTTTGTCCCGCGGGTCTCTTCAAGCATCCGGCGGGCATGGTCGGCGAGCAGTGAGGGAGCCTCTGCAGAGCGGGCCAGCACCACATCCTCGAGCAGATTCCGCAGTCCGGGTTCGATATCCTCGTATGTGATCTTTGTCGAGGGGTTGATTATGGCCATATCCATCCCCTCGGCTATCGCATGGTAGAGGAATACGGCGTGCATGGCCTCGCGCAGAGGTGTGTTGCCGCGGAATGAGAATGAAAGATTGCTCAGTCCGCCGCTCACCTTGGCTCCCGGGAGATTGCGCTTTATCCAGCCGGTGGCGCGGATGAAGTCGAGGCCATAGCGGTCATGCTCCTCCAGGCCGGTTGCTATGGCAAGCACATTCGGGTCAAATATAATATCCTCGGGTGGGAATCCTGCTTTCTCGGTGAGGAGTCTGTATGCGCGTGAACACACCTCGATCTTACGTTCATAGATATCGGCCTGTCCTTTCTCATCGAAAGCCATCACCACCACTGCCGCACCGTAGCTGCGTATGATTCCTGCACGGCGAAGAAACTCCTCCTCACCTTCCTTCAGGGATATCGAGTTGACTATCCCTTTCCCCTGCACACATTTCAGAGCACTCTCGATCACGTCCCAGTTTGAAGAGTCTATCATCACGGGGACACGTGCTATATCCGGCTCGGAGGCCATCAGATTGAGAAAACGGGTCATCTCGCTGCGAGCATCGAGAAGTCCGTCATCCATATTTATGTCGAGTATCTGTGCCCCGTCCTCAACCTGACGCCGGGCTATCTCCAGAGCTTCGTCGAGCGATCCCTCCTTGATGAGACGGAGGAACTTCCGTGAGCCTGCCACATTGCACCTCTCCCCTATGCTGACGAATCTGTTTTCGGGACACACCTCGAGCATATCGAGTCCTGACAGACGCATGGCCGGGCGGAAGGCCGGCACTGTTCTTCCCTTCTTGCCGTCGGCCATCCTTCTGAGAGCGGCGATGTGTTCGGGTGTGGTGCCGCAACATCCGCCTACGATATCCACCAGCCCCTCGTCGGCCAGTTCGCCCATCAGTCCGGCCATACTTTCGGGAGTCTCGTTGTAGCGTCCCGAGGCATCCGGAAGTCCGGCGTTGGGGTGACACGACACCTTGCAGGGGCATATCCCGGCCAGTTCTCTCAGCCACGGTCTTATCTCCCGTGGACCGAAGGAGCAATTGAGTCCTATGGAAAAAAGCTTGACATGGCTCACGGATGCGATGAAAGCCTCGAGGGTCTGTCCGGAGAATGTCCGTCCGTCCTTGCCGGCTATGGTGACGGAGACCATCACCGGTATGTCCGCGCCACGATGCTTCATGGCATCGGCAGCCGCATGGAGGCCGGCCTTGAGATTGAGAGTGTCGAACACAGTCTCGAAAAGCAGCAGATCCACCCCACCCTCCATCAGAGCCAAGGTCTGCTCGTAATATGCGTCGTAGAGTTCATCGTAGGTCACCGCCCTCGCTCCCGGATCGGCCACATCGGCGCTCATGGAGGCTGTCTTGTTGGTCGGTCCCACCGATCCGGCCACCATGATGTGTCGTCCGGCAATCGAGTCGGCCACCTTGCGGGCTATCCTTGCCCCTTCACGGTTGATCTCGCTGACGAAAGGTTCCATGCCGTAGTCGGCCATGGATATTGAATTGGCGTTGAATGTATTGGTGGTGATGATGTCGGCTCCGGCCATCGCATATTGTCTCGATATTTCCTCTATGATATCGGGTCGTGTGATACACAGCAGGTCGTTGTTGCCCCGTTGCGATGACGGATGTCCGGCAAAGCGTGTGCCGCGGAAGTCATTTTCGGTCAGGTCATAGCGCTGGATCATTGTGCCCATTGCGCCGTCAAGTACGAGAATCATTATTGAAAGGGATAAAATATATGGGACCGGAGGGGATTGCACACCTCCGGTCCCAGTGATGTGGTACGGTAGGGTTATATTATTCGGGTCTCTTGAAGCCGTCCTTTGTGGCGCGCTCGCTCATACGCTTGATGCGCTCCTTGGTCTCGGGATGAGAGGAGAACATCTTGTTGATGTAGCTTGCCTTTGTGCCGGCGCTCTCCTCCATGGTGAGGAATTTCTCGAACGCCATCACCATACCCCAGGGATTGCGTCCGTTGGCCACGAGGAAATCATAGCCGCAGTCGTCGGCCTCTTTCTCCTGCTTCTGGCTGAATTTGGCTCCGACGAGGCTCTGTGAGAGATCGCCGAGCTGGGAGTCGGTGAGGGCAGCGAGCTTGCCGCTTGCCGCGCCGATGGCATCCTTGGCCGCACCTGTGAGGAGCTCCTGTTTGAATGCTTTCTTGGAGTGGTGCTTGGCCACATGGCCTATCTCGTGGCCGATGATGCCGAGGAGCTCATCGTCGCTCATGATGTCCATGAGTGAGGAAAACACTCTCACGCTACCGTCGGGACAGGCGAAGGCATTGACGTCGATGACATCATATACCTTGAAATTCAAAGGTATGCCGTCGGCATCGTTCATTCCCTCGGTGAGTTTCTTGAGGCGGATGGTGTAGGGGCTGTCATCGCCGGGAACAGGATTGTTCTTGTCCATCCAATCCACGGATTCTTTCACGTATGCCGCCATATCGGCATCGCTGATGGTGAGGGCCTGAACAGTCTTTGTGGCGGCTCCGGCCACTTTCTTGAGGTTGAACTGCGCGGATGCCGGCATGGAGACAGCCAGCATCATCACAAACGAAAGAAACGTAAATACTGTCTTTTTCATTTTTGTAGAGTGATTGGTTATATATGCTTTATGTCAGTGGTTCGGATTTTGGTTTCGTATCTGCAAAGATAGACATTTTCCGTAGGATATGGCAATTTTATAAATGAAAAAACTTGGCTGTGTCACGGATTGTTGTTTACTTTGTGAATACAAACGAAAAACCTTATAAAATGAAGCTTCATCAATTCTCTCTCATCACTTTTCTGCTCGCTTTAATGGCATTGAGTTCATGCTCGAAGCGTTCGGAACTCCTTGACACTATCCCGGCTGACTCCAATGTGGTGGCTCTGGCCGATGTCAGGAAAATCTGCTCGGAACTGGGCATCACGTTTTCACCGACAGGTGCCGCCATTCCCGGAGAACTCAAGTCAAAGCTCGGTCTGAACGATGATTCAAATGGGCTGCTTGACCTTCTCGGCCGTCTCGACGCCTCCGGCACAGCTGATGTATCGGCGGTGGCAATGGTCTATTATGACGACCAGATGGTGATGACCCTCCCGGTCGAAAGTCTCGACAGGCTGAAGGCCCTCGACTGTCCGTGGCTGCAGTGGGGTGATGACTCCGAAGGTTTCGCCACCGGTACGCTCGGCAAGGATCTGAGCGTGGTGGCCTCCGATTCACAGCTTTGGCTGCTCGATGTGTCGCCCAAGGCGGCATCAAAGGTCAAGAGTCTGTTGAAAGCCGCAGACAAGCAGGCTGTAGGAGGCATTGATGCCATAGCCCGTTCCCTTACGGCCGGCAAGCTGGTCAATATGGCTGTCCTGATGGAAAACGCAGGGGAGAAAGACGGCGAGGAGGAGAATCATGACGCTTTGTTGGCCTCGACATGGTCGCTGATAGGGATAAATGTCGATGGCAAGCGTCTTGTTGCCGATGTCTCCATGGTGAAAGGCACAGGCGAGGATATCGCCGTCGAAGGTATGCAACCGGTCAATCCGGCTGTGCTGTCCTACGTTCCCTCATCGTGCAGCATGGCTTTCGCCGCCGGACTCACTCCCCGTTTCAACTGGGATTTCCTGAAGCTTCTCGCCACCGTAGGTGGAGATTTCCAGACCCGCGCCGCCATTGACGTGGCTGTCCCGTTCCTGAGCAGCATTGACGGAACCGTGCTTGCCGCGGCTGCTCCGGCCAATGATGAGGCATTCAGCGATCCCGATCCATCCAACTGGAATTTCATAATCATGGCCCACCTGAGCCAGGAGAAGATAGATCAGCTGCTCGGAATGGTGCGCACCATGATGTTCACCTCGGGTGTGTCGCCACGCATTGACAAAGACGGAATCATGGTGGTGCCTCAGTATGGCATGAATCTCTATATGGGCAATGTGGACGGTTATTTCGCTGTGGCCACATTCCCCTTCGACAACAACCGCGACAACTCCCTCGCCCCCGTCTTCGGCGGCAAGGAGGCCGCAGCTGTGTTCTCTCTCCCCTCGGTGTCGCTCCTCTCACCGTCGGCTCCCTCATGGGGTCTTGATGTGAAGGCTCAGTTCGATGGCTCGAAAGGTCAGGTGGAACTCTCGCTCCCCGGATCGGAAGGATCGGTGCTTGTTAATCTGCTTTCGCTCCTATGATTGATGAGATAACCTTGCGCCGGGTGCTCCCGAGGGTATTCCGTGGTCTTGAGAATGAGGAGCCTGTGAGCCGGTCGGAGGTATGGATGCGTGATGCCGTCACATTCCGCCGTCCCGGAAGTTATATCATCGAGGCTGAGAGCGGGACAGGCAAATCATCGCTGTGCTCGTTCATCTACGGTGCCCGCACCGACTATGACGGTGAGATCCTGTTTGACGGGAAACCTGTGAGCTCATTCTCCATCGGAAAGTGGTGTGAGCTCCGCTGCCGGGCGCTTGCTTATCTGCCTCAGGAGATGCGGCTGTTCCCGGAGCTGACTGTGATGGAGAACATCGACGTGAAGAACCGTCTCACCGGATTCCGCACCCCCTCCAGGATCAGGGAGATGCTCGAGATGCTTGAGCTCGGTGCGCGTCTCGATGACAGAGCCGGGATCCTGTCGATAGGCCAGCAGCAGAGGGTGGCGATCGTGAGAGCGCTTTGCCAACCGTTTGACTTCCTGCTGGTCGACGAGCCGGTGAGCCATCTCGATGCCCGCAACAATCAGGCCGTGGCTTCTCTGATAGCTTCTGAAGCCGCCGCACAGGGAGCGGCTATCATCGCCACTTCGGTGGGCAACAAGCTCACGCTCTCCGATTATCAATTACTGAACCTCTGAAGACAAATGCCAACCCATCCACTCAGCCGCCTGTTGAGGCGCAACATAAGCGCGGGACAGATCATAGGCTATGCCCTGGCCAATCTTGTAGGACTCACCATAGTGCTGACGGCACTGCAGTTTTACCGCGATGTGACATCGGCCACATCGGGCGACGATTCATTCATCTCCTCCGACTATCTTATCATCTCGAAAAAAGTGAGCGGCCTGGGCAATTTCCTCGGATCCGACCCGTCGGCCACACGCTTCACCTCCGCCGACCGTGATGAGATCAGCTCGCAGCCCTGGGCGGCCGAGGTGGGTGAGTTCACCTCCGCCGACTTCAATGTGGCGGCCAGGGTGGACTTCGGCGGGAGTCCTCTCACCACAGCCCTGTTCCTTGAGTCGATACCCGATGAGTTTTTCGATGTCTCGCCGCGCGGGTGGGACTACACCCCCGGGTCAGGCAAGCCTCTTCCGATAGTGATCTCAAAGGATTATCTCACACTGTATAACTTCGGCTTCGCCACCTCGCGCGGAATGCCGCAGATCTCCGAGGAGCTGATCGGCTCGCTGCCGTTGCGGCTTTCGGTGAGCGGCGGTGGAAAGCAGGAGTGGATTGACGCCCGCATAGTCGGATTCTCGTCGCGGCTCAACACCATAGCCGTGCCCGAGGAGTTCATGACATGGGCCAACCGAGAGTTCGCCGATCCGGCCTCTCCCCGTCAGTCAGATCCCTCGCGGCTCATCGTGCGTCTCCGTCAGGCCGGCGATCCGGCGGCGATGGCTTTCATGGCCGGTCATGACTATGAGGTGGCCGGCGACAAGGATGCCGGTGGGAAGGCCGCCTACTTCCTGTCTCTCGTCACCACTATCGTCGTGGCTGTGGGTGTGATCATCAGTCTTCTCGCTTTCTTCATACTCCTGCTGAGCATATATCTGCTCCTGCAGAAGAACCGCGACAAGATCCACGATCTCATGCTCCTGGGCTATACTCCCGGGCGTGTGGCCCGATACTACCATCTGCTCGTGGCCGGTGTCAACGCACTGGTGCTCATCCTTGCCGTGAGCGTGATGCTCGTGGCCGGCGCCGGATGGCAGGAAGCGCTCGGATCCATCGGGGCCGAGAGTGCCCCGGTGTGGCCCACGATAGCCGCCGGAGTGGCTATGATGCTCGTCATAACGGCAGGAAATATGATAGCCATATCGCGCAGTATACGCCGGAATTTCAGGCGGTAGAGAATCGTTTAACTTAAATTTTTAATTCCCGAAAAATTTCCGTAATTTTGCAGGAAAGAATAAACCATCAACCCAAATAACAATAGATACTATGTCAAAGGTAACAGTCGTAGGCGCCGGCAATGTGGGCGCTACTTGTGCAAATGTATTGACTACCTGCTCGATTGCCGACGAGGTAGTGCTCCTCGACATCAAGGAAGGTGTCAGCGAGGGCAAGGCTATGGACATCATGCAGACCGCAGCCATCCTCAACACCTCTACCGTGCTCCGCGGTGTGACCAACGACTATTCGGCCACAGCCGACAGCGATGTTGTGGTGATCACTTCCGGAATTCCCCGCAAGCCCGGCATGACCCGCGAGGAGCTCATCGGTGTCAACGCCGGCATCGTCAAGAGCGTGACCGAGCAGCTTCTCAAGTTCTCGCCCAACGCGATCATCATCTGCATCTCCAACCCCATGGATACCATGACCTACCTCATCCACAAGGTGAGCGGTCTGCCCAAGAACCGTATCATCGGTATGGGTGGCGCACTCGACAGCGCACGTTTCAAATACTTCCTCAGCCAGGCTCTCGGTGCTAATGCAACCGAGGTCGAGGGTATCGTTATCGGCGGCCACGGCGACACCACAATGATCCCCCTCACACGCTATGCTGCCTACCGCGGCGTTCCCGCTACCAACTATCTCGATGCCGAGACTCTCGGCAAGGTTGCCGCTGACACCATGGTGGGCGGTGCCACCCTCACCAAGCTTCTCGGCACATCGGCATGGTATGCTCCCGGTGCAGCAGGAGCTCAGATGGTTAAGGCTGTCCTCCACAACGAGAAGAAGCTCATCTCCTGCTCGGCTCTCCTCGACGGTGAGTATGGCGAGAAGGATCTCTGCATCGGCGTTCCCGCTATCATCGGCCGCAACGGTATCGAGAAGATCGTTGAGTTCGATCTCAATGACGAGGAGAAGGCTCTCTTCCACAAGAGCGCCGAGGCTGTCCACAAGACCAACGACGCTCTCGCCGGTGCTCTCTGAGCATAGTCATCTCTTAGAATAAAATAATAGGAAACAGATTATTTATCCGTCATTCAGGCAAATAATCTGTTTCTTATTTTTTACGCTCCCCTCCAAGGCGAAAAGTGCTGACTCTCCGGAACGAAAGGGGGAGGCTTGTTGTTGAAATGATATAACCAAGAGAAATAATAAGATATGAAACTACCAAGATTGATGACGAGCCTCGCCGTCGTGGCCATTGTGGCCGCCTGCGGAGGCTCTGATGCCAAGAATACCGCGGCTGCCGCGGCTACCGGCGATACCGCTGTCCGGACAGAGGAGGGTGCTTCGTCGCCTGTGATCCAATGGACCGGCGGCAAGATCTCGCCCGACAAGAATCTCACTACCGTGATCGACTTCAATGCCGTATGGTGCGGCCCGTGCCAGAAGTTCGCTCCCGTGTTCGAGTCGGTAGCCGACCAGTATGCCGGTGAATACCGTTTCATCTCGGTCGATGTCGACAAGTGTGGCGAGACTGCCGAGCAATTCCAGGTCTCCTCGATACCCCAGATCACCATTCTCCGTCCCGACGGCTCAATGAATTCAGCCGTGGGCTACATGACCGAGACCGAGTTCAAGACATTCCTGTCCATGTGATCATAGTACACAAAGTTACCGTTCAGGACAAGGATACAGATTGACAAAAGTCCAAAAGGAACAGAGTTTTTTTGTTTCTTCTGACCTTTGTCAATCTGTATCCTTGTCCTGAAGGGTAACTTTTACCGCTGATGATGGTGTTGATTTGATATTTGCCGGAAATTTCTGTAATTTTGCGGAGTTGTTATGATTCTGAGAGATTTATCTGTCACCAATTTCAAGAATATCCCTGAGAGCCGGTTGGAGTTTTCGGGGAAAGTGAACTGTTTTTTAGGCAACAACGGCATGGGTAAGAGCAATCTGCTCGATGCCATATATTTCCTGAGTTTCTGCAAAAGTTTCTCGGGAGTGGCCGACCGTCTGTTGCTGCGCCGTGGCGAGGATTTCGCCATTCTCAAGGCGCGGTATGAACGCAAAGGGGTGGATGAGGAACTGCTCATGGGCCTCTCGGCCGGACGGCGCAAGAGCCTCAAGCGTGGCGGCAAGGAATACGGGCGCCTGAGTGCCCACATAGGCAGTTTCCCTCTGGTGATGGTGGCTCCCCAGGACATTGACCTCATACGCGACAGCGGCGAGGAGCGCCGCCGGTGGATGGACATGGTGATCTCACAGAGCGATCCTGTCTATCTCGACCATCTCATACGCTACGGCAAGGCTCTCGAGCAACGCAACAAGCTGCTGCGCGAGGGTGCGGTGGACCACAATCTCTATGGTGCCGTGGAGCTCATGATGGAGATGAGTGCTGCCTATATCCATTCCACCCGTGCGGTATGGGTGGCGGAGCTGTCGGATATTTTCGATGGCTATTACAACGCCGTGTCCGGTGGCGGCGAGCACGTGGCGCTGGCTTATCAGAGTCATCTCAACGAGCCGGATGTGACACTCCAGACACTGCTCGACCGCGAGAGAAGACACGATGAGATAGTCAGGCACACATCTGTCGGCATTCACCGCGACGACATAGAGATGACTCTCGACGGCCTGCCGATGCGCCGCACCGGCAGCCAGGGACAGTGCAAGACATTCACCATAGCCCTGCGTCTGGCCCAGTATGATTTCCTGAGACGTACCACAGGTATGCGGCCGATGCTGCTTCTCGATGATATTTTCGACAAGCTCGACGCTTCGCGCGTGGAGCGTATAATGGCGCTCGTCACCGGCGGCGAGTTCGGGCAGATTTTCGTCACTGACACAAACCGCACCCATCTTGATGAAATCATGGCCCGCACCGGAGGCGACTACCGCCTCTGGAGAGTGGAAAACGGATCGTTCACAAGAATATGAAGCGTACATATCCCAAGCATATCGCCGCGATAATCAATGAGGCTATGGAGCGTGCCGGACTCACCGACACCCTCAACGAGCAGAGAGCATCGGCGGCCTGGGTGGATGTGGTGGGGCCGGTGATCAACCGATACACGTCGCGCCGCTATGTGGACCACGGAGTGCTCCACGTCTACCTCACTTCCGCTCCACTCAAAAACGAACTGAGTTTCAATAAGTCGCGTCTCATCGAGGAGATCAACAAGCTCACCGGTGCTGACGTGGTGAAAGATATTGCTTTTCATTAAAAACAGAGATAAAATGTCAAACCGTTGCGATATACCCTCGGTGGAATTCCGCCACCGTATCCCCCTGCAGATGCGTTTCAACGACATAGATATGCTGGGCCACCTCAACAACAGTGTCTATTTCACATTCATGGACATGGCCAAGACCCGCTATTTCCAGGCGGTGCTGGGCGACAAGCTCAATTTCGGACGCTTCGGGGTGGTCATAGTCAACGTCAACTGCGATTTCTGCTCTCCCACGTTCTACGACGATACCATCGAGTGTGAGACAGCCGTGACCCGCATAGGAGAGAAGAGCCTTACCATAGAGCAACGTGTCGTAGCGCCGTCCGGCGAGGTGAAATGCCGTTGCACCACTGTTATGTCGGGCTTCGATGCCAAGACAATGACCTCGGCCCCCATCACGCCTGAGTGGCGCGAAGCCATCGAGGCCTTCGAAGGACACGGATTCTGAACAACGAAAGGTCATGTCACAACTTCCCGAACGTTTTGTGAGCCTGATGGACCGTATCGGTCTGCCGGGCCTTCCCGACGCACTCGCCGAGGGTTCCCCCGAGGTGTCGGTGCGGTTCAACCGTGGCAAGCTTCCCTGTCAGTTCGACGGGGCCGTGCCTGTCCCTTGGTGTGACAGGGGTATCTATCTCCCCTCGCGGCCATCGTTCACCCTTGACCCTGCATTTCATCAGGGACGCTATTATGTGCAGGAGGCAGCCTCGATGTTCCACGCGGCAGTGGTGGAACATCTCGTCACATTGCTTCCTCCGCGCCCGCTGAGGGTGCTCGATGCCTGTGCCGCCCCCGGTGGAAAGACTACGGCCGTGGCCGATGTGCTTCCGGAGGGATCATTGGTGGTTGCCAATGAATATGTCCCCTCACGGGCTGCAGTGTTGCGCGAGAACATCATCAAGTGGGGTGACCCGGGGATGATTGTCACCCGCGGCGACACAGCGTCCCTCTCGCGTCTGCGCGACACCTTCGATATCATCGTGGCCGATGTGCCATGCTCGGGCGAGGGTATGATGCGCAAGGATCCCGAGGCGGTGGCCCAGTGGAGCGAGGGGCTTGTGGCCGAGTGTGCCGCCCGCCAGCGTGAGATTACAGCCAATCTCTGGAAGGCTCTCTGCCCCGGAGGCTTTCTCATCTACAGCACCTGCACGTTCAACCGCAGCGAGAATGAGGAAAATGTGGCACACATCATCGACTCCTTCGGCGGAGAAAGCGTAGAGATACCCGTGGAGCCATCCTGGGCCATCTCTCCCGGTATTGACACTCCTCATCATTGCTACCGCTTCATTCCGGGCGTGACGCGCGGAGAGGGGCTGTTTGTGAGCGTGATCCGCAAGCCCGGATCGCCGTCGCTCTCCACCGTCCCGTCCCGCAAGGAGAAGAAACAGGGACGCCGGTCAAAGGGTGGCGACGCTGTCCCGCCGCAGGTGATGGAATGGCTCGGGTGTCCGGAACGCTTTGCCATCACCTCCGCCTCCGGCCGCATCACCGCTTTCCCGGCTGAACACGCCGGACTTCTGAAAGCCGTGGGCGAGGCTGTGGATGTGATACATGAAGGGGTGACGCTCGCCACCGTGAAAGGGCGCGACATTATCCTGGCCCATGCACTGGCGATGTCGACCGCTCTCAGGCGCGGGGCATTCCCCGAGGTGGAGGTTGACCGCGACACAGCCCTCCGCTATCTCCATGGCGAAGCCCCCGTGCTGCCATCCGGATCGCCGCGCGGTTATCTGCTGCTCACCTTCGGCTCATCCCCGCTCGGATGGGTCAAGAATCTCGGCTCACGTTGCAATTCACTCTATCCACAGCCCTGGCGCATAAGAATAAAGGGTTAACCTTCCTAACAACAAAAGAAATTATGAGAATAGACATACTCACCGTACTCCCCGAGATGCTGGAGTCACCCCTCAACTGTTCGATACTCAAACGTGCCCAGGTGAAAGGGCTATGCGAGCTTGTGGTCCACAACCTGCGCGACTATTCCGACAACAAATACCGCAAGGTCGACGACTATCCCTTCGGCGGCGAGGCCGGCATGGTGATGCAGATAGGCCCTGTGGACCGTGCCATATCCCACCTCAAATCACAGCGGAGCTATGACGAGGTGATATTCACCTCTCCCGACGGCGAGACGTTTGACCAGCCCATGGCCAATACTCTCTCGCTCTGTGAGAACCTCATCATACTATGTGGTCACTACAAGGGGGTAGACTGGCGCATCCGCGAGCATCTCATCACCAAGGAGATCTCTATCGGCGACTATGTGCTCACCGGAGGGGAGATTCCCGCCGTGGTGATTGCCGATGCCATAGTCCGGCTCGTGCCGGGAGTCATCGGCGATGAACAGAGCGCTCTCAGCGACTCGTTCCAGGACAATCTTCTCGCTCCCCCGGTCTACACCCGGCCTGCCGACTACAACGGCTGGCGTGTCCCTGACATCCTCCTCTCCGGTCACGCCGCCAAGATTGACGAATGGCGGCATGAGCAGGCCCTTGCTCGCACCCGCGCCCTCCGCCCCGATCTCCTTGGCGATAAGTAAGAGATACTATGCCCCAACGGGGCTGTGCAAAGGTAGGCCCGGGTGCAAACCCGGGTATTCTCCGCAGATACATTATAATAGCGTCGCGTAGCGCTTTTTGATACCCGGGTTCCACCCGGGCCTACCTTTGCATTGCCCCGATGGGGCAGATGATGTGTCTTTATAAAATCAATATATGAAAACTCTTCTTATTCTTGTTTCTTGTCTTCTGATTTGTTCTCTTGCCTCATGTGAATACGACACCGACCGGAGACAACTTGCCTACATTGATACGATTATGGAGACAAGCCCCGACAGTGCCTTGTCTCTTCTCAGTAATATCTCCCCCGGTGAATTGTCATCTGACAACCTCGCTTACTATTCGCTGTTGTTCACCCAGGCGCAATTCAAAAACTATATCCAGGTATCATCGGATTCGCTGATACAGTTCGCTTATGGGAAATATTGCAATTCATCTTCAGAAGACCTTAGGAAAAGAGCTTGTTTCTACAATAGTCGGGTGGCGCTGAACGATGGCCGGTTTCCCGCGGCTATGGGAGATGCTGTCGTGGCATACGAATTGGCCAAGGAAGCAGACGATCCATATTGGATGGCCAAGACCGCTGAGCTTATAAGTGATATATTCAACGATACTTACAATTATGAGCAGGCGGAAATATATGAGAAACAGGCTATTGACTACTATTTAAAAGCCGGTAAGATTGCCAATCACCGCTATGCGCTATGTGATCTCGCGTCAACATACCGAAATGATAGCAGGAATGAAGAAGCAACTGCAATTTTAGATAGTCTTTATGAAGTGGTATCCCATGAACAGCCTCTCGATTCGGCTTTGATCGACTATATGATGGAAGTTTCTGTTCATATCATGTATGATAATGATATGACTGATGAAATAGAGGAGACTCAGAAAAAGTTTAATCCGGATACTACCATGATAGGGCATACAATCATAAATAGTTATCTGACAGGTAGTCGGCAAGGTTCGGAGAAAGCGGATGCAAT
This sequence comes from uncultured Duncaniella sp., assembly GCA_910587165.1. Lineage (GTDB taxonomy): Bacteria > Bacteroidota > Bacteroidia > Bacteroidales > Muribaculaceae > Duncaniella. Next base: position 171,472 of record CAJUKP010000001.1, read on the forward strand.
GTTGAAGGATTATCTTGGCACGGCCGAACATATCAGAGACAGTGTATTGATTCTCTATGCCATCTATCGTAACGACTTGTCAGCGGGAAATTATAAACGTGCCGCATTGTTGGGCGACAGTCTTATCATGCTTCAAAGTATGATTGCTTCGGATATGCTTAAAGAATCCGTTACCGGTGTGCAGCGGGACTTCTATACTTCCGAGGCTGTCAGACAAGAACATAAGTCTAAGTTCCTGTTTCTTCTGCTTATAGGTGTGATAGTTGTATCTTCTGTCATAGTCTCGTTAGGGGTGTGGATTCATCGCTTGCGTATTGCGGCTAAAGATAATGAGATTGAATCATGGATCTCGGAGACAAAACTCAACAAAGAACAAAATGATTTGATTGCAAGGGAAAACAAGTCACTTTCCGAAAAATTGGGTGAGCGGTCAGCCATTGTCACCAATCTGTCGGCTGAACTTGGAGAGAAAAGTGCAGCTATTGAATCATTACAACATGAATTGGATGAGAAATCCTGTAGGGAAAAGGATTACACTTCATTGGTCGAAGAACTGTTCACGGAGCAATGGGGCACTCTCAATAAGCTCTTCGATCAATATTTTGAGATGGGCGATTCCGATTTGACACGTATGGCCATATTCAACGATATCAAGAAGGAGATCAAACGTCTTAAAGCTCCAAAGAATCTTCGTCAGATAGAATCCTCGGTCAACACCCACCTTGGAGGAATAATGTCGCTGCTTCGTGAGGAATGTGCCTTCCTGAAGGAAGAGGAATATGTATTCCTTTCCCTGATATATGCCGGTTTCTCGGTAAGGGCTATATGTCTGATCACAGACATTAAATATAAGATGTTCTATCTGCGGAAGTCCAGGATTCTTAAACGAATTGCCGAATCAGACGCCCCACATAAGGATTTATTCAAGAATAAGATGAGATAAAATGCAATAAATCAGCGATATAACTTGTGGTGTATTTGGGTAGAGATGTAAACCATTGGTACACAACACATTACAGCGTGAGGCAAATCGGATTTTGCCTCACGCTGTAATGTTCTGTAAGTTAATGCGTTATGGTTGATGTTGAGGCAAAAATGAGAGATGAAAAATTGTACTTATCCCGGAATAAGGTCGTAATTTTGCATCCACAAACCAACATAAAACACAGTATATGAAACCGCTGATTAAACAACTTGTCATCATTCTTCTCCTTTTCACTTGTTCCACAGTTCTTGCTGAGGAACAGAGAGCAAATGATCCAAAAAAGGAAACAAAGACTCAGAGTCCAAAAGTTTTCAATGTGATAATCCTAGAGAAATCCTCAGGAAACAAGAACAAACGTCCGGCTGCTCCCTCCCGTCAGATGGTCCAATGCTACTACGACGGTGAGTCTATTGTCATAGACTTTAACTTCCCGGAGGGAGAATGTCTTGTCACGGTCACCGACCTTTATACCGGATATCCTCAATCTCATACGATTGATTCATCCGAGAATGATATAGAGATCTATGTAGGAGATATAAATGAAAGCTCCATAGAGATATCTACAGAATATGGTCATAATTACAGCGGAATACTTTCCGCTGAATAGCACAACTGATAGTACTAACCCAAATAATTCATCAAAAAACATTCATCAACATGAAACAGTTTTTCATTTGGCTTGTTGGATTTATCCTTTTGACAGCATGTCAGGAGGATGTTATCCAAGAAAGCAAAAGTGTATCAAATGACTCATTTGGTATCGAATTACAAGAAGGTATGCAACGAGTGGTTCTTAATTCTCGAGAGGAGATCCAATCTCTAATTGATCAACTTGGAGATCCTACTCAACCGGGATCAAGATCCGTTGTATCTGCAGACGTTTTAATGTCGCAAAACGAGGAAATCTTTGTTTCTTTGGTTGAAGCCAACCGAAGAAAAGTAATGGAATCACTCACACCGGAACAACTTTCTGAGATAGAGAATGATCCGGAAGGACTTGAGTTTGATCCGACAGATTCAATCATTGCAGATATAAATTTTGCACAACTTCTGAATGCAAAAAGGCAGATTCAGATTGGAGATACTGTATTTCAATATAATGATAAAGGTGTCGGATACATCAACTATAGAAAAGCAAGCGAACTTGAAAATCTTGATGCGATGACACAGGATCTCCAACCGGGTATAGAACAAGATATGGCTGTAAAACTTGAAAATGGTGTCATTTTCAAACCTTTCAATTATCGAGTTGTCAAAAGTGAGGATGCTTTCATATTGGCTGATTCCTATGGCGGATATATTCCAGAACCAGAGAACCTTACGTTAGAAATGACAGATAACGGAATGGAGCTAAATAACGGGGTAGTTATTCCCAATAATAATATACGTATTGTAGAATATACGGGAGACGGAGATTGGAAAGGTGATGGAAATTGGTTTCATAAATTTAGAACTGGACTAGTCGGAGAAAATGTTGTTGCCATTAAGCATTTTTCGGATAGAAAAAAACTCACCATGAGTTTCTATGATCAAAATTATCTGATATATTCGTACATTGGTACTAAATTGAAGATGCAAAAAAGAGTGATGGGAATATGGTGGAATATTAAAGCTCAGGCTATGGTACAAGGTTGGGATTTAGTATCTATAAAGTACACACATCCGGGTCATAGTATAAAGACATTCGGTAAACAATACAAAGGTGAAACTTCACTTCCGTCCTCAACGTTTGCTCCTTCTAAAGTCGACAATAAGAATATTTTATTGTTCACCATTCCGTTTGATGATTTCAATTTGCCATTCAAGAATAAGGATGTAAAGTTGTCTGATCTCTCTAAGCAAATAAAAAAATTGGTCAACAATCGAATCAAAGCAGCATCGAAAGAGGAGAAGAAAAAAATAAATGAAGAATTGGAAAGAGCTGGTCTGATGTCATTCAGAAACAATCATTTATATGTGCTTTATGGGCCAAAATGCAAAAGTGCCCGTAACAAAAGGTCTGTTGAAACCAAATTTTATTCTAAATGGTTTCCTGGAGAATGGACGTTTGGATATACATTTGGTAAATCAAACGATCTTGGAGATTATCTAGAAATGCTGGTTGAGAATATATCACTAAATGATGGTGTTGAATTGCACGCAGGAGTAGTCTATGGAGCCATCAAATATGATGGAAAGTGGCTTGGAGCGATAATTCGGAAGAATCCAAAATCTGAATAAATTATATTATCTCCGATATGGAAGCAGAAGTTTTTTCATATCGGAGATGATATATTGTAAATAATAGTTACCTTTGTTATATAATTTCCAATCATAATGGATAGAATTCATTCAATGAGAAAGTATATTATCCTGATACTTCTGTTTTTTACAGCTTTAGTGTCGCCCTGCGAGGTGAGACAGGTGCAGAAGTTCGAGGGTGGAGCCAAGATCGGAGCAAGTGTCCCGTTGGGAGGCTTTCATGGAGCCGAAGGAGCTTGGACGGCATCTCATCTCGGTCTTGATCTCAGGTATAATCTGAAGGCTGTTCCTGTCGATGTGGGGGCGTTTCTTCTTGTCGACATGGCTTATTACAAATACAGGCAGATTGATGAGAATCAGATCAACCGGACTCTTATGTTCGGCATAGAAGGCAATTACAATTTCCGTCGTGGATCGAAATTCAGTCCTTATGCCGGCCTTGGCATTGGTCTTGGTCACCACGACACTGTCCACCGTCAGGATTTCAGTGTGGGTGGTACCACCCCGGTGTTTCTCCCCCACATAGGGGTTGAAATGCTCTATCATCTTCGTCTTGAGGCCGGTTTCATGATTGCCCGCAAGGGATGCAATGTGTTTGAGCTGAGTCTTGGGGTTGTGATAGGAGGTAGACCAAAGAAATAAATTAACTAAATCTGCAATATGAAAAAAATCACACATCTTCTATTCCTCGTCCTGCTGCTTGCGGCGGGGAATATGGCGGTCTCATGCTCATCAGATGATGACAAGAAGGCATATAATACCTCATGGACTGTCGAGTATGACAATCTTGTGGATGTACCTGTCGGAAGCACAGTGACCCTGTCGATGAATGTCAGGGAAGAGTTACCCGACGGGAGAGTGAACGAAGTCATCTATCCTGTTGTAAAGACAGAGATCCCCTCGCTCAACGGAGGCTTCCTCTCCAACAGACTCAACAAAAAGGATATTGTCTATAAGGCTTTTATCTCAGCACCCGAGATCGCTGTGTGGGACGGCAGGACTGACACTCTCGAGATCCGTTATGACAGCGACTTCAATGTGAAAGCGGTGTATTACAATGGCGTGGAGATGACCAACATGGCATCCGGCAGTAATCCGAGAAAAGTGGAGATAAGGGTGACTGAATGACGTAAGGCACTTATACTGATAAGATAACATAGTCCGGTGTCCGTAGCGGGGGGCTGATGGTGTCAGGACACCGGTTATGTAGTAGCCGGGCACACCGGAGTCTTGCGGAGGTGTGCCCGGGCAGAGATGATACAGATTTGTGGCGTCTGTAAGACGCCGATTATCAACATGATCGAGCAATTGATTAATGATAACCGGCGTCCTCCCGGACGCCTCCATCCTATCCATATTCACATCCGTGCACACCTCTGCTCCGCTCCGGTGTACACGGCTACTACATAATCAGCGTCCTCCGGACGCATGGTCAAGCGGCAATTACAACAATTGGTGGCAGATATAAATTACTTCGGACTGAAGGATACAGAAGTCCCTGTAGCGCGTTCCGCATTAGTTTAGAGCAATAAAACAAATTTGTTATACAAAAGACCAAAAGGTCAGAAGGAACAAAAAAATCTGTTCACTTCTGACCCTTTGGTCTTTTGTATCCTTGTCCTGGCCTTATGACTGTATGGAGAGTATGCTGACGGGGCCGATGGCTCGCAGGGCCTGCATTGTGGCGGGGAACAGGAGTGTCCGGCCCCTCCGTATCGGAAACACCGTCATGGCTTCGGCGTCGAGTATGGCGCCCTCTCCGGCTATGCACATCACGATTGTGAACGACTCTCTCGGATAGTCGATGGATATGGTCTTTCCGGCAGGCACATCAAGGCGGCGCACATCGAAATATTTACACGATGCCAGCACATTGCCCTGTGGCGTGGAGCGATAGTCGGGGTAGACGTTGTAGTCTATGGCCTCGCGCGCCTGTGAGGTGTGGAGCTCGCGCTGATTACCCTCGCTGTCGCGGCGTCCATAGTCGTAGATGCGGTAGGTTATGTCTGACGTCTGCTGTATCTCGGCGAGCAGATTTCCGGCGCCTATGGCATGGATGCGTCCCGCCGGCAGGAAAAAGGTGTCGCCCGGGGCGGATTCATATCCGGCCACGACATCCATGATGGTATTGTCGGCCACGCGGCGTTCATATTCGGCAGGGGTGATCTTGCGGCTCAGACCGGCATAGATGCGCGCTCCGGGATCGGTGTCGATCACGTTCCACATCTCGGTCTTGCCCGCGCAGCGGTGGCGCTTCCATGCCAGGGCATCGTCCGGATGCACCTGCACCGAGAGATCCTCCCTGGCATCAATGAGCTTTATGAGCAAGGGAAACGACGGGGCATAGAGCTGATAGTTGCGCTCGCCCATGAGCTCCGGTCCGTATTTCTCCACGAGGTCGGTGAGTGTCATCCCCTCGCAGGGGCCGCTGTCGACCACGGAGACGTGGTCAGGCACAGCTGATATTTCCCAGCTCTCGCCTATCGAGGTCTGGTGTGTCTTTATTCCCTTGAACGGGGCAATACGCTCACCGCCCCATATCACCGTCTTGAGATACGGAGCGAAATGAAATGGCTGATTCAGCATAATGTGTTTTATGTAAGAGTTGTTTAAAGCATATTGAGCGCCGAGAGCTGCTCGAGCACATCGTGGCGGGAGAGCGAACGGCGCGAGATGAGTGTGGCGGCGAAGTCGTGGGCCACCGACTGCACTCCGTGGTGGGAGAACACACGGCGCAGATAGGTGTAGTTCTTGTCGAAAAGCCTGTTGACCTCATCCTCGTCAAGCTCACATGACTGACGCCCCTCTCCGCAGGCGAGCGAACGCAGCAGGCCTACCAGCTGTTCGGGCACATCAGCGCGGCGGGCCACAAGGTGGCGGCACAGCACATTGGCCATGAGCATCGAGATGCCCAGATTGTAGTTCTTGAGTATCTGGTTCCACGCTGTCTTGGCCGATACGCCCGGATTGCCGGCAAAGTAGAAGTCGGGCGAGAGGGCCACCATATCGTTGGGGTCGGCATCGAGATCCACCGAAGCCAGCATATCGTCGCCATCATAGATGACAAGTCCGATGGCCATGCCTGTGGCTCCGTAGGCACGGTCGGATTCAGAGGTGTATTTCAGTTTTTCCATATCATATTAACACACGGAAAGGGCTAATTGATTACAAGAATTTTCGTCACGACATCACCTTCGGATGATGTGTCGGTGGATGAGGATGCAACGACGTAGTAGACACCCGAGCGCACACGGTCGCCTCCGAAATTGGTACCGTCCCATTGGGCTGTACCACCGTCCGACATGGTCTGGTAGACGGTGTTGAACCCGGCATCGACAATCTTGACCATCGACCCGCCCATGAGACCTTCGATGGTGATCATTCCCGAATAGTCGGGTGTCACAGGGTTGGGATAGGCGTAGACGTCGGAATAGTCGTCGCGTGGAGGGCCGGATGTCGAGGCAAACTCAAGCAGGCCGGCCATTGTGCCCACGAACACCGACGAGGAGTTGGGATCGGGATAGATCGAGGTGATGCAATTGGTGGGGAGCGGGGAATTGGTGGTGTTGTAGCGGGCTATTATCTCCGATCCGTCCTCGTTGGTGAGGAACAGGCCCGAACTCTCGGTGCCGAACCATTTGCGGTTGGAGTTGTCGACGGCCACGGCGCTCACCCTGTCGCTCTCGAGCAGATAGTCAGCCAGGTTGGTGCCGTCGTTGCGCGGCACCTTCACACGGTTGATGGTGAAGTCGGTGGAGAATGTGCGTGTCGGGTTGGGGATATAGAACACTCCCGTGGTGGTGCCCACCCACACCTGTCCGTTGTGGTCCTCGGCCATGGAGAGTATGTATTCCGGTGTGAAGTCCTTGCCGTCCTGATCGGTCAGACGGTTCCAGTCCATGTGTGCGGCTTTCGCGAGGTCGGTGGGATCGCCGGCATGATAGTAGGTGACGAGTCCGGAATAGTCCTTGGAATCGTAGGCTACAACCACGTCCGAGTTACGGCAGGGGAGCACCGTGACATCCTTTGAGCACAGGTGGGACCCGAAATCAGGCAGGAGCCAGTCTTCCTTTTTGGCAGAGGCTATGTCGCGCCTCTTCTCGCGCGGGAGAATCATCACCTGCGGGACGGAGGAGTCCAGGGTGACAAATCCCACCCAGAGGTTGCCGAAACGGTCGATGGCGAGTGACGAAGGGGCCAGGATCCAGTTCTTCATCTTGCTCATCGGAGAGTTTGTGTCGTCAATGCGGGCTATCTCCTTTCCGTCGCGGAGGGCGTAGACTCCCCTGTTGGTCGAGGCCACGAATATCACCGACGGATCGTCGGGATCCTCCACGATCGCCGTGGGGGCTATCACAGTCTCGCCGCCGGCGGTGACCGGGTTAAGCGGAGTGAATGTCTCGCCATACTTCAGGCAGGCTTCCATCGGAGTCTTCTCGCGGTCGGCTGTCCCCTGGGGGTGGGTCTGTGACTGACCGATATTGGCTGTGTAGAAACCCGCTCTGTCGGCGGTCGGATAAATGCGGCAGATGTTGGTCATGGAGATGGCGTCGGAGGGCACTGACTTGTCGCGCTTCACGGTGAGGTCTCCTGCGCCGTCCACGGCATAGTTGCCGAGACCGTCAGGCGCGCCGGCCCACAGCGAGGATGGTCCGTCCCATGTGGCGAGCAGATTGCCGTCGAGCAGGGACGGGATCACGGTGGTCCGGACGGGGAGTGCATTTTCGTTGAAGCTGTAGAGGGCGGCCGGTGATGAGGTGGAGAAGAAGCCGGCACCGTCGCTTGTGGTGATGAATCCGGAGGCGGGGATCTCTGAATTGGACATGAAACCCTTCGTGATGTCGAAGCGCCTCACAGAGCCCCACTGCACCACGGGATAGTAGCTCCCCGCGGCGGGATGTGTCTCGGGGAGCGAGGCCGCGGCGGTGATGGGACCGCGCTCCGCGCCGACGAGGGTGAAATTGTCGAGCTTGTTGATGCGGTTGCCGTGGTCTATGGCATATATCTGTCTCCGTTCGTCTACAGTGTCGTCCATGAAAAGAACGATTCTCTGCTTATCCACAGCCAGACAGGCCACCGGACGGTTGTAGATTCCCGACTGCTTCACCTCGAATGTGGAGCCGTTGTAGATCACCAGACCGAAAGTCGTGGCTATGAATATCTCGCCGTCCTGGAATTTCACATCGTTCACCCGTTTTGTGGCGCTGATGGCAGCGTCCTTGATGTCGGGAAGATTCACCTTCCTTCCGTCGGGAAACAACAGATCCATGTTGCCGTTGGTGAAGGTCACCAGCAGATAACGGTCGTCGAAATTATAGAAGATCCTGTCGACCGAGTAGTCCGAGAGATCCCTTCCTGCCTCGAAATGGCGGGTCTCGTCGGAGGCTTTGTCGTAGGCATAGAGCGAACCGCCTGTCACATAGTAGAGCTGCGACGGGGTGTCGGTCATGTCGGTGAAGGAGCCGAACACCGGAAACTGTCTCCATGTGCCCGGTGCAAGCCGCGCCGTGGCCATGAGACAGACGGTGAGAGATATCAGAAATGTGGAGAGTCGTCGGATCATTTGGGATGTGTGGTATTCAGAGGGTGAGAAGATGGGAGAGGAGTGCGGCCGTGGCCCTGCCGCGGTGGCTTATGGCATTTTTCCCGTCGGGAGTCATGAGGGCGAATGAGCGGTCGGCCTCGGCCGGTTTGAACACGGGGTCGTAGCCGAATCCTGCCTCACCCTGCGGGGCGGTGAGGATCTCCCCCTCCACGCGCCCCTCGAATATGCGCTCCTCTCCGTTGAGGATGAGGCATATCACGGTGACAAACCGTGCCGAGCGTTCTGTCACTCCGTCGAGATTGCGGAGCAGCAGATCCATGTTGGCCTTGCTGTCGTGGCCCGGTCCGGCATAGCGGGCCGAGAAGACACCCGGAGCGCCGCCGAGGGCATCGACCATCAGGCCGGTGTCGTCGGCAAAGCAATCGTAGCCGTATTTTTCCTTGACATACCGGGCCTTCTGGCGGGCATTTCCCTCCAGGGTGTCCGCGGTCTCGGGTATGTCGTCATGGCAATTGATATCGGCAAGCGAGAGTATTCTGAACCTGTCGCCTGCTATACGTCTGATCTCTTCGAGTTTATGAGAGTTGTTGGTGGCAAAGACTATTTCCTGCATATCTATATCATAACGTTGACAACGGGTGGTTTATTGCCTCATATCTGTCATAGTCCGGTGCTGACGGTCTTGAGAGGTACATCGCCCAGCCATGAGGCTATCTCCGGAAATGAGCTGGCGTATGAGCCGTATATTGTTCCGGTGCGTGACATGACGAGGAGTTCGGCCACCGCATCCAATATGCCCTGTGGTGTGTTTCTGGCGGCCGGCGACGGATTCATCACCACTCTGCCGGGTGCATGGCGGGATATAAGGCTTTTTACGGTCTCATCATCTGTGGCAAGGTAGAACGGACTTGGTGCCACACGGTCGATTATCTCCATGAAAGCCTCGACAGGGCTGTGGCCTATTGACAGAGTGTGGTCTGTGCGACGGATCTGTATTGATATCTCCGGTTTTATCCCGTTGCCTGAGATCTCGTTAGCCCTGCGCCTTACGGCGTCCGATACCTTGAAAATCTCCCGGAAGAAGCTTCGCGGGAAATCATAGAATTCCTGTCCGGAGTATATCAGAATATCCCCCTTTGTCCGGACGGTTTCTTCACGGAGCAGATGACAATTATCAAGATAGGGCTGGAGGTTGACCGTATCGTAGTACCGGCGGCTGAACCTGAGGGGAGCTGTCAGTCGCGTGATGAACAGATTGCGTTTGCGGGGCTGCTCGTAAAACAGCCGGAAAGAGCATTGTGAAGGGCTGATTATTTCGGCCGGGATCGCCTCGGGGATAAACAGGTCGGTGAGCGAGGCATTGCACAATGGATCAGGATGCCATATCACCACTGCCTTGCGTCCGGTATTTTCTGCAAGGTATATGCCTGAGGCGATCGCTCTGAGCCTGTTGCCGATTCCACCGTCGGGGACAATGAATATTTTTTGCCGTTTATGGGACATATAGATGCAAAGATACATAAAATCTCCCTTCAAAAGCAAATCCGGAGGCCACTCTTTTCTCTTGTGGTCTCCGGATTGTGTGGAGTTCGGTTCAGTATGTCGGGTGCCGGATCAGCACTTCTTGTCGCTGCAGTGTGTGGCGACGGCATTGTCCTCGGCGGCCTCTACCTCGGCCTCCGTAGGTTCGTAGCCGGGAGCCCATTTGGACACTTCGCCGGGGCGGCGTCCCTCTATCTGCCAGTCAAATGGATAGAAGTGCGCGTCGGGATTGCGCCATGACGGTTTGCGCATGGAGTAGACCACGAGCGGAAGTGCTATGATGACACACGCGCCCACAATGAGGATGCCGATATATACCGTGGGGCTGCCGGTGGTGATCTGACTCGGCGGCAGGAAGCTGAGCACGAGTGCGAGAAGGGCGCCGGCTATGCCGAGCGTACACACCACGATCTCACCGAACTTTCCGCCCGGCACCTTGAATCCCCTCTTCTTGCCGGGGGCGGTGCGGCGCAGACGGATGAAGGCTCCGTAGATGATTATCACCATCACAAGATAGATGATGGTGGCGAGCTGGGACATGATCTGATATGCCGACTCGACCGTGGGGAGCACGATGATCACAAGGCAGAGAATGGTGACGAATCCACCTTCGATGAGCAGGATAGGCACGTTGACATTGTTTTTGTTGGTGCGCTGCAGCGAGCGGGGCAGATAGCCCGACTGGGCCACAGCCATCAGGCCGGTGGCAGGGCCGGTCACAAGGGCGCTCACCTGTCCGATCACGCCGAACATGATGAAGAGTGCCATGACATTGCCGAGCCATGACAGGCCGAAGCTCGACCATAGTATCTTGTAGGCCATCAGAAGGCTCTGCAGCAGATTGATATCCTTGGCCGGGATGGAAAGACCGATCATCAGGGTGCCGAGCACGTTGATCACAACGATGGCTATGATGGCCACGAACACAGCCTTGGGGAAATCCTTGGCCGGGTTGCGCATATCGGTGATGTGGACCGCCTGGATCTCCATGCCGGCGTAGAAGAGGAATATCGAGGCTGCGAGCACTATGGTGCCGACATTGGAGAAGTCGGGGATAAACGGCTCATGGGTCAGCTCGACAGGCTTGCCCGCTATGAAATAGATCACTCCGAGCACTATCAGCACGGCGCCGGGGATGATTGTGCCCACCAGACCGCCGTAGCTCGACAGCACATTGGCCGATTTCTGGCCCCGGAAGGCGTTCCATGTGGCCAGCCAATAGACAAGCATGGCTATCGCGAGGTTGTATATCTTGTTGGATGCCAATGCTTCGTCGAAACTCTCGGGCCAGAATATGTAGGCCAGCGAGACGGCCGCGAACATAAGGATGGTGGGAAACCATATCACGATCGTCTGCCATTCAAGGAACATGGCCAGCCAGCCGAGCCTCGGCCCGAACGCTTCGGACACCCAACGGTAAAGGCCGCCCTGTTTCGTGTAGGTTGAGGCAAGCTCGGCACACACGAGCGAGAACGGAAGCAGGAACACTGCCGCCGCAAAGAGATAATAGAAAATAGATTGTATGCCATACTTTGCCTCGGACGGTAGTCCGCGCAGACTCAGGATGGAGGTGATGATCAGGATGGCCATGGCCCACATGGTCAGGGTGCCTTTGGCCGTTGAATTGAGTTTCTTGCGACCCGATGACGTGGTGGCCGGTTCGGGAGGAGGTGTAGGTCTGGAGCTCATAAGGGTGTGAAATAGTTGTGGATGTGAAATATTTTGCATTGCTGAATGCCCTGTGCTCCCCTTGACATGGTCGGGAAAGCCGCAGGGCTGACGGGTCTCTCCAGATTAAAACGCCTCAACTTCTGAAAAAGATTTGCAGGATGTTTGCATATATGGGATTAAATAACTTTTTTTGCGGTGTAAATCCTATCGTCAGTAAATGAATGTCATCGTGAAAAAGATATCCCTCCGGTCAATCGTGACTCTTTTGTTTCTCAGTGTGTTGTCCTCGTTCGGGTGTTTCGGGCGGGAGCCTGTGGTGTGGCAGCTGGGAGCAACCGGAGAGTTTCATATCAATATTCCCGGGAGATGGACTGATTTCAGCCCCCTCGACAATGACGATTTCGGTTATGGAGGTGCCGCGGGGGTGATGAACAGATTCCTGTTCACTCAGGCACTCTATGTTGAGGCGGGTGCTGTGTTCGGCTACGATGACCTCAGGCTGCTTGATGTCCCTGCCGATGCTCCCGACCGGAAATTCTATAAGTACTCCTTCATGTTTCCCGTGAATGTGGGATGGCGTTTTGAGATTGACGATGATTTTTACATTGCTCCGTTTGTGGCACTGTCAGCCTCGGTGACCACAGGTGGTTCGTTTGCCGGTCACAGCAGTCTTGTCGGCAGGGACGGTGTCTGGAAACGTGGCAACTTCGGTTTCGGTCTCGGGTTTGCGTTGATGTTTCATGATGTCACTATCTGCTCACTTTTCAATATGGGAGCGATAAACATGGTCAAGGACAAGGATAGATTCGGGAGCCGGGTCTGCAACGACAACCTCGCCAAGGTGACGGCGACATATTATTTCACCTCGCGTGTGATAGGTAAAGGCCACTGAGATGCCTCCGCTTATGGTTTACATTTGTAAATCGCCGTATTGTTGTTAAACAATGGCTTAGGAGCGTGTCGAAAAAATTTTTTCATATTAATGAGGTGTAGGGAGTTTGGAATTGCAAATTATTTAGTAACTTTGAGGCCTTAAATTGTCCTACCTATACAGTAAAGTCAAGAAGATGGAAAGCGAAGTCTATCACGTGCCGGCGCTGCTGCCTGAAACCCTCGAAGCCCTCGACATCCGTCCCGGAGGGATCTATGTCGATGCCACCTACGGAGGGGGCGGCCACTCGCGCGCGATAATGGAGCGTCTCGCCCCCGGGCTCGGAGGCCGGCTCTATTCGTTTGACCAGGATCTCGATGCCGTGGAGCGTGCTCCGTCGGATCTTCCGGGATTCACCATGGTCTATTCCAATTTCCGCTTCATCACCAACTTCATGCGCTACTATGACGTGGATGGTGTGGATGGTGTGCTTGCCGATCTCGGCGTGTCGTTCCATCACTTCGACTCCCCCGAGCGCGGATTCTCGTTCCGTGCTGACGGTCCGCTGGATATGCGCATGAACCGGTCTGCCGGGCGTCCGGCATCAGTGCTCCTGCGCGAGATCTCCGAGGAATCGCTCGCCGATATCTTCAAGATCTACGGCGAACTGCAGCAGGCGCGCCGTATGGCCCGCGCCATCGTCAAGGCCCGCGAAGGGGGCGAGGATTTCGCCACCGTCAGTTCGCTGCTTGCGGTGGTGCGTCCGCTCATCGACCCCCGCAAGGAGAAGAAAGAGCTCGCACAGGTGTTCCAGGCCCTCCGTATCGAGGTCAACGATGAGATGGGAGCTCTCCGCGAGCTGCTCGAGGGCGCACTCAAGGTGCTCCGTCCCGGCGGAAGGCTCGCTGTGATCACATATCATTCCCTCGAGGACCGCATGGTCAAGAACTTCTTCAAAACCGGCGACTTTGCCGGAAAGGTGGACAAGGATTTCTTCGGACGTGTCAACGCTCCGCTCCGCCCGCTCGGCAACCGCCCCGTAACTCCATCTGACGGGGAGATCGACCGAAACCCACGCTCCCGCAGCGCAAAACTCCGGGTGGCCGTAAAACTCTGACTACACTCTCACTCACGCAATGGCCAAAGCTGACAAGAAAACCAAAGTGACGGCAAAGAAGCCGTCGTTCATATACCGCCTGTTCCACGGCACTCTCCTGTCGAGCGATTTCTTCGCCCGTCATTGGCTCCCCACACTCCTTTTTATCCTTGTGATGATGGTCTACATCACCACAAAATATACCTGCAAGACCAATATGGAGCGCATCGCCGCCCTCGAGAAAAAACTTGAGGTGGTGGAGAACGAGCGTTCGCGCGAACGCTCGGCCTTCATGAGCCGCATCCGCGAGACCTCGATGCAGCAGCTTGTCGATTCCCTCCATCTCAACCTCAGGGTCCAGCCGCAGCCTCCGTATAAAATTCCCCGCAAGTAAGAGCCATGGCAAGCAAGAACGACAACCGCAGCAATATTCTCTTCCGCTATGCCATCATCGTGTTCGGCATTCTGGTGCTCTCGACCGCCATCATAGTGCAGTTGAGCGAGACCACTGTGGTAAATGCCGACAAGTGGAACGAGAAGGCCAACGAGACTCTACTCAAGATAAGCGAGATAGTGCCGCAGCGTGGCAACATCCTCTCGTCTGACGGCAGTGTGCTGGCCACCAATCTCAACTTCTACACCGCGCGCATCGACTACCGGGCCGAGAAATTCAACACCGCCCATCTTCGCGAGGACATCGACGAGCTCTCCAGACAGCTCGCCGCCAATTTTCCCGTGCGCGATGCCAAGGGGTGGAAGCGCCACCTCCTCGCCCCGCTCGACAAGGTGCCCGAGAAACGTCCGAGAGCCTATAAGCTCCTGAGCGGTCTCTCCCACTCCGACATGGAGCTGATAAAGACACTCCCATACTTCAACCGCGGCAACCGCAACCGCACCGGTCTCACATTCGAGCAATACATGAAGCGGTTCAACCCCTACGGCAATATGGCCCGCCGATCCATAGGGGGTGTGGGCGAGACCTCCGAGAGCAAGCAGATCCACGGAATATCCGGTCTTGAGAAGGCTCTCGATTCGTTGCTCTACGGCCGCGCGGGAACAGCCCGCAAGGTGGCCCTCACCAAGAAAATCACTGACTCGCCCCTCGTTCCGGCTGTGCCCGGATGTGACATAGTGACCACGATTGACATCAATATGCAGGACATTGTGGAGAACGAGCTCAACAACGTGCTCGACAGCTGCGGGGCCGAGTGGGGTGTGGCCGTGCTCATGGATGTCAAGACAGGCGACATAAAAGCCATATCCAATCTCGAGCTCAATCCGCATGGCCCGGGCTATATCGAGGCCCGAAACCGCGCCGTGATGGGATATGAGCCCGGGTCGGTCGTGAAGACCCTCTCGATGATGATAGCTGTCGAGGACGGTATAGTCACCGACTTCGACGAGATGCTCCCCACAGGGTCCGGGTGGGCCTACGCCGGCGGCCGTCCCATCACCGATGCCCACCACTCCTCGGCCATACGTGTGGGTGATGTGATCGAGCAGTCGTCAAATATAGGCATGGCCCGTATCATGACGAGCCGTTACGACTCCCATCCCGGTGGATTCTACTCACGCCTGAAGCAACTCGGATTCCTCGACCCGATGAACACCGGAATAGCCGGAGAGGTGCCACCGCGCATCGACTCTGTGCCAAGCGACCGCGGTGGCCGGATAGCCCTCTCGCGCCAATGCTACGGCTATGCCACCGAGATCCCTCCGCTCTACACCCTGGCCATCTACAATGCCATAGCCAACGACGGGGTCTTTGTCAAGCCAAGGCTTGTGAAAGAGCTCCGCGGCACCATCGACTCCGTGCTGCCCCCGGCATATATGGGCAACGGAAGGGCCTGTTCGCCCAAGACTGCCGAAATCATGCGCGAGATGCTCACCCGTGTGGTGTGGGGCGACCACGGCACCGGGCGGTTCCTCCGCAACGATGTGGTGAGGATAGCCGGAAAGACAGGCACCTGCTACATGATCGAGAACGGAGCCTACAACACCGGCAAGAAACGTCTGGCTTTCTGCGGGTTCTTCCCTGCTGAGAAGCCCCTCTATTCCTGCGTGGTGCTCACCTGCCATCCCACAAAGAATTTCTTCGGTGCCGCCACCACCTCGGGGCAGGTGCTCAGAAACATAGCCATGAAGCTCTATTCCCGCGGTATGCTTGGAAACTCATCGGAGTATTCCGCCGACCTTGCGTCGACCGATGGCCCGACCTTTTTCGCCACCCGTGGCGAGGATCCGTTCAAGAAACTGCGCGGTCCGTTGGCCATACCCAAGGGGAAGAGCATCAAGACACCCAAGGCCGTGCGTTCGGGCATACCGGATGTCCGCGGACTGAGTGTACGTGAGGCGGTCGTGACCCTCGAGAGCGCCGGTTTCGACGTCAAGCTCACCGGATCCGGCTTCGTCCACACGCAATCGCCCTCGCCGGGCACTCTGGCGGGGCGCGGGGCGGTGGTCCATCTCGCTCTTACAAGATGACCGGCTTTCCTGTCCGGGGCGCCGCAACATAAAGGTAAAAAAGATTGATTCCACATTTCACTATACAATAATATATATTCCCGATATATCGTCATGCTTCTCGACCATCTTCTATCACCTCTTGAGACAGAGGAAATCATAGGCTCCTGCGAAAAGGAGATCACATCAGTCACCGCCGACTCCCGCCGTGCGGGATCAGGCACTCTTTTTGTGGCCGTTCCCGGTGTGAGTGTCGATGGTCATGACTTCATCGGCAAGGCTGTGGCAGCCGGAGCATCCGCCGTGGTGTGCGAGCGCCTGCCGGAGCGTCTGGAGAGCATGGTCACATACATCAAGGTGCCCTCCACCCCCATAGCTCTCGGCTATATTGCCTCGGAATGGTGGGGCAACCCTTCGCGCAAGCTCCGACTGGTGGGCGTGACCGGAACCAACGGCAAGACCACCACCGCGACACTCATATATGAGATGGCGCGTCTCATGGGCTACAAGGCAGGCCTTCTCTCCACCGTGTGCAACTATGTTGAGCTGACACCTTACCCCACCGACCACACTACCCCCGATCCTCTCACCATCAACGAGATGCTCCACCACATGGTCGAGGCCGGATGTGACTATTGCGCCATGGAGGTGAGCAGCCATGCGGCCCATCAGCACCGCATAGCGGGCCTCACATTCGCCGGTGGAGTGTTCACCAACCTCACCCGCGACCACCTCGACTATCACAAGACCTTCGAGGCCTATCTGGCCGCCAAGAAATCATTCTTCGACCACCTTCCGGCCACCGCTTTCGCACTCACCAATGCCGACGACAAGGTGGGTGAAGTGATGCTGCAGAACACCCGCGCCTCGCGCCACACATATTCCCTGCGCTCCGAGGCCGATTTCAGGGGGCGCATTGTGGAGCAGCGCCTCGACGGTACGCTCCTCAGTCTGAACGGAATCGAGGTCCACACCCTGTTCACGGGCAAATTCAACGCCTATAACCTCACAGCAGTCTACGGCGCCTGCATTCTTCTGGGCTGGGACCGCGACGAGGTGCTCCGCCACATATCGGCACTCGTCCCGGTGGCCGGAAGGTTCCAGGCCTTCCACTCACCTAAAGGCTATACGGCCATAGTGGACTATGCCCACACGCCGGATGCCGTGGTCAACGTGCTTGCCGCCATACGCGAGGTTGTGGGTCCTAAGGGTGAGATCATCACCGTCGTGGGTGCCGGTGGCAACCGTGACAAGGGCAAACGTCCCATCATGGCCCGTGAGGCCGCGGCCCGCAGCGAGAGGGTGATACTCACATCCGACAATCCCAGGTTCGAGGAACCGGAAGATATTCTGGCCGACATGGAGGCCGGACTTGACGACGAGGCCCGCTCGCGCACACTACACATCACAGACCGCCGTCAGGCCATCCGCACCGCCGCCGCCCTGGCAGGGAAAGGCACAGTGATACTCATCGCCGGCAAGGGGCATGAGGATTATCAGGAGATCAAGGGGGTGAAACATCACTTTGACGACCGCGAGGAGGTGCGCAACATCATTTCACAAGAAAATGCCTGATTGAAAGATGCTTTACACGCTGTTTGAATATCTTCAGGCCGGCAATGTCCCCGGCTCCCGACTGATGGGCTACATCACCGTGCGTTCGGTGGTGGCCCTGCTCCTTTCACTTTTCATAGCCACCGTGATAGGGCGGCGTATCATTGACCGTCTGCAGCTCATGCAGGTGGGTGAGATGGTGCGCAACCTTGGCCTGGAAGGGCAGATGAAGAAGACCGGCACCCCGACAATGGGTGGTATAATAATCATCATCGCCATCGTTGTGCCGTGTCTGCTCATAGGAGACCTCACCAATATCTACATGATATTGCTCCTGATATCCACCGTCTGGCTCGGAACGATCGGTTTTCTTGATGACTATCTGAAGATCAAGCGCCACAACAAGGACGGGATGAAAGGAAAGTTCAAGATAATCGGACAGGTAGGTCTCGGTCTGCTTGTGGGTCTCACCATGTGCTTCAGCCCCGACATCACCCAGCGCCAGGTCACCACCTCGGCAATCCCGGTCATCGAGACGACGGGCGAGATCGTCACCGCCACATTCGAGCAGGAGAGCCGCAACGTGAAGTCGACACAGACCACCATCCCCTTTGTGAAGAACAATAACTTCGACTATGCCTCGCTCACCTCCTGGATGGGATCCCATGCCCAGACCGGAGGCTGGATCCTGTTCATAATCGTGGTGATAGTGGCGGTAGCCGCCACAAGCAACGGAGCCAATCTCACCGATGGTCTCGACGGCCTCTGCGCCGGAACTTCGGCCATCATCTGCGTGGCCCTGGCCATCATGGCCTATCTGGGTGGCAATGTGATATACTCGACGTATCTCAACATCATGTATATCCCCGATTCCGCCGAGCTTGTGGTGTTCATGTCGGCCTTCATCGGCGCGCTGATCGGTTTCCTGTGGTACAATGCCTTCCCAGCCCAGGTGTTCATGGGCGACACAGGCTCTCTTACCATCGGCGGTATCATAGCCGTGTTCGCCATCCTCATCCACAAGGAGCTTCTCATACCCCTGCTCTGTGCCATATTCTTCATCGAGGATATATCGGTGATGGTGCAGGTGGCCTATTTCAAATACACCAAACGTAAATACGGCGAGGGACGGCGTGTGTTCAAGATGACACCCCTCCATCACCACTTCCAGAAAGAAGGGATAGAATCGCTCATCAAGACCCCTGTGCGGGCCATCCCCGAGCCGAAGATTGTCACCCGGTTCTGGATCATAGGTATCTTTCTGGCCGTATTGACATTCATAACACTTAAAATCAGATAGAAATGAAACGTCTCGTCATATTGGGCGGAGGTGAGAGCGGCGTCGGAGCCGCCATCCTCGGCAAGGACAAAGGAATGGATGTGTTTCTCAGCGACTCCGGCAATATTCCCGCGCGCTACCGCAGTGTACTCGACGACGAGGGTATAGCCTACGAGGAGGGAGGACACTCTATGGATCGCATCCTCTCGGCCGACGAGGTGGTGAAAAGCCCGGGTATACCCCCGACGGCACCCGTGGTCAGGGAGATAGTGGCCCGCGGCATTCCCGTGATATCCGAGATAGAGCTGGCCGGACGATACACCGATGCCCGTATGGTGTGCATCACCGGATCGAACGGAAAGACCACCACTACCCTGCTCACCTATCATATACTCAAGGATGCCGGTGTCGACGTCGGTCTGGCCGGCAACGTGGGCCAGAGCCTCGCCCTTCAGGTGTCGCGCTCCGACCATGATGTATATGTCATAGAGCTCTCGAGCTTCCAGCTTGAGAATATGTATGACTTCCATGCCAATATCGCCGTGATCCTCAACATCACACCGGACCACCTTGACCGCTACGACTACGAAATGCAAAACTATATCAACGCCAAGTTCAGGATACTCAACAATCTCACCCCCCGCGATGCTTTCATCTACTGGCAGGACGATCCGGTGATACGCCGCCAGCTCGAGAGAGTGACCACCGAGGCCGCTCAGTTCCCGTTTGCCGAGCAACGCGAGGAGGGATCGGCTGCATGGGTCGATCCGGAAGGTGAGATGTGTGTCGAGACTCCGGCCGAATCTTTCACGATGCCACGCGCCGATCTCTCGCTCAACGGACTCCACAATCTCTACAATTCCATGGCCGCCGCCATCTCGGCCTGCATACTCCGCATCGACAAGGAGGAGATACGTAAGGCTCTCGGCAATTTCGAGGGTGTCGAGCATCGTCTCGAGCCCGCCGGAACAGTGGACGGAGTGAGATATATCAACGACTCCAAGGCTACCAATGTCAACTCCACATGGTATGCTCTCGAGTCGATGCCTCGTGACACCATCCTGATTCTCGGCGGCAAGGACAAGGGCAACGACTACTCCGAGATTCTCCCTCTGGTCAAGGAAAAAGTGAAAGCCATTGTCTGCATGGGAAAGGACAATACAAAGCTTCTCGACTTCTTCAGCGCCGAGGTTCCCGCCATCTATGACACCCATTCGATCGTCGAGGCCGTGGCCACCTGCGCGTCAGTGGCCGTCAGCGGCGACACCGTGCTTCTGTCGCCATGCTGCGCAAGCTTCGACCTTTTCAAAAGCTACGAGGACCGCGGTCAGCAGTTCAAGGAGCAGGTGAAGGCTCTGATGGACAAGGCGTGAATGTTTGATAACGATATTATGTAAAATAGACTCTCCTCTGACAGAATTTTCTCTCTATGGTCTCTGCCTCGACATCCCCTACCCCTTCCGCCCCGCCGGCCTCGGCCACGGGCGTGAAACCCAAGGCCATCGCCTCGGGCGACAAACATATATGGGGCATATTCATAGCTCTCTGCATCATCTCGGTCATAGAGCTGTACAGTGCTTCCTCACGTGAGGTGGCATCGTCGTCCATCGGTGTGATGGGCCCCATCCTGCGTCACCTGGCCATGCTCTCGGCCGGTATCGGCCTCACATGGATCCTCTCGCGCCGTCATTACAGTTTCTTCGCCTACTTCACGGTGTTCTTCTCCGTGGCCAGTGTGGCGGCAATGATCTATGTGATGTTCTGGGGACAATATATCAACGGTGCGCGCCGCTCCATGAGTCTGCTCGGTTTCGGTATATATCCGGCCGAGATGATCAAGATTTCGGCCGTGCTGCTGGTGGCGCTCGTCATGTCGCTCAACCAGAATCCCAAGGGGGTGGGCATCACCCGCAAGGGTATGATAATATGCGGGCTCATACTCGCCTTCTTCTGCCTTCTGCTCATCAAGCAAGGTCTCACCAACACGCTCCTGCTCTTTGCCATCACCTTCTCCATGATGGTGATAGGAGGGGTGAAGTTCACACACCTTCTTGCCCTTACCGGCACATTCATTCTCGGAGGTGTGGCTTTTGTGGGGTTCCTCTGGCTCTCGGAGCAGGGCGGCTCTATCCCCGCCGATGCCGAACAGACCGTGGAGGTGGAGCGGCAGGAGTCACGTCTGTCCACATGGGTGGCGCGTCTCACACGCCACAAGTCTGACTCGGTGCCCAAATGGGAGATTGAGCCGCGCGGGGTCAACCGTCAGGAGATACTCTCCTATATGGCCCAGGCCCACGGCGGCATCTACGGTGTCGGTCCGGGCAATTCCCGTGAGGCCTCGCGCCTTCCGCTTGCATTCTCGGACTACATATATGCCATTGTGGTCGAGGAGCTCGGGCTTCTCGGAGGTGTCCTTGTGCTCATCCTCTATCTGTGGCTCCTGGGCAGGGCATCGGGCATCGCCTCGCGGTGCAACATCACCTACCCTGCCTTGATTGTCATGGGTATGGCGGTGATGATAGCATTCCAGGCCTTGTTCCACATGGGCATCGTCACCGGAGTGTTTCCCGTATCCGGACAGCCGCTGCCGCTCATATCCAAGGGTGGCACATCCATATTTGTCACTTGCATAGCTTTCGGCATAATGCTTTCGGTGAGCCGCACGGCCACGCGCCACGGCAACCGCTCCTCCGAGACCCGTGAGGAACAGGAGGCTCTACCCGAACAGTTGCGCGATGAGAACAAGATGCAGCTTTAAGAGGTTGTTTCTAAGCAACCATTAAATAAACATATTCAAAAGGTATGAAAGTACTGATTTCGGGTGGCGGTACAGGTGGCCACATCTTCCCCGCCCTTTCCATAGCCAATGCGGTGAAACGCCGTTATCCCGATGCCGACATCCTGTTTGTCGGTGCGCTCGGGCGTATGGAGATGGAGCGTGTTCCGGCGGCAGGCTATCCCATCGAGGGGCTCCCTGTGGCCGGATTTGACCGCAATCGTCTGTGGCGCAACTTCGGTGTGCTCTGGAAGCTCTGGAAGTCTATGCGCAAGGCCCGCCGCATAGTCCGTGATTTCAAGCCCGATGTGGCTGTGGGTGTCGGTGGCTATGCCTCGGGGCCGGTGCTCAAGGAGGCACAGAAGCTCGGCATACCGACTCTCATCCAGGAACAGAATTCCTATCCCGGAGTGACCAACAAGCTTCTTGCCGCCAAGGCATCGTCGATATGCGTGGCCTACGATAATCTCGACCGTTTTTTCCCTGCCGGAAAAATCATAAAGACCGGCAATCCCACACGTAAGGATCTGGCCGACTGCACCCTCTCGCAGCAGGATGCCAAGAAGAAGCTCGGATTCGACCCCTCGAAGCCTCTTGTGCTGTCGGTGGGTGGCTCGCTGGGCGCGCGCACTGTCAACGAGGCCATCGCGGCCTCGCTCGATATGCTCTCCTCAAAGGGTGTGTCGTTGCTGTGGCAGACCGGACGTTACGGTGCCGACAGATTCCAGGAACTGGCCGGAGGATACCCCGATGTGCAGGCCATGACCTTCATCACCGATATGGCCACTGCCTACAGGGCTGCTGATGTGGTGGTGTCACGTGCGGGTGCCGGCACTATATCCGAGCTCCAGAATCTCGGCAAGGCAGTCATACTCATCCCCTCGCCCAATGTGGCCGAGGATCACCAGCGCCACAATGCCGAGGCGCTCTCCACCAGAGGCGCGGCGGTGATGATACTCGATGCCGATGCCGTGGAACGGCTGTCCCCCACCCTCGCCTCTCTTCTCGACAATCCCGCCGAGTGCGGCAAACTCTCTCAAGGCATCTCGGAGATGGCTCTCAGGGATGCGGATGAGAAAATCGTTGATCAACTGGAAAAAATCATCAGGAAATGAGCCGGGAAAAAGATTACAAGAACATATATTTCGTCGGCGCCGGAGGCATAGGCATGGCCGCCCTCGAGCGCTACTTCCTGAGCCGGGGCAAGAGTGTGGCAGGATATGACCGCACTCCGTCGGCTCTCACCGATGCCCTCCGTTCCGAGGGTGTCGACATAACTTTCGACCCCTCGGCCGACACTATCCCCCACCCCTTCCGCGACCCCGCCGTGACACTGGTGGTATATACCCCTGCCGTGCCGGACGATCTCCCCATCCTCGCATGGTTCCGCGACAATGGTTTCGAGATCATGAAACGGGCCAAGGTGCTCGGTCTCATCACGCGCGACACCCGTTCGCTCTGTTTCGCCGGCACCCATGGCAAGACAACCACATCGTCGATGGCCGCGCATATTCTCAAGAGCGGGACATACGGCTGCAACGCGTTCCTCGGAGGTGTGCTCAAGAACTACGACAGCAATTTCCTGCTCTCCCCCTCGTCGCCCTACAGTGTGATCGAGGCTGATGAGTATGACCGCTCGTTCCATCATCTCACCCCCACTGTGGCCGTCATCACAGCCACCGATCCCGATCATCTCGACATCTACGGCACAGAGGAGGCCTATCTCGAGAGCTTCGCGCGGTTCACGGAGCTTATCCGTCCCGGCGGCGCCCTGATTGTCCATGAAGGGTTGAAGCTGAAGCCGCGCCCACAGGAGGGTGTGAGGGTCTACACCTATTCGCGTGACAAGGGTGACTTCCATGCCGCATACGTGCGCCGCACCCCGGGTTGCATCACATTTGACCTCGTGACGCCGCGCGGCGTCATACGCAACGTCAATCTCGGAGTGCCTGTCGATGTCAACGTCGAGAATGCAATCGCCGCCGTGGCTGCCGTCACTGCCGCCGATATCTTCGAGCCGGAGGTGATCCGCGAGGCCCTCTCCACCTATCAGGGCACCAAGCGACGCTTCGAGACATGGCTCAAGGAGGATGCCGGCCAGGGACGTGTGATCATAGACGACTATGCCCATCATCCCGAGGAGATACGCAATTCCATAGCCTCTGTCAAGGCCCTGTATCCCGGCCGTGAGGTCACTGTGGCTTTCCAGCCCCATCTCTATTCCCGCACCCGCGACTTCGCCCCCGGTTTTGCCGACGCTCTCTCAGCTGCCGACCATCTCGTGCTGCTCGACATCTATCCCGCCCGGGAGGAGCCGATAGACGGTGTGACCTCGGAGTTGATATTCAAGGATGTTAAAACGGCCGATAAAGTATTAATACCCAAAGAAAAATTGGTAGAAACGCTGAAAAATCGTAACTTTGACATTCTCTTGACTGTGGGAGCAGGCGACATCAACACTTTCCTTCCCGAGATTGTCGATAACGCCCGCCGGAAACAGTAACACATCACATAAAGTACATATTTTCCATTCCACCGCTGCATTCACCATGCCCCGCTATCTTAAAATAATCTTCTCGCTCATGCTCATGGCCTATATGGTCATAGCGCTTGTCGTCTCTCTGACCGAGCCGGACGACGCTCTATGCACCGGGATGACGGTCAGTGTGGCCGACAGTGGCAGCGATGGCAGCGGATTCGTGACCCCCGAGGAGCTTGCCCGCGAGCTCGACGACCTTCCGTCGCGGGCCAAGGGGCTCAATCTCGCCAATATCTCCACCGACGATCTGCGCCGGAGGCTTCTCGCCCTCGACAAGATCGAGGATGCATCAGTGGTGAGATACACCGACGGCTCCATACGCATCAGCGCGGTGCCCATCGTCCCGGTGGCCCGTGTGTTTGACTCGGAAGGCAGCTATTATATCAACCGCTCGGGCAAACGGGTCAAGGCCTCGGCACGCTATCACAAGAACGTTCCCCTCATCGAGGGCAATTTCGATGCGGCTGATTCCGCCTTCACACCACTCACCCTCCTTCCGCTCGTGCAGTACATAGCCGCCGACTCCGTGTGGAGCAATTTCATCTCGATGATCAAGGTCAAATCGCCCAGAGATATCATCCTCATCCCGGTGGTCCGCGAGCACGTGATCAACATCGGATCTCCGTCCGATTTCGAGAACAAGTTCCACCGCCTCCGCCGCTTCTACACCGAGGTGCTTCCGGCCCAGGGGTGGGAGAAGTATGACACCCTCACCGTCAAGTGGGACGGACAGCTCGTGGCTTCCAAACGCCACCGCAAGCCAACCCATGTGGAGATGGTGAGGTATGAGGATGACGAATCCGTAGATACCGGAACGATGCTCGCCGGCGATGACGTGGCCCCCGGACAGACAATACCGGGAGTCGAGGCTCACTCCGAAACCCCTATTCCAGCTAAACATATCTAACCCCACCACATCATATATATTCCCAACCCATGGAAGAAAAGACCATAATAGCTCTTGAAATTGGAAGTTCAAAGATAAAGGGGGCCGTCGGCACAGTCGATGCCTCCGGTTCACTCAACGTCAAAGCCGTGGAGGAGGAGCGCATCTGCGACATCGTCCGCCACGGATGTATCCGCAACGTGGTCGAGACCGCGGCCTCTGTCCGCAATGTGGTGGAGCGTCTGGAGCAAAGGCTCGCGCCCCGCAAGGTGCAGGGGGTATATCTCAGCATCGGAGGCCGCTCGCTCACGGCGTCGGTCACCAACTTCGAGCGCCGTCTGCCTCAGGAGGCCGAGATCACCCGGTCGCATATCGAGGAGATCACCGACGAGGCCCTGTCCACAGCCATCCCCGACCGCACGGTGGTGAGCGTGACTCCCCGCGAGCTGCTCGTCGATGGTCAGCCTGCCCCGCGTCCGGTGGGCATGATGGGGTCTCATGTAAGCGCCAGACTCAATCTCATCACCTGCCGTTCACAGCTCCTGCGCAATCTCTCCCGCGTGATCGAGGAGCGTCTCGGTCTCCGCATCGTGGGCACATTCGTGCGTCCGCTTGCCGAGGCTGACCTCGTGCTCACTTCCGAGGAGAAGAGACTGGGGTGTATGCTTGTCGATTTCGGTGCCGAGACAACCACCGTGGCGATATTCAAGAACGGTGTGCTCGTCCATCTCGCGACAATACCCCTGGGTTCGCGCAACATAACCCGCGACATCACCGCCCTGAACCACCTCGAGGAACACGCCGAGGACCTCAAGATCCAGCACGGATCGGCCCTCCCTTCCGGCCAGGACGGCGGGGTGATAGCCGGCGGAGCGGAATATGCCATGCTCAACAACTATGTGGCCGCACGTTCGGGTGAGATTATACTCAATATTGTCAAGCAGATAGAATATGCCGGGCTGAGTGTCGACCGTCTCCCCGAAGGGATAGTGGTGATAGGCCGCGGAGCACGTCTGAACGGATTCAACCAGCGTCTGGAGCAGATGTCGGGTATGCGTGTGCGCACCGGTGCCGTCGGCAACAAGGTGCGTATTCTCGATGGCCGCATCTCAGGTGCCGATGCCGTGGACGTGATCTCCATACTCACCGAGGCCACCAAGAGCATCCCGTCGGAATGTCTCAGTCCCAAACCGAAGCCCGAGCCCAAACCTGAGCCCGAGCCTGCTCCGGCACCCGCTCCGGCGCCTGCTCCCGCGCCTGAGGCGAAACCTGTCACACCTCCCGTCACCTCCCAGCCTTCACAGGTAGGGGTGAAGCCTCAGGTTGAGACCCCGAGGGAACACAAGGAGGAAAAGAGCAGAAGTCAGAGCATCTGGGGAGTTGCTCTTGGCAATCTGCGCACACGTGTGGCCAATCTGATGAGCGATAACCTCTATGAGAACGATGACGAGTGATCCTCACATATAACCGTAACATATACAATTTCTAAAGATACATCACGAGTTTCCACAACCTCTCTCCCTTACTTGGTATAAATAAGATAATTACAGAATCATGTCAGAAGATAACTACCCTAACAAGCTCGACGACACATCGGCATTCACCTCATATTCGGCCGAGGAACCCGATCCCATCATCATCAAGGCGGTGGGTGTCGGTGGAGGTGGCAACAATGCCGTCAACCACATGTTCAAACAGGACATTCCACAGGTGTCATACGTCAACATCAACACCGACCGTCAGGCTCTCAAGCACTCTCTCGTGCCCAACAAACTCCAGATCGGCAACGGTCTCGGAGCCGGCAACAAGCCAGAGGTGGCCCGCGCGTTCGCCGAGGACAGCGCCGAGGAGATAGGCCGGTTGTTTGACGACGAGACAAAGATGGTATTCATCACCGCCGGTATGGGCGGAGGCACCGGTACAGGTGCGGCTCCTGTCGTTGCCCGCATTGCCCGCGAGCGCGGACTGCTCACGATCGGCATCGTCACCATACCTTTCCTCTTCGAGGGACAGGCCAAGATCAAGAAGGCCATTGCCGGTGCCGACGAGATGGCTCAGTATGTCGATGCGCTTCTTGTGATCAACAACGAGCGGCTCACCGAGATATACGGCGACTTCAACTTCCTCAACGCGTTCGGCAAGGCCGACGATACCCTCTCCATCGCCGCCCGCTCGATCTCGGAGATCATCACATCCGACGGTCTCATCAACCTTGACTTCAACGACGTTGACTCGACCCTGCGCAACGGTGGTGCCGCCATAATCTCCACCGGATATGGCGAGGGTGAGGGACGTGTGTCCGCGGCCATAAACGACGCGCTCAACTCGCCTCTCCTCAAGAACCGCGACATTCTCGGCTCGAAGAAGCTTCTGTTCAACATATTCTTCAACCCCGACGCCGAGGAGGAATTCCTCATGTCGGAGACCGCCGAACTCACATCGTTCATCAGCTCCATCAATTCGGAGGTCGATGTGGTGTGGGGTGTGGGATTCGACCGCACGCTCGGCAATGGCGTGAAGATCACCATTCTTGCCGCCGGATTCGATGTGACCATACGTGACGAGGAGGATGACCTTATCCGTCAGCAGGCCCAGGGTGCCGCCCGCAAATCTCCGTTTGATTTCGGCCGCCGTACTGAAGCAGGCGCCTCACAGCCACGGCAGGGTGGGGCGCACGAGCGTCAGCCGTCACAGGCTGTCCACACCCCACAGTCTCAGCAGACACCTGTCACCAAACCGTCAACACCGGCCTCAAGGGTGTCCGACGAGCGCATTGCCGAGGAGTATGGTGCCAACAAACTGCAGGATCTCACCGGAAGCAAGGACCGCGGATCAATGATAGTGCTCGGGCTCAACCAGCTCGACGACGATAACGTGTGCGACACGATCGACCGCTATCCGACCTACAAGCGTGACCGCAAGATTGTGGAAAGCGTCCACAACGGTGCATACGACACCGGCACCCGTCCCGCACAGCCCTCGACCGGGCAGACATTCTGCTATTGACAAAAGTTACCGATCAGGACAAGGGTACATAATAACAAAAGAAAAAAGAAACAAAATATTTTTTGAGTCAGATTAATCAAGCTGATTATATCTGAACAAAAATAAAAAATCTGTTTCTTTTTTTCTTTTGTTATTATGTACCCTTGTCTGATGGGTAACTTAGGTAATCTCAAAACCGGACAGGGGGAAAAACCAAACGAGGAGTTGATATCACATCGACTCCTCGTTTAGATAATAAACCAATCATTATCACATTTCTTGCAATGGAAAAAGTAATTTTTACTCTTTGTATCTTTAAAACGCGCGGGGTGGGGGAATGGTTCACGGAAAATGAAAAATTTTCAAAAAAAATTTCATCCTCTTTGTAATCTCTTGAAAAATAGCTAATTTTATCATCGGAAAATATCGCTTCACAGAAGTGTTGGGATATTTTAACTCATCTGTGCATTGATTGTGCCCGGGTGATGTGCTAAATTTGCAGTATAATCAAGTAATGTAAAGGATAATGGCAAAAAAAGATACCGCCCCCAAGGGTACGAAAGAAAAAGAGACTGACCCCGCTAAGGCCAAGCTCGCAGCTCTGGCCCAGGCAATGGGTAACATTGAGAAAAACTATGGCCGTGGAGCTATAATGAAGCTTGGCGACGAGCAGATCGAGGATATCGACGTGATACCCTCCGGTTCGATCGGGCTCAACCATGCCCTCGGAGTGGGCGGATATCCCCGCGGACGTATCATAGAGATCTACGGTCCCGAATCATCCGGTAAGACCACTCTTGCCATCCATGCCATAGCCGAGGCCCAGAAAGCCGGTGGAATCGCCGCCATAATCGACGCCGAACACGCTTTCGACCGTTTCTATGCCGAAAAACTCGGTGTGGATGTCAACAATCTTCTCATGGCTCAGCCCGACAATGGCGAGCAGGCTCTCGAGATTGCCGAGCAGCTTATCCGCTCGTCGGCCCTCGACATCCTTGTGGTCGACTCCGTGGCCGCACTTACCCCCAAGAGCGAGATCGACGGCGATATGGGCGACAAGAACGTGGGTGTGCAGGCCAGGCTCATGTCCCAGGCCATGCGTAAGCTCACGGGTGCCATCGCCCGCACTAACACCACCTGTATCTTCATCAACCAGCTTCGTGAGAAGATCGGCGTGATGTTCGGTCCGTCCGAGACCACCACAGGTGGCAACGCCCTGAAGTTCTATGCTTCTGTCCGCATTGACATCCGTCCCTCGACAGCCATCAAGGACGGCGAGGATGTGCTCGGCAAGCTCACCAAGGTCAAAGTGGTGAAGAACAAGGTGGCGCCTCCCTTCAAGCGTGCCGAATTCGACATCATGTTCGGCGAGGGTATCTCGAAGAGCGGTGAGATCGTGGATCTCGGTGTGGAATACGATATCATCCAGAAAAGCGGTTCATGGTTCTCCTACAACGGCTCAAAGCTTGCCCAGGGACGCGATGCCGCCAAGCGTGTGATACAGGACAATCCCGAGTTGGCCGACGAACTCGAGGCAAAGATCATGGAGGCTCTCAAGTCGAATGATAAGAGCGGTGTGAAGAAGGTCGCCGACAAGAAAACCGACAAGAAGGCCGGCAAAGCGAATGATGTAAAGCCTGCCGACGAGCCAACCGCCGATGATATCGCCGCTCTTGATGACGCTCCGTTCTCCGACGACGGCTCTCTCCCTCTTCCCGATGACTTCTCTATTGAAGAAGATATTTAAAGAATACTGATCAGGAGAAAAATACTGATCAGGACAAGGATACAAAGGGACAAAAGGAGCAAAAGGAACAGATTTTTTATTTTTTTCAGATATAATCAGACTGATGAATCCGAAAAAAATAATCTGTTCCTTTTGCTCCTTTTGTCCTTTTGTATCCTTTTTCGTCCAAGAGTTTTTGACCAATTTTCATGACTTTCAGACGGATTTTATCGTTAAAAAACCTTTATTTCCTTGGTGGTCTCGGAGTATAGGCGTACCTTTGCCCCGTTTTTTAACGAATCAAATATGAAAAAATTACTCTTTTCAGCCCTGTCGCTCCTGCTTGGTGCCGGGGTAGCGGTGGCTGAAGGCTATCAGATCAATTCATTATCTACCAAGCAGATAGGCATGGGACACACCGGTGTCGCTCTCAAACTGGGTGGTGAAAGTATGTTCTTCAACCCTGCCGGTCTCGCTTTCATGGACAAGACTCTCGACCTTTCAGGCTCTTTCACAGGTATCATGCCCACCGCTACCGCCACGGTGGATGGCAAGGACTATGAGACAGACAACGGTGTATCCACCCCCATCAATGTCAACGCCGCATTCTCGATATATCCCAATCTCAAGGCCGGTGTGTCGTTCTACACACCCTACGGCTCCTCTATCAACTGGACCGAGAACTGGCCCGGCGCACCTCTCAACCAGGATGTCAATCTCCGCACCTACACCATCCAGCCCACTCTCGCCTGGGCCATCACCCCGAAACTTTCAGTGGGTATCGGAGCCATGATCACATGGGGATCCGTCGATCTCAACAAGGGACTTGTGCCCGCCTCTACCGCCGACAAGGCCATCGCGGCTCTCACCGCCTTCGGCAAACTCCCGCAGGGAACCCCCTCGTTTGGTGAGACCACACCCGCTTCGGTCAACCTGAACGGCAAGGCCGATGTGGTTGTCGGCTTCAACATCGGTGCGATGTATGACATTCTCGACAATCTCACAGTGGGAGTGTCCTACCGCTCTAAGATGAACATGAAGGTAAAGGCCGGAAATGCATCCGTACACTATGTCAACGCTGTGGCACAGAATCTGCTCGGTGAGAGCCTCGACCTGATCAACAATGCCAACTTCAAGGCGGAGATGCCCTGTCCCTACGTGCTCGGCCTCGGCGTGAGCTACAAGCCCGTCCCCGCGCTCACTCTCGCGTTCGATGCCCGTCTCACAGGCTGGAAGGCCTACAAGCATCTCGACATCAACTTCCTGGCCGAGCAGCTCCAGGGTTTCAACCAGCATCTCGAGAAGAAATACAAGAACTGCTGGGCCTACTCGCTGGGTGCGCAATATGCTGTCACCGACCGCCTCGACGCACGTCTCGGTCTCATGATCGACACCTCCCCCGTGGATAAGAACATCTACAATCCCGAGACTCCGGGCATGACAAAGATCGAGCCGACTGTCGGACTCTCTTTCCGTCCCATCCCCTCGCTCTCCATCGACCTCGGTTTCATGTATGTCCACGGATGCGGCATCAAGAACGCAACCTGCGAATACAAGGATCTCCTCGGCTCCATACTCCCGGGCAAACTCACATCAGCTCTCGTGGAAGCCGGTCTCCCCGCGGCCACGGCTGAAGCTATGGTGGCACAGTATGGGTTCCAGTCATCCGGAACCTTCAAGGCCGACTACAAGCTCCATGCTTTCATCCCCTCCATAGGTGTAAGCTACTCATTCTGATATATATAATAGGTACGGGTAGCGGCAGTTTCCGAAAGGAAACTGCCGCTACTGTGTTTGCAGGTTGTTTAAAATAATCTCTCAGACTATCTCGAGATTGGCGTCAAGACGCTGGCGCACCACTTCGTAGATCATCACTCCGGCAGCCACCGACACATTGAGCGACTCGATGTTGCCGAACATCGGTATCGACACCTTCGTCGAGCAATGTTTCATCACCTCGGGAGAGATGCCTGTATCCTCGGCACCCATCACGAGCGCCACCGGCCCGGTGTAGTCACCTTTGGTATAGGGGAAATCCGCCTTTTCAGACACTGCCACCACGTTATATCCGTTCTCGCGGAGAAATTTTGCCGCCCATGCGATGGAGTTGCACCGGCACACGGGAATATGGTGGAGGGCACCGGCCGATGTCTTGATGGCATCGCCTCCGACCGACACGCTGCCGCGGTCGGGAATCACGATGGCATCCACCCCCGCACATTCGCAGGTACGGGCTATGGCGCCGAAATTGCGCACGTCGGTGATACCGTCGAGCAGCACGATGAACGGCAGTATCCCGGCCTCATACAGCTCGGGCACTATATGGTCGAGTCTGTGATAGGTCACGGCGGCCATCATCGCCAGCACACCCTGATGGTTCTTGCGGGTGATGCGGTTGATGCGCTCCGGTGGCACACGCTGCACTATGATGCGGCTCCCGTGGGCCATGGAGATGAGTTGTGAGGCCAGTTCGCCGTGCAGCTCCTTGGAGATGAATATCTTGTCGATCTCCTTTCCGGCCTCGATGGCCTCCATCACGGCACGCAGGCCGTAGATATAGTCTTCTGATGTCATATTATCGGATATGGTGTTGTTGTTTTCTTCATGATTTGAGCAGCGAGCGGGCGGCGGCGAGCGCGGCGGCGTCCACCGAGCTGCCACCGAGCATGGAGGCTATGGCCCTCACTCTCTCTTCCCGGTCGAGCGGGGCTATGCGTGTGTGGGTGGCGTTATCGTCGTCCTCCTTGTAGACTCTGAAATGACTGTCACCCTTTGCGGCTACCTGTGGCAGGTGGGTGATGGTGGTGACCTGGATGGAGCGGGAGATGCGGCGCATCATGTCGCCCATGCGGGCCGCCACGTCGCCGGACACTCCGGTGTCAATCTCGTCGAATATGATGCTCGGAAGTCTCATGCTCGAGGCAATGATGGTCTTTATGGAAAGCATCAGACGGGAGATCTCGCCACCCGAGGCGGTGGCTCCGACAGGCATCAGGGCCTGGTTTTTGTTGAACGCCACCATGAACTGCACGGCGTCTATGCCCGTGGCCGACATATCGGCGGGGAGCACCTGCACCTCCACTCTCAGATTGGCCATTCCGAGGGGCATGGCCACCTCGCGCAGCTTGCCGGCGAATCTCACAGCCTCGGCCTTGCGGGCTTCGGATATCTCGCGGGCGGTCTCGGCGGCGAGAGCCTTGGCCCGCCTGGCATCCCTTTCGAGCGCGGCGATGGCCTCGTCGGATGTGTCGAGATCGTGCAGCCGCCGGCGCAGGGTCTCGCGGAGCTCTATGAGTGCATCGGCGTCGTCTACATGATGTTTGTGACAGAGTGAGTATATGCTGTTGAGTCTCTCTTCGATGGCCGTGAGTGTCGCCGGATCGGCTGTGAGCGACTCATCTATTCCCTCGAGCGTGGAAGCGATGTCGGCTATCTCTATCCGCGCGCTCTCGAGACGTCCCGGCAGATCGTCGTCGGCGGGGATCACCGACTCGAGATCCTCGCAGGCATCGGCGGCGGTGTCTATCAGCGAGAGCGCGTTGGTATCCGCTCCCGAGAGCGCACCGACGGCACGTGAGAGGGCCGTCTTGATGGCTGTGAGATTGGTCATTGTGTCGCGTTCGCGCTCCAGTTCGGCCTGTTCGCCGGGGGTGAGTGACAGCTCCTCTATCTGCTCAAGCTGGAAGCGGGTATATTCCTCATCCTCACGGCTCTTCTCCACGCGGGTCCGCATTGCCTTGAGTGTCCTGATGGCTTCGCGCAGCCGGGCGAAGCGTCTTCCGTACTCCTCGAGCCGCTCTCCGTTGCCTGCAAGCGTGTCTATCACCCTCAGTTGGAACTCCGGTGTGGCGAGCAGTTGGTTCTGGTGTTGCGAGTGGATGTCTATGAGCCTCATGGCCACAGCCTGCAGTTTGCCGAGCGGGACGGGTGAATCATTGACAAATGCCCTCGACCGTCCGGCAGGGGCCACCTCGCGGCGCAGGATGCATTTCTCGTCGTCCCACTCCAGGTCAGCGGCCAGACAGTAGTCGCGCAGGGCGTTGTCGCCCCCCACGGTGAACACTGCCTCTATCACGCTTTTGGCACCCGGATCGGTGACCACGCGTGAGTCGGCCCTTCCGCCCAGTATGAGGGAGAGCGCGCCGAGCATTATCGACTTGCCCGCGCCGGTCTCGCCGGTGATGACGTTGAAACCCTTGTGAAACTCGATGTCGAGCGAGTCGATCAGGGCATAGTTGGATATATGGAGTGATTCGAGCATGATTCTTGTTATTACTCGCGTTTATCTGGCGTTCTCGTCACCCTTCTTTATCTTCTCGATACGGTCGGTATCGGTTGGATAGATGGGCGAGAGCACATCATAGGCGTGCTGGTGTTCCTCCGGGGTGGCTTTGGAGTAGATGTTGACCAGCTCGTCGAGCTTGGCGTCGCGGAACAGCGAGAGGCCCACCGACATGGGCGACACGCGCTGGATCTCGGTGAGAATATCGAGCGAGCTGTCGATGGTCTTGCGCCCTTTGTCGGGGCTCACCGACATCTGGTCGAGGCCCTGCAGGTGATATTGGTATGTGAGCTCGCGCAGCTTGCGGGTGGATGGATCGGTGAACGCTCCCAGCACGGCGGCGCGGTTCTTGTTGTCCTCGAATGCTTTCCAGCCACTCTCGCCCGACGATTGGCCCTGGTGGACGATTGTCTCGAGACGCTCGAAGAACGGGTCGCCACCCTTGAGCGAGAAGCTGTCGAAGTCCATGGCCAGGATGAGATAGACGTAGAAGTTGACTATCTGTGTCAGCTGGCTCTCCATGTTGGTCTCGTTGAACACGAGCGGTTCGTTCTCGGTGTAGGAGAACTCCACATTGTCGCGGAAATTGATGAGCGTCGTGGTATATGATGAGTTGTAGACCGGACGTATGCTCTGCACCTGCAGGGTGCCTTTCATTGTCCCGGCTCCTTCGTCATATTCCACGATGTTGAAGAACAGTGTACATTCTATGCGCTCGTTGGCCGAGATCTGGGCCGGACTCCATTTGGTGGTGTTCACATAGTCGTTCAGGGCGCTCTGCAGAGTCTGGAATATCTGTTTGTTCGTGCCCTCGAGCTGAGATGTGTTCACTTCCACACGGCAGTTCAGCTCCTGTGCCCCGAGGGGGAGGAGTGTGGTGAGCATGAGGCTGAGGAAGAGGAGGAGATGCTTCATAGGCGGGTCTCGATGTTGTCTATTATGTCTGATGCCACCTCGCGCTTGGATTTGAGAGGGTAGGGGTATGCCCCGGTGCGGTCGATGATGGTCACCTTGTTGGTATCGGTGCCGAATCCGGCCCCCTTGTCGCGCAGCGAGTTCATGACGATCAGGTCCAGGTTCTTGCGGTCGAGCTTTTCGGCGGCATTGTCGGCCTCGTTGTCGGTCTCGAGCGCGAATCCGGCCAGTATCTGGCCCTGACGCTTGGCGGTTCCGAGCGTGGCGGCTATGTCGGGGTTCTTGACGAGTTCTATCACGGGCACATCCGAGTGCTCGCGCTTGATTTTACTTTCGGCCACGGCGGCCGGAGCGTAGTCGGCCACGGCGGCACACATTATGGATATGTCTGAGCCGGCAAACACCTTCTCGCATTCGGCGAGCATCTCTCTCGCGCTCTCCACCTTCACCACCTTCACGCCGGGGGCCTCTGTGGTGATGGCCACCGGACCGCTCACGAGGGTCACCTCCGCTCCACGTGCCGCACACTCCTCGGCGAGGGCATAGCCCATCTTGCCTGAGGAGTAGTTGCCTATGAAGCGCACCGGATCTATCTTCTCGTAGGTCGGACCGGCCGTGATGAGCACCTTCTTCCCTTCGAGGCTGCGGGTGCGGGCGAAATGCTGTTCGAGCACCTTCACGATATTCTCCGGCTCCTCCATGCGCCCTTTGCCGGTGAGGCCGCTGGCCAGATAGCCGGTCTCGGGTTCGATGATGGTGTTTCCATACGAGCGGAGCAGGTCGAGGTTGGCTTGGGTGGAGGGGTGGGCCATCATGTCGAGATCCATCGCCGGGGCAACGAACACATGGCTCTTGGCCGACAGATAGGTGGTTACGAGCATATTGTCGGCGACGCCGTGGGCCATCTTGCCTATGGTCGATGCTGTGGCGGGAGCTATCACCATGCAGTCGGCCCACAGGCCCAGGTCGACGTGGGAATGCCATTCGCCAGTGTTGGCGGTGAAAAACTCGCTCACTACCGGCTTCTGGCTCAGGGCCGAGAGGGTCACCGGCGTGATGAACTGCTTGCCGGCGGGTGTGATCACCACCTGCACCTCGGCTCCGGCCTTTATGAGCAGGCGCAGAAGGAACACACTCTTGTAGGCGGCGATGCCTCCGCAGATGCCGAGCACGATGTGTTTCCCGGCCAGGGGCGAACATGGGGTGGCGCTCATTTCAGACGTAGCTTTATGCGGGTGAAACAGTCCTTGGTGTTCTGGGCGAAATCTCCCTTCATGATCCAGTCATAATATGACGGATCCTTGCGGAGCACCTCCTCGGCCAGACGCCCCTTGTATTTGCCGAAGTTCACCACCTCCTTGTTGTCGTCATTGTAGACCATGCGGCCCATGAAGTCGACATTGCGGTTCATCTGTGAGAACTTGCTGAGCTCCTCTATGTCGTTGGGCAGATCCTCATACCGGTCGAGCTGGCTCTTGAGCACCTCGAGGGTCGCGCGGGTATCGGCGTTGGCCGAGTGTGCGCCGTCGAGCTCCTTGCCGCAGTAGAAACGGTAGGCGGCCACGAGGGTGCGCTGCTCTTTCTTGTGGAATATGGTCTGGACATCGACGAAGCGTGACTTGGAGAAGTCAAACTTCACCCCCGCGCGCTGAAACTCCTGGTCGAGCATGGGGATATCGAACCTGTTGGAGTTGAATCCGGCCAGGTCGCAGCCTGTCAGCTCTTTGGCGAGCGAACGGGCTATCTGCTTGAAGGATGGCTCGGAGGCCACGTCGGCATCAGTGATGCCATGGACTGCCGTGGCTTCGGCGGGGATGGGTATGCCGGGGTTGATGCGGCGTGTCTTCTCCTGTTCCTCCCCTGTGGGGAGCACCTTGATTATCGAGATTTCCACAATGCGGTCGTGGGTGATGTCCACTCCGGTGGTCTCCAGGTCGAAGAACACGATGGGTTTCTTGAGATTGAGCTGCATGACGGTGGTCAGGATCAGAAATCAGTTACATTCATGGGCATCAGCAGCATGGTCAGCTTTGTCTCGGGCTTGTCCTCGGTGGGGAGGATCACGGCGGGACGGGAAGGATCGGCGAGCTTGAACACGATGTCGTCGGTCCAGATCACGGCGGTGAGCTCCTGGAGATAGCTTGAGCTGAAGCCGATCACCATCTCCGACCCGTTGAAGTCGGACGACAGAGTCTCCACACCAGAGGTGTTATATTCGTTGTCCGATGCCTTGATGGTGAGCTTGTCGGGGGTGATGCGGAACTTGATGAGGCCGTGACCCTCGTCGACGAAGAGGCTCACGCGGCGGACTGCCTTCGAGAAGAGGTTGCGGTTGACTGAGAGCGTGAAAGGATTGTTCTCCGGAATCACGCGGGTATAGTCGGGGAAGCGCCCCTTGACCAGACGGGAGTCGAAGGTGAATGTGTCGGTCTCGAATGTCACACCCTGGTTGGGGTCGAGAGTGACGGTGACCTCCTCTTCCTTGGTGAACACCGAGCGGAACACATTGGTGGACTTGTTGGGAAGTATGAACGAACCCTCGAAACCGGGAGCGAAACCGTTGTCCTCGAATTTCACGAGCTTATGGGTATCTGTGGCCACGAAGATGAGGCGGTCGGGCTTGATATCCCAATACACACCCATCATCTGCGGACGGAGCAGGTCGGTGCCGGCGGCGAATGCGGTATATTCGAGACCGCGGAGTATGGTTGAACCCGAAGTCTTGAATGTCTGGGCATTATCGGTGGCGGCGCGCTTGAAGCGGGGATACTCCGATCCTGAGAGACCCATGAACTTGTATGATCCGTCCGGATGGCTCATCTCCACGGCGAGAGTGGCGTCGTCGATCACGAAATGCAGTTCCTGCTCGGGCATCACGCGGAGCAGCTCGACCACGCGGCGCGCGTCGATGCAGAATTCACCTTCGCCATCCACATCCATGATGGGAATGCGGGCACAGAGGGTGTTCTCGCCGTCACAGGCGGTGATGGTCAGTGTCGAGCCGGTGATGGTGAACAGGAAATTGTTGAGGATTGTCAGCGCGTTCTTGGCGTTGATCACCTTGCTGACTGCTGATGCAAACGTTTGGAGCGTTTTGCTCGGTACTGAAAATTCCATATATCGTGTGAGGTTTTGATTTTCTTTTAACTCACAAAGATAGCAAAAAACGCCACCCCGTGCAAATCCCCGCCCCGGAATCTTCAGGAATTTACAGCGGCTTTATATGAATTCTGTGGAGTTCATATCATTGAAGTAATCGTATATTCTTGCTTTTGAACTGATTTGAATTCAAGTTGTTTGTTCTGCGACTAAAAATTCTACCGTAATCAAGACGATAAGTGATTGCCAGCCCTATGGTATTTGAGTTGTCTTTTATTATTGTTTCTGAGTCCGAGGGGTTCAGATCGGATAATGATTTCTGATATTTGTAGTCACCTTTGTTTATCCCGATCCATGATCCGACAACTGAGAAGTTGAAGTTTCTCCAGGTGTAGGAAAGAGATATGTTTGAATAACTGCCATTTGTATATATCATATCTCCATACAGTGATTTTGATTTGGAATTGGCCGAAATCCCGAAAGTCCAGTCATGATATGTTATAAATGAATTCCCGGAAATGACGAATGTTTTTAGATTGTATCTGTGTCTCTGATCAATCCGGGAGTCCTGGAATCTTAATTCGCCGGATAGGGAAACACCAAAAGAGAAATCATCACCACAGAACTTTCTGTATTGCAGATTGGCTCCGAGAGAATAACTCAGATGTCTTTTCCCATTTTGTGACTGAGTGACATAACGGTTATCCTCGTAGAATGTGTTTGAGAGGATAGGATCCCATATTTGTGACACATCCAGACGGAGATAGCTTGAAAATTCCTTATGTGAGAAGTTGATGTTCATTTCCGTATCTAACGTTGAACTCGGACGAAGTGACGGATTTCCCTTTGATGCTGCCAGATCGTCGACTGTCATGTATATGTCGCTTAACGCGGCCATAGGAGGGAACTGCGGGCTGTAGCTTATTGTTCCGTCCATGGAGAATTTGCCAAGGCCTGACAATCTCCATTTCCCGATTGAATAATTGTCAAGATAAGATCTGGTTCCGACTGAGGAATCGGAGATGTAATTGTGATAGAGTCCGGACCCAAGTGTGTATGAGAAGATATTGTGTCTACCGGTCAGTTCAACGTATGACAGGAGTGTGTTCGAATTGATGGTGATTGAGGTTGATGTATTGTTGGACAGATACTTGTTGAATGTATGGTCATAGGAATCTTTAAGGCCTATTTTGAGAACAGTCAGGCCATATCGTTTGCTCCAGTACAAGTCGTTATGAACTGAAAGGCTCTTGGATTTACCATCATTGTCATAGGTATGATTCTCTCCTTCGGGAAACCGGTTGGTCTGACTCCAGCGATTATCCGAGTAATTGTAAACAAGTGTGCTGTTCAGCTGTAGAAAGCCTCCGTCGCGGATGTCCCTTTTGAAGAATATGTCAAATACCGGAATGGAATATGGTTGATTGATGCTCTTGTCAGAATTGTATGGAATTATTGAGCCGTCTTCTGTTATCTGTTGATTGATGTATCTGATATGGCGTTTCCAAGGGCCCCATAAATAGCTTAGGGATAATGACAACACTGAATGTTTGTCAGGTGTGTATGTGTATGAGAACAGTAAATTGTTAAGTGTCATCCCAAGATGTCCGTTTTTTCCACGCGTTGTACGGATGAGGTAATCCTCGCCACCACAGTAAAGAATCCGGGTGTTATCTGACAGTCTGTCGTAATCCCGCCATTGAAGATTGTATGTCAACGAGAAGTTGGATTTCAGGAAATTATAGGATAGGCCGGTGTTTTCATTGATCATCCCGGTTGTAAGGGCCGAATGTATGGAACTATAGACTGTCCCACCATATTCTTTAGGTTTAAGAATGATATTGACATATCCTCCGGAATTTGAGGCGGCATCTTGTATGGATACAGAATTTGAATATTCAATTTTCTGTATGTCTGAGGGTGATAGTGATAATACCGACTCGATTGATCTCGGGACTCCGTTTATTCTAAACAGTACCTTTTTGCCATGGATATTTGCGGATTGAAGAGTGGTGTTGATTTCCAGTCCCGGAAGCATGAGATCCTGCAGTACGCCTAAAGGAGATGAATTGTGCTTAAGTATGGTTTTTTCCGGATACACAATTGTTTTGTCGACAAGGGAAATCCTTCTGGATGACATGACCTGTACTTCCGCCAGTTCTATGGTGGAATCCTTCTCCAGAGTAATATTCTTGAGATTGATGTCTTTACCCGCTTGTATGTATAGTGTTTTGGAGTGATAGCGTTCTGCACGGACTTCCATACGGAGAGAATCATTGTTCTTCGTCAGGCCGGAATCTGTAGTGAGATTGAATATGCCGAAAAGATTAGTTTTCGCGCTGTCAATCGCTTGTGCGCCATTATACAATCTTATGTAGGAAGGTACTGGCTCTCCATTTGCGGACACTACATTCCCCTGAATGACACCGGCGTATGCAAAAGAACACAGACACAAAAAGATCCATGATAACGGGAATCTTATTGTCATAATGGTTTGGAATGTACAGTTCTATATTATTCCTAAATGATTCTTGATAAGTTGCTCCTTTATTATTTTCTTGACCACTTTGTCCTTGTCCTCTTCGGTCGGGTGAATACAATAGTCAGGCGTGTCTGACTGATCAAGGATAAAATCCTTAGAAACTTCGTTTATATTTAATGGTTTATAAATTTGATAATTAGTTATGGTTTGTAGATTGTTTTACAATCAGCATTTTTTCAAGTTCCTCGGGGGAGAATACAATGGTGAAGCCTTCCGGGAAACCTGATGCCTCAAAATGTATCGCGAAGGGTATACCGGCATTTAATGCAGCTCTGGCAATACTGATGAGCGGTTCGCCGAGACCCTGGTAGTCTTGTATTGCCATATTTTTTATCAAGTCTGAGTTTTTGGCAAAGGCCTGAAAATTTTCTGCCGAGACCTCTCCCATGTCAGTTGTGACCGTAAGCGGAGAACTCGGGCTTTCGATTTTGATCAAAGTGCCGGAGGTGGATGTGTTGAGGGGAAGTTGGGATCTTAGCGTTGCCACGGTGGAAGTGGCGAACGCACATTCACCGGCATTGCCGTTATTGTCGGCATTTGCCGGCAATAAACAGAAAGAGGCAATAGTAAGCAGTAAGTAAATGCGTTTCATATCTTTTAGGTTTGTGTGTTTAGGTTTGTGTGCTGCAAATTTAAAATTCATTTAAGAAAATAACAAATAAATTAGTGAAAAATTATATAAAAATTTTATTAACTATAATATGTGCCTCAGATTTCATACTAATACAGGCAATCCGGAACCCCGGACTGCCTGTATTCAAATAGACTTTTCAGTTTGTGTCACTCTCCGGCGGGGCAGGAGGGGCCCCGGGCGGGTCAGATGGTCACTTTTATTTTCTTGAGATCTTTGTCGGCGCTCGACGGGCCAACCATCAGCTCATATTCGCCGGGCACGACGCGCATTTCGCCGGCGGCCTCGTCCCAGTTTTCGAAGAGGGACTGTGGGAAGTCAATCTCCACCACACGGGTCTGTCCGGGGGCAAGGTCGACGCGTGAATATCCACGCAGGGTCTTGTTGGGTCCGGCTGTGTCTGACGGGCGGCGCATATAGACCTGCACCACCTCGGTTCCGGCCACTTTACCGGTATTGCTCACGGTCACTTTCACCTTTCCGTCGGCATATCTCGGGGCGGAGATGTCGAATGTGGTGTAGCTCAGTCCGTGGCCGAAGGGGTAGAGAGGCTCGTCCTTCATGTAGCGGTAGGTGCGCCCTGCCATAAGATAGTCGTCGAACGGCGGGAGCTGGCTGTCATCCTTGTAGAAGGTCACGGGGAGTTTGCCCGAGGGGTTGTAGTCGCCGAATATCACGTCGGCCACCGCGTGGCCCCCCTGCTCGCCTGCATACCATGCCTGGAGAATGGCGTCGCAGATGCTGTCCTCGGGAGCGAGGGCCACGGCGCTGCCGCTGCAGTTGATGAGCACTATCTTCTTCCCGGCGTCGTGGAGAGCCTTCAGGATGGCCCGCTGTGGTGCGGGCAGCTCGATTGATGTGCGGTCGCCGTTGTCAAATCCCGGTTCCTTCACGCTTGCCTCCTCACGCTCGTAGTCGGGGGAGATACCTCCGGCGAATATCACGGTCTCTGCATCTTTGGCTGCCGCCACAGCATCGGCCGGGGTCACGTCGCGGCGGCGCAGGAGGTCGAAGTTGAGTGTGGCGCCATCCTCAAGCTGCATATAGTCCACCTGGATGTCGTATGTCTTCCCTTTCTCCACGGCCAGGTCGCGTGTGCGGAACTCGAGCGAGCTGTTGCGCCAGCGGTTGTGGATTGTGTCGCCGTTGATGATTATGCGCAGTCCGTCGTCGTTGTTGTAGACCATCTTCAGTGTCTCGTCACGGTCGGCCTTGTAGCTTCCGGTGATGCGTGTGGTGAAATTGGTGAGGTTCACCCCGGGGGCAAACACCGTGTTGCCGCCGTTGTCGAGGCGGATGGGGGAGGTGTAGAGGGCCGTGGCGGCGGGCGATCCGCTCATTGAGGTGTTGTTCCAATAGGTCGCCTCCATCCCGTTTCCGGCGGGTGAGGTGAAGTTGCCGAACACGCTTTCCTCGTCGATCATGCGTGTCACGGCGCATCCCCTCGAGTAAGGGAGTTGGCGTCCTGTGCGGGCGTTGAGACCCTCGAGTATGGTCACCGTGTGGGCGGGCTGTCCGTAATATATGCCCCACATCATGGCCGAGTCGGTGGCGTTGGGGCCCATCACCATGATCTTTCCGTCGTCGGGCGAGAGGGGCAGTATGCCGTTGTTCTTGAGAAGCACCATCTGTTCCCGTCCCATCTTCCGGGCGAGCTCTCTGTGCTTGTCGCTGGCCACGACACTCATGGGTATCGAGGTCCACGACACGAGCGAGTCGGGGTCGAAGTCGCCGAGCTCGAAGCGCCCCTTGAGCATACGCTTGACACTCACGTCGATCTCATCCTCGGAGATATCCCCCCGCTTCACAGCTCCCGGCAGATTCTTGTAGACACCGCCGCACTCGACGTCGGTTCCGCTTCTCACGCCCAGGGCTGATGCGGCTTTCGCGTCCTTCGACACCTCGTGGCGTCCTTCGCGGTAGAAGTCGCCTATGGCGCCGCAGTCGCTCACCACCAGGCCGTCGAATCCCCATCCGTAGCGCAGTATGGAGTTGAGCAGACGGTCGGATCCGCAGCAAGGCGAACCCTCGAAACGCTGATAGGCACACATCACCTGCTGCACATTCCCTTCCTGCACAAGTGTCTTGAATGCAGGTAGATACGTCTCCCACAGCTCGCGGGCCGGAAGCTGCTCGATGTCCATGCGGTGGCGTGTCTTTTCGGGTCCGCTGTGGACGGCATAGTGCTTGGCGCAGGCATGGAGCTTATAGTATTTGTCAGAGCCGTCTCCCTGCAGACCTCTGACCACTCTCAGGCCCATGCGTCCGTTCATATACGGATCCTCGCCGTATGTCTCCTGTCCGCGTCCCCAGCGCGGGTCGCGGAACACGTTGATGTTCGGGGTCCAGAATG
This sequence comes from uncultured Duncaniella sp., assembly GCA_910587165.1. GTDB lineage: Bacteria > Bacteroidota > Bacteroidia > Bacteroidales > Muribaculaceae > Duncaniella. The sequence goes on from CAJUKP010000001.1 coordinate 215,453, forward strand.
AAAGCCCCTTGTATTTTCCGTTTTTCCCCTCGCGGCGTGCGAGGGTGTTCTTGGCGCGGGCCTCATCGCTGACGGCGGTGAATATCTCCTCGATGAGATCGTCGTCAAACGATGCCGCCATGCCTATGCATGATGGAAACACTGTGGCCAGACCGTTGCGTCCCACGCCGTGCAGGGCCTCGCTCCACCAGTCGAACGCCGGGATGCCGAGCCTTTCGATGGCCGGCGAGGAGTTCATCATGAGCCTTGATTTCTCTTCAAGAGTGAGGCGGCCGCACAGATCCTCGGCCCTCTCCACGGCTGTGAGTGAGGGGTTCTGATAAGGAAGCACCGGTTCTGAAGCGGCGACCGGCAACGCCGCGAGCGACAGCGATGCCAGAATAAGCTTTATTTTCATGGTCGTAAAAAGGTGATAAATAAGTTCGGGTTGCAAAGATAATGTTAAAAATACAATATTCCAACCCTTCTGGCCTTATTTTCCCTTTTACGGCTCATCCGGATGCCGTCTCCTGCTATTTTTTCTTGAAATAGTCGTTATACATCTTTATGCCGAACACGATGGCCGAGCACACCGTGGTGATGACATTGGTGATCACCAGCGGCCAGTTGTGGAGCATGAATCCCTGCACGACAAAGAGGATGCTGCCCACGCCGAGCAGCAGGAATGTCGGGAGTGCTATGCCGTCGGTCTCGCGGGTGCGGATGGTGTGGATGGCCTGGGGCAGATACCCCATCACCATGCAGATGGCGGCGCCGTAGCCGATGATGTTGAGTAGTAGTTCCATAATGGTCGTTGTGTGGATGATAATGGATGTCTGTCTTTTTAAGAAACGTTAAAATCCGATGGAAAGTTGTCCGACCGGCCTTTAAAGATGTTTTTTATATGACTGCAACGTTTTTTCACTACATTTGCACCCTCTAACAGACATCTTGTTGCTTTATGAGAATAATAATAGCGGGCGACGGCGACACCGGTACGCATCTTGCCGAGATGCTCTCCACCGAGAATCAGGATATAGTGCTCATGGGTTCTGACCGCGAGCACCTTGCCGGTCTCGACGCGACGGGCAATTTCATCACTTTCGAGGGCAATCCCATGTCGGCCTCGGCTCTCATGGAGTGTGGCGTTGACTCCGCCGGACTCTTTGTGGCCGTAACTCCCGACGAGACGGTCAATATCATAGCCTGCCAGCTCGCCAAGGCCTGCGGGGCACGGCGCTGCGTGGCCAGGGTAGACAATCCCGAGTTCGCATCCGGGCCCTCCGGCGAGATGCTGGCCCGCAACGGTGTGGACCGCACCATTTTCCCCGAGCGGCTGGCTGCCGGAGAGATAGCCAGGTTCATCGACCACAGCTGGGTGAGCGAGTGGATGCCTGTCCACCGCGGAGAGCTGTATGTGGCCGGTGTGCGCATGGAGGCTGGAGGCGAGCTGTGCGGCAAGGCTCTGCGTGAGGTCTCGGGCAATCCCCGCCGTTTCCATGTGTCGGCCATCAGACGCGGATCAGATATCATCATTCCCCGCGGTGACGACAGGCTCCTCGAGGGTGACACGATATATTTCTCGGTCCTTCCCGAAAACCTCGATCTGCTCCCCGCCGTGTGCGGCAAGAAAGTCCGCAATGTCAGGCGCATCATGGTCACCGGAGCCGGACGCGTCACCGAGAATCTGCTCGAGGAACTCCGCGGTGCCTACAATGTGACCGTGATCGACCATGACCGGAGCCGGTGCGCGGTGATTGCCTCGCGGTTTCCCTCTGTGGTGGTGGTCAATGCCGCCGCGAACGATGTGGCCACACTCCGCGAGGAAGGGATCGGGCGATGCGATATCTTCCTGGCCCTCACAGGCAGCTCCGAGACCAATATCGTGAGCTGCATGGTGGCCCGTCAGCACGGGGTGGGGGGCACGTTGGCCCGCATCGAGGAACTCCAGTATATGCCCGAGGCGGAGAGCCTCTCCATCGACAAGATAATCAACAAGAAACTTCTCAATGCCGGGCGCATCCTCAACCTGCTGCTCGACTCGGGGTCCGACACCTCGGCCCAGTGCCTGTCGCTCGACAAAGCCGAGATAACCAGCATCACCGCCGCCCCGGGCACACGCATCACCGGGCGTCCGGTGTCGGAGCTTGACATACCCCGCGATCTCACCATCGGCGGTCTCATCCACGATGGCGAGGCCTCTCTGGTCGAGGGACGGACAAGGATAGTTCCGGGCGACCGTGTGCTGGTGTTCTTCAAGGCCGGTGCCCTCGGCAAAGTGGAACGGCTGTTCCGTTGACCAATACTCTCCCATGATTATGAAAAGTTCCATAAGAGCCGGAGCCATTGTCCGTATTCTCGGACGGCTGGTGATGATAGAAGGGGTGGTCATGCTGCTCCCTCTGGTGATATGTCTGCTCTACGGCGAGTCCGACTGGCGCGGGTTCGCCGTCGGCGCCGCCGCCGCGGTGGTGGCGGGAGGTGTGGCCGAGGCGCTCACCCGTCGCAGCGCCGACACCACCATACGTGCCCGTGAGGGATTCATCATCACGGCCACCGTCTGGGTGGTGTTCGGTCTCTTCGGGCTGATACCGCTGATGCTGAGCGACAATCCGATAGGATTCACCGACGGTATGTTCGAGATAATCTCCGGCTTCACCACCACAGGCGCGAGTATGCTCTCCGATGTCGAGGCCCATTCCCACGGTGTCCTCTTCTGGCGTGCGCTCACCCAGTGGATAGGCGGTCTCGGCATCATCCTGTTCATGCTTGCCGTCCTTCCCGAGCTCAACAGGGCCACAGGCATATCCATGTTCAATGCCGAGGCCACCGGAATCACCCACAGCAAGCTCCATCCCCGCATCAGGCAGACAGCCCTGTCGCTGTGGGGCGTCTATTCGGTGCTCACCGTCGTGTCGGTGCTTCTTCTGTGGGCGGGGCCGATGGATCTGTTCGACAGCGTATGCCAGACTTTCGCTGCCGTGGCCACCGGCGGATTCACCACCCGCAACGAAGGGATAGCCTTCTGGCATTCCGATTATGTCTATCTTGTCCTGGCCGCCGTGATGTATGTGGCCGGACTCAACTTCATGCTCATATATTCCGGCTTCAGGCAGAGCCCGGCCAAGCTTCTGCGCAACGATGTGGTGCGTTTCTTCACCGTCCTGCTGCTCGCCGCCTACATCCTGTTTCTCTTCTCGGCATTCATAAGAGGGGAGAGCGGAGGCAGTGTCGGCGCGACCCTCGTCTACCCCCTGTTTCATGTTGTGTCGGCCATCACCTCCACCGGATTCTCGGTGGCCGAGGCCGAGGGGTGGGGGCCGTTCGCGCTCATGATGACCATACTGCTCATGCTGTGCGGATCGTGTGCCGGATCCACCTCGGGCGGCATAAAGGTCGACAGGGTGCTCGCCCTCTGCCGCAACTTCAGGAACGAGATACAGAAAACCATCTTCCCCAAGCGCACCTATGTGGTCAATCTCAGCGGGACGGCACTCCAGGGGAGCCTCATGTCGCGCATATCCGCGTTTGTCACACTCTATATGGCCGTCACGATAGGCTCATCGGCCATCATCACGCTGTGGGGCTACAGTTTCACCGACTCCCTCTTCATGGTGGCCTCGTGCATCGGGTGCAACGGTCTGGGCTACGGAGTCACCGGAGCCGGGGGCGGCTACTGGCTGCTCCCCCATGCGGTGAAATGGCTTCTCATCGTCGATATGCTCGTGGGGCGCATAGAACTCTTCACCTTCCTTGTGCTTCTTCTCCCCTCTTTCTGGCGGCGGTGAGGTGGCTTATTATGATTTTTTTGCATCCCCGTATGGGCTATATCGGCTGAAAAGTGCTAACTTTGCAAGAAATAGCATATTAAGAACAGATGTTGACACTTATATTCACAATTCTGATTATATATTTTCTCTGGCTTGTCGTCAAGCCGCTCGCGGCTGCATATATCCGGCGCAAGTACGAGCAGAAAATCAACGATTTTTTCCGTCAGTCCTATGGCAGCGCCTTCGGCATGGATCCCGATGGAATGCCACGCCGCGAGGATGCTTCCTCCTCCGATCGGCGCCCCTCCCGCCGGCGCGGAAAGATTTTCACCCGCGAGGATGGCGAATACATTGATTTTGTGGAGATTGACGAAAAGATAGACTTCACCGCCACAGACTCTGCCTCATCGCGCTACACACCGCGCGAACCTCAGGTGAGCGATGCCGAATGGGAAGATGTGAGGTGACTTCTCTCTCTTTTCAAAATAAAATCATTAACTTTGCGGAAACAATAACCCCATCATTGATTCATATATCATGGCTACAACACTGGTAAACACAGATTTCCATTTTCCCGGCCAATCGGCTGTCTATCATGGCAAGGTGCGCGACGTCTACACCATCGGCGACGACCTGCTCGTGATGGTGGCCACCGACCGCATCTCGGCTTTTGACGTGATCCTCCCCAAAGGAATCCCCTACAAAGGTCAGGCTCTCAATCAGATAGCTGCCTCGATGCTCGACGCTACCGCCGACCTCGTGCCCAACTGGAAGATCGCGGTGCCCGATCCGATGGTCACCGTGGGCTACAAATGCGAGGGCCTCAAGCTCGAAATGATCATCCGCGGCTATCTCGCCGGAAGCGCATGGCGCGAATACAAAGCCGGCATGAGGGAACTGTGCGGCGTGAAGCTCCCCGAGGGAATGGTGGAGAACCAGCGTTTCCCCGAACCCATCATAACACCCACCACCAAGGCCGACGCCGGTCACGACGAGAACATCTCGCGTGAGGAGGCGATAGCCCAGGGCATCGTCACTGCCGAGCAGTTCGACACAATGGCCGCCTACACCCGCGCGCTCTTCAAGAAAGGCTCGGAGATGGCTGCCGAGAAAGGCCTCATTCTCGTCGATACGAAATACGAGTTCGGCCTGCGTGAAGGCAAGGTGATACTCATCGACGAGATCCACACCCCCGACTCGTCGCGCTACTTCTATGCCGACGGCTACGAGGAGCGTCTGGCCAAGGGCGAGCCCCAGCGCCAGCTCTCAAAGGAATTCGTGCGCGAGTGGCTCATGGCCAACGGATTCATGGGCAAGGAGGGACAGCAGGTGCCCGAGATGACCGACGAATTCTGCAACGAGGTGTCCGAGCGCTACATCGAGCTCTACGAGCACATCACAGGCAAGGAATTTGTCAAGGCTCCCGAAGAGCATCTCGACGACCGCATCGCCCGCAACGTCCTCGACTGCCTCACAAATCTTTCACTCTAAGAGTAAGTGCAGGAAGTAGAGAATATAACCCCCTACGGTGCCGACTCCCGCGACAAGACGGAGCAGGTACGCGAAATGTTTGACGCCATCGCCCCGGCTTATGATTTCATGAACCGGGCGATGACGTTCGGCATTGACAAGCTCTGGCGCCGCAAGGCCGTGAAGCTTCTGGCCTCTTCACCCCACGACGATATACTCGACGTGGCCACAGGCACCGGCGATCTGGCCATACGCCTCGCCCGCAGCCTCGATCCCGTCACGGTGGTCGGGGTAGACCTCTCGGAAGAGATGGTGGAGATCGGACGCCGGAAAGTAACCGCCGAAGGGCTCGACGACACCGTCACGCTCGGTCTGGGCGACTGTCTGCTGCTCCCGTTTCCCGACTCCTCGTTCGATGCCGTGACCTGTGCCTACGGCGTCCGCAATTTCGCCGACATCGAGGCCGGATACCGCGAGATGCACCGTGTGCTCCGTCCGGGTGGCAGTGTTGTGATACTCGAGCTCTCCACCCCACGCTCGAAGTTTGTCACGCCGTTCTACAATCTATACACACGTCACGTCATCCCCACCGTCGGACGGCTTGTCAGCAAGGATGTGCGCGCCTACAGTTATCTGCCCGAATCCATCGCCGCCGTTCCGCAGGCCGGCGCCATGTGTGCCATCCTCGAGGCTGCCGGATTCACATCCCCACGCGCCATCCCGCTCACATTCGGCACCTGCACGATCTATACAGCAAAGAAACTCTGAAAAATACCCATCCAACAAACCCACATTACAACTATGGAACCCAACAAGAATGAAATAAAGATCGAGCTCACCCCCGAGGTGGCAAAAGGTATCTATTCCAACCTCGCCGTGATCACCCACGGCCCCAACGAATTCTTCGTCGACTTCATCACCATGGCCCCCAATATGCCCCAGGCCAAGGTGCAGAGCCGCATCATCATGAGCCCCGAGAATGCCAAGAACCTCCTCGGCGCCCTCATGGAGAATGTCAAGAAATACGAGGCAACTTTCGGAGAGATCCGTCCCAAACGCCCCGTCAACCAGGGTGGCAACCCCGGTGAGATACCCAACCCCTTCATCATGGGCGGCAAGGCCTGAAACGTTGTCACGGGATGATATCCAACAATCTTACGATCTATAACACCCTCACCCGCACAAAGCAGCTTTTCAAGCCGCTCCATGAGGGTAGGGTGGGGATGTATGTGTGCGGTCCGACCGTCTATGGCGACGGCCATCTCGGCCACGCCCGTCCGGCCATCACATTCGACATCCTTTTCCGCTACCTGCTTCATCTGGGCTACAAGGTGCGCTATGTGCGCAACATCACTGACGTGGGCCATCTCGAACATGATGCCGACGACGGCGAGGACAAGATTGCCAAGAAGGCCCGTCTCGACAATGTGGAGCCGATGGAGGTGGTGCAGCACTATCTCACACGCTACCACAAGGCCATGGATGCGCTCAATGTGCTTCCCCCCTCGATAGAGCCCCATGCCTCCGGCCATATCATCGAGCAGATCGAGTATGTCAAGAAGATTCTTGATGCCGGATTCGCTTATATCAGCGACGGGTCAGTCTACTTCGATGTGCCCAAGTACAACGCCGCCCATCACTACGGCAAGCTGTCGGGCCGCAACATCGACGAGCTTCTCTCCACCACACGTGCCCTCGACGGCCAGGAGCAGAAGCGCAATCCCGCCGATTTCGCCCTCTGGAAGAAGGCCTCTCCCGAGCATATAATGCACTGGCCCTCACCCTGGAGCGAGGGATTCCCCGGATGGCATCTCGAATGCTCCGCCATGGGCGAGAAATACCTTGGCGAATCGTTCGACATCCACGGAGGCGGCATGGACCTCATGTTCCCCCACCATGAGTGCGAGATAGCGCAGAGCATGGCTCATAACGGCCACGAGACCGTGCGCTACTGGATGCACAACAACATGATCACCATCAACGGCAAGAAGATGGGCAAGTCGCTGGGCAACTTCATCACCCTCGACGAGTTCTTCAGCGGCTCTCACCCGCTGCTCACGCAGCCCTACTCGCCTATGACGATCCGCTTCTTCATCCTCCAGGCCCACTACCGCGGCACTGTCGACTTCTCCAACGAGGCTCTCCAGGCCTCCGAGAAGGCTCTCGGACGTATGCTCGAGGGTTATCGCCGCCTGCAGGAGCTCACTCCTTCGGAGACTTCGACCATCGACGTCAGCTCGGTGCGCCGCAACTGCTACGAGGCTCTTGACGATGATCTCAACACGCCGGTGGTGATAGCACATCTGTTTGATGCGCTCCGTATGGTCAACTCCGTCAAGGATGGTAAGGCCACTGCCACACAGGCTGATATTGATGAACTCAAAGGTGTGTTCGACACATTCCTGGTCGATATCCTCGGCATACGCACCGAACTGACCGAAGGTAGCGACTCATCGGCCCTCAAGCCGTTTGAGGAGGCCATGGACCTTGTGCTCGAGATGCGTGCGAAGGCTAAAGCCTCGAAAGACTGGGCCACCTCCGATCTGATACGTGACCGCCTTTCAGCTGCCGGATTTGTGATCAAGGATACCAAGGACGGCGCCGAATGGAGTCTTAAATAAATCCTTACTCTATCGTGAGGCCGGAGGAATGGAAACCCGTCCCTCCGGCCTCACGATATCTTATCTACGAAGAAAGAAACATGACTGATGCCGGATATTTTCTGAATCTTGCCTCGCGGTGGTTTGGGGAGTGGGGCCTTGCGGGGGAATGGAATCCCCTCTGCTCCACGCTGCTCGTCGCGGTAGCATCCATCATGCTGTCGTGGGTGGTGTTCGCCCTGATCACGCGTTATGTTATTCCTGTCGTGTCGCATCTGGTGACAAGGACCGAAGCCGCCTGGGACGACATTCTCTTCAACAGACGTCTGCTGAGAGTGGTGGCCGAGTTTGTGGCTGTCCTGCTGCTACAGACCACCCTGCCGGATGCGCTGTCGCTTTATCCCCGTATGGCCGCTATGGCCGTGGTCTGCCTCAACATACTGATGGTGGCCGTGATAGTGCATCTAATCAACCGCATCATCGTGGCGGCATACGCCATCCTGACCGAGAAGGCCTCCGAGCGGGCGCGCTCCCTTCAGGGCATACGCCAGATGCTCCAGGTGATCACCGTGGCCATCGGCGTGATAATTGTGGTGTCGATCCTGATCAACAGGAATCCCGTGGTGGTCATCACCGGTCTCGGAGCGGCCGCGACGGTGCTCATGCTGGTGTTCAAGGACTCGATCATGGGTATGGTGGCCGGTGTCCAGCTCACGCTCAACGATATGCTGCGTCCCGGCGACTGGATCACAGTCCCTGCCCGTAACATAAACGGAAATGTGCTCGAGGTGGGACTCACTACGGTGAAGATACGTAATTTCGACATGACCGTCGTCACAGTCCCTCCCTACGCTCTCGTGAGCGAATCGTTCCAGAACTGGCGCGGGATGAAGGACTCATCCGGCCGCCGCATCATGCGCGCGTTCACCGTTGATGTCAACACCGTGGCTTTCTGCACACCCGGACAGCTTGAGCAATGGGCCGGTGAGCCTTGGATGGAATGTGCCGCCGGGCTGGAAGGGCTGGTGGCCAATCTCACCCTCTTCCGCTTCTATCTCGAGCACTATATCTCCACACTTCCCGCGCTGAAGACCTCGGACTCCATGATCAGCATGGTGCGCGAGCTGGCTCCCACCCCTTATGGTGTGCCCATAGAGATATATCTTTTCACCTCCTACACGGACTGGAAGCCCTACGAACACTATCAGGCCCTGCTCATGGATCATGTCATGGCTGTCATCCCCCGCTTCGGCCTGCGCATCTATCAGGCCCCCTCCGGCGCCGATGTGGCAGTAGCCATGAGACACTGAAGACAGATCAGGACAAGGATACAGAAGGACAAAAGGAAAAAAGAAACAAAATAATTATTTGGATTCAGATTCATCAGACTGATTATATCTGAACAAAAATTTATTTTGTTTCTTTTTTCCTTTTGTCCTTCTGTATCCTTGTCCTGACTGTCCTGACTGTCTTGACCGGTAAAAACCAAGCGAGGAGTTGACATCACGTCGACTCCTCGTTTGACAATAAACCAATCATTATCACATTTCTTGCAATGGAAAAAGTAATCTTATACCTTAGAAACGTTCATGGCCCGGAATGGTTCACTCGGTGATGAAAAAAAATGGCTCCCGGCTAAAAAAACCGGAAGCCATTCTTTTCATTATGTCAACCTCGGAGGGTTATTTGACGAACTTGAGGGTCTTGCCGTCGGCTGCCACAGCGATGTAGACACCCGCGGGAAGTGCGGAGAGATCTGTGCTGCCGGCCTCGGCGGTGAGCACTGCCGCTCCTGAGGTGGAATAGATGTGGGTGGTGGTTGCGCTCACGAGGGTAGAGCTGCTGCGGTCATAGCTGAGGGATCCGTCGGCCACTACGCCTTCTATACCGGAGCCCTTGGGCTCTACCACACCTGTAACCCAGATTGTACCTTCGGCATTGGCATCATTACCGTTGACGGTGTAGTAGACACCGGGGAAGGTGGAGTTGGGATAGCCATCGGCAAGGCAATAGCTCAACAGAGTGTAATCCTTGTGGCAGAGACATATAAGGCGGACCTTCTCTCCTTCTGCCGCGGTGTAGTCGGTCACCCAATGCTCGTTGGGTTCGGTGGGTTCCCCTTCGCCGGTATAGATGTAGACGTAGCCTACCTGTGAGTCAGGCATACCGTCGACGGTTGCGTAGATACCCTTTGTCCTGACGGTATATGAGGGGTTCTCCTCATCCTTGACCATTATCGCACGGAACTGGATCATGCCCATATCGGCATCATTTTCTGTGATGGTGTAGGTGTAGCCCTCTACATTCACGACAGGGTCGGGATAGAACTTCTCGATGCCGGTGAACTTGTAGCCTACGGTGGTCTCCACCTTGAATGTCAGGGTCTGGCCGACCTCACACTCGAGGTGCTGCACATTGTTGCCGTCCGGGCCGACGATGTAGAGTCTGCCGCTGGTCACGTGGGCGATGGTGTCCATGGTGTTGACAGTGGCCACATCGACCTTCTGATAGGTCTCTACCTCGATGGTGGAGTTGCCGGTGATGGTGACCGAGAAGAAACGCTTGTCACGGGCGTCGGGATAGTCGGTGCCGTTGACCTTGACATATTTGATGTAGACGCCTGAGGTATAGGTTGAGAAGTAGACGTTGTTGCCGATCTTCACCTCGTTCACCTGGTCGAGTGTGAGCTTCTTTTCAGTTGTTCCGTCGGGATTGCGGTCGAGGAACGTGAGGTAAGGCGAGGAGGTCTTGATGACCACGAGCGCATTGCCTTCCTCAGCGGTGATCTCGTTCACTACCACCGAGAATGTGGCGGCATCGGCGAGTTCACCGACTGTGAGGGTGTATATGCCTGTCTCTGAGTCCTTCACCACATTGCATCCGGGTGTCGAGGTGGTGAGTGTGTCAATCCTGTAGCCGAGCGCGGGAGCCACGGTGATGGCCGAGCCTGACTTGAGGGTGATGGACGGGGCGAGCTGGAATGGCTCTCCGTCGGCTGTGGCGGTGAGCCATGAGAGGCTGGCACCCTCGTTGAGCACGAACGATACTGCCACATCGCCGGGTATCTTGCGCGACTCGATGTCGACGTATGAACCTTCGGCCACGGTCACCAGATATACTCCGTTGCGGTTGGGCTCGATGGCGTTGCCGTCAAGCTTGACGGACATGATCAGATTGCCCTCGGTGGGAGTGATGGCGAGGGAGTTGCGGAGTGCTGAGAAATCAAACTTGTTCTCACCGTCGGTGAGGGTGAGGGCATCGCCGCGGCCGTTTGACTGCTTGACGGATACGCGGGCGGCATTGTCGACATTGAGTGTAACCTGTGTCGAGCGGGTGCCGTAGATCTTGGCCTGGTCGTCGGCAAGGGCGCGCACCCATTCTTTCATGTCGTTGGCGGTGCTTGTCGACAGCACATAGCGGTAGTCGGTGCCGGGAAGGGGCTTGATATAGACCTTGGCGCCGAGGGGAAGCTGGACTTTCTGCTCCATACCGGAGAGTGAAAGCACTGTGCCGTCGGCGAGACTGAAGACGTAGCTCTCGAGAGGAGCGTTGCCTTCGGGTGCCACGAAGGTGAAGTCGATGAGACGGCCCTTGGTGGTGACAACAAATGCGTCACCCTCGGCGAATGAGCTCATATAGCCTGCCATTCCTGACTGGCCTCCTTCGAGATAGGGCACTTCTTCTCCGTTGCGTGTCACACCGACAATCTCGGCGCCCTCGGTGGCTTCGAAGAGCACGGGCTGCATATCGGCTGAGGTGACCACGGTGGTTGTGCCGTTGGCATTGAGGGTCACGGGCTGTTTTTTCCCGTTGGGCTTGGCGTCAAGATAGACTGCCACGTTGGGGGCATAGTCGGGGTCGATGGTGAACGACAGACCGGTCACCTTCGTATAGACGTAATACCAGTTGGATGGCTCGGTGCCTACCGCGAAGGTGTATGTGCCGTCGGCGTTGGCCTGGCCTACGGTGGTGCCGAAGAGGTCGGCCACCTTCTCGACGGCATAACCTGTGGCGGGATAGATGGTCACTTCGGTGCCTGAGGCAACTTTCATCTCCGAGCCTATGGTCACATCGAGATCACCTGCCTTGGCGGTGAAGCTGCCGGGGTTGCCCATGGCGGAGAGGGTGAGGCCCACTTCGGTGGTGACTTCACCTCCGCCGTTGCCCTCGGTCTCGATCTTGATCATCATGCTGCCTTCGATGCCGATGCGGTACAAACCGTCGCCTGAGGGACTGATTTCATCCGTAACGTTCTTGGTGACCTTCTTGATGGTCGCGCCGTTGGCGGGCTCGATCACCAGTGGAGAGACGTCAGAAGTCAGATCTGTGAAGCGGTTCATACCGTCAGTAAGGGTGATATCCCCCTTCTGATAGGTGTACACCCTCACGTTCTTGGCATTGTCCACGTCGATCACCACGCTTTGGGCCGATGCGGCGAAGAACCCTGCTATCATCGTGAAGATGAAGAGTAGAAACTTCTTGTACATTTAAAAATGAGTTGATGGGTTAGAAAAATGATGAATGGCTTGATTGATGTTCCTTACTTCACGGCCACCTTGACTGTGGCCGAGGGTGTGCGCACCACATAGATGCCTGCAGGAAGCGATGTGAGTCCGACTCTGCGTCCGGAGAGGTCGAAAGCTTCCGAGCCTTCGGGAGCCAGGATGTCGTTGCCGGCAACTGTCACCGCGGATTCTGCCGGGGCTGTGATATCGCCGATGGCGGTGGTGCCGCTGTTGAAGTCAAATGTGATGAGACCTTCGGGGCTCTCGGAGATGTTGTTGAGGGTGAAGATGGGGGCCTTGCGGGTCGACTGCCACATATATGCCGAGTTGCCGGGGCCGAAAGAGGTCACATTCTGGCTGCCGGGGAAGGGGTCGCCCTGCTCGCCGGTTCCCTCGGTGTTCCACACATTGTCGGCAGCCACGATGCGGACGTGCTCATAGCCGGCTATGGCGGGAGAGTTGACGGTGTTGCGCTTCCAGTGCTGGGCGTCGTAGTGGCAATAGCTTATCACCATGCCGTGGTTGGGTATTCCCTTGTCCCATCCCTCCTGACGGCGGTTCTCGAGGGTGAAGTATTCGTTGGTGTTGTCGGGGTTGACAATGAAATATGCCTTGTTTGTATCGGCGAAGCTTTCGAGTGTGACACCCTTGGCGGTCTCGTCGAGCACATCAGGCTCGAGCCATCCGAGGGTGTACTTGTCCATGGCTGTATAGCCCGAGGGAGTCACCTGGTTGTCATTGTAGGTGCCCATGTCCATGATGTCGAAGTGGGCCATGCCGTGGGCGCCGCTGTAGGAGGGGTCGTAGATGTCGGCCAGGCCGAGTATGTGGCTGAACTCATGGCATACGGTGCCAATGCCGTCGAGCACTTCCCCTTTACCACCCTTCAACTCGCAGGCACAGGCGGCAACGGAGAGGTTCATCATATCGAAGTAGTCATAGACCGAGTTGGAGAGGTCCTTCATGACGGGCCAGATCGACTCTACCGGGCCACCCTGGGCCTGCCCGTGGCCGGCGAAGACCACGAACACGAAGTCGACGAAGTAGTCTTCGTTCACGTCATACTGTGTGAAGTCCACCCCGGCCTCGTCGGCAGCCTTGCAGGCGTCGCGGTAGAAATCATCAATGCGCTCCATTCCGAGGGAGCCGTCGCCATACCATTTGCGGTCGTGGGGGAGGGTGACGGGGCCTACGACGTCAAACTTGGGAGTGAATTTCCCCTGGCTCTGCTCGGTGAAATAGTCGATCACGCTGCCGTATGTCGATTCGTCGGAGAAACCGCGCTCGTTGACCTTGCGGTCATAAAGCTCGCGGGTGGCCTTGGATGAGAATTTCACATCCTGGAACTCGGCCATGATGATGAGTCCACGCACCTCGCCGGTGGTGGGGAATGTGCGGGGGATGGCGGCGGGAGCGATGCGGCGCGGTGCTTTGAGATTGTCGATGGCTGTCACGCGGCTGGCTGATACGGCCTGGCGTATGGCCAGGGCTTCGGCGGCGGGGGTGGCCACACCGGTGGGAGCGGCCACGGCCTCGAGATTGCCGTCGGTGCCGATGGCGGCGCGGCACAGGTAGCCGTCGGCACCTTCCATCAGGATCTCTCCTGCGGGTGTCTCATAATAATGACCGTGCTCGTCGCCGGTAAGATAAGCCTCGACCACGGAGCCGTCGGGCTGTGTGATGCTCAGCAGACCCGGCTTGGCCGGAACCGCGAGGGTGGAGAGTGACGCGGTCAGAAAAAGACCGGTCAGAATGGAGGATATACTTATTCTCATTACAAAAAATGAAATCGGTTTGTATATATAGGATTTGCTATATGCAAAATTCTTAAAAAAGTTTTAGAAATGCAATATGTCATGGCAAAGTGCCATAAAATTAATAAACATTAACGGTGTATTGTTCAAATATTATTAATTTGTGTGTAATTTTGCAGAACAAAGAAAGCATCTTGCCAAAGATAACACCAACAATCACATAACAAACAGCATGAACAAATCAATACTCGCTTTTGCAGCTTCTGCGTTCATGGCGGTTCTTTCCGGTCAGAACGCTCAGGCTCAGACGGCTGTTGAGCATGGAAACCGTACTTTCTACGGTTTTTTCCTCACCAACGAGCATTTCAACAATGCCAATTATCCGGAATACGGATTCTCGAAGCAGACCTTCGCTTATCCCGGCGACAATGAGCTCCTGCTTGGCTATGACGGCACTGTAGGTATGTATGCCCTCACCTGCGCCGAGGGCATCTACTATGCCTGCCCCTACAAGTTCTCATCTTCGATGGGGGAGCCCGATGCTCTTCCGGTGATGACCTACAATCTTGCCAACGGACTGGTGGAGGAGATAGGCGACTGGAAACAGGATGGCGCCACCTTCAAGCCCTCCGACATGACATACGACATCCTAAACAAGAAGATCTATGCCATCTGCTACGGCTCGGAGGAGGGCACAGGCATCTATGAACTGAGCATGACCGACGGCTCGCTCAAGTTTGTATGCAAGGCCCGCGGCGGTGTCATCGCCGCCGATGCCAACGGCCGTGTCTTCACCATCGACCACGACGGATGGCTCTATCAGATCAACCTGACCAACGGTGTGGCCACCCCCGTGTTCGACACAAAATGTCCGGGCCTGTCGGCCAACCAGACCATTGAGTTCGACCACACCACAGGCGAGCTCTATTGGGGCTCCTGCACCACCTCCGATTTCAACAACGATGAGGGTCTTGACCTCGGCGACCGTGGCCGCACCACCCATCTGCGCGCCATCAAGGTGCCCGTGCTTCCCGCCGGACAGGATTACACATCCGACGTGAAAGGATTCAGCATAACCGACTATGGCGAGATCGGCTCTAATGCCCGTTTCCAGGGTATGTACATCCCCTATGCCGAGGGTGGTTTCGATGCTCCCGGAGCTGTGACCGACTTCAAGGCTGTCAGCAATGCCGAGGGCAATGGCACTGATGTGTCGTTCAGCCTTCCCGTCAAGACATTCGGCGGCGACGATCTGACCTCGATCAACGGCTATGCCATCTACCGCGACGGTGTTGAGGTGGCATATTCCACCGAAGCAGTCACTCCCGGCCAGAAGATTGTCTGGGCCGAGAAGGATTTCGGCGAGGATGGTATGTACCGCTATGACGTGATCGTCTACAATGGTGAGGGTGATGGTCCCAAGACCCCCGCGTTCGCCTATATCGGCCATGACCGTCCCGCTGTGGCCGGCGACATCAAGGTTGTGGTGGCCGATGACTTCGCATCCACAGAGATCTCCTGGACCGCTCCCGTCAGCGGCTTCCACTTCGGCACCTACGACCCCGCGAGCGTAAGCTATGACGTGGTACGTCTCCCCGACAACTACAAGGTGGCAGAGGGTATCAAGGAAACCAAGGCTACCGACACATTCTTCAGCCGCCGTATGCTCCGCTACAGCTATCAGGTGATTGCCAAGAACGCCCAGGGCGAGACAGTCGGAACCTCCGCCGAGTTCATCGCCGGTCCCGTCAAGACCGCTCCCGTGAGAGAGGACTTCCTCGACCAGAACACTCTCTTCAACAGCTGGATGGCCTACGACAACAACAATGACGGTCTGACATGGCTCTACGGCACCACTTTGGGCCACGCTATCTTCGGTGACTACGAGCAGTGTGCCGAATATATCGTGTCGCCCACCTCTATCGACGCCAACACCAAGGATGCCGACGAATGGCTCATCTCGCCCCCCGTCAGATTCGAGGAGAGCAAGGAATACACCGTCACTTTCGTGGCCCGTGTGTTTGATGAAGAGACAGTGAGTCTCCACATCGGCCCCAAGAACACTGTCGAGGGCATGAATAAGCTTGAAGACTTCATCCTCCGTCCCATCGGTGTCGATCACACCACCGGCTCGATGGCCTTCGGAACCTACCGCGCCGACATTCCCGCCTCGATGGCAGGCCAGATCGGTTGCGTGGGTCTGCAGCTCACCACTGCCCTGGGGCAGGTTCCCACCCACTACTTCCAGGTGACCACCATCGAGATCGCCGAGAAGGGTCAGGAGAGCGGCATTGAGAACATCGGCGCCGACAACTCTCTCGCTCCCGTGGAATACTTCAACCTCAACGGTATCCGTGTCAACGCCGACGCCCTCACCCCGGGCCTCTACATCAAGCGTCAGGGCTCCGCTGTGGAGAAAGTGCTTGTGAAATAAGAGGTTGTTTAAACACAAATGTGAAACCAGAGTGGATGTATTTTTGAGGTAAATTATTCATAATCAGAGGGAGCATAGCTGTAGCTATGTGACCGATGATTAGGGATAATTTAACCAAAAAGACATCCATGAGGCTAATCAAACTAAATTTGTTAAAATATTTACGTTCTAGAATTATATATGAGACAAAAGGAAGTTACCTTATATGCATCCAATCTCATGGATGTCTTCTGCCCTGAA
>CAJUKP010000002.1 GCA_910587165.1 uncultured Duncaniella sp.
ACAGGCAGAACCAAAAACTGCAGTGCTACCATTACACCATAAGACAATCCTTATAGCCCAAGAAGCCGTATAGCTCCCTAAAGCGATGCAAAGTTAAGAATAATTCTCCGTTTTTGCAATACCTCCCATTGAGTTGAATGATAAAAAAACGGAAGAAATGGAATTTTCAGATTCATTACGACAGGGCCTCGACAATTCTACAGCAGGCCTTTCCATCGCCATAGGGGTTGACTGCACGGCTCATTTTTGAATAGTGTTCGCTATCGTCGAGGAGCGATGATAGCTCGTGGATAATTCTATCATAGTCAGTCCCGACAAGACGCACAGTTCCTGCGGAGAGTGCCTCGGGGCGTTCAGTGGTATCACGCATCACGAGTACAGGTTTCCCTAATCCGGGTGCTTCCTCCTGTATACCACCGCTATCGGTAAGTACGATAGCTGATTTTTCCATGAGACATACGAATGACGCATATTCGAGTGGGTCTATGAAAAAAAGATTACCAGACTCATCATTATGGTTCTCTCCGAACACCTCTTTTATCGGACGCCTTACATTGGGATTCAGGTGCATCGGATATACGAAGTCAACATCCGGATATTTCTGACTCAGTGTCTTTATGGCTTTGCAGATTGAGATGAAACCATCTCCGAAGTTTTCACGCCTATGTCCGGTGATAAGCACCATCCGGCGTCCGTTTTCAAGGCGATTGAGATCATATCCGGATTCGGATATAGTTGATTCAAGTTCTGCCCTGAGGAGTTGGGATTGTCTGATCCGCTCAACCATGATCAGCAACGCGTCAATCACGGTATTGCCTGTTACGGTGATCTTATCTTCGCTAATTCCTTCCTCTATCAGATTGCACCGGCTCAGAGGGGTGGGAGAGAAGTGATAGGTGGCTATTCTGCCTGTGATCTGACGGTTCATTTCTTCCGGCCATGGGGAGTATATATTTCTGGTACGGAGACCGGCCTCGACATGACCCACGGGTATATGCTGATAAAATGCTGCGAGAGCTGCGGCCATTGAGGTTGTGGTATCGCCATGGACAAGTACGATATCCGGACACGACTCTGAAAGCACATCTCTCATTCCTGTGAGTACACGTGAGGTCACATCATACAGGTCCTGACCTTGTTTCATGATATTTAAATCATAGTCAGGTTTTATACAGAAGATATCAAGCACCTGATCGAGCATCTGACGGTGCTGTCCTGTGACACAAACAACTGTTTCGAATTTATCCGGATGTTTTTCCAGCTCTTTTACGAGTGGAGCCATTTTGATTGCCTCCGGACGGGTGCCGAAGACGAGCATTATCTTTTTCATTACGTGTGGTTTCTTATCGTGTTATTCTGTCCCAAGTCTGTCTTAGTGCCGCTTGCAGGCCCTTGACCTTGATGAAGGCGATGAACTTGCTCACATATATGCGCATTCCCTCGGGCAAACGATGCAATCTGCGGGATACCTTTAATGCTTCGGCCTCGATGTCGCTCAGCCACGAGCCTGCGAAATGATGTATGGTCGCAGTGTTATCCGTCAGATGGATTTTGCCTGTCTCGTGCGATTTAGGGCAGAAATAGTCCTTGGGGTATATTGTGATGAGGTTGTCGAAATCCTGATAGCTGTTGTCGCATTTCAGACCTTTTTCTCTCATATATGATGTGATGATCTCGACATTCGTTACTATGTCAGGATTTCCGTTTCCGGTGATGAAATGTCGTCCGTCATAATAGTCGAGATTCTCCTTTGCCCAGATTGAGCCTTTCTCGGATGCCATTATACCGGTCGGTACGTGTGTGTCATCCTCAAACCCCGAGAATGCCTTATGTCTGAGAAAGGGATCAAGCGGGCGGAGAACCTCAACGTCAGTATCCATATATATACCACCGAAATTATACAGCGCATACAGACGCACCACGTCCGTGACGAATGCAAATTTCCGGGAATCGTATGCTTCGCGGGTAAATGGATAAAGATCAATATCGAAGTTGGATTCGTTCCATTCCCTTATCTCATAATCAGGGCAATACTTTTTCCATGACTCGATATATTTCTTTGCATCCTCAGGTAGCGGACGGCCGCCGAACCAGCAATAATGAATGATCTTTGGTATCATGCTTTCTTTTTTAGAGCAGTTTCTTTATTCGTTGAAGCAATGACTTTATAAGTAATCTCTTTTTTCTTGTCCCGAGCAGCGCATCCACGCTTTTGCTTAGCCCGATTTCAGGATATAGTGACCTGAAGCGATCGACAGCTATTGATTTAAATGACGGATGCATGAGTTGCCCATTCCAGCTGATGGATTCCCTTGCTTTACGTGGTTTGATCTCGGCCGTTGACTCGGATGAGCCGATAAATTCCTCCATGAATTTCCTTCCCCGGGGGGTGTTTACAAGTATGGACGATACGCCACGTCCGGTATTATATCCGGCCTGGGCCGGTAGACCCCAGAAGTCACTCAATGTAATATCGGAAGTACGGATACTATATGCATAAGGACATTCATAGCAACAAGACCTGTAAAATAGACCTTCGATGAAGCCAAACATATAAGGATCATCGTACCAGTTTTTTCTCACGACCTTGTTATTTGAAGTGGTGTAGGACCAGATGAATTCTATCTCCCCCGAAAGCGACATAAAATCACGTTTACGGCGGAAGCGCACAGAATTTTCAATCATGCCGGGATCTTTGGCCTTGCATCGTGCGATATTATCATCCAGCAATCTCTGTGAGGGGACGCCGTGACAGACGAGATCCACAGTCAGCAGATTCTCATAATCTTTGCGCAGGAAATTGCGCAGGCCTGCCACCTGGCAGGGGACTCCGATGAAAACCACCTGTTTCCCGGCGAGCAGATCAGCCCGAAGTGATTTATATACTCCACGGCAATCGCTTTGAACATATTTTGATCCTCGCAAAGAAGCGAGATCCGGAAGTGAATCCACACGGATGTGTTCCACATGATGGATATCTTCGCCCGAGCAGCCATATACCACGCCTCCGGTAGATATAATGTGGGCTCCAATGGCTGTTGCGGCACCTCCGGATGACGATTTCTCAAGTTCACGGGGTAATCTCAGGGCAAATGCATAACAATCGGAAGGGAACGATTTACTTGTGGGATTGTTGACCGGACAGACTGTTGAGCATAGTCCACAGTCGGTACACGTGGCGGTGTTTATTTTCGGATATCTGAATCCCAGTTCATCCTCGGTTATTTGTATCGACGAGTGGCCACAGACATTGACACAAGCCATACAGCCTGTGCAGAGTTCATGCTGACAAATGTCCCGGAGCATCTTTTTGTCATCTGTCATGGCGTTCGAGGTTTTTGGTAAGATACTCAATGGCTTTCTTTCTCTCTGCATCAAGTGCGGAGATGACCGGACCGGTTTCATCAATGAACATATCATCGTCACTGATCGGTTCGCCCGGTATGATCAGTCTCTTGCGTGAAGCAATGAGGCTGAAAAGATTCTCGATCCTTGAGTTCTGACGGTTTGTCTCATCTTTCGGGAAACGGCGGTAGACAGCCGATGGTATCTCGAAAAGCATCGAGAATATGACTCCATGAAACGAGTCGGTCACAAAAGCTTCAGCCCCATACAGGAGATTCAGAAAATCTTCCGGTCCGGCAGGCCGCTTATCTATACCGTCGTGATTCATCAGTTCCGCATTATTCAGTATTACGACCGGTAAGAGATTGTGTCTGCGGGAATATGCCTCGAAACTGTCGATTATATCCTTGTTGTAAGTCAGCAGATAGCAGAGGCTGTAAGGAGTGGCGCTTTCCCTGTCTGTGAGACCGAATGTCTCCTCCCACTCTTTCTTTGTCAGAAGGAGAGTAGGGTCGGGAAGCACATCTACATCATGGCCTACAGCTTTGGATACTATGCGGGCTCCCTGTGGTTCTCTGGCTGACAGGGCATCAAATCCGAGCAACCAGGGGGTTACCATACGGAGATACTCCTCCTCATTCTCGGCAGGCATACCGAGCGAGGGTGCATAAGCCACTTTCCGCCCGTTGAAATCGGCCAGAAAGTAGTGTCGCATATTCCATTCCTGCAGTGGGAAATGTGGTGCCCATATCTGGTCGCTACCTGCAATTACCGTGTCAAATCCGGACATATCCTGAGATAGCGGCAGATACCGGTCCCTGAAATCCCTGAAAAGAGTCTGAGTCTGTTTCCAGATGTCACGATATGCTGTCTCATTCTTGCCTCGTGATGTGAAACTACGGGCAAATCTGTAGACTCGTGATATTATGTGGCGGATAGGATTGCTGCGGTTATAAAATTCCAAGGTATATTTCATGCACAGTTCCGTGTCGTCCACAAATTTCGGCGCATATCCCATACCCTCCAGCACTTTCTTGAGTGCCAGGGCCTGGAGATAGGTGCCGAAATTGGGAAACCCGATCCATGTCACTATGCCAATCTGTTTTCTCATTTTTTGACCGTCTTGAATGAGGTTACGAAGGATTTGATCTTACGCTCCACAAAACTTTTTTCCTCTTCATCCATACCGAGGTTGTAGACAACACAAGGAATGATGGTGAGACTCATTGCGGAGGTGAGCACGAGGCGGCCGATATTGTCGTCGAGCAGTAGCGTGGCAGCACTGAACGCGACGGCGCAGATGACGGATACATTGAAGATTCGCCTGAGTACACTCGTGCGGTATATGTGCAATATGTTCATGTCAAGCATCCGTTCTATAAGGCGGATACGGACATAGAGAAGCGTCAGCGATACGAGGCAATATACCAGTGTGACCGACCATGCAGGCATCCCGAGATGGAGTGCAAGCCATGACAGTGGGAAATTGAGGAACAAGACCGATGCCACGATTGTCTGATAACGACGTATGTGCCCGTATGCTTTGGCCACTGTGGCAAGAAGATTGGAGAGCGAGTCGGTCATCGCCGCGATTATGATGAGCTGGCTGAACACCACGGCATAGTCGGGCACAACACCGAGCCATAGCCGTAGAATCACATTCATGCCTGATATAGCCGGGAGTGCGATCAGAAGCAGCAGGAAAAATGACAGACGTATCCCCCGGAAGGTGAGTGACAGCATCTCCTCGACATGGGTTGATGCATATTGCTTGATGATCTGTGGGGTGAGTGCTGTCTGGAAACTGCCGACGAATTTGTTGACGGCTCCTGAAATCTGAAGGGATATTCCGTAACCGGCGTTACAGATGATTCCGACAAAATGATTGAGCAGCAGGCTGACTCCCTGGATGGTGAATGCCCATGCTATCTCGCCGAGCGCGCTCCAGGTGGCGAAACTGAACAGGCTCTTGAAGAGGTTGTTGTCCCAGCCAAGGCCTATTTTTATGCAGCGTATGTTGATCTTGCTCAGCATCACGAAGATGAGCAGTGATACGGCAGATGCCGCAATGAGCAGATATCCGTACACGATGAGCGAATCATAGTCTATCCAGCTTATTGAGAATGCCACGATAAGCTTCAGTATCACCTCCGCAATGCTTGCCCATGCAAGGAGGGCCATCTTCTCAAAAGCTATGATGAGGCCCATGAATGGGACTTGCAGTATGTTGATACCTGTGGATATGATGATCAGTTTCAGGAATATGGTGGAGGCCACGGTCTTGTCCGGAGGTATATTGAGCCATTCCCGCGTGATATAGTCACCGCACAGGAAAAAGAATAGTCCAAGTGAGACTGCGATGATCAGATGAATGGCCAGGGAGATGTTGAATGTGAGATTGACACGGTTCAGATCCTCTTTGCCGAGTTCGAATGAAAGATAACGCTGGACCGATATCGACATCGAGTTGTTGATGAATCCAAGCAGACCTATCGCACCCCCCACAACACTATATATGCCGAAGTTGGCTATACCAAGGTTCTGAAGAATAATCCTTGAGGTATAGAGACTTACAGCCATGACCAAAAACATACGGATGTAAAGCATCAGAGTGTTTCTGGCTATTCGTTTGTTGTTTTCTGTGATGGTGCCCAATTAAGAATAATAGTTAACCTATGTTATAGTAACGTGAATTTTTTAATTTTATTTTACCAATGGGCTTATTTTACCATCCGGTTTGCGGTTTCTACACGGGATATATAGACTTTTTACCCGGGAAAAATTCTTTTTTGTTCATGATGTTTGGTTGTGGTGGCTAAAATCATTACTTTTGCGTCTTTAAAAATTAAAATTCGTTATGAAAGTACTGAAATTCGGTGGCTCGTCCGTGGGTAGACGGGAGGGCCTGATGAATCTCAAAAAGATAGTGGAGGAGCAGAATGCTCCCGCGATAGTGGTTGTGAGCGCTCTCGGGGGTGTCACAGATCTGCTGTTGCGCACAGCATGGCAGGCTGCCGAAGGTAATGATGCTTACCGTGATGGGATGGATGAACTTGTAAGGCGTCATCATGATCTCATCGAAAGTGCTGTCAGCGATCGTCCAGCCGAATTGACCGGACAGATCGACACTCTTCTGGCCGAGCTTGGCTCGATATTCCATGGCTTATATCTCATAAAGGATCTCAGCGAGAAGACCAGAGCGCTGATTGTGAGCTATGGCGAGCGCCTCAGTTCGAAGATTGTGGCGAGACTTGTTCCCGGAGCCATACTGCATGATTCCCGCAGGTTTATAAAGACTGAACGTAAACATCATTGCTCAGTGCTTGCCTCGGAACTTACGGAGAAGCTGGTGGTTGATGAGTTCGGCCTTAATCCCGAAGGGATCCATATCGTGCCCGGATTCATTGCCACAGATGCCGAGACCGGTGACGTTACCAACCTTGGCCGTGGCGGCAGCGACTATACCGCCTCAATCATTGCGGCGTCTCTCGGTGCGGAAGTACTCGAGATATGGACCGATGTCGATGGTTTCATGACAGCCGATCCGAGAGTGATCCCTACTGCATACACCATCAACGCTCTCAGCTATGTGGAGGCGATGGAGCTTTGCAACTTCGGGGCTAAGGTGATATATCCACCCACAATCTACCCTGTATGTGTGAGGAATATCCCTATACTCGTCAAGAATACGTTCCGTCCCGAGGCGGCGGGATCTGTTATAAAGGATCGGATTGAGGATGATCGTAAGCCCATCAAGGGCATCTCGAGTATCAGCGGCACTTCCCTGATTACAGTCACGGGATTGTCGATGGTGGGTGTGATCGGTGTGAACCGGCGCATTTTTTCAGCTCTTGCAGAAAACGGGATTTCTGTTTTCCTTGTGTCGCAGGCTTCATCTGAGAACTCCACCTCAGTCGGAGTGCGTGATGCCGATGCTGCCGAGGCTGTGAGAGTGCTTGACATGGAATTCGCAAAGGAGATAGCCACCGGAGCTATGAATCCGATGCACGTGGAGACAGGCCTGGCCACCGTGGCCATTGTTGGTGAGAATATGAAACACACCCCGGGCATAGCCGGTAAGCTCTTCGGGGCTCTCGGTCGAAGCGGTATCAGTGTGATAGCCTGTGCCCAGGGCGCGAGCGAGACCAATATCTCCTTTGTTGTCGACGGACGCTTCCTGAGGAAATCACTCAATGTGATTCATGACTCTTTCTTCCTGAGTGAATATATGGAGATCAATCTCTTCATCTGTGGCATAGGCACAGTGGGAGGTATGCTCATCGAGCAGATCGCGGCTCAGAAGGAGGAACTAATGCGCACCCACAGGCTCAAGCTAAACGTTGTCGGCATAGCCTCAAGTCACAAGGCTCTCTTCTCCCGTGAAGGCATTGATCTTGCCAACTACCGTGAGCTGCTCGCATCGGATGGAATTGAAAGCAATCCGTCACGCCTGCGCGACGGGGTTGTCGGGATGAATATCTTCAACAGTGTGTTTGTCGACTGTACAGCTTCACGTGAGGTCGCAGGCTTGTATCAGGAACTTCTCGAACATAATATAAATGTCGTGGCTGCCAATAAAGTGGCTGCATCAAATTCTTACGAATCATATCGTCGCCTCAAGGAGACAGCCCTTAGCCGAGGTGTGAAGTTCCTCTATGAGACCAACGTGGGCGCCGGCCTGCCGATCATAGGAACCATTAATGATCTGCGTTCATCGGGTGACCGGATTCTAAAGATAGAGGCGGTTCTCAGTGGAACCCTCAACTATATTTTCAATGCCATTTCAGCCGATGTGCCGTTCTCCGAGACTGTCCGTCTTGCCAAGGAACTCGGATATAGCGAACCCGATCCCCGCATAGACCTCAGTGGCGTGGATGTGATGCGTAAGCTTGTCATCCTCACACGCGAGGGTGGGTATCAT
Organism: uncultured Duncaniella sp.; assembly: GCA_910587165.1. Classification (GTDB taxonomy): domain Bacteria; phylum Bacteroidota; class Bacteroidia; order Bacteroidales; family Muribaculaceae; genus Duncaniella. The sequence continues at coordinate 8,267 of CAJUKP010000002.1, forward strand.
GCCGAGCAAGATCAGGTGAAGCGCAACCTTTTCGTGCCGGCTGACATGATGGAGGGTTCCATCGAGGAATTCTGGCGTCGTTTGCCTGAACTCGATGCCGATTTCGAGGCCCGCCGGAAGGTGCTTGAGGCCGAAGGCAAACGTTGGCGTTTTGTAGCCAGGATGGAGCTTGGGGCCATGAGCGTGGGACTCGAGGCCGTGGATTCCCGCCATCCGTTCTATGGATTGGAGGGCTCAAACAATATAGTCATGCTCACCACCGAGCGTTATCGCGAATATCCTATGCTTATCCAGGGCTATGGAGCCGGAGCCGCGGTGACTGCGGCTGGTGTTTTCGCTAATATAATATCAACCGCCAATAACTGATGAAACATCTTGTCATATTAGGAGACGGAATGAGCGACCATCCGGTGGAGAGACTCGGAGGGAAGACTCCTTTGGAATATGCCCATACCCCGGCCTTCGACCGGCTGGCGCGTGAAGGCCGTTCGGGGCTTCTTGTCACCATCCCCGAGGGCTTCCAGCCAGGCAGCGAGGTGGCCAACACGGCCATCCTCGGCTATGATCTCAATGAGGTTTATGAAGGACGGGGTGTTCTCGAGGCTGCCAGCATCGGCTATGACCTGGAGCCCGACGATATGGCTATGCGCTGCAATATCATAACGCTTGGAGATCAGGAAATCATCAATCATCATGGAGGGCATCTTTCCACCGGGCGGGGTCGTGAACTTATAGAATATCTGGATCGCGAGTTGGGCAACGACCGAGTGAGATTCATACCGGGCATCCAATACCGCCATCTTCTGGTTGTGAAGGGTGGGAACAAGCATATTACCTGTGCGCCACCTCATGATCATCCGGGTGAGGAGTGGCGTGGACTGCTCATCAAGGCTGAACCTGATGCGCCGGTGGAGAATGGTCGTATGACAGCCCATGAGACTGCCGATCTGCTCAATGATCTGATATTGAGATCGCAGGCTCTTCTTGCCGCTCATCCGTCCAACCTGGGGCGTGATGTCAAGGCAAATTCAATATGGCCTTGGAGTCCCGGCTATAGACCGGCGATGATCAGGTTGGGGGAGATGTTTCCTTCGGTGAAGATAGGTGCCGTGATCACGGCTGTCGATCTGATAAGAGGAATAGGTGTCTATGCCGGACTCAGACCCATAGATGTCGAGGGTGCCACCGGACTTGCCGATACCAACTATGAAGGTAAGGCTCAGGCAGCCATTGATGCTCTTCGCACCGATGATTTTGTCTTTCTTCATATAGAGGCAACTGACGAAGCCGGTCATGATGGAGATCTTGATCTCAAAATAAAGGCTATAGAATACCTTGATCATAGGGTGGTTGGCCCGATTCTCAGAGAGGTGTCGTGTTGGGACGAGCCTGTGGCTGTTGCCCTGTTGCCGGACCATGCTACCCCCGTCGAACTACGTATCCATCGAGGTGAGCCGGTGCCGTTCACGATATGGCACAAAGGCATCACGCCTGATAATGTGACAGAGTATTCCGAAAAGGCTTGCGGCGCAGGAGCATACGGCACCATACGTCCGGGCGAATTCATGCATGAATTTATGAAACAATAAGATTATGAAGTATTATAGCACAAACCATATTGCCTCCGATGTTAGTCTCAGGGAGGCGGTGGTGAAAGGCCTTGCTTCCGACCGGGGCCTGTTCATGCCACGCGAAATCAGAAAGCTGCCTGAATCTTTTTTCGAGGAGATAGACAGTAAATCTTTTCATGAGATTGCCGTGGAGGTTGCCGGGGCTTTCTTCGGTGACGATATTGACAAGAACTCTCTTGATGCGATAGTGAAGGATACCCTCTCGTTTCCCACGCCCGTCGTTGAGGTGGAGGACGGAATCTACAGCCTCGAGCTTTTCCATGGCCCGACGTTGGCATTTAAGGATGTAGGGGCCCGGTTCATGGCTCGTCTCCTGCAATACTTCATATCATCCGGTGATGACCGCCGCATGGTTCATGTGCTTGTGGCAACCAGCGGTGACACCGGGTCGGCTGTGGCTAACGGTTTTCTCGGGGTGGATGGCATAAGGGTTCATGTGCTCTACCCGAAAGGAAAGGTCAGCGAGATACAGGAGTGCCAGTTCACCACCCTGGGCCGGAATATCTCTGCGATAGAGGTTGACGGAACTTTCGATGATTGTCAGAGGCTCGTTAAAAGTGCATTCATGGATGAGGAGCTGAATCAAAAGCTGCTTCTCACATCCGCCAACTCCATCAACGTGGCCCGTTTTCTGCCTCAGGCATTCTATTACTTCAATGCCTATGCCCAGTTGAAGCGCCGGGGGAGGGCCGGAAACGTCACTGTTTGTGTTCCGAGCGGTAATTTCGGTAATCTCACGGCAGGACTCATAGCTCATCGCATGGGCTTGCCTGTCAGGCATTTCATCGCTGCCAACAATGCCAACGATATATTTTATAAATATCTTCATACGGGTGTCTATGCTCCACGGCCGAGTGTTTCCACCATCGCGAATGCGATGGATGTGGGTGATCCAAGCAATTTTGCCCGCATACTCGACCTTTACTGTGAGGATCATGGAGAAATCTCCGGCCTGATCTCCGGAGCCGCTTACGATGATGAGACTATTGCGGAGACTATGAAGGAATGTTTTGACCGCACAGGTTATATCCTCGATCCTCACGGTGCCTGTGCCTATCGTGCGCTCAAGGAACAGCTGAAAGAAGGTGAGACCGGAGTTTTTCTCGAGACAGCCCATCCTGCCAAGTTCAAGGACACTGTATCAGGTGTTATCGGAAGCGATGTAGCCGTGCCTGACCGTCTCGCTGCTTTCATGAAAGGCGAGAAACAGACTGTGCCCATGACTCCGGATTTCCCTTCATTCAAGGCATATCTTGAGGGGCTGTCGTAAGCTGCCCGTCCGGAAAGTCCTGCCGGATTGTGAATTATAATTAAATTCCGGTCACGGCAGGGCGTAATGGATGAAATTTGCGAAAAAATAGCTACCTTTGCAAAAATATAGCACACTTTTGCAATGGCAGACCATTCATTATTGACGCGTCTTGACGGCATCGAATCACGGTTTGAGGAGGTTTCGACCCTTATCACCGACCCTGATGTGATCGCCGACATGAAGCGCTATGTAAAGTTGACCAAAGAATACAAGGATCTTGAGAAACTTACGGCTGTTACCCGCCGTTACCGCACCCTCATAGGCAATATCGAGGAGGCGCGTGAGGTGCTTGACTCTGAAAACGATCCGGAACTGCGCCAGATGGCCAAGGATGAACTTGATGAGGCTAATGATGCGCTCCCCGGGTTAGAGGAGGAGATAAAGCTTCTGCTTGTTCCCGCTGACCCCGAGGATGGGAAGAATGTTGTGCTTGAGATCCGTGGAGGCACAGGCGGTGACGAGGCTGCGATATTCGCCGGCGATCTGTTCAAGATGTACTCGAAGTATTGCGAGTCCAAAGGGTGGAGCGTGGCTGTGACCAGTTTCAGTGAAGGCGCTGCCGGTGGCTACAAGGAAATCGTTGTGAGTGTCACAGGCGATAATGTGTATGGCACGATGAAATACGAAAGCGGTGTGCACCGTGTGCAGCGTGTCCCTGCTACAGAAACACAGGGACGTGTGCACACATCGGCTGCCACTGTGGCTGTGCTTCCCGAGGCTGAACCTTTCGATGTGGAAATTAACGAAGGTGAAATCAAATGGGATACATTCCGTTCGGGTGGCGCCGGCGGACAGAACGTCAACAAGGTTGAGTCTGGTGTCCGCCTCCGCTATATGTGGCGTAATCCCAACACCGGTGAAACCGAGGAGATTCTTATCGAGTGTACCGAGACACGCGATCAGCCCAAGAACAAGGAACGGGCTCTGAGCCGTCTCCGCACCTTCATCTATGATAAGGAACACCAGAAGTATATCGACGATATAGCATCACGGCGTAAGACCATGGTGTCGACAGGCGACCGTTCGGCCAAGATACGAACCTACAATTATCCGCAGGGCCGTATCACCGACCATCGCATCAACTATACGATATACAATCTCCAGGCCTTTATGGACGGTGATATCCAAGATGTGATAGACCAGCTAACTATAGCTGAGAATGCCGAGAAGCTCAAGGCCGCTGAGCTGTAAAGAAAACATTACACGAATAAAATAACAAAAAACAAGATATCTCCATGACTCGTCAGCAACTTATTGAGAACATCCGCAGCAAGGGTTCATTCCTTTGTGTAGGTCTTGACACTGATATAAAGAAAATTCCTGAACATCTCCGTGATAAGGAAGACCCTATCTTTGAATTCAACAAGGCCATAATTGATGCCACCGCGGCATATTGCGTGGCCTACAAACCCAACACGGCTTTCTATGAAAGCCTTGGAGTCAAGGGTTGGGAGGCTCTCGGACGCACAGTGGCATACATACGTGAGAAATATCCCGATCAATTTATAATCGCCGATGCCAAACGCGGTGACATAGGTAACACATCCTCGCTTTATGCCCGTGCCTTTTTTGAGAATCTTGATGTGGATGCGCTCACTGTGGCACCATATATGGGCTTTGACAGTGTGAAGCCTTTCATGGAGTATGATGGCAAGTGGGTGATTCTCCTTGCCCTGACATCCAATCCGGGCAGTCATGACTTCCAGTTCATGACTGACATGACAGGGACCCGCCTTTTCGAACACGTGCTTGAGACTGCCCGAAAGTGGGGTGGTGAGGACAAACTGATGTTTGTTGTCGGTGCGACCCAGGGTGCCATGTTCTCAGAGGTGCGCCGTGTGGCTCCGGATAACTTCTTGCTCGTTCCCGGTGTCGGTGCCCAGGGCGGCAGCCTCGAGGATGTAGTGAAGTGGGGTATCAACCGTGATTGCGGCCTGCTTGTCAACTCATCGCGCGGCATCATTTACGCCTCTCAGGGCGAAGACTTTGCCGAAGCGGCAGCGTCGGAGGCCCGTAAGCTCCGCGACCACATGACCATGCTCCTTTCGGTTCATGGTATAGTGTGATAAGCACATACTGACTGACTCTTTCAAACAACCTTATATTATCACATGAAAAAGACAATTTCTGCAATTATGCTTGCGTTGTTGTTTATGCTTTTCCCTGTCATGGGAGAGGCACAGACAACGACCGTGGCATTTCCCGGAGCTGAAGGCTATGGCCGTGTGACTACCGGTGGCCGAGGTGGCAAGGTGTATCATGTCACCACACTTGAGGACAACAATGAGCCTGGCTCATTCCGTCATGCCGTAACCCAGAGCGGAGCGCGTACCATCGTATTTGATGTATCGGGCACGATATATCTCAAAAGCGAGCTCAAGCTCAACAAGGACAATGTGACTATTGCCGGACAGACCGCTCCCGGTGATGGTATATGTATCGCAGACTATCCTTTTGTGATAGGGGCCTCAAATGTCATCATCCGCTTCATGCGTTTCCGTCTCGGCAACCGTCAGGTGGCTCATCATGAAGGTGACGGACTCGGAGGAATGGATCGCGAGCGTATCATCATCGACCACTGTTCAGTGAGCTGGAGTATCGACGAATGTCTTTCTGTTTATGGCAGCAAGAATACCACCGTACAGTGGTGCATCGTTTCCCACTCGCTTCAGAATGCCGGTCATGCCAAGGGCTCGCACGGCTATGGAGGCAACTGGGGTGGAAGCGGCGCAAGCTACCACCACAATCTTATTGCCAACCACTCGTCCCGCACTCCCCGCCTTGGCCCGCGTCCCGGGACCCAGACTGACGAGCGTATGGATATGCGCAACAATGTCATATACAACTATGGCTCTAACGGATGCTATGGCGGTGAGGGCATGAATGTGAATATCGTCAACAATTATTATAAGCCCGGAAAGACTTCCAACAGCCGCAAATCGCGTATCGCCGGAATCGGTGTCCGCACGGTCGATTACTGTCTTGACAACTCCAAGACAGCCGCCAACATCAAGAACGCTACAGGCATCAGCGGCTCAGCCAAGGGCAATAGGGTGAATGGTAAGAACGTCATTGAGTATGCCGGCAAGACATACGAGATCAATATGGACAAAAACACCATCGACGTAGATGGCAAGACTGTCACCGTGGTCTGGAACGACTGGAAGAAAATGCTTCACACATGGGGCACATTCTATGTCAATGGCAATGTGAATCCGTCTGATGCAAAGGTGACGGCCGACAACTGGACCACAGGCATATACAGCCAGGTGGACAATTCGAAGTGTGACAACACCTTCACAGACGATGTGAAGAACGATATGCGTATCGACACCCCTCTCGATTATGTCTATACCACAACCCACTCCGCCGATAAAGCTTTTGAGAAGGTGCTTGCTTATGCCGGCGCGTCTCTCCACCGTGATGAATACGACAGCGTGGTGACCTCTGATGTCAAGAATGGCACAGCCTCGTTCACATCCACCGGTATAATTGACAGCCAGGATCAGGTGAAGCTCCCCTCCGGAACTATCGGCTGGCCTGAACTCAAGTCTGAGTCAGCCCCGGTAGACACAGATGGTGACGGTATTCCTGACTTCTGGGAAACAGAGAACGGTCTCGATCCCAACAATGCGGCCGATGGCAAGCTCAAGCAGGCTGATGGCTACACTAATCTTGAGATATATCTCAACTCTCTGGTTGCCCATATCGTAGAGGGCGGAAACGAGGATGGCAAGCTCCTTACAGGTAATCTTGAATTCTCCGATCCCGGTGTTGGCAAACCCGATGATCCCAGCATCCCGACAGCCAAGGATTATGAGATCTCCTCAGATACATACATGGAGATTGCCGGAGCTGACAAGGGCACCTGGACTTTTGCCGACGGAATCACCATCACCAACACCGCTGCCAAGGGTTACAGCAAGGGCAACGAGGGTTGTGTCAAGTTCTCGAAGGGTGTGCAGTTCACCATCAATCTCCCCGAAGGTGTGAGCGTGAACTCCATGACCGTGAGAGGCTATTGCAACTATCCCAACAACGATGGTTCGTTCAGCGAGATCAATGGCGCCGATGGCAGTGCCTACATATTCCCCATGAAGAATCCTGATCCCGTGATGACCAATCACGAAATCGTGTTTGATACTCCTGCCACCGGAAGCATCACCTTCACTCCGGCAGGCGACCAGCTTGTGCTCGCCTTCACCCTTCACGCCGGCACTACCGCGATTGATGATATCGTGGCCGATGGCGAGGAGATGAATCCCGGCGATGGCAGAATCTTCAATCTCCAGGGTATCGAAGTGAAAGAGCCGCTCATCCCCGGCATATACATCAGAAACGGAAAGAAGTTTGTGGTGAAATAGTCCGCTGACAGCAGGTGATAGCCCTGCTGCCATACATAGCTGCCGTGCTTTTCATAATGGAAGGCACGGCAGTATTTTCTCACGTTGTCAGGACCAAATGAAAGAATATTTTAGAAAACAATGTGGAAATACTTGGATAAGAAACAAAAAAACATTACCTTTGCACCGCCATTACGAATCTAAGCGTCCTACCAACGCATTTTCAACACACTTTGATAATCAATCAAAAACCGACTAAAAAATGAAAGCAGATATCCATCCTTCCAACTACCGCGAAGTGGTATTCAAGGATATGTCCAACGATGAGATCTTCATCACCCGTTCCACTGTCGCCTCCAAGGAGACTATCGAAGTTGATGGCGTGACCTATCCGCTCGTGAAGCTTGAAATCACCTCGTCCTCACACCCCTTCTTCACTGGCAAGCAGAAGCTCGTCGATACCGCAGGTCGCGTGGACAAGTTCATGAGCCGTTACGGCAACCGCAAAAAGAAATAATCAGTCACACCGGACAGCCGGGACTGAAAAAACACACCATGATGCTCCATTACGGACATCATGGTGTGTTTTTTCAGTATAAGACCGTTTATGGCATTCCTGACGGGGGATTTTTATTATATTTTAAGTGAAAATCCGTTTAAATTCATTAACTTTGTAGGCAAAAGAACAAATACCTTAAAGACGTAGCTATGTTGTATTCTATGACTGGTTTTGGCAAAGCCACAGCCGAGATAGCCGGAAAGAAGGTGACTGTTGAGGTGAAATCACTCAACAGCAAGCAGGCTGATATAGCCGTGCGTATGCCTTCGTCTCTCCGCGAGCATGAGCTTGCCATGCGCACCCGCGTAGCAGAGACTCTTTTGCGCGGCAAGATTGATTTGACGATCACTGTGGAATCCACTGCGGCCGAAGCGTTGCAGACTATCAATGTGGCCGCGCTCAAGGCTTATAAAGAACAGCTTGAGCGGCTCGGCGACGAACTTGGAATAGACACCCCTTCAGGGACGGAGTGGTACACTTTGCTGATGCGTTTCCCCGATTCGATGAAGACCGAGACTGTTTCCGATGCTGATGATTCGGAAGTGAAAGCAGCCATGAAAGCTCTTGACGAAGCCCTCGGATCACTTACGGCGCATCGGCGTGCCGAGGGGGAAAAGCTTGAGGATTTCTTTGCCGAGAGAGTGAAACGTATAGCTGATCGCCTGGCTGAGGTTCCTAAATATGAGGGGGAACGCGTGCAGCGTGTGCGTGAGCGGATGGAGGAAGGACTTACCAATATCTCCGGCATTGACTTTGACCGTTCGCGTCTTGAGCAGGAGCTTTTCTTCTACATCGAGAAGTTTGATATCACTGAGGAAAAACAGCGCCTGGCACAGCATCTCAAATATTTCATCGAGACCATGCAGGCTGACGGCTCTCAGGGTAAGAAGCTCGGATTCATCGCCCAGGAGATGGGCAGGGAGATCAACACACTCGGCTCGAAGAGCAATCATTCGGAGTTGCAGAAACTTGTCGTGATGATGAAAGATGAGCTTGAGCAGATCAAAGAACAGGTGCTGAATGTAATGTAGACGTCTTGAAGGAGCTATGAGAGGAAAAATAATCATAATCTCTGCCCCTTCGGGCTGTGGAAAGTCAACTATAATCAACGCCATCCTTGCAAAAGGTGAGCTGGATCTTCAGTTCTCCATATCGGCCACCAACCGTCCGCCGCGTGACGGCGAGAAAGATGGGGTGAACTACTATTTTCTCACAGAAGAGGAGTTTCGCGACGAGATCGGACGGGATGCTTTTGTGGAATATGAGGAAGTGTATCCCGGAAGGTTCTACGGCACTCTCAAAAGGGAGATACAGCGTATAGTGGAGGCCGGTCATAATGTGATACTCGATATTGACGTCAAGGGAGGCGTGAATGTCAAGAAACTCTATGGTGATGAAGCTATGAGCATATTCGTGCTCCCGCCCAGTGTCGAGGAATTGCGCAGACGGCTTGAGGCCCGTGGTACCGAGACTGCCGAATGGATTGACAAGCGTGTGGAACGGGCTGAGCTCGAGATCGGGTATGCCATGAAATTTGACAGACAGGTGGTCAACGATGACCTCGCCTCAGCAATCTCCGAGGTGGAGGCTCTTATGAAAGGGTTTGTGGGATGAATATCGGTATTCTTGGCGGATCGTTCAATCCGGTTCACATCGGGCATCTGATGCTTGCGAGCTATCTGAGGCAGTTCGGTGGTTTCGACGAGGTGTGGCTTATGCTCTCGCCTCTGAATCCGCTCAAGATCAATTCCACCGAATTGATCCCCGACGTTACCCGCCTCAGAATGCTTGATATCGCCATTGACGGTGCTGATGGAATCCAGGTGTGCGATATAGAGCTTTCCATGCCCCGGCCGTCATATACAATAAATACGTTACGCTATCTGGCCAAACGCTATCCGCGGCATACATTCAAGCTTATCATCGGATCGGACAATTGGAGGATCTTTCCCGAGTGGAGAGACAGCGAGGCCATCCTTTCCGAGTTCGGGGTCGTGGTATATCCCCGGCCCGGTTATCAGGTCGGGACAATTTATGACGATCGGGTGGAGGTGGTCAATGCGCCCACTGCCGACATATCGAGCACCTTCGTCCGTAAGGCGATAGCGAGGGGCAAGGATATGACATATTTCCTCCCCGCAGGGGTCTACAACTTCATAAAAACAAATAATCTCTATGGGACTAAAGCCTAATACACTTGCTTTTATCGGTCTGTGCAACGAGTTTTGCCGTATGATGGAGAGTGCGGCCGAAAGCGATCCGCAGACATTCGTGGCCGAAGCGCTAAGACTCCTGCCGCGTATCTACATTTCTGCATCTGACCTTGACGTCTCCACTATTGAGGAAGATTATCCCGGGGTGGACAGCTATCTCGAGGAGGACTACTACGAGTCTGTGCGCCGTAATGTGGAAAACCTTCTCGGTCCTGACGATGTTTTTCTCGAGGTGTTTGAGAAGGAAATGAAATATTCCGATACTCCAATAGGAGCAAGTGTGGCCGAGGGTATGTGTGATTTGTTCCAAGTGTTCTATAATCTCATATCCACCATCAGGTATGCCGATGAGACTACTATCGAAGGTGTCCTCGTGGGTGTGAGAGAGGACTTTGAGAACTATTGGAGCCAGGTTCTCGTCAATCTGCTCCGTCCGCTCAACAATATCCGCTTCAATGTGCTCGGTGAAAACGAGGAAATCTAATTAACAAACAAAGATATCAGTAATGTCAATACTAAAGACCAACATCCCGGTGGCATTTTGCAGCGACCATGCGGGCTATGAGATGAAAATGGTGCTCGAGGGCTATTTCGAGAGCCAGGGCATAGAATTCAAGGACTTCGGCACTTATAGCGCCGAGAGTTGTGACTATGCCGACTTTGCCCATCCGTGTGCGCTGGCTGTCGAGGCCGGAGAGTGCTATCCCGGTATAGCTCTGTGCGGATCCGGAAATGGCATCGGAATCACTCTCAACAAGCATCAGGGAATACGTGCGGCCCTGTGCTGGAATGTAGAGCTTGCCGAGCTTGCACGTCGACACAATGATGCGAATGTTCTTGTGCTTCCCGCCCGTTTTATTGACAATGTGACCGCCATCAATATTGTGGAGACTTTCCTCAACACACCCTTTGACGGAGGCCGTCATGAGCGTCGTGTGGCCAAGATTCCCGTTGACGGGTGCGGCTGCAAATAATACTGCACAGATTCATTATCAGCATAAACGAGCCCGGACAGATTTTTGTCCGGGCTCGTTGTCAATTTCAGTGCCGTGGGGCTATTCTATCAGGCCTCCTCGGGGGTTTCTGATTTCTTCTTTCTGCCGGCAGCCTTCTTGGGCTTTGCTGCTTTTGCAGCTTTGGCCTCGGCGGCTTCTTTTTCGCGGAGGAGATGCTCCTCGTTGAAATGCTCAATGTTCTTGCGCATTGATTCAGCCTCCTTGTTGAGGACCTCTATCTCACGCTCCTGATTGCGGATTGTGGTGAGAAGTGAGGAGAGCTCTTCATTGTCGATGCTCATGGGATACTGTTCCTCTACACGCACGATGAAGTCGGCAAGGACATTCATATAGTTGGTGAAAGCATCGAAGGGGGTGTCGTAGGGAGAGAACTGTGAGTGCACCGATCCGTCGTGCATATTCTTTGTCGACATATAGAAGAAGTGGTCTGCAGCCTGCAGATAATACCAGTCCTGTTTGAGACGGCGGTCCTCGCAGAGACGCACACGCTCGCTGACAGAGTAGAGCTTGTTGAACGCTTCGTTCTGGAGCTTGTTGCCCAGCCAGGCCGATGTATCGCGGGCTTCATCGGCCCAGGAGATGGGGTGAAGCACTGAGAGTGCATCCACAGCCTTGAGCTTGGAGACAGCGGTGGAGGGAGTCCAGAACTCAATGCCCTTCTGGGCAGCGAAGCGGGGGAGAGCTTCGAGGAACTGGAAAATACCGGTCTCACGGGGCTGGAAATCACCGAACACCTCAAGATTCATGAACAGATTGATGATCTGCTCCTCGGCGGGAGTGGCGGCAATCCATTCAATGTACTTGTCGGCTGTGAGGGGATACTCGTCCCAGGATGTATTGGAGAAACGGTCGGAGATATCGTCGGAAAGCTTGTCATTCTTGAGCAGGATCTTCAGTTTGGGTGCTGAAGCGGCGCTATATACGTAATTGGGTGATTTCCATCCGAGGATATGCTTTGCGCCTTCGGTGATCACGCCTTTGTAGCCCATGTCAAGTATCTGAGGTGCGAGATCGTCGCAATAGATAAGCTCGGTGTTGCGGAGTACCTTCGGGGTCTGTCCGAAAAGTGTCTTGATTTTCTCATCATGCGCTTTCACCTGACTGGCGAATTCCTCTGGATCAGCAAGTGAGGCAAGTGAGTGAGCGTAAGTCTCGGCGAGGAACTCGACACAACCGGTATCGGCAAGTTTCTTGAGGAGATCAATGAACTCCGGTACATACAGCTCAAACTGCTCGAGAGCTGTTCCTGTGATCGAGATGGCACATTTGAAGGCACCCTTGGTCTCCTCGATCATGCGGAGAAGAGACTCGGTAGCAGGAATATAGCTGCGTTCGGCTATGCGGGTTATGATGTCGTCGTTGGCGAAATCATCGTAGTAGTAATGGTCGTTACCTATGTCGAAGAAGCGGTATCTTTTCAGACGGAACGGCTGATGGATCTGAAAATAGAAGCAGATAGCTTTCATATCGTGGATGATGGATTGAATTTTTTTGGTAATGTAATAGAGATGACTTAGCGGTTGAGCACCTTATTGTAGATGTCGATTACTTTCTGTCCGGCTTTGTCCCAGGTGATCTGGTTCACTTCGGCCAGACCATCTTCACGCAACTGGTTATACATGGCCGGGTAAGTGACAATCGAGTTGATAGCGTCGGCCATAGCGTCGATGTCCCAATAGTCGGTCTTGATGACATTGGTGAGGATCTCGGCACATCCGCTCTGCTTGGATATGATGGAGGGGACTCCCATCTGCATGGCCTCGAGAGGTGAGATGCCGAAGGGTTCGGATACGGAGGGCATGACATATACATCGCTTGCCTTGAGCATCTCGTAGACCTGTGATCCTTTCTGGAAACCGGGGAAGTGGAATCTGTCGGAGATTCCGCGTTCGGCGGCAAGCAGAATCATCTTGTTCATCATGTCGCCGCTGCCGGCCATGACAAATCGGACGTTGGGGTTGTTCTTCAATACTTTGGATGCTGCTTCGACAAAGTATTCCGGGCCCTTCTGCATAGTGATTCGACCGAGGAATGTGACAACCTTGTCCTTTGACTTGTGCTCGGGTACATTGAGCTGCTCCGGAGTGAGCGGTGTGACGGCATTATGTACTGTGGTCACCTTGGCAGGGTCGATGCCGTAGTTGTTTATCACCGTGTTACGTGTGAGGTTGGAGACGGTGATGATATGGTCGGCATTGTTCATGCCATCCTTCTCGATGCCGAACACTGTGGGGTTGGGTTTCCCTCGCGAACGGTCGAATTCAGTGGCGTGGACGTGTATCACGAGTGGTTTCCCCGAAACTTGTTTGGCGTGTATGCCGGCGGGGTAGGTGAGCCAGTCGTGTGAATGGATCACGTCAAAGTCAACTGTACGTGCCACTACTCCGGCGCAGATAGAGTAATTGTTGATCTCCTCCACGAGGTTGTCGGGATAACGGCCTGAGAACTCGATGCATCCGAGGTCATTGGTGCGCATATAGTTGAAATCGGCATATATATGGTCGCGCAGACGGAAGTAGAAGTCCGGATCCATCACATGGCCGATACGTTCCTTGACATAGTCATAGTTAACGTCACGCCATGCCACGGGAACCTGTGACATACCGATTATGTTGGCAAAGTGGCGCTCTTCATCGCCGAATGGTTTTGGGATTACGAAGGTGATGTCCATGTCGCCACACTCCCACATTCCCTTAGTGAGACCGTAGCTGGCAGTACCGAGACCGCCGAGGATGTGAGGTGGAAATTCCCACCCGAACATTAATGCTTTCATGGATGTGAGTGTGGTTGTTAGTCCATTGTGAATTTTTTCAGGGTCGTGAGTGTGCGGAGCACCTCTGCCACATTGGTGACGTGGCTGATGGCACCTCGTCCGACGTATGGCGGATTGCCGTCATAGAGCTGTGAGAGCGATCCGATGCAACCCTGGGTCATCTCATCCTCAAAGCCGATGAGCATACGGTCGATGTAGCTCACGCCGCTCATGCCGAACACCTTGAGATAGGCATCGGAGTAGAATCCGATGAGCCAAGGACGGGAGGGGCCGTTGTGGAGCGCCATCTCGCGGTCCTCGGGCGATCCGAGATAGTTGGGACGATAACCGAAGCTCTTGGGTGAGAGGGTGCGGAGTCCCTTGGGGGTGAGCAGTTCACGGGTGACTATATCAAGCACACGTTTGCGCTGACGACGGTCAAGCGGAGAGTAATCGAGTCCGACGGCGATGGCCATATTGGGACGCACCGAGGGATCGGCGTAGGTTCCGGCCACATAGTCGTAGAGATAACCGTAATCGTTGAGGAAGGTGTGGATGAAAGGCTCTGCCATCCTGTCGGCTGCAGCCTGATATTTTTCCTGCTCGGCACCCTCGGTGAGACGGGCTGCAAAAACGAGAGCGTTATACCACAAGGCGTTGAACTCGACAAGATAGCCGGTTCGCGGCACGATGGGGCGTCCGCCGAGCGAAGCGTTCATCCAGGACATCGGTTTGTCTGTGCCGTGGGTGTAGACCATTCCGGATTCAGGCTCGACCTTGAGGAAGGGATGTTTGCCTTCCATGATAAAGTCGATGATCCGCTTTATGTCGGCCAGATACATGGAGGCACATTCCTCGCGGGAGTATGCCTTGGCATACTGCTGGAGCGCCCATACAGCCCAGAGCGGTATATCGGGGAGGTCGATACCCTGTATACGGGCATCGAGATTGCCGGTTTCCATGAATTTGTCGAGAGCGGTCAGCGCTGTCTTGGCTATTTTCTCGAAGTCCTCGCGGTGATTGATGGCGATGGTTGCGCCGGGAAGAGCCATGAATGTGTTACGGGCAAGAACTTTTCCCCAGGGATAACCGGAGATGAGGAACATATCATCACCCTCCTTGAGATAACACTGCTTGACGGCGTTTTTGAGGCAGTTGAAGAAAGATGTGCGGCAGGTGCGCTGTGCGATCTCCTTCTCATACATCTTGGCCAGGGATTTCGGTGACACCTCGCTGAGTCCGGCTGAGAATATCAGGCTCTCACCTTTCTTGATGGGAACATCGAAGTAGCCGGGTACCCACAGATCCTCAGTGTAAGGCACTCCACGTTCCAGATCCTTGACATACTCGAAGCCGTTATACCAATGTGGATCGTAGGTCCACTGTGGCTTGTGGGAAAACTGCATGAAGAGTCGGGGATAACCATCGTAGAGGCAGGCCGACACTCCGTTGTCAATCTCAGGAATCTCTGTATTGATCGCATCGTTGGCAATACAGAGCTCGTTGGCGTCACGGAAAGCAAGCACCGGGCGGAAACGCAGTGTCGTCGGTGAATGGGCCTCGACAAGTGTATAGCGGATGAGGATGCGGTTTTCGTTGGATATGAAAATCTTCTCTTTGGTGAGAATCACGCCGCCGACGCGATAGGTGGTGCGGGGGACACTCTCGCAGTCGAACTCGCGGATATACTTGTGTCCGTTGGGGTTCATGACACCGCCGCTGTAGCGGTGAAGAGCCAGATTGAACGGAGCGCCGTGCTGATAAACGGTAGCGTCGAGTGACGAGAGCATGACGTGCCACGAGTTTCCGAGTTCGGGAACCGGCACGACCAATAGGCCGTGCTGCTTGCGGGTGTTGCAATCCACTATCGTCGTGCAGTGATAGGCACCTGTCTGATTGGTCCTGAGCATCTCCTTGGGGAGTGATTGCTCAAGGTTGATCATGAGGTTCTTATCAAATTTAAGATAGCTCATTATATTATTTAGGTTTATAATTGTTAGATTCCGAAAATCAGTATTGATGGTTTTCTTAATTTAAGGTGTGTTGTCGAGAAGAGTGCGTTTCATAAGTCGTAGGTTTTGATGCCTCCGATTTTTAAATTCACGAATTTAGGACTTTTTGTGGAATCTGACAAATCAAATGGGTAAAAAAAGATGATGTTTTATAATTGAGTTGGTAAATTATGTTGTAAAACATAAAAACCGGCAGCCTTATACCTTATTGTATCGCGATGTTTCGTAACAAGACGAAAAAGGAAACAAAAGCACTTGTACCTCCAATGGGGTCTTTGTGCTTTTGTTTCCTTTCAGTTTGTGCTTATTGTAATCTTAGCTATCCTTAGCCTCCGAAATTATCGTAGTGTACGGATGTCGGATCCACGCCAAGATCGTCGAGCATCTTGTTGACTGCCGAGCTCATTGGGCCGGGACCGCACATATAGTACTCGATATCCTCTGGGTCGGGATGATCCTTCAGATATGTCTCGTAGATCACCTGATGGACGAATCCGGGGGTGTATTTCACGCCAGCTGCATCAGCTGCCGGATCAGGCCGGTCGAGAGCGAGATGGAAGTGGAAGTTGGGGAATTCCTTCTCGAGCTGGAGGAAGTCGTCGAGGTAGAACACTTCATTGAGCGCACGTGCTCCGTAGAAGTAGTTCATCACTCTGTCACGTGTGTTGAGAGTCTTGGTCATGTGCATTATCTGCGCGCGTAACGGGGCCATGCCGGCACCGCCACCTATCCACATCATCTCTGCTTTGGAGTCAAAAATGGGATGGAAGTCACCATAGGGACCACTCATTCTCACTTTATCACCCGGCTTGAGTGTGAAAATATAGCTTGAGGCTATACCGGGCATTACGTCCTGGAATCCCACCTGGGGCTTCGGTTTGAAGGGGGGTGTCGCTATTCGCACGGTGAGCATGATCCTGTCACCTTCGGCAGGGTAGTTGGCCATCGAATATGCACGGACTGTGGTCTCTGTGTTCTTGCATTTGAGGCCGAAGAGACCGAATTTTTCCCACGATGGCAGATATTCATCGCCTATAGAGGCTTTGTCGATATCCTTGTCGTAGTCCATCTCATATTCAGGAATCTTGATCTGTGCGTATGAGCCGGGGATGAAATCCATGTGGGCTCCCGGAGGCAGTGCCACGATGAACTCCTTGATAAAGGTGGCCACATTGTTGTTGGAGATGACCTCACATTCCCATTCCTTGACATCAAGGACAGATGCAGGTATGCCTATCGAGGTATCTTCCTTCACTTTCACCTGGCAGCCGAGACGCCAGTGGTCCTGTTGTTCTTTACGTGAGAAGTGGACTTTCTCTGTGGGGAGTATGTCGCCACCTCCGGAGTAAACCTGACACTTGCATTGTCCGCAGCTACCTTTGCCACCGCAGGCAGAGGAAAGGAATATGTTCTGGTCGGCGAGAGTCGAGAGCAGGGTCTTGCCTGAGTCGGCCTCGACCACGGTGTCGTTGTTGATGGTGATTTTCACCTTGCCCGAATGGACGAGATATTTTTTTGCGACGAGCAGTATGATCACAAGCAGAAGTGTGATCAGCAGGAATATGCACACGCCGGTTAGTATCGTCAGCATTGGTTTTGTATGATTTTACTTGATTGACAATCTGTTAGATTTTAATTCCGAGGAAGCTCATGAAAGCTATTCCCATCAAGGCAGTGAGGATGAATGTTATGCCTACGCCACGAAGAGGAGCCGGGATGTTGGAGTATTCCTGGAGCCGTTCGCGTATCGCTGCTATGGCAGTGATGGCAAGTAACCAGCCGAGACCCCAGCCGCCGCCGGCGCATACCGCTGTCCAGATGCTTGGGAAGTCACGCTGCTGCATGAACAGCGATCCTCCAAGGATGGCGCAGTTGACGGCGATGAGCGGCAGGAAGATGCCAAGCGAAGAGTAGAGGGCGGGAGAGTATTTTTCCACTGCCATCTCGACGAGCTGGGTCATCGAGGCAATGACGGCGATGAACATGATGAGAGAGAGAAAGCTGAGATCAACTGTGGCGAACTCTTCTCCGAGCCATGCGAGTGCGCCCGGACGGAGCACGTAATTCTCGAGGAGATAGTTGACCGGAAGGGTCACCACAAGCATGAATGTCACGGCCACTCCGAGTCCGAATGCTGTCTTCACGTTCTTTGATACGGCTATGAATGAGCACATACCGAGGAAGTAGGCGAAGATCATGTTGTCGACAAAGATCGACCGGATGAATATGTTGAGATTTTCCATATTGTCAGTATGTATCTGGATGGGTTATTGTTCCTGGAGATCCTTGTTTATCGAACGCTGCACCCAGATGATGCACGCCACGACAATGAGAGCCATTGGGGGCAGGATCATGAGTCCGTTGTTGACATATCCCGCCTCATAGAAACTCTGCGGTATCACTGTGTAGCCCAGCAGGGTGCCGCTTCCGAGAAGCTCGCGGAAGAAGCCGACGATGACAAGTATCACCGCATATCCCAGACCGTTGCCGATTCCATCGAGAAATGCCGGCCATGGCTTGTTGCCCATGGCGAAAGCTTCGAGACGCCCCATGAGAATACAGTTGGTGATGATGAGTCCGATGAACACCGACAGCTGCTTGGACGCGTCGTAGGCATAGGCTTTGAGCACCTGGTCGACTATGACGACAAGACCTGCCACGACCACAAGCTGAACGATGATGCGGATATTGGTTGGAATGGTGTTGCGTATGAGCGATATGATAACGTTGGCAAAGGCCAGGACGGCTATTACCGAGATGCCCATGACGATGGCCGGCTCGAGTTTGGCCGTCACCGCGAGCACCGAGCAGATGCCGAGCACCTGCACGACCACTGGATTGTTCTTAGATATAGGGTTGAACAATACCTCTTTGTTTTTAATCTTTTCTGCCATGATATAGCTGAATGTTACTTAGTTGTGAGGTGTCGGGGTTATTCCTGAAGTTTCTGGAGGAAGCGACGGTAAGGGGTGAGGCAGTTGTCGAGCATTGCTCCCACACCCTTTGAAGTGATTGTGCCTCCGGATATGCCGTCTACATAGTCCTCGCCGTTGAGTGGCTGCTGGCCTGCCTTGACCACGGCGATGGGATGGAAGCGTCCGTCCTTGAATACCTGTTTGCCTTGGAACTGGTCGGAGAACATCGGCTTCTCAATCTCCGCTCCAAGACCCGGAGTCTCTCCCTGGTGGGCGAAGAAAGCACCGTAGATAGTGCTCCCGTTATTGTCAAAAGCCACATATCCCCAGATGGGGCCCCAGAGTCCGGCTCCGTAGACAGGAAGTATATACTTGGTGGCGCCGTCGGGTGTCGTACACACGAATATCGGCAGCTCGCGGCGGTCAGCCGGGAGTTTGCTCTGGTTTGCCACATTCACATCAAAGGCTTTGACCCCTTCGATGACATCTCCCTGCTCGTTGACCACGATCTGTGATGTGATGTAGCGGTCGAAATCGGCCACCACATCGCTCTTGGCCGGGGTGATGTGGGCTGCCGCGAGGATCTGGCTCATCTTGTCGGCGTTGACATTCTCCTGCTGCTTGTCTTTCAGAGCAAGAGATGTGGCGGCGAGGGCCGTCCCCACGAGCACGACGAGCACGATGATGTATATGATTGTATATGAGTTGCTTTGCTTATTCATGATTCATTATCGTTGATGTTTTCGTGAGGAGTTAGGCACGGGCGCGCAGACGGCTGTTACGGCGTGAGACATTGAGCTGGACCACACAGTAGTCAATCAGCGGGGCGAGGGCATTGCCCAGCAGGACGGCAAGCATGGCTCCTTCGGGATAGCCGTTGTTGTAGGTGCGGATGAGCACTGCCATCACGCCCACGAGCAATCCGTAGACATACTTTCCGGCTCCGGTGCGGGCTGCCGTCACAGGATCGGTGGCCATGAACACGGCAGCGAAAGCAAATCCGCCATACAGGAGCTGATCGACAGGCGAAAGGAATGAAGCGGGGTAAGTCGGGGTGTGGAAAAGATTCGCCACCCATCCCATGATCAGTCCGCCGGCCACGACGCTCAGCATGATACGCCATGAGGCGATGCCGGAAACAAGCAGTATGATGGCTCCGATGAGGATACAGAGTGTGGATGTCTCGCCAAACGAACCGGGGATCAGACCTATGAAGGCGTCGAGAGATGATATGGCGTCGCCGCGGAGGTTGAGAAGTTCAAGCTTATCGCCTGTGAATGAGGCTATCTGGCCGAGTGGAGTCGCACCGGTAAAGCCGTCGGGCAGATTGTGTCCGAGGCCGAGGATCTTGCCGGAAGCAACGAAAACCTTGTCGCCGCTCATCTGCGCCGGATAGGCGAAGAAAAGAAAAGCGCGGGTGACGAGTGCCACATTAAATACATTGTAGCCTGTTCCTCCGAATACCTCCTTGACAAATATGACAGAGAAAGCAGTGGCCACGGCGAGCATCCATAGCGGAGTCTCGATGGGGCAGATCAGAGGTATGAGTATGCCAGTCACGAGGAATCCTTCCTGTATCTCCTCGCGGCGCCACTGGGCTACAGCGAACTCAATCCCAAGACCCACGACGTATGCCACGAGTATGCGTGGCAGTACAGCGAGAAATCCGTAGGCCATGAGCTGCCAGAAAGGAAATTCGGTGGCTCCGGCGGCTATCCAGTTCTGATAGCCGGTGTTGTACATACCGAAGAGAAGGCAGGGCATGAGTGCGAGCACCACGATGATCATGATGCGTTTTGAGTCGAGGCTGTCGTGGATATTGACCGCTCCGGCCTTTGAGGTGGAGTTGGGGGTGTAGAGAAAGGTCTCAAACCCGTCGAACACGCTATGGAGGCTTTGTAGTTTTCCTCCCGGCTCGAAGTGGGGTTTGACACTATCGAGAAATTTTCTTAACGTTTTCATTGTATGTTTGTTGGGGTGGGGGAGTATGAACTGTTATACCTCGCTGCGAAGATAGTCAAGACCATCGCGCACGATGCGCTGGAGCTCGATCTTGGATGGATCGGCATATTCGGCAAGGGCGAAATCCTCGGGCGCAACCTCATAGATGCCGAGCGCTTCCATGCGGTCGATGTCCTTGGCGAGGATAGCTTTTATGAGATACTCGGGCATTACATCCATCGGGAGATACTTGTCATAGACTTCCGACATGATCATCGCTCTCCGTCCGCCCATAAGGCGGGCATCAGGCTTGAATTTCTTCCCGAAGAACCGTCCTAAGAACGATGGGCTCACGCTCATCTTGCTTGGACTCACCGAGGCCCATCCCATGAACTCGTCGGCGTCATCACCCTCAGGTATCACCGTCACCTGCCGGTAGGGGTAGCGCAGGAAACCTTCCATGCTCTCGGGTGTGCCGGTGAGGACGTTGCCTGAGATTATTCGGTGATTGCGTCCGTCGTCGGCGATGTCGCCTTCCAGCAGGTCGGCCAGATCGGCACCTTCGATGGTGCTGACCATTTTGGGCTCTATGAGCTCGCTTCCGGTGAGAGCCACGTGTGCGGTGAAGTCTACGGTTCCGTTGATCATCAGTCCGCCGATTTTTGCAAGGGTGACTGCATCGAGGGTCCAGATAATCTCCCCTTTATTGACGGGAGATATGTTGGCGGCCTGTATGCCTGGATTGCCTGCCGGGTGAAGAGGATTGAACTCTATTATCTCCGCGCCTTCAATCTCGGGAAGTGAAGAGCCGGATCTTACACCTATATATATAGAACCTTTCGTCAGGGTTTTCAGTGCTTTTACTCCGGCACGAAGTTCAAGCTCTTTCCCCGCCAGCTCTTTCTCCATATCGGGAGCAAGCGGAGCGGTGTCCATCGCGGTTACGAAAATATCGCGTGGCATTGAATCGGGCGCGGGGATTATGTCATAGGGGCGCTGTCTCATCATTACCCATAGTCCTGACACTTTCAGGAGCCTGCGGATTGAATCCGGATCGCCGGATGCGCTGTGGGTCACAGGATCCGACTGCTGTGAATCCGTGTCGATCACGATCCGTTCGATCTTACGCCGATGCCCTCTGACTATGCATCTGACCTTGCCCGCCGCCGGAGAGACAATCTTGATGTCGTTGTCGGCCTTGTCGTGGAGGAGGGGCTGTCCTGCCGAGACAGAGTCGCCTTCTGCCACCTCGGGCTTCGGCTGGAAACCATGGAAGTCATCGGGAATCACTGCCACGGCCGAGGGGCGCGTCTCGGCTTTGATGTCCGACGAGCTAAGACCTCCCGCCAGGCTCAGATTCAAGCCTTTCTTTAGATTGATGGTCCTTCTCATTAAATATGTCTTAAAAATGTACCTTTTAGAAAAATGTGTGATGTGCCGGGGCGTCAATCACAGCCAAAGGCTATGAACATGATGCCGCGTTGTTGAAGTGGCAAAGATAACTAAAATATTTAAATATTTTTAAGTTTGTTAAGTGAAAAATATCAAATGAGGAATAAAAACAATTATTACGTGGTAATCTTCACTTCTTTTAGAGGTTTTGAGAGAAAAAAAGGATGGAAACTTTTGGGAATATCGAAATATAATTTTAATTTTGCATATCGTTTTGAAACCACTCCTTACGGAATGAGTCTGAATCGATACCATGTGACTTGAAATCATAACTATTAACCATCTAAAAAACAATCACAATTCTTACCTTGCTCATGCCGCACGCGGTGTCTGGAGCTCCACGGAGTCTGCTGAACAATCCGATGCATTACCATAGTGACGAAGACTGCAGCTCGAGTAAAGAACACACACGCTAAAGCAAACCCAGGTTGAAAATGCTGAGAAGAATCATCAAAACTAATAATCACAAACTAATAAACCTCTAAAAACAGTAATTTTTCAAAGAAAATTATGGAAGCTCAAAAGACCTCCGCAAAGCCTGCAAAGGCAGAAAAGCAGGGCAGCAATGTTGCCGGCATCAAGAACGCCTTTCTCGTGATCCTCGCCTGCCTCGTAGTGGCAGTTTGTCTCTTTATCTTCTGGTTTGGCCATGAGTCACACTTCGAGGAAGGACATCCCATCGACCTTTGGGGCACAATTTACAAGGGTGGCTTCATCGTGCCTATCCTCCAGACCCTCTTCCTTACTGTGATCGTGCTCTCAGTTGAGCGTTGGATCGCTCTCTCGTCAGCCAAGGGTAAAGGTTCCATCGAGAAGTTTGTTGCCGGCGTGAAGAAGTGCCTCGCTGCCAACGATATCCAGGGCGCCAAGAACCTCTGCAAGAATCAGAAGGGCTCTGTTGCCGCCGTCGTTTCCGCCGCTCTCAATTCCTATGAGGAGATGGACAAGAACACCATCCTCTCCAAGGAGCAGAAAATCGCCAACCTCCAGAAGACTGTCGAGGAGGCTACCGCACTTGAGATGCCCGCTCTTCAGCAGAACCTTCCCATCGTGGCTACCCTCACCACTCTCGGTACTCTCGTTGGTCTTCTCGGTACTGTGATCGGTATGATCAAGTCGTTCCAGGCCCTCGCCGCTTCCGGTGCTCCTGACTCCACCGAGCTCTCCACCGGTATCTCTGAGGCTCTTATCAACACCGCCTTCGGTATCGCCACCGGTGCTTTCGCTGTAATCTCCTACAACTTCTACACCAACAAGATCGACAATCTTACCTACGCAATCGACGAGATCGGTTTCTCTATCGTGCAGACATTTGCCGCTACCCACTAATCCCTTATTACCTATCACTTTAACTTCTAATTTCGATAACGTAATATGGGAAAAGTAAAAATTAAGAGAAAAAGCACCCTCATCGACATGACCGCGATGAGTGACGTGACTGTGCTCTTGCTTACTTTCTTCATGTTGACATCGACCTTCCTTCAGAAGGAGCCTGTGACAGTGCTCACTCCTTCTTCTGTCTCGGAGCAGAAAGTGCCCACCGCCAACCTGGCATCGGTACTTGTGAGCCCCGAAGGTAAAGTCTTCATCTCCATTGCCGGTGACGCAGATGCGGAAACCAAAGACACTTGGGGATCCGAGGCTCTTCGCAAGACCATCCTCGATGAAGCAGTAACCCTCTACAACAAGCAGCATCCGAGCAATCAGATACAGCTTTCAGCACAGGACCGCGAGTCATTCTCAAAGATCAATATGTTCGGAGTTCCCTTCCAGGTGCTCCATCAGTTCCTCTCGATGTCGCAGACCGAACAGGATAAGTTCATCTCCGACATGAGCCAGAAAGGCGTTGGTATTCCTATCAACGACAACAAGGATATGGACCGTCTGAACGAGTTCCAGATTTGGATGCGCGCTATCTACAATTCAGGTAACGACAATCTCCAGAAAGCCATGAAGAAAGGCGAGGGTATCGCCGTCAAGGCCGACAAGGACACCCCTTACAATATTGTCCATGATGTGCTTGACAATCTTCAGACTATGAAGATGAACCGTTTCAGTATCATGACAGCTTTAAAAACTGAGCAAGAATAATCATTATGGCACAGATTGAACAATCCGACAACGGCAAAAAGAAAAAGGGTGCCCAGAAGAAGATGTCGATCCATGTGGACTTCACTCCCATGGTGGACATGAATATGCTTCTGATTACATTCTTCATGCTTTGTACCACAATGATTAAGTCTCAGACTCTCACTATCTCTCTCCCTTCAAATGAGAAGGTTGAGCAGAATCAGATGAACAAAGCTAAAGAATCGGAAGCCATCACCCTCATCCTGACAACTGACCGCAATGCCAACGGCGAAGTCAAGAAAGACGACGCCGGACGCCCGATGAACACCGTATATTTCTATGAAGGTATGCCCGAACTCGCCGACGCTAACGGCGACGGACTTATTGACAACAATAAGCTGAAGGCAGAGCACTTCATTGGCAATGACGGTAAAATCCAGCAAGGCATCCGTAAAATCCTCCATGACCGTAACAAGCAGGTGCTCGAGAAAATCGAAGTCGAGAAGGCCCGCTGGCGTAACAAGGAGTTCGCTCCCGGCAATTCCGCCGCCAACGACTCTATCTATCAGGCCCGTGCCCGCCAGATCCGTAACGACTCCACTCTCACCCGTCCTGTTGTTATTATCAAGGCCGCTCCCGAAGCTTCATGGGAAAGCCTGATCTCCGCCCTTGATGAGATGCAGATCAATCAGATCTCTCGTTATCAGATTGACAACATCAATCAGGTGGACTCAGCGCTCATTCTTGACTACCTCAAGAAGAACCCGAAGTAATCCGTTGATGAAAGTAATATATTAACCCGAAAAATCTCTTACGAAATATGGCAAAAGATGTAGATCTTTCATCATCAGAATGGATTGACCTTATATTTGAAGGAAAGAACAAAGACTTCGGAGCTTATGAGCTCCGCAAGGCTTCGGCAAAGCGTCACAACCGCGCTATGCTCGTAATCCTCATCGTTCTTCTCATTGTCGCTCTTCTCGGTCTGCTGGCCAACACCGTTCTTCAGCAGAACGAGGCCCGTCCCGAGGACCAGGTGGAGCAGGCTATGATCGACTACTCGGCTGACGAGGCTGAGGAGGAAGAAGAGGAAGAGCCCGAGCAGCAGCGAGTTGAGGAGCAGCAGCCTGAAGCTCTTCCCGAAGAGATCCTCAATACTGTAAAAGCTACAGAGCTTCAGATCACCCGTGACGAAGAAGTGGTTGAGGAGATCAAATCGCAGGACGACCTCAAGGAAACCGATACCGCTGTAGGTACAACCGACTTTGACAAAGGTACCGATGACCTTAACGTGGTTCGCGAGCACAAAGAGGAGATCATTGTTGAAGAGAAGAAACCCGAACCTGTCGACGACAACAAGGTGTTTGACGTCGTGGAGCAGAAACCCCAGTTCCCCGGTGGTGAAGCTGCACTTCTCAAATACGTGGCCGAGCATATCCGCTACCCGGCCATGGCTCAGGAGAACAATATCCAGGGTCGTGTAGTCGTTCAGTTCGTCGTTACCAAGACCGGTAGCGTGGGCGAAGTAAAGGTAGTGCGCGGCAAAGACCCCGACCTCGACAAGGAGGCTGTGCGCGTCGTGAAGTCACTTCCCAAGTTCGTGCCCGGTAAGATGAACGGTCACTCAGTGAACGTTTGGTATACTCTTCCCATCCAGTTCAAGCTCCAGGGCGTATAATTTCAAGCTCTGAAAGCATAAAAGCTCTTTTTGGTCATCCCCGCTGAGGTTTTCCCCGGCGGGGATGATTGTTTTTGTATCATGCTCTGTATTTTAACATTTTTATGTTATTAAACATATTGAATTATTTGCTTATCACACTTTTATGAAGTAATTTTGGAGCGTGAATTATAAGTGTGTTTTTTACACTCAAAAAGTATAATCCCTAAACCTCATCATCAATCCATGAAACATCACGTATTAGCCCTGATAGCCGCCTCTGCGGCCATGACAGTGGCATCGTGTGGCAGCTCCTCCAAGGAATGTGCCGGTAATGCATCCGGAATCTCCTCCTGCAAGTTTGACGACACACGCGACGGAAAACCGACCGCTCTCTACACTCTCAGATCCTCTTCAGGTCTTGAGGCTGATATCACTAACTATGGCGGCCGTATTGTGTCGCTCATGGTTCCGGACCGGGATGGCAAGATGCTCGATGTCGTGCTTGGCTTCGATAGCATAGCGGCATATTATCCCGAAAACAACAAGACCGACTTCGGCGCCGCGATAGGCCGTTACGGCAACCGTATCGACCATGGACGTCTCGTGATTGACGGAGATTCGATCCAGCTCCCCGTCAATAATTTCGGACATTCACTCCACGGCGGACCGAACGGATGGCAGTATCAGGTATATGCAGCCGAGCAGCCCAATGACTCCACGCTTGTTCTGACAATGGATTCTCCCGATGGCGACAATGGCTTCCCCGGCAATATCCACGCGACAGTGACTTATACACTTCTCCCGGGCAACAAAGTAGACATAGCCTATTCGGCCACCACCGACAAACCCACGGTGATCAACCTGACCAATCATTCATATTTCAATCTTTCCGGTGATCCTGCCAACACTGTGCTCGATCACGATCTCACAGTCAATGCATCAGGCTACACGCCTATCGACTCCACCTATATGACCACAGGTGAGATTCTTCCTGTAGAGGGAACTCCCATGGATTTCCGTCAGCCCAAGGCGATAGGCCGCGACATCGCCGCTGATAATGAACAGCTTAAAAACGGTAATGGGTATGACCATAACTGGGTGCTCGACACCAACGGCGATATCAGCAAGGTGGCCGCCACTCTTGCAGCTCCCTCTACCGGCATAGGTATGAATATCTACACTTCCGAGCCCGGAATTCAGGTCTACTCAGGCAACTTCCTGGACGGCACCGTGACAGGAAAGGGTGGAAAGGTCTACAACCAGCGTACCGGCATTGCCATGGAGACCCAGCACTATCCCGATTCTCCCAACAAGCCCCAGTGGCCTTCAACGCTCGTGCGTCCGGGTGAGACATACACCAGCCACACCATCCTCGAATTCTATAATTTCTAAAGAAACCTATACTACTTCATTACCTTAAACTCTTAACAATTCATCAGCAATGGGATTACTTGACTGGATCGTGATCGCGCTATTCTTTGTCGCGCTGATCCTTATTATCGTCTGGGTCTCCAGACAGAAACAGAATACGGCCTCCGACTACTTCCTCGGAGGCAAGGATGCAACCTGGATTGCCATCGGTGCCTCGATTTTCGCATCCAATATCGGTTCCGAGCACCTCATCGGCCTCGCAGGTGCAGGTGCATCAAGCGGTATGGCGATGGCCCATTGGGAAATCCAGGGTTGGATGATCCTTCTTCTCGGCTGGGTGTTCGTGCCCTTCTACACCCGCTCCATGGTCTACACAATGCCCGAGTTTCTCGAGCGTCGCTATAATGGAGCCTCCCGAACCATCCTCTCGCTCATCTCTCTTATCAGCTATGTGCTCACAAAGGTGGCCGTGACTGTCTATGCCGGAGGTCTCGTGTTCCAGCAGGTATTCGGCATCGAGACTCTCTGGGGCATTGATTTCTTCTGGATCGCAGCCATCGGTCTCGTGCTTCTCACCGCTGTCTATACAATCGTAGGCGGTATGAAATCCGTGCTTTATACATCTGTGCTTCAGACACCTATCCTCCTTCTTGGCTCGCTCATCATTCTGGTGCTCGGTCTTCGTGCCCTCGGTGGTTGGGATGAGATGATGCGTGTATGCTCGATTGTAGAGGTCAACGAGTATGGCGATACCATGACCAATCTGATCCGTGACAACCGTGACAGCAACTATCCCTGGCTTGGTGCCCTTATTGGCTCATCTGTCATCGGCTTCTGGTATTGGTGTACAGACCAGTTCATCGTGCAGCGAGTTCTTTCCGGCAAGAATGAGAAAGAATCACGTCGAGGCACAATATTCGGAGCATATCTCAAGCTTCTGCCTGTGTTCCTTTTCCTCATCCCGGGTATGATCGCCTATGCCCTGAGCCATGAGGGTATTGTAGTCAATGGTCAGACATTCGTTCTCTCAACACCTGATGCCGCTTTCCCCACACTTGTGGCCAAGCTTCTGCCCGCCGGTGTGAAGGGCCTGATTGTCTGTGGTATCCTTGCAGCTCTAATGTCTTCTCTGGCATCTCTGTTCAACTCCTCATCGGCTCTTTTCACCATCGACTTCTACCAGCGTTTCCACCCCGACACTGACCCCAAGAAGCTTGTCCGCATCGGTCAGGCTGCCACCGTGGTCATTGTAGTCCTCGGTATTATCTGGATTCCTGTCATGCGTTCGATGGGTGATGTGCTCTACAACTATCTCCAGGAGGTACAGTCTGTGCTTGCCCCCGGTATCGCTGCCGCATTCCTTATGGGTATTGTGTGGAAGCGTGCCAGCGCCCAGGGCGGTATGTGGGGCCTCATTGCAGGTCTTGCTATCGGCATCACCCGTCTCAGCGCCAAGATCTGGTATGACTTCAATCCTGTCGAGGGTGACCACAATTGGTTCCAGTATATGTTCTATGACTGCAACTGGCTCTTCTTCTGCGGTTGGATGCTCCTCTTCTGCCTCGCGGTGGTATTTGTTGTCAGTCTTCTCACCAAGGCTCCCGATCCTGCCAAGATACAGGGTCTCGTATTCGGAACCTCCACTCCCGAGCAGCGTCTTGCCACCTACAACAGCTGGAATCGCTGGGATGTGATCAACTCAGTGATCATCCTTGCCATCACAGTTGCATTCTATATCTATTTCTGGTAAACATTTACAGTCGTTCACAGTGAGCTTCTACAGCGAAAATCCGCGGTTTTTCGTAGCGGTTGACTGCATAATCTTCAGCGTGGTCGAGGAGAAGCTTTGTCTTCTCCTCACCAAGCGGAGATTTGAGCCTGAAATGGGTAAATGGTCGCTCATGGGTGGATTCGTGCAACAGGACGAGAGTGCCGACGCAGCGGCAAGGCGTGTTCTCAAGCAGCTCACAGGCCTTGAGAACGTGTATATGGAGCAGGTCCAGGCCTTCGGAGAGCTTGACCGCGATCCAGGAGAAAGGGTCATATCCATAGCATATTATGCCCTGCTTGGCCCGGGAGAATATGTGCCGCGCCTGCTGGCGGAGTATAATGCCGAATGGGTGCCGCTCGATTCGCTTCCCCCGCTTGGGTTCGATCATCCGGAAATGGTTGATAAAGCCCTGTCTAAAGTCAGGGAGAGCATACCTGTCAAGCCGATAGGGTTCAATCTTCTTCCCGAGATGTTCACCCTTACCCAGCTGCAGGTGCTTTATGAGAAAATCATAGGCCATCCCATCGACAAGCGCAACTTCCGTAAGCGTATCGCCGATATCCCCTGCATAGAGAAGACTCCTTATATAGACAAGACCTCATCGAGGCGCGGGGCTTCTCTCTACCGTTATAACGAAAAATTATTCAACAGCTTATCCAAATTTAAAATCTGACAATCATGCTTGAAGAACTTAAAGAGAAAGTCTACAAGGCAAACATTGAGCTCGTGAAACACGGACTCGTGATATTCACCTGGGGCAATGTCTCGGGTATTGACCGCGAGAAGGGTCTCGTGGTGATCAAACCCAGTGGCGTCGACTATGACGACATGAAACCCGAGGATATGGTGGTGGTTGATCTCATGACCGGCGAGGTGGTCGAGGGAGATCTCCGGCCCTCGTCCGACACTCCTACCCACCTTGTTATATACAGGGCTTTCCCGGAGGTTGGGGGAGTAGTGCACACTCATTCGACATACGCCACCGGATGGGCCCAGGCCGGCATTGACCTGCCGAATATCGGCACTACCCAGGCCGACTATTTCCACGATGCCATCCCCTGCACACCGGATATGACACGCGATGAGGTGATGGGTGACTATGAGCTCGAAACCGGAAATGTCATTGTGCGTCGCTTTGAGGGAATGAACCCTATCCACACTCCCGGTGTTCTTGTAAAGAACCATGGACCTTTCGCATGGGGCAAGACCCCTGCCGATGCCGTGCATAACGCAGTAGTGATGGAGCAGGTTGCCAAGATGGCATTCATTGCCTATCAGGTCAATCCGGGTCTCACCATGAACCCCCTGCTCATCGAGAAACATTTCGAGCGCAAGCATGGCGCGAATGCCTACTATGGCCAGATTAAAAAATAATAAAACAAGTTAATAGTTAACCGGAATATCTAATCATAAAAATCCTAAATAATCATGTTTGACAATTATGAAATATGGTGGGTCACTGGTGCCCAGCTCTTATACGGTGGTGACGCTGTAGTCTCTGTCGATGCACACTCCAAGGAAATGGTGGAAGGCCTCAACAAGTCGGGCCGCATCCCTGTGAAGATCGTCTACAAAGGCACAGCCAATTCCTCACGTGAGGTGGCTGACATCATGAAAGCCGCCAACAACGATAACCGTTGTATCGGTGTGATGACATGGATGCACACTTTCTCACCCGCCAAGATGTGGATCCATGGACTCCAGCAGCTCAACAAGCCGTTGCTCCACTTCCACACCCAGTATAACGCCGAAATTCCCTGGGATACCATGGACATGGACTTCATGAACCTCAACCAGAGTGCCCACGGTGACCGCGAATTCGGTCACATCTGCACCCGTATGCGTCTGCGCCGTAAAGTTGTTGTCGGCCATTGGTCCGATCCCAAGGCACAGGACCGCATCGCTGTATGGTCGCGTGTGGCAGCAGCCTGGGCCGATTCACAGGATATGCTCATCATCCGCTTCGGCGATCAGATGAACAATGTTGCCGTGACCGACGGTGACAAGGTTGAGGCTGAGCAGCGTCTCGGCTATCATGTCGATTACACTCCCGTCTCGGAACTCATGGAGTACTGGAAAAAAATCGACAGTGCGGATGTCGACGCTCTTGTTGAGACCTATTTCAAGGAATACACCCATGACCAGGCTCTCGAAGAGAAAGGTTCTGCCGGATATAAATCTATCTGGAACGCCGCCCGCGCCGAGCTGGCCCTCCGTGCCATTCTCAAGGCAAAGGGTGCCAAGGGCTTCACAACCAACTTCGACGATCTCGGATGCGCTGATATCAACGATCCTAATTTCGTAGGATTCGACCAGATTCCCGGTCTCGCCTCACAGCGTCTCATGGCCGAGGGTTATGGTTTCGGAGCCGAAGGCGACTGGAAGAGCGCCGCTCTCTACCGCACTGTATGGTTCATGTCCCAGGGCCTTCCCAAGGGTTGCTCGTTCCTTGAGGACTATACCCTTAACTTCGATGGGGCAAACAGCTCTATTCTTCAGGCCCATATGCTTGAGGTATGCCCCCTCATCGCCGAGGAGCGTCCCCGTCTCGAGGTTCATTTCCTCGGTATCGGAGTGCGCAAGGCCCAGACCGCACGTCTCGTGTTCACTTCCAAGCCTGAAAAGGGTGTGACCGCAACTGTTGTCGATCTTGGCAACCGCTTCCGCCTCATTGTCAACGATGTCGAGTGCATCAAGTCCAAGCCTCTGCCCAAACTCCCCGTTGCATCGGCACTCTGGATCCCGATGCCTGACTTCGAGACCGGTGCTGCAGCCTGGATACTTGCCGGCGGAACCCACCACTCCTGCTTCTCCTATGACCTTACTCCCGAATACTGGGAAGATTATGCCGAGATCGCAGGTATCGAGATGGCACATATCAACAAGGACACCACCATCCCGACCTTCAAGAACGAACTCCGTTGGAACGAGGTCTACTATATGCTCAACAAGTCACTTTGCTAAGATATGGCAGACATCAACAACGCTAAGACTACCATTGAGACGGGTAAGGCCATCCTCGGCATAGAGTTTGGCTCTACCCGCATCAAGGCGGTCCTCATAGACGAGAATAACAATCCTATAGCACAGGGCAGTCATCAGTGGGAGAACCAGCTTGTCGACGGGCTCTGGACATACAGCCTCGAGGCCGTATGGAACGGTGTGCAGGACTGCTACCGTGATTTGCGTGAGAATGTGCTCTCTCTCTACGGAGTCGAGATAACCAACCTTGCAGCCATAGGCATAAGTGCTATGATGCACGGATATATGCCTTTTGACAAGGATGGAAATCTCCTCGCTCCCTTCCGTACCTGGCGCAACACCAATACCGGAGAGGCTGCAGCGAAACTGTCAGAGCTTTTTGTCTACAATATACCTCTCAGGTGGAGCATCTCGCATCTCTATCAGGCAATACTCGACGAAGAGCCCCATGTGAAGGATGTCAACTTCCTCACCACACTCGCCGGATATATCCACTGGCGTCTTACCGGAGAGAAGGTGCTCGGAGTGGGTGACGCATCCGGTATGCTTTCCATCGACCCGGCTACAAAGGATTATTCCGCTGAAATGGTCGAGAAGTTCGACAATCTTGTGGCGTCCAAGGATTTCGCATGGAAACTCGGTGAGATTCTGCCCAAGGTTCTTCCCGCCGGTGCCAAAGCCGGTGTGCTCACTGCTGTCGGTGCGACACTGCTCGACACTACAGGTCATCTTCAGGCCGGAATTCCCCTCTGTCCCCCGGAGGGTGATGCAGGCACCGGAATGGTGGCCACCAATGCCGTTGAGCAGCGCACAGGCAATGTATCGGCCGGAACATCATCATTCTCGATGATCGTGCTTGAGAAAGAGCTTTCGCGCCCCTACGAGGAGATTGATATGGTGACCACTCCTGACGGTAGTCTCGTCGCTATGGTGCATTGCAACAACTGTACTTCCGATCTCAATGCCTGGGTTGGCCTCTTCCGCGAGTATACCGAGCTCCTCGGACTTCCGGTTGATATGAACGAGATCTTCTCAAAGCTCTATAACTGCGCCCTCGGAGGTGACTCAGACTGTGGCGGTCTCGTAGCCTATAATTTCTTCTCAGGCGAGCCTGTTGTCGGATTTGCAGAAGGCAGCCCGCTGGTGGTACGTTCGGTGGCCGATAAGTTCAACCTGGCTAATCTCATGCGCTCACATCTCCATGCTGCCGTTGCTGTGCTCAAAATCGGCAACGACATTCTGTTTGACAAGGAGAATGTGAAGGTTGACCGTATCACCGGACACGGAGGTCTTTTCAAGACCCCCGTTGTCGGACAGCGCATACTTGCTGCAGCTCTCAATTCTCCCATTTCTGTCATGGAGACAGCCGGTGAGGGTGGAGCCTGGGGTATGGCTCTCCTTGGAGCTTATATGGTTCATGGAGGTATGTCCACACTTCCCGAATGGCTCAACAATGTTGTGTTCCGCGGCAATGCTGGTACTGAAATCGCTCCTACTCCCGAGGACGTGGCCGGATTCAATGCCTATATCCGCAACTACATCAACCGTCTGCCGGTCGAGCGTGCCGCTGTAGAGACCAACTGATCCCACCGGTTCGCAGTCATCTGATGAACCGGCTGTGAATCAGAATTTAATAATAAAAACAGTTCCTATGTTTGCGTTTTTCATTGCAAACATTGGAACTGTTTTTTTTGATATGCTTTTTTCAGAAGAGTTCTATTTCTTCTTTTCCGTCAGACGCCAGATCTCTCCGATCCACAGCACTATAGAAGTGGCCGAGATTATTATGGCCCAGTCTGTGATGGAAAGTGGAACGACATTGAAAAATCTTCCTCCGATCTGCACGATAGCTATCTGTCCCACGAGAATGAAGAGGGCTATCAGCTCGAAGCCTCCGCAATCCTTCATGTGGAAAGCTGAACGCCCGGTGGAGAAAGCCTTGGCGTTGAACATATTCCAGAACTGCAGAAATACAAATATGGTAAAGAACAGCGACAGCTCATAGGGCGAGAGACCTGTATTGTCTCCAATCGGAAGTTGCCCGAATTGAGTCAGAGAGGTGAGAGGTGTATGCTCAAGGTAGAAAAGCAAACCAAGCAGGGCCACAAAGAAGATGCCGCCGACTCCGATGATGAACTTCCACATTGACGGGCTAATGATGAATGCCGTGCGGGAGCGTGGCTGTTCATGCATTACAGCCGCAGAGGGAGGGAGAGATGCGAGTGCCATGGCAGCAAACGTATCCATAATGAGATTGACCCATAGCATCTGTGTGACGGTCAGGGGAGATTCCATTCCCATGAACGAGCCGACTAGCACAATGAGGCTGGCGACCACGTTGACAGTCATCTGGAACAGTATGAAACGCTGTATGTTGAGATAAAGCGAGCGTCCCCACATGACGGCGCGGCCGATTGAGCTGAATGAATTGTCTATTATGGTTATGTCTGAAGCCTCCTTTGCCACTGAGGTCCCATCGCCCATCGACAGTCCTACATGGGCAGCCTTGAGAGCCGGAGCATCATTGGTCCCGTCACCTGTCACGGCCACAACCTCATTTCCGGCCTGAAGGGCTTCCACAAGTCTCTTTTTGTCCATAGGCCTGGCCCGCGCTATGATCTTGAGATCCGCAACGCGCTCGCGGAGTTTGTCGTCAGGAAGACTCTCGAATTCCGTTCCAGTGATTATGTTGCTGTCATTATCGCTATCGTCATTCCAAAGTCCGATCTGACGTCCTATCTCCTTGGCAGTACCCGGAGTATCACCTGTCACTATCTTGATGTCGATACCGGCATTGAGAACCTCTCTCACAGCGTCAGGCACATCCGGACGGACAGGATCGGAAATCGCCGCTATCCCGAGGAATACGAGCCTCTCGGCCACCACTCTGTTGTTCTCGATAGTCAGGTCATCATCGTTGAGCTCCTGATAGGCAAATCCGAGTGTACGCATGGCCTGATTCTGGTACCCAAGGAGCAGGGCGTCAATCTCGGCCCGTGTCACACCGGCGGTGTCCTTGCAAAGGCCGAACACGATCTCAGGCGCGCCCTTGAGGTATAGTATCCTGCGGCCATCGGCGTTCCTCACCACTGTGGCCATATATTTACGCTCGGTTGAGAATGGCAGCTCTTCAATTCTCACGACCCGGTCTTTCAGCCTGTTGAAATCTATACCACGTTCCTTGAGCCAGAGCAGCAATGCTCCCTCGGTAGGATTGCCGAGCACAACAGGTTTTTCGCCTGACAGATCGAGCTGGGCTGTGGAATTGGCAGCGATACCCTCGTAGATCACATTGTCTGAAGGGTTGCCGAAAAAATCGGTCTTGTAGACTTGCATCTGATTTCGCGTAAGAGTGCCGGTCTTGTCGGTGCATATCACGGTGGTGGCCCCCATGGTCTCACAGGCGTGCATCTTCCTCACAAGATTGTTTGTCTTCAGCATACGCCGCATGGAGTAGGCGAGAGAAAGTGTCACGGCCATAGGAAGTCCTTCGGGAACCGACACGACAATAAGGGTGACGGCTATCATGAGCGTCTGGAGAAAATAAGCTATAAACGATACCCATTCGAAGTCTGTGTTGAGGAAATACATGAGTATTCTGCCTCCGATGATGGCAATAGCGAATATATAGCTTATTTTGGTTATGAGCGATCCAAGACGGTCGAACTGTTCGCTCAACGGTGTCTTGACGCTATCGTCTATCTGAGCCGCGGTGAAAACCTTGCCGTTCTCAGTCATATCGCCGACGGCGAGTACCTCCATCACTCCATGGCCTTCCATGACCTTTGTGCCTCGCATGGCGTGGTCGGTAGGGAAGGTGGCATCCGGATCGGCATCGTCAGGGTCAGCGCTTTTATGACACACAGGCTCGCCTGTAAGAGTTGATTCATCAATATTGAGAGATACAGTCTCGAGCAGCTTGCCGTCAGCGGGGACTTCCTCTCCGGTATTGAGAATGACGATGTCTCCCACAACCACATCTTTTTTTGGTATCTGCATCGGGCCGCCATTGCGGATCACCTGCACAGGTTCCTCGTCGTTCACCTGGTTGAGAACCTCAAATTCCTTGTCGGCCTTCATCTCGAAGTAAAACGATAGTCCTGTGGCGAGAAGAATGGCTATGAAGATACCGACAGGTTCGAAGAATACCCCCTTGCCTTCGTCAAGTCCCCAATATTCATAGCATGATATACCCACAGACAACACACCCGCTACAATCAGGATGATGATGAGGGGATCGCTGAATTTTTTCAGGAACTGACGCCACAGCGGTTCTTTCTCCGGCGGAGTCAGCAGATTTGATCCATATTTCGCACGGCTCTCGGTCACTTGCTGATCTGTGAGACCTGAGAAATGTCTGGTTTTGTCCATATTGATGATTTTATTTCTTGAGTCATGACGATGCCGGGATCCATTAGTAGACCCTTTAATCGCAAACATTGAAAAACAGAGCTGCAAAGTTACGGATTATTTTTGCTTTTTTAGCATGGTGGCCATATTGAATATGTTGCGTTTTTATTAAATTTTTACTACCTTTGTATATTTGTTATGAGACTGTCTGAATCAATTATATCGGTATTGTTGTGCGCATCTCCCCTGTGTGCATCGGCTGCTTTTGAGTGGACCGGCGGTACCCATCCAGTTCTCACGGAAGAAGTGGCTTCATCCACCGGCCTCGAGGCTGTCTATGTCGCATCATCCGTTGATGGACTATCAGTAACATTTGTCGGCGATGGCGCGGAAACCGCCGTCTGGTCACGTTTTTCGGCTCTTGGAGCCGGATATGCCGAACAGGTGGCCACAGGATCCGTTCTCCCTTCACCGGAAGGTGATATGGGATATGTCGTGGAGGTTGCAGGCAGGCAATACGCATTTTGGCTTGTTGATTACAGCCGCCATGAACTGTCACTTTCATCTGTCGCTCTTTCGGAGTCGCAGTCATGCGGACGGGTGGCGCTTGACGTGTCGGGGTCCGGTGACGAGATAGCGTATTATTCGGTCAACGGGCGGCATTTCACCCTCTCACGTGATATCACGCTTGAATATCGTACACTTTCATATAACGATGATTTGCATGGGCATGGTTATCGCGAGACTCCGGCATCGGAGACCTATGAATATCTCCGGCCTGTGCTTTCGGCTCCCGCACCTTTGTGTTCCACTGATTTCACTCTCTCGGGTGACAGGTTCATGAAGGCATGGGGTAGAGAGGCCGAGGTGACATCTGCCGCCTACGAACCGGTCTCTGTTGAAGCCCGCACGACAGCCGAACAGGAAGTGCGTGATGCCTCCAATGAGGTGAATAATCCGACCGGTTCACTCGGTGGATCGGCCCCATGTGTGGTGACGTTTGACGCGGCTGTCACAGATGCGGCCATATTTCGTGAATGGCAGTTCTCCCGCACACCTGATTTCGATGATATCTCCCTTCATGTGAGTGACCTGTCGTTCACCTACTCGTTTGAAGAGGATGGCGTCACGTATGTCAGATTCTATTGTGCAAATTCGGATGCATCGTGTGATTTCTATGGGGAGACCTATGAGATCTCGATAGGAGAGTCATTTCTCAAATGTCCTAATGCCTTCTCTCCATTCAACCAGGATGGTGTAAACGATGAATGGAAGGTGGCCTATAGTTCCATTGTGTCATTCAAATGCACTATTTTTAACCGCAGCGGCCATAAAATAGCTTCATTTTCTGACCCTTCGCAGGGTTGGGATGGCAAAAACGGAGGGAAATTTGTCCCCTCAGGTGTTTATTATTATGTCATCAAGGCCCGTGGCGCCGATGGTCGTGAATACAACCTTTCGGGTGACATAAACATTGTAGATTATAAGTAATAACGTTTCTTTCCACAAACAAACAGAACACACAAATGAACTTCTATCGCAAATCATTCATTGGATCAGCCGTCGGGCTGTCCATCCTTGCTGTCGCATCGTCAGCGCTTCCGCTCAGTGCCGAACCTCGCGGTCACTCATCGGCATCATCGTCAAGATCCGTGGGAGAGGGCCCGTCGCCGGTAGTAGCGCCTGATGTACCCGAGAAGGTCTCTTTCGCAGGAGAGACCATATCTCTTGATCCTGTGAATATGTGGGAACGTCTGGACCGTGAGCTTACTGCCATGAGCTTCACCCACACCAACACGCTCCTTGCCATCAAGAGGGCCAACCGGTATTTCCCTGTGATAGCCCCGATACTGAAGAAAAACAATATACCCCTCGATATGGTCTATCTCGCCGCGATCGAGTCGACCATGAATCCCAAGGCCGTTTCCGGAGCCAAGGCCGGTGGCCTGTGGCAACTCATGCCTGCCACAGGTAGGGAATATGGGCTCGAGGTCAACGATAACGTTGACGAACGGTTTGATGTCGAGAAGTCAACGGAGGCAGCCTGCCGTTACCTTCGCAATGCTTACAACAAGTATGGCAACTGGGAATCGGCAGCCGCAAGCTATAACGGAGGAATGGGCCGTATATCCAACGAACTTTCCGCCCAGCAGGTTGACTCAGCATACGATCTTTATCTCGCCGAGGAAACCATGCGCTACATTTTCCGTCTGCTTGCCATGAAGGAAATAATGGAGCATCCCGCCGACTATGGTTTTGTGCTGACAGCCGACAATCTCTATCAACCTCTCGATTACAAGATTGTGGAGGTATCGACTCCGGTGGAAGACTGGCCCACATGGGCTGCTGCCGCGGGGATAGACTATCTCACATTGCGTGAGCATAACCCGTGGATACGTTCCAAGACATTGCCCAACAAGACAGGCAAGACCTATAAGGTGAAAGTGCCTACCAAAGAGTCGCTTTCCCGGTCTTCACAGAAGAAGAGCGTCTATGATCCCCGATGGGTGGCATCAAAATAATCAAGACTGATTGATGAACGAAAACAAGACACACAACATACCTACCACACCCTCGCTCCAGGTCTATGGAGCGAGGGTGCATAACCTAAAAAATATTGATGTGGAGATCCCTCACAACGCTCTCACGGTTGTCACCGGCCTGAGCGGAAGCGGGAAATCCTCACTTGCATTCGATACAATCTATGCCGAGGGACAGCGCCGTTATATAGAGACATTCTCGTCCTATGCCCGCAATATGCTTGGAAATCTCGAGCGCCCTGACGTGGATAAGATCACCGGTCTTTCTCCTGTGATAGCCATAGAGCAGAAAACCGTCAACCGCAATCCCCGAAGCACCATAGGCACCACTACAGAGGTCTACGATTTTCTCCGACTGCTCTATGCACGTGCCGGAACGGCGGTGAGCTATGTCACCGGCAAACCGATGGTCAAATATACCCGTGACCAGATTGTGCAGCTTATCCTTGACCGATATGATGGACACAAGGTTTACATTCTCGCGCCTGTTGTAAGAAACCGTAAGGGACACTACAAGGAGCTCTTCGAGAGTATGCGCAAGAAAGGCTTTCTTTCGGCCAGGGTTGACGGCGAGATCCGGGAGCTGACACTTGGAATGAAAGTGGACCGTTACAAGAACCACAGCATAGAACTGGTGATTGACAGACTGAAGGTTTCGGCCAAAGATCTCACCCGGTTGCAGTCAACGGTGACAGATGCTCTCACGCAAGGTGACAGGCAGATGATGGTATATGATGCCGACACAGACTCGGCTGCATATTTCTCGCAGACGCTTATGGATGCCGAAAGCGGAATCTCATATCGTGAGCCGGCGCCTCATAATTTCTCGTTCAACTCGCCGCTCGGAGCCTGTCCCTGTTGCAAGGGCCTCGGATATGTCAATATAATAGACAGGGAGAAAATCATTCCTGACACGAGGCTGTCAATACGTGACGGGGCTATCCTTCCGCTTGGTAAATACCGTAATCTGATGGTTTTCTGGCAGATCGAAGCTATCTGCAAAAAGTATGGATGTACATTGAAAACGCCCGTCAAGGATCTTCCCGAAGAGGCGATGAATGACATTCTCAACGGCACCACTGAAAGACTGGTGATTGAGAATGAGACCATGGCGACCATCAATTATTTCAATACCTACGAAGGTCTGGTGAAATATATCGAGATGCAGCAGGGTGACGAGGCCTCGGCTGCCGCGAAGAAATGGAGCGACGGTTTTTTCACCCGTGGAGTCTGCCCCGAGTGTCATGGCGACCGGCTCAACCGGGAGGCACTGCATTTTTTTGTTGATGGCAAGAACATAGCGGATCTTTCCAAGATGGACATCTCGGATCTGTATGAGTGGTCAAAGGGGGTTGAGGATCGCCTTGATCCCACCAGCCGTGTAATTGCAGCCGAGATAATGAAAGAGATACGAAGCCGTCTGAAATTCCTGTGTGATGTAGGCCTTGATTATCTCCAGCTCAACAGAGCCTCGGCCACTCTCTCGGGAGGTGAGAGCCAGCGCATACGTCTGGCCACTCAGCTCGGAAGCCAGCTCGTCAACGTGCTATATATCCTCGATGAGCCGTCCATCGGTCTGCATCAGCGTGACAACCGCCGTCTCATAGACTCGCTAAAGCAACTCCGTGACGCCTCCAACTCAATCCTTGTGGTTGAGCATGACAAGGATATAATGCTTGAAGCGGACCATATTGTCGATATCGGCCCCAAGGCAGGCCGCAAGGGTGGGGAAGTGGTCTTCTCCGGTGCTCCCGCAGATATGCTTCATACCGAAACCCTGACCGCAAGGTATCTCAAGGGGGAACTTACGGTGCCTGTCGCATCCGATCCTCGTCCCGGCAACGGAAAGAAGCTTGTGCTGAAGGGTGCGACAGGACATAATTTGAAAAATGTCACACTCGAGTTGCCTCTTGGCAAACTGGTGTGTGTGGCCGGCGTGTCAGGATCAGGCAAATCGTCGCTTGTCAACGGAACGTTGCAACCTATTCTCAGCCAGAAATTTTACCGGTCGCACGAAGCTCCGTTGCCATTCGGCTCGATAGAGGGAGTTGAGAATATCGACAAGGTGGTCACAGTCGATCAGTCACCTCTCGGCAAGTCGCCCCGCTCCAATCCGGCCACCTATACAGGTGTGTTCACAGCTATCCGCGATCTGTTCGCTTCACTCTCGGAGGCCAAGATACGTGGTTACCGTCCTGGCCGCTTCTCGTTCAATGTGGCCGGCGGACGTTGTGAGACCTGCTCGGGCAATGGATATAAGACCATTGAGATGAATTTCCTTCCCGATGTGCTTGTGCCGTGTGAGACCTGTGGAGGCAAGAGGTATAACCGCGAGACTCTTGAGGTTAGATTCAAGGGAAAGTCAATTGCCGATGTGCTTGACATGACAATAAATCAGGCGGTGGAGTTCTTCGCGTCTGTCCCGTCCATTCTCAACAAGATCAAGGTGCTTCATGAGATCGGACTCGGATATATCAAGTTGGGGCAGCCTTCGTCTACTCTGTCCGGAGGGGAAAACCAGCGTGTGAAACTCGCCACGGAGCTTGCCCGCCGCGATACGGGTAACACCCTGTTCATACTTGACGAGCCAACCACCGGACTTCATTTCGATGATATAAGAGTGCTTCTCGGTGTTCTCAACAGATTGGTCGACAAGGGCAACACTGTGCTTGTGATAGAACACAACACTGATATTCTCGCTGCTGCCGACCATATAATCGACATGGGCCCCGGCGGAGGAAAGAACGGCGGTACCATAATCGCCTCAGGAACACCTGCCGAGATAGCTTCCGGAGACTCCCCGACCGCTCCATATATAAGGGAGGCATTGGAACTTCAGAAAGGCAAAAAATGACATTTTACCTTTTTTAACGGCGTTTTGTTTTAATTACAGCCCAAACGCTGTAAATTTGCAGAATATTTCGAAAATAGTGCTTTACAACATAGTTTCCGAACACTAATGATAAAGAGTGCGATTGAACAGGTAATCACAGAGGATCTTTCAGAGATATGGCAGATACTCAGTGGCGAGGAGAAACGCCTTGTCATTGA
The DNA here is from genome assembly GCA_910587165.1 of uncultured Duncaniella sp. Classification (GTDB taxonomy): domain Bacteria; phylum Bacteroidota; class Bacteroidia; order Bacteroidales; family Muribaculaceae; genus Duncaniella. Next base: position 50,208 of record CAJUKP010000002.1, read on the forward strand.
GAACTTTCATATCCATCACTATAAGAAGAATCAGATCATTTATGCCGAGAAGGACGATCCGGAATATCTCTGGTGTCTCCTCGAAGGCAAGGTTAAGAAGTTCAAGGACGGCATCGGCGGCAGGGTGCAGATCATCCGGCTCATCAAACCCGTGCAGTATTTCGGTTACCGGGCATATTTTGCAGGGGAACCATACGTGTCAAGTGCGGCAACCCTTGAGCCTTCGACTCTCGGCACTCTTCCGATGGCTCTTGTCCAGGATATGATAGCCAAGAACAATAATCTGGCGATGTTCTTCATTCATGAACTGTCGCGCAACCTTGGTTCATCGGATACGAAGATTGTAAATCTTACTCAAAAGCACATTCGCGGTCGTCTTGCAGAAGCTCTGATTGTCCTTCTTGACAATTACGGCTATGAGGAAGATGACAACATGACTCTCAAAATCTATATGGGGCGCGAGGATCTCGCCAATCTTTCCAATATGACGACATCCAACGCCATCCGTACTCTCTCCAACTTTGTCAGCGAGCATCTCATTGTGGTGGATGGTCGAAAGATCAAGATCCTCAACGAGTCTATGCTGCGTAAAATCTCTAAATTTGGCTAAACAGGCAAAATTCTCATCCCGTATCGGCATCATAGCCGCCACTGTAGGATCTGCAGTTGGTCTCGGCAACATCTGGCGCTTTCCCGCAGAAGTACAGGCGGGAGGCGGAGCCGTCTTTCTTCTTGTCTACATAGTGTGTATCTTCATGCTCGGTATCCCCGTCATGACTTCCGAGATGGCTCTCGGACGCGGGGGTGATTCCGATGCTGTCGGTGCTTTCGGCAATGTCACCCCCCGCAGGCGCGGATGGTGGATGGTGGGTGCTCTCGCCATTCTGTCGTCATATCTCATCCTGTCGTTCTATATGGTAGTGGCCGGATGGACTTTCGAGTATCTTGTACAGTCTGTGACCGGCGATCTCTATTCCCCTGAGCATGGTGAGGGGGAAGCGGCCTTTCTCGACCGTATGGGCAGCTACATCACCGGCACCTATCGTCCGATAGTGATGACTCTGGTGATGGTGGCTGGTAACCTATATGTGCTTCTTCGCGGTGTGCAGGGAGGTATCGAAAAAGTTTCTAACGTCATGATGCCGGTTTTGTTCCTGCTTCTGCTCGTATTCTGTGGCGTATCTCTGTCACTTCCCGGTGCGTCGGCGGGACTTGAGTTTTTTCTCAGACCGGATCTTTCAGCTCTCACACCTGCAACTGTGATCGACGCTCTCGGACAGTCGTTCTTCTCATTGAGTCTCGGTATGGGTATCATTCTCACATATTCGAGCTATTATCCTTCCTCGACAAAGCTGACGCGTACTGCTGTGACTGTCTCTCTGCTTGACCTTCTGGTGGCTCTGATGATGGGATTCATTATTTTCCCGGCCGTCATGACATTCGGCCTTTCAGATGCTAATCTGGCCGGTTCATCGCTCGTATTTGTGACTCTTCCGGAGATATTTGCCCAGATGGATGGCACACGGATCTGGTCGTCACTGTTTTTTCTGCTCCTCACTGTAGCGGCGTTCACTTCCACCATATCTCTTGCCGAGGTCTCCGTGGCGTTCATGCAGCGCAGGGGTGGGCTGTCACGCAAGAAGGCTTGCCTTGCCGTGCTCCTGCCGTTGGCTGTTCTCAGCCCACTCTGCTCGCTGTCGGTTGGTCCGTGGAGCGGCTTCAAGATCTGCGGTATGACACTGTTCGATTTCCTTGACAATGTCACGACCAATATCATGCTTCCGCTGGGCGGAATCCTGTTGTGCATATATCTCGGGTGGGTGGCTCCCAAATCGTTCCTTGAGGAGCAGCTCACAAACCGAGGCACACTCAGATCGAGGTTTGCAGGTACCATCCATTTCATTGTCCGCTGGATTGCCCCCGGTCTTATTGCGGTGATACTTGTGAGCGGACTTATCTGATCTCTTCTCCGGTCAATTGTCCGGGATAAGAGACCGCGCCTGTGGCGATTGTATACGTGATGACGGTATCCAGCATTGTGAGTTTGTAGTAAAAATTGTCGCGTGTCATTGAATAGACCCCGTTTTGCTGCTCTGTGCCTTTGAGATAGGAATATAGTGCAGGCGGAAGTTGATCGTAGAGCAACACATCAGGTAGTGTGACACCCTCTCCGTCTATCTCCACCCATTGATTGTCCTTGTTGAACACGATCGTGGCACTGTTGTCGAGCTTTGCTTTATGCCCTCCATCTGCAGTCGGTGTATAGCTCTCAAGCCTGATATTCGGGAAATAGCGTGTAATAAATGTCGATACAGCCGACGGGGTTTCGTCAAGTGCATCGCTTGAGCAGCTTCCCAGCAGGAGTATCGAGCCGAGAAGCAGAACGAGAATGAAATCTGCGGAACGTTTCATAATGGTTTGCATTGCTTTTCATTATTTAACAAGGAGTGCGGTTAAAAAGTTTAAATTTCAGACAATTAACTGTAATACCCACAACCGGCGACATTTCCCGGCGGTTATAATGACATAATACCAAAAAACGGAACTGTCATGGAACGAATAATCAAACAGGCCGCCGTGGAGGCCGCCGTTAAAAGTGCTTACGAGAAATTCAAGTCTTATAAGGTGGAAGGGTCGGCTATCGACCCGAGGATGAATCCTGTTGTCAACGGGAAATTCGGTCTGTCAGTGCGTCTGACTGACGGGTCAAGTATTGATTACGGCGATACGGCCACTCTTTTCCCTCTCGGATCATTGCTCCGTATTCCGGTCATGATTCAGGCCCTCGCAGATCTATCCATCGAGGAGTTTGTCAGGAAGATGAACACAGGTCGTTGTCCCGCCGGATGTGACGGAGGTGTGGAGAAACGTCCGAAAGGGGTTCATGCCAAGAATCTGAGAATGATAAGTCTGCTTCAGCCGACAGATGACGCCGACGGAAAGATGCAGCTCATATCCGACAAGATGATCTCATTGATGGGGTCATCCCCCGTACTCGATGACAAGCTTTTCCAGAAGGCGATGAAGGAGTATGAGAATGATGGCCTCGAGGATTTGCTTGCTAAAAACGGGTATGAACTTTACGATTCCTTCTCGTCCACCTTGGAAGTCGCTACCAAACTGCACTCGATGCTCGTCACTACGACCCAGATGGCCCGTATGGGTGCGTCGATTGCTGCCGACGGCATTGATACTGTGAGCGGCGAACCTGTATTTGACGGAAAGATCTCACAATCTGTCGTCGCCATGATGGCATCAAAAGGCCCCAAGCGTATAAAGAAACCGTGGCTGATGGTTACAGGTGTCCCCGCCATGTCGAGCTTCGGAGGAGGATTCCTCGCTGTGATCCCCGGGTTTGGTGCAATATCAGCCTTCGCTCCCGAGCTTGTCGATGGAGTGATACCCTTCAAGGCAGCCATGGCCGTCAAGGAGATTGTCACCTCCCTTGATCTTAATGTCTTTGCAAGCGCGAGGGTCAAAACAGAGAAATAGCTTTTTTTAACATATACCTGATACCATGAGTCCCGGAGGCCGCCTCTTTTAAGAAGCGGCCTCTTCTTGGCTATCCTTGACCGAACATAATCAGGACTAAGCCGTTTTTTATTATAGAAGGGAGACCCTGTTTCCATCTTTTTTCGTTACTTTTGCACAGTAAATGCTTATGAAACGCTGTCTGATCACATTTATGTTTGTCGCATTGCTGTCCGTATACCATGCGGTGGCAGATGTGAACCCCTACGCCGAGGGTAATGCCTCGCGTTTCAGGATAGGAATGAATCTCCAGTTCACCTCCCACAGCTCCTGGCAGATTGATTTCGGTTGTCATTATATGCTCAATCCCCACGTAGGTGTAGGCGGAAGCATAGGCGGCTGGAGGCAATACCGTTCGCCCATCGCCCCGAGCGGTCCGAACTGGTGGGTGTTGAGGAGTGACCGCCATCCGTCCAATGTATTCCTGCGGCCTTCCGTTCTGTTTATGACCTCCGAACTGTTCAGTATCGGGAAAGCGGGATTCGGACTGTCGATATGTCCGGGATTGCAGATCAATGTGCCCCATCAGCGTGTCACCATAGAGATTGCCAACGACTGGGACTATAATGACAACGTGAAGGTGAGCACTACCAGAGGGGAATGGATAGCGGGAGACTGCCGGGCCGGTATCTTCATGCACGCCGGGCCGGTATATCTTCATGCGGGATATGTGGTGTCGACTCTCAACATCTACGGAATGTATCGCCATCTGGAATATGACGACATCTCATTCAAAACATTTTATCCTCACAGCGGCTGGCTGCAGGGGGGATATGTAACCGTTTCATATAATTTCTGACAATGGGTAAATCTGACAGTATATCCGCTTTCTTTTCCACTCTTGCGACATCGGCGAAGAGTCTGGTGAAAGTTGCAGTTCAGTCCCGCCGTCCGACCATCAGCCGGGTGGCGGCCGAAGGGGAGAGACTGATCGTAATGGGCAACGGTCCGTCATTAAAACGGAATATTGATGAGGATATGGAACTGTTGATGGGTTCACGTACCATGGCTGTCAATTTTGCGGCTAATGCCGATGAATTCTTCAGCCTGAAACCTGATTACTACATAATAGCCGATCCTCATTTTTTTGATGGGAGAAGTTCGGACCCTAATGTCGAAAGATTGTTTGACAGGCTGAACAGTAGGGTGGACTGGAATATGACCCTTTTTATTCCGGCTGTCAGAAAGGCATCCGATACAGGCATACAGAATCAGCATATTAAGATCGAGAAATTCAATCTTGTCGGAGTGGAGGGCTTCCGCTTTATGGAAAATATGGTCTATGGCTCCGGACGCGGAATGCCCCGGCCTCGCAATGTGCTTATTCCGGCCATAATGGTGGGTATGGCCATGGGCTATAAAGAAATCTTTATCATAGGAGCCGACCATACATGGACTCGTACACTCGAAGTGGACGATGACAACAATGTGGTCTCTGTCCAGCCTCATTTCTACAAGGATAACGAAGAGGAGAAACAGAGGGTGACAAGTGTCTACCGGAATGTCAGGCTTCATGATATGCTCCTCTCGATGCATCTCGCTTTCAAAAGCTACCACACCATAGCCCGCTATGCCCGGGAGCGGGGTGTGAGAATTGTCAATGCCACACCGGGCTCCTTTATCGACGCATTTCAAAGAGAAAGATTATGATAGAACCAGGAACAAAAATCCCCGACCTCCTTGGCAAGGACCAGGATGGCCGGGAAGTGAGACTCAGTGATTATCCCGGAAAGAAAATCGCCCTTTATTTTTATCCTAAGGACATGACTTCAGGCTGCACCGCCCAGGCTTGCAATCTGCGTGACAATTATCAGGAACTGCTTGATGCCGGATATCAGGTGATAGGTGTCAGCGTGGATTCGGCTGACTCGCACAAGAAGTTCATTGCCAAGAATTCCCTGCCATTTCCTCTCATCAGCGATGAAGACCATAAGCTCGTGGAGCAGATGGGAGTATGGGGCGAGAAGTCCATGTACGGACGAAAATACATGGGGACATTCCGTACCACATTCATCGTCTCGCCCGAAGGGGTTGTTGAGAGGGTGATCACTCCCAAACAGGTGAAGACCAAGATCCACGCTTCCCAGATTCTCGGATAACAGGTCTGTCTCTTCGCGGGAGTCAATGCCGGTTATAGAATTGCAGGATGCGATTACGCAATATCATCTCATACTTCGCCTGCACCTGCTGCGAGAGTGTGGTGATATAGTTTGAGCGAGTCTGCTCCCATTCTGTGGCGTTGGCCTTGCCATAGGTATATTTCTCGGTCATTGCATCGAGGGCAGCTTTGGCTGTCTCGACCGCGATGGCCGAGGATTCGTATTTTCTGGAGGCACCCTCGGCTCTGGTATGGGCCTCACGGATTGCCTTCACGAGATCATTTTCCCTACGGGATAGTTCAATCTCAGCTGACAGCCGTTGTGTGCGGGCCTGACGGATACGGTTTCGGGTCTGGAAAGCATCGAAAATAGGGATGCTGACTGAAAAGCCGAGAGTCTTTGCAAAATTCTCACGCATCTGTCTGGCGAAGGGGATATTCTCGATACCCGACAGGGTGTAATAATTACTCGAGAGGCCGGCATTGAAATACACCTGCGGAATATAACCGGTCTTGGCCACGGATATGGCGTGGTCGGCCAGCCCGATCTCAGCCTTTGCCGCACGGATTGAGTTGTTATATTCCATAGCTGTGCCACAGACAGTCTCACAAGACGGTATGGCCGGGATACTGTTCTCATCTACCGGCATTATGTCGAAATCAGAAATGTCGGTGAGCTCAAGTGCCCGTGAGAGCTCCACCATGGCAAGACTGTAATCATTTCTTGCATTTATAAGACTCACCTCATTGTTTGCCACCTGTGATTTGGCCTGTAGGACATCTACTTCCGGCACCTTCCCCGCCTCGAACAATATCTGCTGGCGTTCGAGCTGTATGTTGGACAGTCTAAGCTCTTCCTCGGCAACAGATATGAGTTCGCGGTTGTAGAGCGCCTGCAAATAATAGGCCATCACACCGAGGGTCACCTCGTCACGTACAGCCTCGACTCTGAGATCCAGGGCCGGTATGGCCGCTCTGGCCTGACGGAGTTGTCTTAATGCGCCGAGTCCCTGGAATATAGGAAGCGACAGGCGTGCGTTCCATCCGAACGACGATGTGTTGCGGTTGGCGTATGTATTATCTGATGTGAGTCCGCGCCCGAAATCCCAGCTCTGTGCGGCGTTGGCATTCAGTGTTGGCAGAAAACGGTCTTTAGCTTCAGTAACCGACAGATCACCTTTATATCGCTCGAGCAGGGCCGCACGGACATCAACATTATGATCAATCGCATAACTGATGCAACTGTCAAGGCTCCAGGGTGCCGCTTGTGCGACAACTGATGCCTGAAGGAGTGATATGGACAGGAGAATATGTGACAGTTTCATATCGTTCGTATTATTTGTTGACGGCCACTCCGCGCAGACGAGAATCTGAGCCGATACCGCTGTTGACCTGAATGTTGATGCCGTCTGAGGTGCCGGTTGTGATGGCGGTCCGTTCGAACTTCTGCTCCTTTACGGAATCGGTGAGAATATACACGTATGTGCTGTCGCCCTGCCACTCGATCACGCTTTCGGGTATGGTGAGTACATTTTCGACTTTGCTTAGCGATACAGTGGCATTGGCGCTATATCCGGCTCTCAGGCTGCGCCCTTCCGGAACGTTTATCGCTGCCTTTATCTCAAATGTATTCGCGCCGTTTGTCTCTGTTCCCTTGGGAGCGATGTTTTCTATAACGGCATCAAGGGACAGATCGGGCAAAGCACCGATAGATATTGACATCGGCTGACCGACAGACAGGAGACCGACTTCGGTCTCATCAACCTTACCCTTGAATATCAGATTGCTCATATCGGCCACGGTAGCTACAGTGGTGCCATCGTTCATCGTATTGGCCTGGATTACAGACGAGCCGACCTTGACCGGGACATCAAGCACAAGTCCGGTGATTGTGGCGCGGACAAGAGTGTTGCTTTCCTTGGCATTGGTTTTCGATACTCCCTCCCTGACGATGGAGTAGGCATCCTGTGCAGCCGCAAGCTCCGCTTTAGCTTGTGCGAGAGTTGTGGCTGAGTTTTCGTGTTCCTCACGGCTTATCACCTTCTTGTCAAGAAGCATGGAATTACGCTCATACTTGGCTTCGGCGTCGGATAGCGCGATGCGGGCTGATTCGATACGGGACAGAGCCTGTGACAGGGATGCTTCGTCGGGAATGATCTTGATACGTGCTATCACGTCCCCTTCGGTCACCATATCGCCGGCTTCAATCTTTATCTCAGAGATGATACCTGAAACCTGCGGCTTGATCTCGATCTCGTCACGGGGTTCGATCTTTCCGGTCAGGACTGTGGTTCGCTCTATGTCGCCCACGGAAGGGGAGACAATCTCATATCTTACCTCCTTGGGCCGGGAGTTGATGTAAAGGTAGATGAATGTGCCGATGAAGATAGCGGCAATTATCACCCATAGCAAGATTTTTGCAATTTTCTTCATTGTATCGTGATATGTTTTTTTATTTCATTCCTATTTGTCGTTCAGGGCCTCTATCGGTTTGATGCGCATGGCTTTTATGGCCGGGATAATACCCGCTGCGGTTCCGAGCACAAGAAAAGCGGTCAGAATCTCGGTGGCCTGCGCGAAGGTGAGCTGAGTCCTGATGGTGCCTTGCTGATCAGCCAGTGCATTTTCGGCGCCTGCAAGAATGAGAGTCGAGAACACTATTCCGGCAATGCCGGCGATAGTGGTGAGCACCATGCTCTCTGAAAGTATCTGCACAATTATGTCGCGGGGTTTGGCTCCAATGGCGCGTCGGATGCCTATCTCGTGTGTGCGTTCGCGCACTATGATCCACATTATATTTCCAACTCCGATCACACCGGACAGCAGAGTCCCGACACCTACGAACAAGGCGAGGAGACTTATGCCGAGAAATACATTATCTACCATCTTGAACTGTTCCGATACATCGAAATAGAATATGGCTCCTTGATCATCGGGGGCGATAGGATGGTTTGAGGCTATAAGGCGTCTTATGAGATTCTCGAAATCCGAAGGTGAGTATCCGCTCTTGAGAGTCATCATGAAGTTATGCACACGGTTGCCCATATTGTAGCTACGTCGCATGGAGTTGAACGGAATGAATATCGACTCGTCCATTTTAGCGCCGATATTTATCTCGGATGTCTGTCCGACAACTCCTATCACCTTGTAGTATATACCGTTGATGTCTATCTCATGCCCTATGGCTGTATCTGAACCGAACAATTCCTGTGCCACCTCCTTGCCAATAACACAAACCTTACGGAAATTGGCATCGTCGGCATCGTTGATGAAACGTCCTTCATAGATAATTGGCTCGAAAATACGGTCGTACCGGCTCTCCACACCTGTGAGCTGTGCATTTTTTTTCTTCTGGCCATACAGGGCGTTGGCCCATTGGAAAATGATAGGTGACGAAGAGTCTATCTGCGGAATGGCCCGGCGTATGTTGATGACATCCTGTATGTCGAGCTCCACTTCCATCCCTTTGTTGAATCCTGCGTAACTTTTTGTTGTCCGTCCGGGAAATATTACGGCCACATTGGTGGCAAACCCCTCGAAGTTGCGGCTCATAAAGTGTTTGAGACCCTCCGAGCCTCCGATAAGGAGCGCGAGGATCGCCGTGCCCCAGAATATGCCGAAGCCGGTCATGAAAGTCCTGGTTTTGTTCTGTGCCAATGTAGTGCCGATCTCTCGCCAGTTTTCTATGTCAAAGATTGGATTTTTCATATCTTCTATTCGTCACGGAGGGCTTCGACAGGTTTGATTTTAAGAGATTTGATGGCCGGGAAGAGGCCGGCAAGGGCACCGGCGACAATCAATACAACCGTGACCTGAAGAGCAATGGCTATATTGACAGATGGATTCTTCATAAATGCCCACTCGCCCTCTTCGGCCATGGTGTTGAGAAACTGGGCTACGAGAAGCCCGAGTATTATGCCGATATATCCGAAAAGTGTGGTTATGGCTATACTCTCGAGAATAATCTGTTTCAGGATTGCGAACGGTCGCGCGCCTATGGCACGTTTGACGCCTATCTCATGTGTGCGTTCGCGCACCGAGACAAACATGATGTTGCTTACTCCCACAATGCCTGAGAGCATGGTCAGCAGACCTATCACCCATACGGCGAACTGGAGGGCGTTCATTGCCGAGGAGGTGGTGAGATGATTGTTGAAACGGTTCCAGATCCAGACAGCACTGTTGTCTGAAGGGTCAAACCTGTGCTCCCGGCCGAGAGTCTGCCTGAAACTTTTTTCGGCTCTTTCGCCATCGGCGATAGTTGTCAGATTTTTAACCCCTACCGTTATACGGTTTACTTTGTCAGACCCTCCGGACATGGACCGGGCTGTGGAATACGGTATGAAACTCCGTTTGTTCCACTCATGGGCGTATGTACCTACCACGAGGAATGATAGTTCGCCGACCTTGACCTGACAGCCGATGGGATTGACGTGTTCCCCGAAAAGTATATCGGCGTTTTTCTCATGAAGGACAATCACACGTCTCTTCTCCCGTATGTCGGAATCGTTGATGAAACGTCCACGCTTCAATTTGCCCCCTTCGGCATGAAGTCCGGAAGGATAGACACCGGTGTATCCATCGGTGAGATAGTCTTTCTGTGTAGAGACAATTGTCGAATCACTGTTTATGTTTGCCGCGACAGATGCCACGACATTTCCGTTCTTTGATGCGAGTATTGTCAGATCCCGGTCACGTAATTTGATGGGGCGGTCTTCCGATAGCCCGTCGAACGGTTTATGGGCCCATCCTCCGGATATGGTCATCGACTCAAAGTCCCGCTCGGAGAACATAGCCTCCATGCCGTTTATAAGACCTTGCGACACACTCAGGAGCACAATGAGCAGGAATATGCCCCATGAGACGGCAAATCCGGTCAGAGCGGTGCGCAGCTTGTTATGGCGCAGAGTCGCGAGTATTTCATTAAAGAGGTCTAACATCAGGATAATATTCTACCGTCTGATATTCGTATGATACGGTTGGTCTGTTCGCCCACTCCGGGATCATGAGTCACTATTACAATGGTGCGTCCTTCCGCATTAAGATCACGGAACACCTGCATCACCTCGCGTGATGTCCTGGAGTCGAGAGCACCGGTAGGTTCATCGGCAAGAAGTATGGAGGGATTGGTGATAAGTGCCCTGGCTATCGCAACACGTTGCTTCTGTCCGCCTGACAATTCGCCGGGAAGATGTGTGGCGCGGTCTGCCATACCCATCCTCTCAAGTTGTTCCATGGCCAGTGCATTACGTTTCTTACGGGATACGCCACGATAGAAAAGTGGCAGTGCCACATTCTCGAGGGCATTCTTGTAATTGATGAGGTTGAAAGATTGGAACACGAACCCTATCATATAGTTGCGAAGGTCGGCGGCACGGTTTTCAGTAAGATTCTTGATCAGTACACCGTCGAGGAGGTATTCTCCCGAGTCGTAGTTGTCAAGAATACCGAGAATATTGAGAAGTGTTGATTTTCCCGAGCCTGATGCACCCATTATGCTGACCAGTTCACCTTTGCCGATGGAAAGGTTTATATCTTTCAGCACATGGAGCGGCACCACTCCGGGATAGGACTTGTTTATATCTTTAAGTTCGATAATCATGATGGATACTTGTGAGCTGTCACATTTCAGCGTACATTATGTATGACGGAGAATGATGGATAAAGTTTCACGACAATGAAAATTTTGTAGTTTTCAGCACCGCGTCCGATATCAGTGCAGAAAAAACTTTTGCACCTTACGATGGGTTTTTGTAACTTTGTAGGCTGTGATACATCTTCCGGTCATAATGTTCAGGGGGATTCTTATCGGTATCCTCGTGTCGGCTCCAATGGGGCCGATAGGTATGCTGTGCATCCAGCGCACACTTAGCCGCGGTCGTTGGCCGGCCTTCTTCACCGGGGTTGGTGCGGGTGTGAGCGACCTGACATATTGCCTGCTTGCCGGCCTCGGACTCTCGTTTGTGACAGATTTCATCGAGACCAATCAGAATCTGCTTCAATTGCTCGGTTCAGTGGTCCTTCTGGTATATGCCGGCTACCTGTTCGGTTCCAATCCTTCGAGATCACTCAACCGGACTGCCACGCAGCCCATGAGCTATTGGAAGGATTTCGCTACCGGGTTTCTTTTCACGTTCTCCAATCCTCTGATTCTTTTCCTTATCATAGGTCTGTTCGCACGGTTCAGCTTCCTCGCTCCGGAGTTCAGCTCTTATCATTATGTGGCCGGATATCTGTCTATTTTCATCGGAGCGGTTTTATGGTGGTTTGGTGTGACATGGTTCGTCAATAAGGTGAGAGGTCATTTTAATCTACGTTCCATGTGGCTTGTTAACCGCATACTTGCCGCTATCATAGTGGTGATGGGAGCCATCGGATTCCTGACAGCGCTCAAAGAATTGATAATGAGATAAGAAACAGGCTCAATACATAAACAGGCCGCCACCATGATCGCTTATATGCTGATATGGTGGCGGCACTGGTTTTCTCTTTATGTTATTTGTCGCTCCGGAAGGGGATGAGAGGGAGATAGTTTCCTCCGTGAAGAGTGCCGGGCAGGAAATCCCTGAATCCATAGCGCACCGCCACCGGACGCTTCACCTTGTCACTTGTGACGATTATCTCGTTGGTCTGCCAGTGAAGTGTGGCTGAGTCAGCCGGATGAAACACTCCGTCGTCACCGGCAAGTTCGAAACCCCTGATGTCATAGTTGCGGCAGATTCCGTCGTTTGGTGAGTCGATGGCTACCCAGACTTCATTGCCTTTTACAGTGTGTCCCTTGTATCGGGGACTTCCGGCAAGAAATTCTTTATGGCCGTATGTGCGGTTGAGCGCAAGGTCGGCGAGGCGTTTGCCAACGTCGGTTTTGTTGGCCGGATGGATATTGTGGCGTTCGTATGGCTCCACAAGGTCATTTATACAGATCATGTCGGCATTTGGCAACATCTCCACGGCCTTCCATTGCGCCTCGCGCAGAAGTGGTGCGTTGCCGGTCTCGGATGGCTCGCCATATTCGTAAGGTGCGATCTCCACCGCATAGAAGGGAATATCGCCTTCGCCTATCTCTTTGCGCCAGCGTTTCACCATAGTGGCCAGACGCTCGGCGTATGTATCCCATGTAGAGACATTGGAGCATCCCTGATACCAGATGATGCCTTTGTATGTATAGTCCTTGATCGGATTGAACATAGCGTTGTACATGAGGAGGGGACGCAGATAGTGTGTCATACCTTCGATATCCTTCTCGTCAAGCGAAATATCGGGATAGGTCTCGAGAATGTCTCTCGGAGTCCAGCTTTCCACTCTCGCTCCACCATAAGCGGCGCTCACGATTCCAACGGGAACGTCAAGCACATTTGCCAGCCGATTGGCATAATGCCATGCCACGGCGCTGAACTCCGGAGCGGTTTCGGGTGAGGGGATCGCCCATGACGAGGCTACTGTATCCACCGGCGAATAGCTCTGTGTGAGCGGCACGGTGAAGAAGCGTATCCTGCCGGATTTCTCCCGGGCATCGGCTATCTCGTCATATCCACCTTTGACGCAGCATCCCGGAAAGCCTTTGAGCGGCATCTGCATATTGGATTGTCCCGATGCAAGCCATACTTCACCGATCAATACATTGTCAAGAACAAGGGGTTCTCCGTCAGAGATCGTGATAGTGTGAGGAGTGAAACTTCCCTTTGGAGTCGGAAGGGAGATTTCCCAGGATCCATCTTCTGCCGCCTTGACAGAATGTGTGGTTTTATCCCAGGAGGGGGTGACAGTCACCGTTGCCCCGGGAGTGGCTTTGCCATTGAGACGTGCTTCGGTCAACTGCTGGAGCACCATATTGTCACCGATGAGCGAACCAGGTCTGATTTTTGCTCCCGCTCCGGTGAATGAAAGTGTCACCAAAGCGGCGATAATGATCTTTTTCATGATTTATTGGTAAGTAGAGGTAGTGTGCCTGCAAAGATAGCATATTTACATAAAAGAAGCGCGATGTGACTGACAAATCGAGACATCGCGCTATAAAATGATAAGAAAGTATCAATTATCTTATTTCAATGGAGAGAGGTTTGTCAACATTCCATCTCACTGGGATCGTAAGTGATGTTGTGGCGCTGTCGTAACTCCAGCCTCTGGCATTGCGGCCGTCCACCTTTACTTCGGAAGGCTTTCCATCCAGAAGATGAACCACGAACCGCAGCTCCTTCTTTCTGTCCATGCCGGGATACGATCCATCGGAGACCGCCGTTATGCTGATCCCCTCCATTGATGCCTCTCCGCGAAGAGTGACAATGGCATGGTTGCCTTCTGCCAGTGAATTCGTGGATTTCAGATCATCCTCGAATATCCGGGTCTCAGACGAGCCAAGATAGGGATAATAGTTTATGGTATAGGAATCGGTACGATAGTCTCCGGTGTTTGCCATAGGATAGTCGGCAAGAGTGATGAAGGCTCCCGCTCTTACAAATAACGGTAATACCTCGAGAGGTGCGGGATACATTATCGTATCTCCTCCGTGATATAAGCGGGATGGGTGATTGTAGTCAACCCACAATCCTTCCGGGAATATGATCTCGCGCTCGACCGCGCCTTGTTTCATGATGGGTGCCACAAGGATGTCACGCCCCCACAGATATTCATCCGATATGTTGTCGAGTCTGGTGTCGGATGGTGTGTAGAAATTCAGAGGTCTCACGAGAGGAAGTCCCTGCGAGGCGTTTTCCCATGCAAGCGTGTAGTTATATGGAATCCAACGGTAACGCTCTCTTATGAGAGGAAGAATAATATCGGCCTGATCAGGGTAATTATACGGTTCGGCGGTGCGTTGTGCGTGGGTGCGGAGCACCGGTGAAAATGTGCCAAGCTGCAACCATCTGACGTAGAGTTCTGGATCGTAGGGGGCAGCCTCGTCAATGGCAAATCCTCCGACATCATGGCTCATGTATCCGAGACCGGAAAGTCCGGAATTCAGCATTATCGTGACCTGAGGCTGCAATCCTCCCCATGAGCGGGACACATCCGTGGACCATGGGAACACATTGTAACGCTGGAGACCGGTGGTGCCTCCGCGCATCATGGTCATGAGCCGACGGTCGGGAAATTCTTCATTATACAGATCCGATATGATCGAACTCCAGTCATTGCCATATTGGTTGTGATATTCGCGTGTGCGCAATCCGTTGGCGTGCAGACCGCTTTCGGGATGCACCTCCGGCTCGCCGAGATCACCCCACCAGCCACCGACGCCATCAAGAGTGAGCTGACGGTAACGTTCGCGCAACCATGCTCTTGTCTCGGGATTCGACACATCGAACATTCCGCCTTCTCCCACCCAGATTTTCACCTCCTGTGGATTGCCGAGAGTGTCCTTGAGCAATAGCCCTTTGGAAGCGAGTTCATTATAGTTGCCAAGACCGTTGCCATTGCGGAGCACGTAAGGTTGGGAAATTATCACAGTGTTTACTCCTTTGTCTTTCAGTCCGGAAAGCATTCCGCGGTGATCGGGCCACTGGGCCGGATCCCAGTCAAGACGCCCCATGTCCTGTTCCTTGCCATACCAGTAAAGATCGAGAACTATGCCGTCAACAGGATATCCCGCACGCTTGAGAGTGTCGATGACGCCTTCTGTCTCTGCCTGTGTGCGGTAGCCGTATTTAGATGTGATATAGCCCAGCGACCAGAGCGGAGGAAGATCCTGACGTCCTGTGAGGAGCGACAGCTCGCCGGTAAGATCGGCAAGCGATCCGGCTGAGTTTATGAAATAATAGGATACCGGAGCCTTTGACTCTGTGGTATAAACTATCGGGTTGGACATGACCATCTCGGCAGCTGCGCGGTCGTCAAATACAATAGAATATCCATTGGACGAGAGGAATAGTGGCATTGTGATATTCATCTGCCTGATTCGCGGATCTCCAGCTGTGTAGCCATAGTTCTGTTTATTGTACATGACGAGTGTGTCACCCGCCAGGTTGAAGCTGTAGCCACGCTCTCCGGCTCCGTAGAACGACCCGTTTCCCATGGTGGAGATGCTGATTGACTGTTTACCGCCGGATGAGGTGCGGATTCCACTGTCACTTATAGCCCGGTCTGCTCCTCCATTTATACTGACACCACCTGTGCGTGAGTCTATTCTCACGGTTACTCCCGACGGAGTGATGAGGTTTGTGATCTCGCCGCTTACAGATTTGATACATTCCGGATCTGTGTCTTTAAGGGTTGTGAGAGGTGTTTTTGGCTCAGTCTCCCCGGGAGCGAGATTGCTGACTCTGATGATGTTGCTTGTGAGTGGAGTGACTGTCACAATCCGGCCATCCGGCGTGCTGACAGTCACGCTTTCGGCCATAGATGCAAGTCCGGTGGCCGCTAATGCGGCTAAGGAAAGGATATGATATAGTCTCATGGTGGAAAATTTGTTTTACGCACCACAAATGTAGCTCAAATAATTGAGAATAGCAATACCTGCCGCCGGTTACAGTTCTTCTCTACGGAGATTGCACTCAATCTGCGGGAGCAAGGGTGTGACACCATCATTTACAAGTTGTATGGTGTCGGGATGTGGATTTCTGACAACGGTGGCCGCCTGGGCGGCTATTCTGGCGCGGATAGCATCACGATCCAAGCCTGATCGCCTCCCGACACGGGTTATTCTCAGTTCCTCGGGGGCAGTGATCTCCCATACGGCATCGACCATACGGTCAAGACCGCTCTCATACAGAATGGCTGTCTCGACAAATATCATACGGGGTCGGTGATGACAGTCTCGCCAACGTATTATGTCCTCACGGACAGCTCCATGCACGATGGCGTTCAGTATGTCAAGTTTGTCTTTATCGGAAAATACTATCTCTGAAAGCCGAGGTCTGTCGATCCGTCCCTCTTTTACACACGTGCTGTCAATCTCGGTGGCTATCCGGTGGTGTATGGCAACATCACAATCCATAATCTCTTTGGCTCTGGAATCGCAGTCATACACATCAAACCCCATGGCTCCGAGCACCCGGCTCACCATGCTTTTTCCGCTACCGATCCCTCCGGTTATTGCTATTAGTTCATTCGACATTCTCAATGATATATTCCACATTTGTGGGAGAAAACGACAGATTGTGATATACTATTGGCACAAGGGACAGGTTGACCGGGAGTTTGTTGCCTGGAAGCGAGACATCCTTGTAGTCAACATAAGCCTTCACCGGGTAGTCACTGTTATATTCACTCATGGGGACAAGATAGGATATCTCTATCTTGGATGGGAACGTGACGAGGCGTTTGTCGGCCGGAAGATTGGTCACATCAAGGGGAATGCTGCGCTTACGGGCGATGAGCGGTTCGACAGGGACAGTGACCATGACTTTGTCAGGCACAATCCTCACTCCCGCTATCGGCTTGACTCTGACCTCATAACGTGCTGTGTCCTTGAGCCCTGATTTCACAATGGGTTCGGTGGTGACCACCTTCAGGGAATGAGGGAGATCTGTGGTTGAATACAATGTCACTGAATCAACATTTGCCTTAGGCTGTCCGGACATGATGTATTGGAGCTGAGGCCTGATATCAGCCTGGACCATAAGTTTGACTCTGACTCCCGGCTGGGTGGTGTAGGACACCTTTATGGAATCGGGCCGGCAGGCGTTGACCTGCACACCCGGGCCGAAATAGTCTCTCATACGTGTGAGAAGCTTCGATGACGTGATGGTCACGGAGTTTTCAGCGGCGCAATCCTCCCATTTGAATTTGACCGGGGAGGTCTTACCCCACATGAACCGGAGCAACTGTGCATCCTTGCCTTTGACGCTCACATTGATGGCCTCGGGCGGATGATTGATCAGGGTGACACTGTCGGGAATGTTCTGCACCTCAAGGGGCACATCGAAATCTCGCTCCATCTGGGTGTCGAGCGACATGAAAACCCAGAACACGAACGCCACTGCTACAAACAGCAGATAGAGCATCACATCCTTGCCTTGTTTGGAATGTGCCGCTTTATTGATGCGCTTTCCTAAGCGACGGAAGAGGTCACCCATTTCCTGATTTTGGATATTTGTTGGAAAGGGAACAAGAGGACAGAACCGCTTCAACCGTGGCTCTTATCGCAGATGTTCCCTTTCAGTTAAGTTATGGATTTATTTAGCGGCGGCATCCTTGTCGGCTTGAGCGGCCGAAGGATATACCGAACCCTTGTCAATAGTGATCTTCACATCCTTGGCGATCTCGACGATGAAGGTTGTCTCCTCGACCGAGCGGATTTTACCGTAGATACCGCCTGCAGTCACGATGGCATCACCGGACTTGAGGCCTTCGCGGAATTTCTTGATCTCGTTCTGTTTCTTCTGCTGGGGACGGATCATGAACAGATAGAAGATGGCTATAAGTGCCACAATCATAACAATGTTGGCCCAGCCGGCGCCCTGCGCCTGGAGTAGAATTGAGTTGAGCATAGTAAATTGCTTGTTTTAGAGGTTTTTATTTTTTGAGAAGTCGGCCTTCTTCCTTGAGGTGATTGATCACCGAGAAAAGAATGCCATTGATGAACGCGCCGCTGCGCGGAGTGGAATATGCGTTGGCTATTTCAATATACTCGTTGAGAGTCACGGCTATGGGTATTGCCGGGTAGTCAAGGAGTTCTGTCACTGCCGCAACCATGATGACGATGTCCATGAACGCAAGACGGTCGGAGTCCCAGCGTGTGGTGTTGACGAACTTGTCAATGAGATCCTTGTACTCTCCATAGTGGCGCACCGCGCTCATGAAGAGATCAGGGCCGAAGTTGCGGTCCTCGTCATCCTTGAACTGGGGAAGAATCTCGATGTCATGACCCTCGTCGTTGCTGTTGGCGAAACGTTTCACGGTCTTCAGCACAAAGGTGCCCATCACGTGAAGGTCATCGTTCCAATATACGGATTTCGACTCGAGGGCCTCGGCGAGCGCGTCGGAAGGGAGGATGATGGTTCTGAACACCTGGCGCCAGAATTCGGCATCTTCGGCGAGTGTATGCTCGCCGGGATTTGCCATATATCCCTGGTAGAGTTCGCTTGAAGTGATCATGCCAAGCAGTGTCACCACGAGGTCATCGTCAGACTCCCATGCGAGTTTGCCATTCTCGAGATATTCAGCCATAGCTGTGTTCTCGGCGAGTGCCTTTGCCAGCTTGCTTTCCACGAAACGCATATCGGGGTTGAGATCCGCGTCAGTGGGGAGGAACTTATGGCGGGCATTGTCAAGGCGCATATCCTCGGCACGGCATATCTGAATCGGAAGTGTGAGCAGGCTCAGATACAGATCATAGGCTTTGTCGAGAGAATAGTCGAGTGAGTTGCGTGCATGGATGAGCAACGACCGGTTGTCGCCATATTCGCTGAGGGTACGGGCTATTGCCTGGGTGCCACGGGTGAAACCGGCGAGAGTGAAACGCGGATTCTTTCTTGCCGCGGTCATAAATTCGGGATTCTTTACCATCAGGTTCTCTATGATGGAGAGCCAGAGGGCGACATCATCTTTAAGCTCGGGTTTCTTGAGACGTGAATATGTCTTGAACGCCGGGAGGGTAGGGATGGCCTCGTAGATGGAGGGTATGACCATTCCGAAATCCGAGAGGTCAGCTCGGTTTTTCACAATAATCTCGCGCAGCTCGTTCTGAGCGTTGAGCGATTTTGCAAGCTGGTTCTGATTGATGTGCTTGTTGAGAGCAAGGCCATGGATGGGTGAGAGGTGACGGTCGGCGTCATTGACCCTGATGCCCGAAAGCTCAAGGATCATGAGAAGGAGATCCATGTAGAGCTCATAGCCGTATTTCTTGTCGCGTGAGGGGTTCTCGGCAGGTGTCTCGATCTTGAACTCCCTGTAGGACAGGAAGTAAGAATAGAGAAGCTGCACAACCTTGATTCTGATCAAAACTCGGTTAACCATATTCTTAAAGAGCTATCATATATTTTCGCTACAAAATTAGAAAAAATATTTGACATAAAGGGGAGGGGCATGAAAAAATATTTGTACTTTTGTACACCTTATCTCTCCATGCCACTACACTAAAAAGTCTTGAATCAATGTCAACCAATGATAACAAGCTCACCCTCGCACGGGTGGAGAACGACCGCCGCATACTCGAGTTGCTCGCACAGACCTTCCCCTCGGTCGGCGCGGCCAGCACTGAGATAATCAATCTTGAAGCCATTCTGAATCTTCCCAAAGGTACGGAGCATTTCGTGGCCGACCTTCATGGAGAACATGAGGCGTTCCGCCATCTTCTGAAAAACGCTTCAGGCAATATCAAAAGGAAAGTCACAGAACTCTTCGGGACGTCGATGCGTGAGAGTCAGATACGTCAGCTTTGCGCATTGATCTATTATCCGGAGGAGAAGCTTCAGTCCATACATGAGACAGAAGCTAATCTGGAGGATTTCTTCAACATCACTCTCCATCAGCTTGTGAAGGTGCTTCAGAGCGTCACATCGAAATACACTCGTTCGAAGGTGCGCAAGACACTTCCCGGTGAGTTTGCATATATCATTGAAGAGTTGCTCCACGAGTCTCCGTCTGATTATGACAAGCAGGCATATTTCAACCGCATCATAGAGACCATAATCTCAACGGGCCAGGCTGACAAGTTCATAATAGCCATGTGCACCGTGATACAGCGGCTCTCAATCGACCAGCTGCATATCCTGGGTGATATATTCGACCGCGGTCCCGGCGCACATCATATAATGGAGACCTTGAGCCGGTACGGCAAGTGGGACATACAGTGGGGCAACCATGATATCCTATGGATGGGAGCTGCCGCCGGCAACGACTGCTGTATAGCCAACGTGGTGCGTGTGTCCTTGCGTTATGGTAATCTCGGGACTCTCGAGGACGGATACGGCATCAATCTGCTTCCGCTTGCCACGTTTGCAATGGAGACTTATATGGACGATGATTGCACCGAATTCCGCTCTCATGCCTCTGAGGAGGATAACACTCACTCGGAAAAGACATTGAGACTCATGGCAAAGATGCACAAGGCCATGACGGTCATCCAGTTTAAGCTCGAGGGTCAGATGATAGCCAAACACCCCGAGTGGAAGATGGAATCCAGAAGACTTCTCGACAGGATAGATTATGAGAAAGGGACGGTGGAGATTGACGGTAAAGTCTATGAAATGACCGACAGCTGTTTCCCCACCATAAATCCGTCTGACCCGTATCGTCTTACTCCGGAGGAATTGCATCTGGTGCATAAACTCCACAGGTCGTTCACATCAAGCGCCTCGCTTCGCCGTCACATTGACCTTCTTCTCTCGCATGGGTGTATGTATGGCGTTTTCAATTCAAATCTGCTTTTTCATGCCTCGATGCCTCTCAATGAGGATGGGTCGCTGAAGGAGGTGCGTGTAGGTGATGAATTCTATAAAGGACGGATGCTCATGGAGCGTATAGGAATGCTGCTCCGCTCAGCCTACAACGACGATACGCCGGAACCGGATAAATCTCTTGCCCGTGATTATTACTGGTATATGTGGTGCGGACCTGATTCTCCTCTTTTTGACAAGGACCGTATGACCACATTCGAACGTTATTTCGTGAAAGACCCTGAAGCCCGCAAGGAGGAGAAGGGATGGTATTACAAGTTGCGTGACCGGGAGGAAGTGATAGACATGATTCTCGACGAGTTCAGTGTGGAGGGTAATCAACGTCATGTGATCAACGGTCATGTCCCTGTCCGCACCGGCAAGGGAGAAAGCCCGTTGAGAGCCGGAGGAAAGCTCATGGTGATTGACGGAGGGTTTGCCAAGGCTTACCACAAGACAACCGGTATCGCCGGATATACATTGATATATCATAGCTCCAACTTTGAGCTCGTAGAACATGAACCGTTCACATCGGTAGAGGAGGCAATAGCCAACGGTACCGATATCGTCGGATCGACCAAGATGGTGGAGCAGACAGCCAAACGTGTATGTGTTCGTGACACAGACATGGGAAGGGTGCTACAGAGTCAGATCGACGAGCTTACAGAGCTGCTGTTCGCATTCCGCCACGGCATAATCAAGGAGAGCAATCCTTACAAGAACGATTTTTCGGGCTTATGAAGCTGCCGGTGAAGAATATGGTATGCCGTCATTGTGTGGGTACTGTCAGAAGAGTGCTTGACGCAATGGGGCATACTGATGCGGAGGTTGAACTCGGTCAGATATTATTTACGTCACCACTTTCAGATGAGGAGCTTGAGAGGCTTTCCGATGCTCTCGAACAGAACGGATTCGAGATAATAAAGTCACGGGAGGCTGAGATCGTGGAGTCTGTGAAACTGACACTCATAGAGCTGTCGCGCAGTGAGGCCGACGACAAACCTTCGCTCTCCGAGGTCTTGACATCCCGTATACCGCTGTCGTATCAACAGATAGGCCGCATATTCACCGAAGTGGAGGGGCGTACAATTGAGAACTATTATCTTAATCTCCGCATCGAGAGGGTGAAGGAACTCATACGCTATCGCCGGATGTCGTTTTCTGAGATTGCTCATGAAACCGGGTTCTCTTCTGTGGCGCATCTTTCGCGCCAGTTCAAGCAGATGACGGGACTTACACCGTCCCAGTTCCGCGAGATGGGCGAGCGGCGTCCTCTGCCTGAAGTGTGATGCAAAGTTTTGATAATTTTATGTAACGCATGGGAGGGCGGAAGTGTGTAACTTTGCATTCGAATTAAAATAATAAGCAATGCAACTTGTCAACACACTCCTGTTCATGCTCAACGAGATGTCACCATACATCCTCCTGGGCTTCCTTATAGCCGGCCTGCTGCACGCTTTTGTCTCGCAGCCCACAATGGCCCGCCATCTTTCCGGAACCGGATTCCGTTCAGTGACTAAAGCGGCTCTTTTCGGTATTCCTCTCCCGTTATGTTCCTGTGGTGTTCTTCCGACTGCAATAGCCTTGCGTCGAGGAGGAGCGTCCCGGGCCGCTTCCGCCTCATTTCTTGTAGCCACGCCCCAGACCGGGGTTGACAGTATAGCTGCAACCTGGTCGTTGCTGGGTCCGGCATTTGCTGTGGTGCGTCCGGTTGCCGCTCTTGTGACTGCCATGTTTGCCGGTGTTGCGGTGGGTAGAAGCGAGAGTGTGGATGAGCCTTCCTCATGTACTGTCAGCCCTGATGCAGAGTCACAGGAACCCGGGAAATCTTTCATGGCCAAATGCCTGTCTGCCCTGAGATATGGGTTTGTCGATCTCGTGGCAAGTATCGGTGGTTGGCTTGTGGCGGGACTTGTTATCGCGGCGCTCATAACCATATATGTTCCTGATGATTTCTTCGCATCTCTGGGGTCAAATCCTCTCATTGCCATGATTGCTGTGGTGATTGTCGCGGTTCCAATGTATGTATGCGCCACCGGTTCGATCCCTATCGCTCTGTCTCTTATGCTCAAAGGCCTTTCGCCCGGTACAGCCCTCGTGCTTCTTATGGCCGGTCCGGCTGCCAACTTCGCCTCTTTCACATTGATCTCACGTGAAATGGGTAGGAAAGCTGCCTCTATTTATCTTGGAGCCATAATAATCGGAGCTATAGCATTCGGACTCACAGTGGACTATCTCATGCCTGCATCCTGGTTCTCAGTGGTCTCGGGAGGAATGGCCGAGAGTTGCCATCATGTTCATTTCGAGCTATTTCCCACCATCTGCTCGGCAATCCTTGCTTCGCTCCTGATATATTCATTTGTGAGACGTAGAAATAACAATCATTTAGAAATAACAGATATGACACAGAATTATGTAATCAAGGGCATGAATTGCCCTCACTGCGAGGCTGCAGTGACCAAAGCCATCAAAGGTGTTGAAGGTGTTGAAGCTGTCGAGGTTGATCTTGGCACCGGACGTGCCACCGTGCAAGGCTCTCCTTCATCTGAAGCAATAGCCTCGGCAGTCAGAGCAGCAGGCTTTGATCTTGAGAATTAAAGATCGTGTAAATAAATTATCATCCTCCCGGAGCTATATGATCCGGGAGGATGCTTATTTATAAAGATGTCATACTGAAAAAGTATTGTTAAAATATGTTTATTTAATATCGGGGATTTGCATTTTAGAAAACCGGATGTTAATTTTGTGGCGCTATGGGCATAAGCCCGTTTTTACAGATACAGATATGACACACTACGCAGACAACAGAACCGCAGGATTCGGCCGGACCGGTCGACGGCGACGGTAGTGTGTATATTTTTTTCAACTCCAGCATTTCTACAACTATTCGTTGCCGCAGGGCATGACAGCTATTGCTGTGTCCTGTCGGTCGGATCAGAGTACATTGAAATACTGGAAAAACTTCAGAGGCATCAGGGTAGCCTCTATGCAAAAGGAACAGTCGGTATAAGATGTTCCTTTTGAATGTGTGAATAAATATTTATCTGTTAAATTTCTAAATCTGTAAAAATATGGCAAATACAATTGAGATTTCTTCTATTTCCATTCTTCCTTATTGTCCTTCAAGCCGCATAGCCACGGAGTTTCCGGCTATTGATGCGTTTTCGGCGCGGACACAATTCATTCCGTTTGGCAAGCAGAGTCATCTGGCAGTTCTGCTTGAGGCGGTTAACAAAGAATACGGCAATCCGCGACGACGGACTGTCAGGAAAACATTCTTCTTGAATGTCCGTGATGTGACGGAACGGTGTGTGGTGGCTTCACGCACACATTGCTTTGTCATGGAGAGAGATGAGCTTCGTGTCATGGATCGTGTTGATATACCTTTCCGACGCTCGCAATTGAATCCGGAGCACGATTACTGTGTGGAGGTAACGATCCCCGGGCAGAAGGAGGTTGTAATATACAAGTCTCTTCATTATATAACAGCACAGAAACTCCCGACCTCATACTATAATCCGGTGGCGGTATATGTAAAATCATTCGTCGCGGACAGTGAGGATGCCGCCGCCGAACTTCATCTGTCGGCCATTGACGCAGATGAGACTTGTGGCCGTTCGGTAGAATTCGAGCTTATCAATGAAGTGCCACATCTCCGGCACCGCCCGGAACTTTTCATGCGGTTCTATTCCGGTGATGATGTGTGGTCGACAGAATCATGTTCACTTCATGCCTATATGGAGAATGAGAGGGAGGTGGTGAAGGCGTCGTGTGATATTCCCTCCCTCCTGAATATCAGGGAGCATCTTTATGTCGAGATTCTTTCAATGGGCTATCCTATCGCTGCTGCATTGATTGATGCGTCAGGATGTGATGAGGAAGGGGAACTGTGTGGCGACGAAATAAAATGTATCAAACAATACACACATTGTAAAGGTGCGCGATCCCTTGAGACCAGACGCAATCAGAGAGACGGGTGGGGTGACGGTGTGCCGGATATGGATGGTGAGGCCAAAGAGCCTTCGGTGCTCGACTCGCTTGTCGGACTCGAGGGTGTGAAAAGCAAACTTGAGAGTTATAGGAAGCTTATGGAGTTCTACCGCTTGCGTAGAAAGTCAGGGCTGCCGGTGCCGTCCACTCCGCTCCATTGTATGTTCCTCGGCTCGCCGGGGACTGGAAAAACCACAGTTGCCAAGGAAATCGGGCGCCTGCTTCATGAGTGTGGGGCCCTGTCGAGCGGTCATGTGGTGGTGAGAGAGCGGGCCACGCTGATTGGTCAGTTCTACAACTCTGAAGCCGAGAAGACCCTCAAGGCTCTTGAGGAGGCCAAAGGGGGCATTCTTTTCATTGACGAGGCTTATCAGCTCCATCAGCCGGAGGATCCCAAAGATCCGGGGCGCTTTGTGCTGGAGACTCTGATGACAGCATTGTCAGATACGGATAATCGGGACTGGATGCTGATACTTGCCGGTTATACTGAGCCGATGCTCAAG
Organism: uncultured Duncaniella sp.; assembly: GCA_910587165.1. Lineage (GTDB taxonomy): Bacteria > Bacteroidota > Bacteroidia > Bacteroidales > Muribaculaceae > Duncaniella. The sequence goes on from CAJUKP010000002.1 coordinate 75,647, forward strand.
ATGTTCTCGCTCAATCCCGGGTTGGCTTCACGTATTCCGGAGATTAATTTCTATCACTTCGATGATTTCTCGGAGCCGGAGTTGATGGAGATTGCGGAGAGATATCTCTCAGCGAGGAAGTTTGACCTGACCTGTGATGGAAGGGAATCCCTGGCGCGCAGGCTTGCTGCCGATTATGCCAACCGGGGCAAGGATTTCGGGAATGCACGCCACGTGGTCAATCTGATCGAGACGGAAGTGCTTCCGGCCATGGCGGCAAGAATAGCATCAATCCGCCGGCCTTCACGAAGTGACTTATCCGAGATAAAGGCTTCGGATATACCGGCACCGAGGTTCATTGAGGCTCCCCGGTCGAGACGTATCGGTTTCGCAAGCTAAGAGATAAACATGATGGAGTGTCGCGATGTCGCGACACTCCATCATGTTATACAGCATCGAATTTCTTACGATAGAACATGAAGTCACGTCCAAGATATTTCTCGCGGACAATCGGGTTCTCGGCAAGCTCCTCTGATGTGCCCTGAAATAGAATCTTGCCCTCGAAAAGCAGGTATGCACGGTCGGTGATTCGGAGGGTCTCCTGAGCATTGTGGTCGGTGATTAGTATGCCTATGTTCTTTTCCTTCAGACTATAGACTACAGACTGGATATCCTCGACAGCAATCGGGTCTACACCGGCAAAGGGCTCGTCAAGCATGATGAACTTGGGGTTGATGGCCAGGCAACGGGCGATCTCCGTGCGTCGGCGTTCACCACCTGAAAGGCGGTCGCCGAGATTATGGCGCACTTTCTCAAGTCTGAATTCGTGGATGAGGCTTTCGAGTTTTTCTTTCTGATATTCAGGTGTCGTATCCGTCATCTGAAGCACAGCCCGGATGTTGTCCTCCACCGAAAGCTTCCGGAACACGCTCGCTTCCTGTGCCAGATAGCCGATTCCGTTTCGGGCACGTTTGTAGACGGGATATTTCGTAATATTCAGATCATCGAGGAAAATCTCTCCCTCGTTCGGTGTTATGAGGCCGACGGTCATGTAGAAAGTCGTTGTCTTTCCTGCTCCGTTCGGGCCGAGAAGACCTACGATCTCACCCTGGGTCACATTGATCGACACATGGTTGGCTACAGTGCGCTTGCCGTATTTCTTGACAAGATTGTCGGTGCGGAGCACCATTTTCTTCTCTTGTTCTTCCATAACTTTACTGTCTGCGGAGACGTGATTCGATATAATCGGTAAGGAGTTGTATGGCCACCACATTGTTGCCACCCTGGGGCACAATCAGGTCTGCACTTTTCTTGGATGGCTCAATGTACATCTCGTGCATGGGTTTGAGCACGTCAATATAGCGGTCGAGCACCATCTGAGGTGTGCGTCCGCGTTCCACACAGTCACGCGCTATCACGCGTATGAGACGTTCATCGGCCTCTGCATCCACAAATACCTTTACATCAAGCATCTTGCGGAGTGTAGGGTCAGTCAGCACGAGAATCCCCTCCACAATCACCACCTCTCGGGGCTCGACGCGGATGGTCTCCGGCTGACGGGTGCAGGTGAGATAGGAATATGTGGGCATCTCGATGGCTTTCCCCTGCTTGAGCTGCTTGAGTTGCTCGACAAGAAGAGGCCATTCGATCGAAGCCGGTTCGTCGAAATTGATCTTGCTGCGTTCCTCTACGGGAATATGTCCCGAATCCTTGTAATATGAATCCTGGGGAAGCACTGCGACTTCGCCGGGGGGCAGGGAGTTGATTATTTTATTGACCACGGTGGTCTTGCCGGAGCCGGTTCCTCCGGCTATGCCTATGACAATCATATCTGTTTCTGCTTTTTTACGCAAAGGTAGTAAAAAATTAGTGTTTTTTATGTACCTTTGTGAAATAATGAACTGCATATTAATATGAACAGGATAATTTCAAAGGAGCATTTCTCTGAACACGTTGTAAAGTTCGTGGTCGAGGCTCCCATGATCGCACGTTCCAGACGACCGGGCCATTTCGTGATAGTGCGCACAGGCGACGGGGGAGAGCGTATACCCCTCACCATTGCCGATGCTGATGTGGAGCGCGGCACCATAACTATCATCGTTCAGGAGGTAGGTGTGTCCACACGCAAGATATGTGCCCTTGAGCCCGGCGAATATCTCACGGATGTTGTCGGCCCGCTCGGCCAGGCCACACATATAGAAAAAGTCGGCACCGTGGTGTGCTCCAGCGGCGGAGTCGGAGTGGCCCCGCTTCTACCGATTATAAAGGCCATGAAGCAGGCCGGCAACAGGGTGGTGTCGGTGCTTGCGGCCCGAACGGCTGAATTGGTGATTCTCGCCGATGAAGTGGCCAAGTGGAGCGACGAGGTCATCATAATGACCGATGACGGCTCTCTTGGGCGTAAAGGTCTTGTCACGGCAGGTGTGGAAGAGGTGATCATGAGAGAGAAAGTGGATCTTGTGGTTACGATCGGACCGGCTGTGATGATGAAATTTGTATCGCTCACGACAGCCAGACACAATGTCCCCACCATGTGCTCGCTCAATACCATTATGGTTGACGGTACCGGTATGTGTGGCGCCTGCCGTGTGACGGTGGATGGCAAAACAAAATTTGTCTGCATCGACGGACCGGAATTTGATGCCCATAAGGTGGATTTTGACGAGATGATGATGAGATTGAAAAGTTACAATTGACACTTACGACAATGAATCAGGATAATTCCCGTGACGCCGTGTGGCGCGAGGCATTGCGGACTGCGATGAGCGCCAAAGAACGTGCGGCTATACCAAGGGTAGAGATGCCACATCTCTCCGCCGGATACCGTATAACTTGCAACGAGGAGGTCAATAGCGGTCTGTCGGCTGAACAGGCTGTGATGGAATCACACCGCTGTCTTGATTGCCCCGATCCGCAATGTATACATGGCTGCCCTGTGGCTGTCGATATACCCGGTTTCATCAAGAATATCGAGAGAGGTGAGTTTCTTGAGGCTGCAATGGTGCTCAAGACAACGAGCGCTCTTCCGGCTGTGTGCGGACGTGTGTGCCCTCAGGAGAAGCAATGTGAATCACGTTGCATATACAACAAGATGAAAAAGGCTCCGGTGGCTATCGGCTACCTTGAGCGCTTCGCGGCCGATTTCCAGCGCGAGGATGCACGTGAGCATCCTGTGGAAGTGGAAAAGCCATTGCCGAACGGCATAAAGGTGGCGGTGGTTGGATCTGGACCTGCCGGTCTCTCCTTTGCCGGGGATATGGCGAAGAAGGGGTATGATGTCACTGTCTTCGAGGCTCTTCATGAGATAGGAGGAGTGTTGAAATATGGCATTCCTGAATTCCGTCTCCCGAACAGTGTCGTTGAAGCCGAGATAGACGGGCTGCGTGCTCTCGGCGTGAATTTTATCAAGGACTGCGTGGTCGGCAAGACTCTCTCATACGATGATCTCCATTCAGAGGGGTTCAAGGGTATATTTGTCGCATCCGGAGCCGGACTTCCGCGTTTCATGGGAATACCGGGTGAGAATTTCATCGGTATTATGTCGAGCAATGAATATCTCACACGCATCAATCTCATGGGAGCCGGGCTTCCGGGCGAGGATACACCGGTGCTCAAGGGACATCGTGTGGCGGTGATCGGCGGTGGTAACACTGCCATGGATTCTGTCCGCACGGCTCTGCGTCAGGGTGCCGACGAGGCCATGATCGTCTACAGGCGTAGCGAGGAGGAGATGCCTGCCCGCGTCGAGGAAGTGCATCATGCAAAGGAGGAGGGAGTCAGATTCCTGACTCTTCACAATCCGGTGGAATATCTTGCCGACGAGAAAGGCAGGGTAAGGGCCATGAGGCTTCAGCGCATGGAACTTGGCGAACCGGATGCCTCGGGACGTCGATCGCCTGTACCTGTCGAGGGGGCTATCGAGGAAATGCCTGTCGATCTGGTCATTGTCAGTGTGGGTGTTTCGCCCAATCCCCTCATCCCGAATACCGTCGGCGGCCTTGAGGTGTCGCGCCGCGGCACTATCGTGGTTGATGATTCCACCATGCAGTCATCGCTCGGCGATCTGTATGCCGGTGGTGATATAGTGCGGGGTGGAGCCACCGTGATACTTGCCATGGGTGACGGCCGTCGTGCAGCCGCCTCGATGCATCAACAACTCTCACAGCTATGAAACATCTGTTCATATCATCGTTTATTGTATCATGTCTTGCTTGCATCCCTTCGGGTGCATACGCCGGCACGAATGTTGCCGAGGCTGTGGAGGTCGCCCGTAAGGCACCCCGCAATCAGGCTTTGAACCGGGCTGCCGGAGATGCTTTGAAAGATGCCGGAAGGTTTGCCGAGTCGATAACATATTATATGAAAGCAGGCAACCAGGGGAATCTCGGGGCTGCCGAGGCATCCTATTATATGTATGACTTCGATGCGGCAAGGGATTATCTTGACAAATATCTGGCCAAGCGCACCAAGGCCGAGGCCGAGAAGGATTCGCAGTTCTCGGTATCGTCCACAGGCGAGAAGACTGACTGGACCGAGTATCTTGGTAACCGTATCAGCATAGGACGCTCGATGCTTGACCGGGTGGAGAACATTGAGATCATTGACAGTATCAATGTCCCTTCCGATGAGTTCTTCAGTTTCGTGAAGCTCGCCCGCAGTGCCGGAACTTTGGCCGGGATGGAGACTATTGAGAAAATAGTCGGGCAGAAAGAGATGGAGGCCCTTGGCGTGGACGACATAGTGCAACCTGCATTCGTCACTGAAAGTGGTGACGAAATGATCTGGGTCGGTTCAGACAGCAATGGCAATTCAGTGATGGTTGAGTCGTTCCGTCTTGCCGACGATACATGGGATGCTCCGGTCAAATTGTTTGATTACAGCACTGTTTTCGGTAATTCCGCTGGCTCGTGGGTCGATTATCCGTTTCTGTTGAATGATGGAGTGACGCTTTATTTTGCCTCGGACGGTGATGAGTCGCTTGGTCAACTCGACATATTCATGACACGTCGGGATGAGAATGGTTTTCTCCAGCCCTCCAATATCGGTATGCCTTACAATTCTCCGTTCAATGACTATCTTTATGCGATAGATGAGGAGACGGGTACAGGATGGTGGGTGAGCGACCGCAACAGACTCACCGATTCCGTGACCATATATACATTCATCCCTAAGGAGATACGTGAAAACTATCCGGTTGATACACCCTCTCTCGCATCTCGCGCCAGAGTCTCCTCTATCAAGGACACATGGCAGGATGGGAAGGACTATGACAGGATACGTCGTTCCATTGCCTCTGTCGGAGAGAAGCGCCGGAACGGAAACACCGGGGAGTTTGATTTCCAGTTGCCTGACGGACGTGTGCTCCACCGTCTGAGCGATTTCAATTCTCCTATGGCCAGAAGCGCCATGCAGAATTACCTGAAGGAGAAGGCTGAGGTTGATGCCATGCGTGACCGTCTTGCCTCTATGAGAAAGTCTTTTGCCGGTGGCGACCGTATGCAGGGAGGCGAGATTCTCCGTCTTGAGAAGGCTCTCGAGCAGCGTACCGCTGCGTTGCTCCCGCTCGCCAATGAGGTGATAACCCTCGAAATGTAATAGTAATCATATCCTAACCTAAACAAATAGAAAAAATGGTCCTGACTATTGTTCTTCTAAGCGTGGCGCTCATAGTGGTGCTGTGCGTGTTTTTCTACTATGTGCCGTTTTTCCTTTGGATCTCCGCACGTGTGAGCGGGGTGCACATCTCGCTCATGCAGCTCTTCCTGATGCGTATCCGTAAGGTGCCGGCCACAGTGATTGTCCGTGCGCTCATAGAGGCGCACAAAGCCGGGCTGAATGATGTGAACCGTGACGATCTCGAGGCACACTACCTTGCCGGAGGTAATGTGGAGAAAGTTGTTCATGCCCTTGTGTCGGCGTCGAAAGCCAATATTGATCTTGGCTTCAAGATGGCTACTGCCATTGATCTCGCCGGACGTGATGTGTTTCAGGCTGTGCAGATGAGTGTTAACCCCAAGGTGATTGAGACTCCGCCCGTGACTGCCGTAGCCAAGGATGGAATCCAGCTCATCGCGATAGCCCGTGTCACTGTCCGCGCCAATATCCGCCAGCTTGTCGGCGGTGCGGGAGAGGATACTGTGCTTGCACGAGTAGGAGAGGGTATTGTCTCCTCGATCGGCTCATCGGAGAGTCATAAGCAGGTTCTTGAGAACCCTGACAGTATCTCGAAAGTGGTGCTTAGGAAGGGACTCGACTCAGGAACGGCATTTGAGATTCTTTCCATTGATATCGCTGATATTGACATAGGTAAGAATATCGGTGCTTCGCTCCAGATCGACCAGGCTCAGGCTGACAAGAATATAGCCCAGGCCAAGGCTGAGGAGCGCCGTGCGATGGCCATCGCTCTCGAGCAGGAGATGCGGGCCAAAGCTCAGGAGGCACGTGCGAAAGTGATCGAGGCTGAGGCCCAGCTTCCCATCGCGATGGCTGAGGCTTTCAAATCAGGCAATCTCGGGATAATGGACTATTACCGCATGAAGAATATCGAGAGCGATACCAATATGCGTCAGAATATAGCCAATCCTCCGGCTCCGGCAAAATGATATACACGGAATGATATGGACAAAGGCTGCAGGTGATTTTGACTGCAGCTTTTGCCTTTTTTACCAAGAGTCAATAAACAGGTATAATTTCATGAATATAAAAGAGATAATAGCGTCGACACGCGACTATAATTTTCACTCCCATACCCAGTTCTGTGATGGCAGGGAGCCTATGTCGGTGATGGCGGAACAGGCATTGGCGGTGGGGCTTAAACACTATGGATTCACTCCGCATTCCCCAATATGTGTTCCCTCTTCATGCAATATGGCTTCCACGGATGTGGAATCTTATCATAATGAGTTCCTGAAGCTGAAAGAGAAGTATGACGGCAAGCTGAATCTCTATTTTTCCATGGAGATTGATTATCTCGGTGATAAATGGGGCGCGACTCATCCATTCTTTGAGGATATTCCTCTTGACTACAGACTGAGTTCTGTGCATTTCATTCCTGCGCTCACCACCGGAGAGGAAGTGGATGTCGATGGCAGTCCCAAAGGCTTTGCTTCAAAGATGGGCAAATATTTTGACAATGATATCCGTTATGTGGTTGATGCATTTTATTCCAGGACTCTGGAAATGATATGTAAAGGTGGATTTGATATGCTTGGCCATTTTGACAAGATTGGCTATAATGCCTCGACATTCTGTCCGGGCATAGAGAACGAGCCGTGGTATCGCCGTCATGTCAGCGATGTGATTGATGCCGTGGCTGGTACGGATATTGTTGTCGAAATCAATACCAAGGCGGTGCTTCCGCCTGTCGGGGCAACAGCAGAGGCGGAAGCCGTGTATAATCCCCGTATCTTTCCCTCTGCCGACACAATCCGTCAGCTTGTACGTGCCGGTGTTCCCCTTGCTGTCAACAGTGATGCACATTATTCATCGCGTATTCTTGCCGGGCGCGATTATGGTTTCTCGTTGATTGATCAGGCTCTCTGATCATACGGAAGTAACACAACAGCTATAGGGCGAGTAGAATCATCTACTCGCCCTATAGTGTTTTTTGAAGCGATAATCTTTAGACTGAGAGGTCTTTATGCCTCTGCGGGCTGCACGTTGATGAACTTGCGGCCTTCCTTGCCTTCGGTGAAAACAACAACACCGTCGATCAGAGCGAAGATGGTGTGATCCTTGCCCATACCTACGTTAAGGCCGGGGTGATGAACTGTGCCACGCTGACGCTTGATGATGTTGCCTGCCTTGCAGTGCTGACCACCGAAAATCTTTACACCGAGTCGTTTGCTTTCTGACTCACGGCCGTTCTTCGAACTGCCGACACCTTTTTTATGTGCCATTTCTTTTTACTGATTTAGGGGGTTAAGCTACAACTTCTTTGATTAACACTTTGGTGAAGTACTGACGGTGACCGTTCTTACGACGATAGCCTTTGCGGCGTTTTTTCTTGAAAACGATTACCTTGTCACCTTTCACGAGGGGGGTGAGAACCTCGCAAACCACTTTGGCGCCTTCGATAGTGGGGGCGCCAACCTTTACTGTGTCATCGGCTTCTGCGAGGAGCACACGGTCGAACTCAACCTTGTCTCCTTCTTTGACTGCATCGCCGAGATAGTGTACATACAGGAACTTATCGGCCTCTGCCTTGAACTGCTGTCCCTGGATTTCTACGATAGCGTACATCTGTTATTTGATTGTATTACAGGTTATTCCGTCGGGTGGCGCGGTTGTTGCCGTGCACTTGTTCGAACCCGGTGCGGCTAAATCGACTGCAAAATTAGTCATTTGAGCGCGTAAAAGCAAGAAATATTGTTAAAATTTTCAGTGGCTGACTTATTTTATGGTGTTTTTTGGTAATTTTGCTTCCGAAATGGAACGAAATAACAACGAAAAGCTTTCAGAACTCTCCAGCGAGTCTCCCGCACGGTTGCTGTGGCGCTATTGTCTACCTGCAGTCGTAGGTATGCTTGTCATGTCGCTTTACAACATCATCGACCGTATTTTTATCGGTCAGGGAGTGGGGCCGGAGGCTATCGCCGGACTTGCCATCACGTTTCCGGTTATGAATCTATCGGCTGCGCTCGGTGTGCTTATAGGTGCCGGTGGTTCTGCCCGGATTTCCATTCTTCTCGGAGCCGGAGATAAGGCCGGGGCAAAAAAGGTGCTTGGCAATGCCCTTGTGCTCCTCACCATGATAATAGTGTGTTATCTCACGGTGTTCGCTGTCTTCATCGACGATATCCTTATGGCATTCGGAGCAAGTGAGGTGACTCTCCCTTATGCCCGTGATTTCATGCTCTACATACTTCCGGGTATGTTTATGACCAACTTCGCGTTCACGTTCAATAATTTCATGCGTGTCACGGGCTACCCGGTCAAAGCTATGGTGACTATGTTCATAGGAGCTGGAGTCAACGTTGTCCTTGCTCCGGTATTTATATTTGTGCTTGGGTGGGGCATCAAAGGTGCGGCCATAGCTACGGATATATCCATGGCCATATCCGCCATATTTGTCATGAGGCATTTCTTCAGTCCCACCCACACCCTGCATTTCGAGCGGGCCGGGTGGATGTATTCCCTCAGCGCGAGGGTTGTCCTCGCCATAATCTCGGTAGGAGCGGCACCCTCACTCGTCAATGCTGCAGCCTGTTTCATCAACGTGATAATCAACAAGACCCTCTATGAATATGGCGGTGATATTGCGGTCGGAGCAGCCGGAATATTCACTTCATACACATCGCTTATGACGATGGTTGTGGTGGGAATATGCCAGGGAATGCAGCCTATCGTGGGTTTCAATTACGGAGCCGGTCTTTATCATAGGCTCAAGTCCACATATTGGCTCGCGGTGGGTGTGTCGACCCTTATTGTCACCACAGGGCAGTTGACCGGGCTTTTTCTCCCCGGATATATCGCAAAGGCATTCACTACTGATGCCGGGCTTATTTCTGTGACATCCACCTGCCTTTCCAACGCTCTTCTCGCCTTCACTGTCGTGGGTTTTCAGACAGTGTCGACCACCTTGTTCCAGTCGCTCGGCAAGGCCGGAGCCTCGATATTTCTTTCGCTTGCCCGCCAGGTGCTCTTCCTTATACCTCTGTTACTCGTGCTCCCTCCGAAATTCGGGCTCATGGGAATCTGGTGGTCGTTTCCGCTTTCGGATCTCATGGCCACAGTGGTCACTGCCATCATGGTATTTTTTGAACTTCGTGCCATATCGCGGCTCAGTTCTGAGAGGCCTGTACCGCAGGTGACACAATAGTTTTTTCGTCCAAGTCTTGTGTGGACTCCCGATATTGACTATCTTTGCAAAGCAATAAACCCCAATAATATTTATCCAAAATGCTTAAGAACGTACTTTCCATATCCGGTCGCCCCGGTCTTTTCCGTCTTGTGAACAGAGGCAAGAATATGCTCATTGTCGAGAGCCTCACAACAGGCAAGCGTACTCCTGCCTATGCCCACGACAAAGTGATTTCATTGGCTGATGTCTCCATCTATACCAATGAGGATGACACCCCTCTCGCCGGTGTGCTTGAGGCTGTCAAAGTCAAGAACGGTGGCAACCCTGTGGATGTGAAGGCGCTTGGGAATGATGATAAGGTGCGTGAGTATTTCGGAGAGATTCTCCCCGAGTTTGATCGTGAGCGCGTCTACACAACTGACATCAAGAAACTCTTCTCGTGGTATAATCTTCTTCTCGAAGCAGGTATAACCGATTTCGTGGAGAAAGAAGAAGAGCCGGAAACAACTTCTGAAGAAAGCAAGTGAGACGCATTGCGCCATTCTCGCCCTCCGACGGTGTGATCGACCTTATCAACGCCGACTATGATATTCTGCCGGTGCTGAGTCGGTTCTCGCTCCCTCTTGGATTCGGAAGCAAGTCGATAGGGGAGTTGTGTGCATCGTCAGGCATTAACACAGATGTGTTCCTTCTTGTGGTCAATTTCCTCGTTTCCGGGGAAATTGACCACTCATATCTCGGAAAAATCTCTCCGATGGATATCGCCACGTTCCTGCACAACTCCCATGACTATTATCTGAACTACAAATTTCCCCACATAAGGGCAAATCTTATTGGGGCTCTTGATCCTGCCCATGCGGATGTCAATCCTGTGATAGTGAAGTATTTTGATGACTATATCAAACAGGTGGAGACTCATTTCCGATATGAGGAGAATATGCTTTTCCCATACGTCAAGGCTCTCTTGGACAAGCAGGATCCGGGAAAATACAAGGTGGATCTGTTCGCAAGGCAGCATGACCATGAATTGGAGAATAAGCTGAACGAGTTGAAAAACATCATACTCCGCTATTACACCACACGGGTGCCGTACAGGATGTATGACGTCCTTGTTGATATATATAATTGTGAGGAAGATCTGCAGAAACACGCTCAGATTGAGGATCACATACTTGTCCCGTTGATCAGGGATATGGAAAGGAACGGACAATGACCGATGTCAGTACGATAGCCCTGAAGATCCATTCCCCGCTCGTTAAGGCGGGTCTGATGTCGTTGATAGGATCCATGAAGGATGTCAGAGTAGAGGAGGTGACATACGACCTCCTTACGATGAAGCCTGCTGACGCTGATCTATTGATAATAGAGTCAATTGACGTGCCCGGACTTCATGAATCCATAGATAGGACGGATGTTCCGGTAGTGGCTGTGATGACCACAGCGCTGCCCGATAGCATGACAACATCTCTCGCCGGGAAGATTGGGCTATATGATGCTGCCGATACTGTCCGAGGCCTTCTGACAGAGCTCATGCACGAAGAGAGCAAGACGCTGTCATCCTCGCAGAACGATTCCTTGTCGCCACGCGAGAAGGATGTGATAATGGGAATTGTCAAAGGTTTGTCCAATAAGGAGATCGCTTCGGAAATGAGTGTCTCGGTAAACACCGTGATGACTCACCGCCGCAACATCGCGTCCAAGCTTCAGATCCATTCGGCTGCAGGTCTCACTATCTATGCGATAACAACGGGATTGGTTGATATATCCGATATCAAGAATTCCGATTATATATAGCGACAGCCTCGAAATGGGCCTGTTCCCCGCACGTGCCGTTCTCTGATATGGCATTTTATACTGATGTTTTGCCAAATATTTCCTGTGCCATTGTCGAGGATTTATATTTTTTTACTATTTTTGCGGGAAAGTTTTAAAAATGAAAAATCTTTTACTCCGCACTATAACCGGAGCCATATATGTGGCTCTTATCTGCGCGGCCGTTCTTCTCGGAGGATGGTGGTTTATCGCGCTCTTCTCCCTGTTCACAGTTCTCGCACTCAATGAATTCTACGGACTGTGCAATGCCGCCACGGGGGGCGAGAATATAATCACTCTTGTATTTGACATAGCCGGAGGCCTGATCCTTGCCATAGGTCTTGGATGTGTCAATATAGAATTGCTTTCTCCGCTCACCACGAGGGTTCTCGGTGGTACTTTCTTCACTGTATATCTTCTATACCTTGTCGCGCGCCTTGTTGTGCAGCTCTACAGCCAGGAATCATCTCCTCTTACCAATCTGGCATATTCATATATGGGTCAGATGTATATCGCATTGCCGCTCGGGCTCATGTCAATGTACTACACCCTTCCGGACGGAGCCACACTCCTGCTTGCCATGTTCATAATGATATGGCTCAGCGATACGGGCGCGTTCCTTGTGGGGTCAATGATAGGCAAGCATAAGCTTTTCCCACGTATCTCTCCGGGAAAAACCTGGGAAGGATTTATCGGTGGTGTCATTTTCGCTGTCGGCTCGGCATTCGTGTTCAAGTATTGCTTCGGGGCCTATTATGAGAATTATACCATAGGAGGATTGTGTGGACTCGGCCTTGTCGTGTGTGTGTTTGCCACATGGGGCGATCTTGTGGAGTCGCTTGTAAAGCGCACTCTCGGAGTGAAGGACTCCGGCAATCTGCTGCCCGGACATGGTGGTATCCTTGACCGCATAGACTCGCTTCTGCTTGTTATTCCTGCATCGTTGATCTATCTGATCACGATCACGCTTTACGCCTGATTCTTTTCGATCTTTCAAAATAATCATACTTACATTTTTCGTTTTAGACCTATTTTTATGAGACAACTGACTCCCTTTGCGGCTGCAGGGCTCCTGATGCTGTCGGCCTGCAATCCCGACAAAAATGTCACAACTTCGGGCGAAGTGACCAATGATGATGTGATACTCCACGCCTGGTCATGGTCGTTTGACACAATCGCCGCAAACATGAAAGATATAGCCGATGCGGGCTATGCTTATGTACAGACTTCTCCTGCCAATACCTGCTTTGTGGGTGAGGATGGTGGAATGGCTCTGTTTTCACAGCCCGGAGACTCTGTGAAGGGTAAATGGTATTACTACTACCAACCCACCGATTGGAAAATAGGGAATTATCTTCTCGGAACGCGCGATCAGTTCAAATCCATGATGGACAGCGCCGCAAAGTATAATGTGAAGGTGATTGTCGATGTTCTCCCGAACCATACGGCTGTTGACCATACGGCGGTGCTTCCCGATCTTGACGCAGCGGTGGGAGGTCATGAGAAACTCTTCCATGCAAACGGCTTCACAGACATCACCGATTACAATGACCGATATCAGTGTACCACCGGGAAGATGGGTGGCCTGCCTGATGTAAACACCGAAAACCCCGATTTTCAGGCTTACTACATGAATTATGTCAACGACCTCCTGAGTCTTGGCGTGAGAGGATTCCGATATGATACAGCCAAACATATCGGTCTTCCTTCCGATCCTCTCGACAGTCTGGCAGAACGCAATAATTTCTGGGACATAGCCACCGGACGCGAGGAGGTGAAAGGTGTGAGGCTCGCCGTCCCATACGACAGCCTTTTCTTCTATGGAGAGGTTCTTCAGGACAGAAATGTCAAGGAAGAAGAATATGCCGAGTACATGAAACTTACCGCGAGCAGCTATGGCCATGCACTTCGCAATGTCCTTGAGCATGAGAATTTCCAGGCTGACAGTCTGCTGGTATGGCATCATCCTGCATCTGCCGACAAGCTTGTGACATGGGTCGAATCTCATGACACGTATGCTAATCAACACGAATCAGCAGGCCTGACTGACGGGCAGATCCGAATGGGGTGGGTTTTCCTGACGGCCCGTCAACAGGGTACGCCATTGTTCTTCAGCCGTCCTGCGGGAAGCACACGTGAGAATTATTGGGGCAACAACCGTGTGGGTGCCCGGGGCAATGATGAGTTCAGACATCCTGAGGTTGTGGCCGTGAATAAGTTCCGCCGCGATATGAGCGGTCAGCCTGAGACTGTGGCTGCCACAGAAGACGGGTCGGTGATCGGAGTGGCCCGTGGTGATAAAGGCGAAGCTCTTATAAATATAACCGCTTCACCTCGAGAGATATCTCTCCCGACAGGTCTTCCCGACGGGGAGTATTCCGATAAGGTGTACGGCGAGAAATTTGTCGTGGCTGATGGTGTGGTGACTGGCCGCATGATGCCTCTGACATCGTACATCCTGGAAAAATAATCGTTCGCTGAACCTAACATCGTTCTTTTTTGTTCTAAAAAAGAACGATGTTTAACAAATTTTACGTAAATTTGCATTGTTCGGGACTAAAAAGTCAAGACACCTACTTATGTGTAACCAAATAACATCCTAAACAAAATGAACACAGACACTATTGGCCTCTTTGCCGGCAACGTCTGGGCTGCGCTCAACGAAGCTGAGGCTCTTGACACAAAACAGCTCAAGAAGAATGCAAAGCTGAAAAACGACAGAGAGCTTTATGCAGCTCTCGGCTGGCTCGCCCGAGAAGGGAAAGTGGTTTTTACACCCGGTGAGGATGGCAAGGAGCTTATCATCTCCCTTGTCCAGTCCTGCTGAATAGAGCCGGTGTCCCTCTGACCATATCTGCCGGACGGCAGACTACGAATATTACTCTCGCCGCGTCCACACGCAAGTGATGACAGCCGCGAGAGTTTTTTTGCTCTCCGTCAATGAACCATTCCCCCCTTTTAAGGGTTTCTTAGGTATAAAAATTCATCCATTATGGCTTTGGTGCGCAAAATAGCAAAGTATTTTCTTAGATTTTTGCTTGGACTTCTGGTTCTTATCCTTTTGATTCCTGTTCTGCTCTATATACCCGCGGTGCAGGATTTCGCTGTGCGTATAGCTTCCGAGAAGGTCAGTGAAAGTACCGGAATGAAAGTTGATATAGGTAGGTTCCGCTTAGGATTCCCCTTGAAGTTGCGCCTTGATGATGTAGCGGTGATCCAAGCGGATGCCGACACCATGCTGACAGCCTCCGGAGCAGCAGTCACAGTGAAGCTACTCCCACTTATACATGGTAAAGTTGACGTCACTCGTCTTGAGCTTGACAATGCGTTTTATCAGATGGGCAATTCCGACTCTCTGATGTGGCTTAGAGCCAATGTGGACCGTGGTGAGATTGACGGCGCTGCTGTTGATCTCAAGTCAAACCGTATTGACCTTGATCGCGCTGATATTGACGGTGTGAAAGTCTGGATGCGTATGCTCGAGGACACAACCGCGACCCCGGTTGATACCACTGCATCCACACCATGGCTCGTCAATGCCGGGATGATAAATATGAGCCGCGTTACATACTCAATGGAAATGCTTCCGCTCATTGATTCGCTGGGATGCAGGATTGACAATGCCTCGTTGCGTAAAGCCACAGTGGATATGGGATCGAAAAAGATATTTGGCCAAAGTCTTGTGATCGACAGTGTCTCTGCGGCCTATATCTATCCGGCTGTGACATCTGAAACGCCAACAGATACTGTGGCCGAACCACCCGCGCCTGATTCGGAAATGTGGACCATAACCGCCGATACACTCCGTCTCACCGGTCGTGACGCTTTATATGCCCGGAAGGGAGCAAAACCTCTGCCGGGTCTGGATATGTCATATATCAGATGCAGTGATATATCAATTGAGATTGATTCATTCTTCAACAAGGGTACGTCCATCCGTGTCCCGTTGAAGAATCTTCAGGCATCCGAACGTTGCGGCCTGCAGCTTCACGCCGATGGCGTTTTCTCTATGGACGGAAAGACCATGAGAGCAGATGACTTTTCGGTGGAGACCTTGCGCTCAGTCCTACGTTTGACTGCCTCCATGGGTATCGGCGATCTGACTTCTGATCCGGATCTGCCTCTTTCGCTGAAGGCTTCCGGACGGTTGGATCCGAAAGACGCCGTGATGGCATTTCCTGATATGGCCGCCATGCTTGCACCTATGAGACCGGCCTCACTCTCGGCTGATATTGACGGAACATCCTCTGAGATCAATATCTATACTCTCATGATGGATATGCCCGGTGTGGCCAGATTCAAGGCCGAGGGATCGGTGGATAATCCGTTCAACCCAGATAAACTCGGTGGAGGAATGTCTATTGACGGAGCACTCGCATCATTGACCGACAAACAGTTCTCTTTCCTTCCCATCCCGTCGCTCCTGGCTCTATCTCTATCCGGAGACGTGGACTACAGTCCCGGACAGGCGAGCGGAGACATTGAAGTGACCACCCACGGCGGCCGGATCGCTGCCAATGGATCGTGGACTGCCAGAACCGAGGATTATGATGCCAAGATTGTTCTCGACCGTTTCCCTGCCAATCTCTTTCTTCCCGCGACAATGGGAGTAGGAGAGATCTCCGGGCGTCTTGCTGTGGACGGACGTGGCTATAACCCCATGTCGGCAAAAACATCCATTGATGCAATGGCCCATATCGACCACATATCATACAACAAGGTAAATTACAGTGACATCTCACTCAAGACGACACTCCATGCAGGCGAGGCGGCCGGACAGTTGACAAGCCATAACCCCGGCGCTGATGCCACCATGAATTTTGATGCCGAGATAAACGGAGATACTATCCGATACAATGTCGACGGAGATCTGCGCGACATCAACCTCTATACGCTTCATCTCACGGATACAGTCAATGAGGGGCATCTCAGGCTCGCTTCCTCCGGTTTCTATAATGTGGCGTCGCAGGGTCTTGACGTGAAGGCCGATGTCACCGGGCTTTACTGGCATCTGCCGGGTATGGTTATTGACCCGCGTGCTCCACTCTCACTCACTGCCGTGTCAGAGCCTACAGGAGCGAAGGCTTCACTTGTCAATGGAGACCTCAAGGCCGATTTCTCGACTCCGAAATCACTGTTCGGATTCGCGGAAGGTCTTACGCCTGCCATGACTGTCATCAAAAATCAGATGGACAGCATGAGAGTCAATGTCCCCGCGCTGAGTGCGGCCATACCGAGGTTTGCGCTCATGGCGGAGATGGGGCGCGACAATATTGCAGCGGATATTCTCAAAGGATCCGGCACACAGATAGGGCATCTTTTCGCCTCACTTGCCAATGACTCTTTGATCACGATGGATATGCGGTCCACAGATATAAAGGTAGGGGATACCGCGGTGGATTCTGTCACATTCAATGCCATCCAGCATGGTGATTATCTGGTGTATAAGGCAGAAATGAATAACAGTCCCGGCACATTCGATGATTTCGCCCATGTTACGGCAAATGGCTTTGCCGGATTCAACCGTATGTCCATATTCTTCCGTCAGGAGAATATAAAGGGGGAGAAAGGGTTCAACATCGGCATGAATGCCATACTTGCCGACAGCATCGTGACAGTGCGGCTGGTGCCTCTGAAACCCATGATAGCCTACAAGCAGTGGGCTATAAACAAGGACAATTTCATAAGCTATGACCTGACTTCCCATCATGTGGATGCCGATCTCCAGCTCACGGGTGATCATAGTTTCGTCAAGATATTCACCGCTCATTCCGATTCGGCCGAGATTAATGGTCATCAGGAGGATCTCATGGTGCAGGTGTCACAGATAAAACTACAGGATTGGCTATCTATAAATCCTTTTGCGCCGCCTATCAAGGGTGATCTCTCGGCCGATCTCCGTTTCCGTTATGAAAAGCCCATGATGACGGGTGATGGTATCGTGTCGCTTACAGATTTCTATTACGGACGTGACCGTGTGGGCGATTTTGATCTTGATGTGAATGTCTCGAATACAGCGGGAGGCAAGACAATGGCTGAAGTGGCTCTTATGGTCGATTCAGTGAAGACCATTACTGCGAGCGGAGTGCTCAACGATTCGACACTTGCCACCCCGTTCCTTCTTGACTTCGATATGGTGCGCTTCCCGCTCCACATTGTCAATCCGTTCATCCCTGACAAGATGGCGACACTCAGTGGTCTGCTCAATGGCAAGATGAAGATCACAGGTGAGCTTTCAAAGCCTGTGTTCAACGGTTACATCAACTTTGACACTACCGCCGTGAGGGTAAATATGCTCGGGACATCCTTCTCGTTCTCAGATGAGAAAATCCCTGTTGACAGCAATGTGGTCACATTCGATAATTTCGCGGTCAAGGGATGTAATGACAATCCTCTGGTGATTGACGGTGATGTGAACGCCCGTAACATTACCAACATATTGCTTGACCTTACGATGAAGGCCAAGAACATACAGGTAGTCAAGTCCAACCGTCCGTCAAAGGGCGCGGAGGTCTATGGAAAGGCTTATCTTGATCTCGATGCCTCTGTAAACGGATCCATGGAGTTCCTGAAGGTTGATGCCGACATCTCGGTGCTTGAGAAGACCAATGTGACATACGTCATGACCGAAACTGCCAGTTCGCTTACCCAAAGTTCCACCGACGACATGGTTCATTTCGTGGTGTTTGCAGACACGGCTGCTGTCGAGGCTTCCGATTCGATAGCTAAGAACGCCATGATGCTTGCACTTACCGCCGATCTGCATCTCCTTGAGGGGTGTGTCATCAATGTGGATCTGGCCGGATCCGGTTCCAACAAGGTCCAGATCCTTCCTTCCGGAGATCTTGATTTCACCATGTCGCCTCTTAATGGCAACCGTCTTACAGGACGTGTCAATATCAATGAAGGCTTCGCCCGCTATTCGGTTCCCATTGTAGGTGAAAAGAACTTCAAGTTCATCGAGGGTTCCTATGTGGCGTTCAACGGCGATCTTATGAATCCTGTGTTGAATATCCATGCTGTTGATCAGGTGAAAGCCAACGTGACACAGAGCGGAGAGGACTCCCGTCTCGTCAATTTTGATGTGTCACTTGCTGTGACCAATACTCTGGAGAATATGAATGTGTCGTTCGACCTCTCGACCGATGATGATATCACAGCCCAGAACGAGTTGGCCTCGATGTCACCTGAGCAGAGGGCCAATCAGGCGATGAATCTCTTGCTCTACAAGGTATATTCAGGGTCCGGGACAAAAGCCACCGCCAATATCGGAGGCAATCCTCTCTTCTCGTTCCTCACCTCGCAGCTCAACTCGTGGGCGGCAAACAATATCAAGGGAGTGGACATATCCTTTGGAATTGATCAGTATGACCGTACCTACGAGGGTGCTACCTCGACCACGACATCGTATAACTACCGTGTGTCAAAAACGCTCTTCAACGACCGGTTCAAGATCATGGTGGGAGGCAACTATTCATCCGATGCGAACGCTGACGAGAATTTCTCACAGAATCTCATCAACGACATATCGTTCGAATATATGCTCAACCGATCCGGCTCGATGTATATCCGCATCTTCCGCCATACCGGTTATGAGAGCATCCTTGAGGGCGAGATCACACAGACAGGTGTGGGCTTCGTGCTCAAACGCAAACTCAACTCACTTCGTGAACTCTTCGGAATAAAACGTGACTGACATGAGAAAAACCGCTATATCATTACTATTGTGTCTCATCATCCTCTCGATGGCTTCATGTTCCACAACCAAGCGTATAGAACAAGGAGAGATCCTGTACACAGGTCTAAAGGGGGTGAAAGTTGAAACTCCAAAGGGGGAAAAGTTTCCCGGCGAGGTGTCGTCAGCCCTCACCGAGGCTGTATCCGTGAAGCCAAACAACTCATTGTTCGGCTCCCCTTCAGTGCGCTATCCTTTCCCGATAGGTCTGTGGGTCTATAACAACTGGCCAAATCCGCCCAAAGGATTCAAACATTGGATATATCAGAAACTTGTGAGGCAGCCGGTGCTTGTCAGTGATGTGCGTCCTGATCTGCGTGTGCATATGCTTGATGATCTGCTCGATAACAACGGGTATTTCTCGGGCACAACGACTTACGATCTTGTGCAGGGGAAAAACAAGCGTAAGGCGTCGATATTATATAAGGTTACTCCCGGACAACCATATCTTCTTGACTCCATACAGTTGCTTCCGGACAGTACCCATCTCTATCATCTCATAGATTCTGTGGCCCGTCGGTCCAAATGGTTCAAACCGGGTTCACGTTATTCCACAGACTCTCTTTCGGCTCTCAGAGTGGATATTGCAAATGCCGTGCGCAATCATGGATACTATTTCTTCCGTCCCGAATATATCCAGTACCTTGCCGACAGCACTATCACCCGTCACCGTATAGCCATGCGTCTCGAGGTGGCCGACAATCTGCATCCCTGGGCTCTTGACCGCTTCAAGACCGGCGAAATCACAACATATATCTACCGCAACAACGGAGGAGGATCGCCTGACACAACCGAGACCCGCAAAGGCACAGTGATACGCTATCTTCCGTCACGGTTGCGTGACGGGCTGATTCCGTCATGTATCGCGTTCAGAGAGGGCCGGACGTTCTCAGTCCGGCAGATGAACATCACTCAGACCCGTCTGTCGCGTCTCGGGATCTTCAACAGTATAAATATCAATGTTGTCCCGGATACAGTCAACACTGACAAGCGATTGCTTAATGTCGTGATAGAATGTACTTACGATAAGCCGCTTGAGGCGTCGATAGAGGCCAATGTGTCATCGAAGTCCAATTCATATCTTGGCCCGGGTGTCACATTCGGAATCAGCAACCGCAATCTGTTCGGCGGTGGCGAGTTGCTTAATGTATCGCTTACCGGATCTTATGAATGGCAGACCGGTAGCGGGCGGTCATCGGCATTCAACTCTTATGAGGTGGGTCTCAACAGTACCCTTGCATTTCCGCGACTGCTTGCACCGAGATTTATCCCGCGGTCAAGGCGTGAGCTCAACTGGACGAAACTGTCGCTCGGAGTGGATGTGCTCAACAGGCCACATTACTTCCGTATGGCACAGTTTAACACAGGAATCTCATACGACTGGCAGTCCTCCCGCTACATATCAAACTCCTTCACCTTGTTCAAGCTTACATATACCAAGCTTCAGAACACCACCGCTGAGTTTGATTCCATAATGCAGGCCAACAAAGCCATAGCACTGAGTTTCCAGAATCAGTTTATTCCCCAGATGAGCTACGGCATCACATACGACCGTGCTCTTGACAGGAATAACACTTTAAATATACAGGCGCAGGTCTCACAAGCCGGCAATATATTCTGGGCCATATATGAGGCTTGTGGAAAGAAACATGAGAAAAAACTTTTCGGCACTCCGTTCTCTCAATTTGTCAAGGGGTATCTTCAGGTGGTATACGGGTGTAGGATAAGCGGTGGTATCTGGCTGATGAACCGTGTGGCAACAGGTGCAGTCTATGCTTACGGCAACTCTTCAGAGGTTCCATACAGCGAGCAGTTCTATGCCGGTGGCGCCAATTCTGTGCGGGCTTTCACAGTCCGATCCATAGGCCCCGGTTCCTATCGTGCTCCGGCCGACCGTATCAACGGATACTTTGACCAGACAGGTACGTTTATTTTCCTGGCAAACTCCGAGCTTCGCTTCCCGATACTCGGTCCGTTACACGGTGCGTTGTTCCTGGACGCCGGTAATGTATGGACCCTAAAGAATGAGCCATCGCGTCCCGGAGGCCAACTGAAAGGTTCGTCATTCTTCAAGGATCTTGCTCTCGGTACGGGTGTGGGGCTCCGATTCAATATCTCGATGCTTGTGATACGTGGTGACCTCGGAATAGGAATCCATGCTCCATACGACACCGGGAAACATGGCTACTACAATATGAAATCATTCAAGAACTCTCTTGCCTTCCACCTGGCGATAGGCTATCCGTTCTGATTCAGATTTACAAGTATTTAGAAAGGCCGGAAGCTGCGGATAATATTTTTATTGCAGCATCTCCGGCCTGTTCCATATACCTTCCCTTGGGGATTTAGCATATTTTAACCGTGTGGAGTACGCTCGGATTACCATAAAGCCACGTAAATTATCTATTTTTGTAATGGAATACCTTATACCATGAAGTTATGAGAATCAGATATAGATATTATGCCTTTATTGCATTGATGTGTGCCGGAGCCATTAAAGTTTCGGCCAGGAATGAGGCACTGAAGGAAAATGAGAACGCTTTCTTTGAAACAGAGGAAGCCCGTCGGGTAGGCGATCAGTTACTAATGTTCCAGCGTAATACCGGAGGCTGGCCAAAGAACACCGAGATGTGTCGCCCGCTGTCCGAGGAGCAGAAGACCAAGGTGATGGCTGACAAAGAACGTAGAGATGACTCCACAATTGACAACAATGCCACCATAACCCAGCTCCGTTATATAGCGAGATTATATCAGGCTACCAGAAACCGTGTTTACAAGGACTCATTCGAGAAGGGGATACGGTTTCTCCTTTCCGGACAATATGCTGATGGCGGATGGCCGCAATTCTGGCCTGATATGCGCGGCTATCAGATCCACATAACATATAATGACAATGCCATGTACAATGTGCTTGACCTCTTCAGGAGAATTCTTAAAGGGGAGACTGCATACGGCAACGGTCTTCTTGATAAAGAACTGTCAGATTCGGTCAAGGCTTCGTTTGACAAGGGTATAGAGTGTATTCTCGCCACACAGATAATGGTTGGCGGTAAACCTACGGTATGGTGTCAGCAACATGACCGCGAGACCTATGCACCGGCCAAGGCGAGATCATACGAGCTGCCGTCGTTCTGCTCGGCGGAAAGTGCAGGTCTGGTCAGACTGCTGATGCGTATTCCTGATCCTGACGAAAGGATAAAGGCTTCTGTGAATGGAGCCATGGTATGGTTTGAGGAGCATAAGCTCACCGGAATACGAGTGGAGAGAATTGGAAAAAAAGGTGAACCGGGATGTGATACCCGTGTCGTGGCAGACAAGAATGCAGGCCCAATCTGGGCGAGATATTATGATCTGGAAAGCCACAGGCCTTTCTTCTGCGACCGTGACGGTGTCCCCAGGGAACGTCTTTCGGATATAGGGGAGGAGCGCCGTAACGGTTATGGCTGGTATAGTGACAATCCGGCTGCTCTTTATCCACTGTATGATGAGTGGAAGAGGAAATACTGTGACTGATTCCGGTCAATCCCTTGCTCTCAACTGCCAGAAGGACACGGCTGCAGCCGCTGCCACATTCAGAGAGTCTACACAATGCGACATTGGTATTCTCGCTACATAATCTGCCGAGGTGATGGCCTCTTGCGCAAGGCCGTCACCCTCGGTTCCCATGATTATTGCCAGACGTGGTTCAGAACATAGTGTGGCATCGTCGATAGGAACGGAATTGTCGGTAAGAGCCATAGCAACGGTCTTGAAGCCAAGAGCTTTCAAGTCATCTGTGCTACCCGGAAGCCATGTCCATGGTACAAGAAACACAGATCCCATCGAGACGCGGACTGCACGGCGGTTGAGCGGATCGCATGAGGTTGGTGTCAGCAGAACGGCGTCAATGCCCAATGCTGCGGCCGAACGGAAAATAGCACCTATATTTGTTGTATCGACCACAGAGTCGATAACCACCACACGTTTTGCTCCTCCGCATATTTCGGCCACATCCCGTGGGGCCGGACGTCTCATGGCACACAGAACCCCGCGGGTCAGGGTATAGCCTGTAAGCGCGGCGAGAAGCTCCCTTGAACCTGTGTACACAGGGATATCGCCGCAACGTGATATTATCTCTTTTGCATCACCTTCGAGGTGCCTCTTCTCGCATAGTAGTGACAGCGGCTGCATTCCGGAATCGAGTGCCACATTGATCACTTTGGGACTTTCAGCTATGAAGATTCCTTTCGACGGGTCGAGACGGTTTCGCAGCATTGCCTCCGTAAGCGACGAGAATACCTCCACACCGGGATGGTCGAGCGTATTAATCTCTATGACAGGCATTATCTATCGGCTGATTATTTATGCTCGTTCTCCACAACATATCTCTTCACTTTCTGGAACAGATCGTTGGCGAATACGAACTCGTTGAGGGCTTCGTTGGCTGTATGATATATCTCGTGCATATTTCCGACCCATTCACGGTGACCCTTATTGATGAAGATAATATTCTCACCTATGCCGAGCACAGAGTTCATGTCGTGGGTGTTGATTATGGTCGTGATATTGTATTCGTGGGTGATGTCGGAGAGGAGCTCGTCAATCACGATTGATGTCCTCGGATCAAGACCGGAATTGGGCTCATCGCAGAAGAGATATTTGGGGTTGAGAGCTATCGCCCTGGCAATGGCCACACGTTTCTGCATACCTCCGGATATTTCAGAGGGATACTTTTTGTCGGCTCCCTTGAGATTCACACGTTCGATACAGAATTGGGCGCGATCACGTATCTCAGCCTGTGTCATGTCTGTGAACATCATCAGGGGGAACATGACATTGCCAAGAACAGTCTCGGAATCAAAGAGGGCAGACCCCTGGAATAGCATTCCGATCTCCTTTCTGAGATCCTTGACCTGATTGGTGTTCATCTTCATTATATCGCGGCCGTCGTAAAGGATCTCTCCTTGCTCAGGGTGAATAAGTCCGATTATAGACTTGATAAGTACGGTCTTACCGGAACCGCTCTGGCCTATGATGAGATTGGTCTTGCCGGTCTCGAATGTAGCCGAGATGTCGTGAAGGATTGTTTTTCCGTCAAATGACTTTGTGATATTCTTGACTTCAATCATTGCAGGAGGAGTTTGGTAAGAACGACATCGAGAAGAAGGATAAGGATGCTCGAAGCCACGACGGCATTTGTCGAGGCTTTGCCCACCTCAAGCGCGCCACCTTTCACGTAGTAGCCATAGAAGGCCGCCACGGTTGTGATTATGTATGAGAAGAACAGAGACTTGATGAGTCCATACCACACATACCATTCACGGAACATTGTCTGCAGTCCATATATGAACCGGTTGAGCGGGATGATATCTGTGACCAACGAGATGAGAACGCCGCCCATGATGGATGTGAAAATACAGAACACTACAAGCACCGGCATAATGAGAAGGAATCCGACCAATTTAGGGAAAACAAGAAAGTTGGCGGAATTCACCCCCATTATATCAAGAGCGTCAATCTGCTCTGTGACGCGCATGGTCCCGATTTCGGAAGCGATGTTGGATCCTACTTTTCCGGCAAGAATCAGACACAGGATGGAGTTGGAGAACTCCAGCAGAATGATCTCACGGGTGGCAAGACCGGTTGAATAGGCCGGAATCAGAGGCGATACGATGTTCAGCTGCATCTGAATGGTGCACACCGCACCGATGAACAGCGAGATGACGATAACCAGAGGGATAGAGTCGATGCCAAGCTTGGTTATCTCAGCAACCGTTCGCTGAAAGAAGACCTTCCAGCGGTCAGGTATGCCCACCACTCTGCTCATGAACACGCAATATTTCCCGAAAGTGGCGAGGGAGTCAGTAATAATCATTTGAGTTTTTCTATAAGATCCTGAAGAGAGAGTTGTGACTGTTCACCGGACGCCATATCTTTGAGTGTTATGGTTCCGTCGACAAGTTCAGTCTCGCCGATAATAGCCACATAGGGTATGCCGAGTGTATCTGCACGTCCCATCTGTTTTTTCATTTTGGCGTTGTCGGGGTAAATCTCGGCAGAAATTCCGGCTGCTCTGAGCTGGCGGATCACTGCAAGTGAGCGGGCTGCCTCGGCAGAGCCGAAGTTGACGAACATAACCTTAACAGCCTCTGAGATCTCCTCAGGGTAGAGGTTGAGAGTATTGAGAACGTCATAGATGCGGTCTGCTCCAAAAGATATGCCTACGCCCGATACTCCCGGAAGTCCGAAAATGCCTGTGAGATTATCATAACGGCCGCCACCGGTGATACTGCCTATCTCGACATCGCGGGCTTTAACCTCTATGATGGTTCCGGTGTAGTAATTAAGTCCGCGAGCCAATGAGACATCAAGCTCTAGATCCGCATTGAGTCCGAGAGCCTCGGTGCCGGCCATGACCTCACGAAGTTCGGCCACACCTTTCAGTCCGATCTCACATGATGCGAATATGGACTCAAGTCTGTCAAGCCGCTCGGCATTTGTCCCTGAAAGAGTGATGATAGGGGTGATGAGTCTGACAGCTTCGGCTGAGATTCCTCGTCCGATGAGTTCCTCCTGAACTTTTTCAATACCTATCTTGTCGATCTTGTCAATGGCTACCGTTATGTCTATGATCTTATCAGGGGCACCGATAAGTTCTGCTATGCCAGCCAGTACCTTACGGTTGTTCAGCTTAATGGTTATTCTGACTCCGAGACGGCGGAAAACTTCGTCGATCAGCTGTATAAGTTCAATCTCGTTTATGAGCGAGTCGGACCCGACAACATCGGCGTCACATTGATAGAACTCGCGGTAACGTCCTTTCTGCGGACGATCGGCACGCCATACAGGCTGGATCTGGAACCGTTTGAACGGAAACTGAAGCTCGTTGCGGTGCATGACGACGAATCGTGCGAAAGGCACAGTGAGATCATATCGCAGACCTTTCTCGCATATACATGACGCGAGGCGGTTGCAGTTGCCTGTGCGGATGAGTTCCGGATCCACACTTTTTAGGAAATCTCCTGAATTAAGGGTCTTGAAAAGCAATTTATCTCCCTCCTCTCCATATTTACCCATCAGGGTAGAGAGGTTCTCCATGGCCGGAGTCTCGATCTGACTGAAGCCAAAGAGGTGGAAGACTTCACGGATGGTATCGAATATATAATTGCGTCGCGCCATTTCAGCCGGAGTGAAATCGCGTGTACCTTTTGGAATTGAAGGTTTCTGTGCCATTGAAACGTCTGTTTTGTCTTGATTATTCCTTTAATGCGGGAGAGGAATTAGATAACTGTATGCAAAGTTACGAAATATCGCTCAAAAATCAATATCCAGCGTGTTATGCCGGGACTAAAAATCCCGATTATGGGGCTAAATGGATAAGAAAAGCCCCATAATGCCGATAGGCTGTCTCCGACCAAGTCGATGACAGCCTATCGTGTGGTGTGATCTTCAAGTAAGATTCCCGGTCATACGGGATGGATTCTTACTTTCTGATACCGAGCTCCTTCTGGGCAATGATGGCGCGGTAGCGGTTGATGTCCTTGCGGATCAGGTAGTCGAGAAGACGACGACGCTTACCTACCAATGCCTTCAGGGCACGTGCGGTCGTATAATCTTTGTGATTTGACCGAAGGTGCTCGGTCAAATGAGCGATACGGATGGAGAATAATGCAATCTGTGCTTCAGGTGAGCCAGTGTCAGTCTTGCCCTTACCGTATTTCTCAAAGATTTCTACTTTTTCATCAGAGTTCAAATGCATTGATACAGATGTTTAAAAGTGGGTAAATGAAAAATTGGTTTGCTCGAAAGCGAGTGCAAAGGTAAAGAAATTTTCTTTGGTTTGCAAACTTTCCGGGCGAAAAAATCAATCGAGATTGAAATTGTCTTTTGACGGGTTGCGGAAGGATAGCTTGTGGTCAAGATATTCCTGTGTCGCGATGAGTGTGGGTTTGGGAAGACGCTCGTAGAAACGGGAGATTTCAATCTGCTCGCGGTTTTCAGAGATTTCCTCAAGGTTGTCGTTGAGAGATGCGAACTCCTGGAGCTTTTTCTCAAGGTCGTGCTTCATCTCGGCAGCGATCTGATTGGAGCGCTTGGCGATGACGCATACGGTCTCATAGACGTTGCCGGTGTCCTCGCTCATTGTGATGAGGTCACGTGTCTGGGTGTTGAGAGGTGCGTTGGTCTTCTTGTAGTCCATTTTTTATATTGTCAGAGTTGTTGTTTATTCCTGGGTGTATTTACTCGCGATCTTGAAGATATTCTCAGCCTCGTCGCGGTGAGGGGAGTCCGGGTAATTGTTGATGAAGGAGTAATATTCATCAACAACCTCACGGAAACGGTCGGTCTTGCGTTCGTCGACACTTTCACGGGCCTCCTGGTAGCGTGATTTGAGGATCAGGAGTTCAAGATCTTCCTTGTATTTCGAATAAGGATAGTCTTTGATGGCGTTGCGGGCGACTATAATGGCGCTTTCGTAGTTGTTGCCAAGATATGTTCCGAGGTTGTAATAGAGCTGTGCGTTCTCAAGCTGTTTGAGAGTAAGCTTGTCCTGAAGCTCGAAGATGGCGTTCTGGGCCAATGAAACCTTGTCGCTCTTTGGGAAGTAGTCAAGGAATGATTGCAGTTCCTGGATGGCTTTCAATGTGCCGGTCTGGTCAAGCTGGGGATCGGGGGAGTCGAGATAATAGCCGTAGCCACAGAAATAGCGGGCGAGCTCGGTGTATTTTCCTTTTGGAAAACGGGTGTAGTAGGTCTTGAACCATGTTCCGGAAGTCTCGTAGTCTTTGTTCTCATAGTTTGAGAGAGCGAGAAGATAGAGGGCTTCCTCGGCTTTTTCCGTACCTTTAAATACGGTGACCACAGGCTCAAGAGCCGTGGCGGCCTGGGTATATTTCTTTTCTGCGAATGCTCGCTTGGCAAAGTCAAGGTGATATTCGGCATCAGTGCTTTTCAGCACACGCTGATATTCGCCACAGGATGAAAGCAGCAGTAGCGGAATGAATATGTATAAATAGGTGTGTCGACGCATTTCGGATTGCGGATGTGATGGTCTAATGTGGTCATCCCATAAGGGTAGACATTTCAACTTGCAAAATTAGTGATTTTTCATTAAAAAACAGCAATGACCGGATGTATAATTTTTAAAATTGTGTTAATTTTGCATGGTTTTTCCTATGATAAAGTTATGAATAAGATATTCCAGCTATGTTTCTGCCTGTTGCTCATGCTGTATCCATCAGTATTGGCTGCCAATGATTATCCCAAGAGAGAGCTCCGCGGTGTATGGGTGGCTACCGTATGGGGCATAGACTGGCCGTCGAAAACCGGTACGTCGCCATCGGTCATCAGCCAACAGAAAGAGGAATTGAGATCGCTTCTCGACCGTTGCCGGAAGCTGAATCTGACAACCGTTTACTTTCAGGTAAGATCCATGGGCGATGTCATGTATGAATCGGCCATAGAGCCTTGGAGTGGATTTGTCAGTGGCAGACGTGGTGTGTCGCCCGGATGGGATCCATTGGAGTTTATGGTGAAGGAGTGTCATGCCCGCGGTCTGGAGTGCTATGCCTGGGTGAATCCGTTCAGATGGTCATCGGGGACTGATTATGATACCGCACATGATCGTAAATGGAAAAAACAGGGGTGGCTTTTGAAATGGGGGAAATATACCGTGTTCAACCCCGGATTGGAGGAGGTGCGAAACCATATTGTGGAAGTCTGCCGGGAGATAGTTACGGGATATGATATTGACGGGCTTGTGTTTGATGATTACTTTTACCCCAACCGTATTCCTGAAAACAAGGACGCGGCTGACCACAATCTATACATACGTGAAGCTCCCTGGATGAGTTTCGGAGACTGGAGACGTGCAAATATCCATAAGACAGTGGCCGATGTGAGTGCGATGATACGGGATACCCGGCCTGATGTCCGATTCGGTATATCTCCGGCCGGAGTGGCAGGCAAACATGACACATCCGCCGCGAAGTGGGGGGCGGAGCATTGCGGCGTGAAGGCTGCCGACTGGCAATTCAGAGAGATCTATTCCGATCCGCTCGGATGGCTTTACCAAGGGACGGTGGATTTCATATCGCCACAGCTCTACTGGGCCACAGGCCATGCCACGGCGCCTTTCGGTCCTCTTGCAAAATGGTGGAGCAACACAGCCAACCTATATGGGACACATTTTTATTCTTCTGTCACTCTCGAGCGTATCGACCAAGGTAGCAGGAGTGAGAATATCCGCGATCTCGGGCGTCAGATACTGACCAATCGCGAGGTGTCGATAGATGGGAATTTGGGCTTCGTGATCTACAGTGCAAAGTTTCTCCCCGCGGTGGAAAGAATGCTTGCCGAAGGTCCGTTTGCCTATCCGTCAATCACACCACAGCTTTTCCCTGCCAGAGAAACACCGCCTGCTCCGGACGGATTGAAACTCAAAGGTGGAATTCTAAGCTGGAAACCTGTGGCGCTTGGAGAAAGAGGGATCGTGAGATACACTGTGTATGAAGTGCCACGGAATGTGAGCTTGTCCGATGCCATGGCTGAAAATGGGGACGGGCTCTCCGGTGATTTTCTACTGGGTGTCACCTATGATACGGAATTCATGCTGCCGGCTAACGGACGAAACCGTTATGCTGTCTGCACTCTCGACGGATATTCAACTGAGAGCGCGCCTGTCTGGATCGAGTGATATGGCTGTGGATGCTCTGTCGGTAATTCCACGTTCTGTATCCTGATTTACATAGAAACGGATTATGGCATAGACCACATTCTGCATAGGAGTGAGTGTGGGCCCGGGATCCTGTCCTAAAATAAACTCCATGCTCAAGGCATTGGTGATAGGGCCGCGGTCGATGTTCGACAGTGAGTTGATGGTGTCAATAACTCTTGAAGTGATGATGATTGAAGGTCGCATGATTGTCGGGATGATATTGTTATTGGAGTATTATTTGGTCACACTGCAAATTTATGACCGGACTTGTGCTTGATTCCGGCACCGGGATGTTAAAATAGCTGAAATTGAAAAAAGTATTTTACCGCGACATGAGCATACGTATGAGTGCGTGAAAGGAGAAATATATATAATGGAAAAGTCCCGGATATGCAGGGAAACAGCATACCCGGGACTTGTTGTCTTTAGAAGAGGATGATCAATCCATGAATTCAATGAGAGGAGCATCGGTGCCTACCACTTCTCCTACATTGACAAGCACACGTTTTACAACAGCGTCGCTTTCGGCCTCTACGTCATTCTCCATCTTCATGGCCTCGTAGGTGAGCAGAAGGTCTCCCTTCTTTACGGCCTGTCCGTCCTTTACATTGACGGCTATCACCTTTCCGCCCATAGGAGCTACGAGAGTGGGGCCGGTTATAGGATCCATCGGTTCTGCATCCTCCTCGACCACTTCGATCTCAGGCTGGGCTTCGGCTGCAAATTCTTCTGAACGGCGCTTGCGCAGGAATCCGTTGGCGACATTGGGCAGAAGCTCGAGCAGAAGGAACTCCTCGTTGTTTGAGGCGAGCTTTCTGCCACCCATATCGTCGAGAGATGGGTTCTCCGGCTTTTTGTATGAAGTCACATCATACGGTTTTTCAATAGCCGAACCGGTGATTTTCTCACGGAAAGCGGGGTCGATGGGTACCGGGGTATGGCCATACTCGCCTTTCACGAGAGATATGAACTGATTGCTGGTGGTGGTATAGTCGGGTTTCCCGTTCTTACGGTCAAGGGCAACGAGTACGGCCTGGCTGCCCACGATCTGGCTTGTCGGAGTCACAAGCGGTATCAGACCTGCATCACGGCGAACCATAGGGATGAGTTTCATCGCATCTTCGAGCAGATCCTCGCTCTTGAGTTGTTTGAGCTGGGCCACCATATTGGAGTACATACCTCCCGGAACTTCTGCTGTCTTGACAAGCTCGTTGGGCTTTGGGAAATTGAAATGGGCCTCGATGCGGTGGCACATATCGAGCAGGCCTTCCTCGTCGCCGTTCTGGGCGAAACGGATGGCTGAATCGAAATATGCCGCGACATCGGCAGGCAGCTCATCCTTGAGAGGATCAAATTCAATGGGCATCTTGTCGCGGTTAAGGTCAAAATCGGCCAGTTCCTTGCGGGCGTTAAGAAGCTCCTTGCGGATGCGCCCGACAGCCTCCATGTTTGCCTCGATCTCCACTCCCATACGCTTACAGAAAATATATATAAGCTCAATTGCGGGAGCAGCCGATCCTCCGCCGAACCACCAGATATTGGTATCGAGAATATCGACACCATTGATGATGGCCATAACCGCGGAAGCAAGTCCATAGCCGGGGGTGCAATGTGTGTGGAAATCCACGGGAACCTTCACTTCGCGTTTGAGAGCCGAAATGATTGAGGCGGCGCGTGAGGGATTGACCAGACCGGCCATATCCTTCAGTGTGATTATCTTTGCGCCGAGAGCCTCCATGGCTTTGGCTTTGCCCACGAAATAATCATCGGTGAAAATCTTTTCAGGCTCATTGTGCCCACTGAACATAGACTTCAGTTTCCCCATGAATCCGGAGGGTTTCTCCTCCTCTGTCTTCGGATCTACGGTGTAGCATACCGCGCCGTCGGCGATGCCGCCGAGAGAATTGATGAGACGAATCGACTCACGGACATTGTCGATGTCATTGAGCGCGTCGAAGATTCTCATGACGTTGAGGCCGTTGTCGATAGCTTCTTTGTAGAAACCTTCAAGTACGCTATTGGGATAAGGGACATAGCCAAAAAGGTTACGTCCGCGTGATAGCGCTGAAAGGAGCGACTTGGGATGCTCGCTGCGCGAGTCCATGGCTTTTGAGATGATACGCAGACGATCCCATGGCGATTCGTCAAGGTATCGCATCACAGAGTCGGGCACTGCTCCGCCCCATACTTCCATGATATAGAAGTTGGCGTCCTCATAATAGGGTAGAAGTCGGTCTATAGTGGCCTGGCTCATTCGCGTAGCGAAGAGAGACTGTTGGCCGTCACGCAACGTGAGGTCACGTATGCGGAGTTTAGGTCTGTTGATAGTTGCCATTGTGAGTTTGATTTGTTCCTTTAAAATTCGCACAAAGGTACAAATTATTGATTAATTATGGAAAAATTTCTTTAAATAGCCGAAATGAGAGGTCTATATATATGCTATAGATAGGGGTTTGATGCTTTCTCATTCCCGATTGTTGTCTCTGGCCCATGCCCGGGGAGAACTACCGTGGAATCCGGGAGGGAGAGAAGTCTTTCGGTGACAGATCTGACAAGCGTAGCATGATCGCCCCCCGGCAGATCGGTGCGTCCTATGGAGCCGCGGAAAAGTGCGTCGCCCGTTATCACAAAACCGGATTCCGGACAATGGAGCGCAACGCTGCCCGGTGAATGCCCGGGCACGGATATGACCTTTACGGGTTCTTTGCCGATCATTATGGTCTCGCCATCAGAGAGAGGGACGTCAAGACCATGATCGGGTGTCGACACGTGAAGATTAAACCTCCGCACGCTTTCCCGGAGGCTGCGTCCCAGAAAATCATCTTCCGGGTGGGCCTTTATGTCCAGTCCGTATTTTTCTTTTATGAATATATTACCGAATATATGATCGAGATGCATATGCGTGTTGAGCAGATGCACCGGATGCAAACCGTTGCGTGTGATAAAGCCGGAAATGGCCTGCTCCTCCTCCGGCGAGATCATTCCGGGATCGACTATCGCGGCCTCGAGGCTTTCAGGATCCCAAAGCACATAGGTGTTGATCCCGAACATATTGAAAACAAATCTGCTTACTTTCATAAAATCACATTTCTACATAAATCAGATCCTTTGTGGCGAAATATTCGTCAGCGAAATAATCGCTCAGAGGGACGTCTATTGTGGGCAGGTTAACTCTTCCGAGCTCTCCTCCGAGATCGCCACCTTTAAGACAGATGAGACCGTTCGGAAGACGGTTGACTGACTTCGGCGCAATATTCCGTCGGATTAGGCGGACAAGCTCGTCAAGCTGCATCACTGCACGTGAAACAACAAAGTCGACCTTTAGTTTACACTCGCTGATGTCTCCGTGCTGGAATGTCACATTTTTCAGGCCTATCTCTTCGGCGATAGAAGATGCCACTTTTATTTTTTTGCCGATACGGTCGATGAGGTGGAACTTACACTCCGGCCATAGGATGGCGAGAGGAATGCCCGGGAAGCCCCCGCCGCATCCGAGGTCGATGAATGTGGTCCCGTCCACAGGGGTTATGAAGTGTGCTATCGCGAGAGAATGAAGTATGTGGTGCGGATATAAGTTGTCGATATCCTTACGGGAGATTACATTTATTTTTTCATTCCATTCGGGGTACAGCTCACCTATGCGGGTGAACTGGATTATCTGTGTCTCGGAAAGCGAGGGGAAATATTTCAGAAGTTCTTCCATATCGTTTTTAACATTTTTGCCGGTCCGGGCGTTTATCAAATATGTATAATGGATGCAAAATTAGCCTATAATTGGGATATTTTCGTTAATTTTGCACTTAAAATTAATAAACTATGGTGAAATTAGGGAGATACAACATCCTCAAGGTTGTAAAGAACGTCGATTTCGGCGCATATCTCGATGGAGGAGAGGGGGTGGAGATTCTACTTCCCACACGCTATATATCAAAACCGCTCCATCCCGGAGAGGAGATTGAGGTGTTCATCTACCGTGACAACGAAGGCCGGCTCATAGCTACGACCGAGCATCCGTTTGCCCAGGTCGGGGAATTTGCCTTTCTGCAGGTTTCAGACGTCAATAAGCATGGAGCATTTCTTGACTGGGGCCTGATGAAGGAGTTGTTGGTTCCGTATAGCGAACAGCGTGTCAAGCTCGGGAGGGGAATGATCATCCCTGTCTACGTATATCTCGATGATGCTTCCAAGCGCATTGTGGCCTCGGCTAAAATAGAGAAATTCTTAGGAAATCGTGTGCCTGCATACAAACGGGGCGACAAAGTGAAGGCCTTGGTGTTGAAAAGGACAGAACAGGGCTATAAAACCATTGTCGACGATCTCTTTTTCGGTATGGTCTATGAAAACGAGCTCTACGAGCCTATGGAGATAGGGGAAACCGTGGATGCCTTTGTGAAACAGGTGCGTGATGACGGCAAAATAGACCTCGTGCTCCATGGCGGCAATGACGGGCGTATAGACTCTCTTGCCGCTGAGGTGATGAAGAGACTGCTTGATCAGCCGGACGGATTTCTGCCGCTGAATGACACATCGTCTCCCGAAGCGATCAGAGGGACGTTTCACTGTTCTAAGAAGGATTACAAGAAGGCTATAGGTTCGCTATACCGTGACCGGGCGATTTCCATAGAGGAATACGGAATAAGGCTCGTGAATAAATAGACTTTATTCACCTACGGTATAGGATAATGTGATGGCATTTTCACGTTGTGTCTTCAACGAGAAAACGCCATTGCCTTTTTTAGTCTCTATAGACATTGTCGGAGCATCCATTCCGATTGAGAGATTGGATACCATCTTGGCCTGAAATCCGGCCAGGACCGGGCCGACCGTAACCTGAAAATGCCCTTCGGGAAAAACATCTTTTACTTGCTTCTGATGACCATCGATCATTCGGTAGGATATGCTGATGGTGTCGGTGGGAAGTGGGGCGTATGCGTTGTAACGCACATAATATTCCTCTAGCGCCGGATCCGGTTCGCTGCTTTTGTTGCAACCCGTCAGTATGGATGCTGAGATAATGGCAGCGGCAAGTGTGGCAAAAGATTTGCGATACATAGTGATGGCGTTTTTATGCGATTTCTTCAAATTCAATAGATGCAAGTTCCCATGATGACATGGCGTTTTCAAGATCCTTTGTGGCTTTGGCATGACGGTCGTAGATGTCGGAAGGGGGATTTCCCGCAGATATTATCTCTTCAATATCCGCGATCTCTTTCTCAAGACGGTTGACTTCCGCCTCGGCCTCCTCTACTTTTTTTCTTGCTTTTCTCACGAGTTTCTCATGCTCCTTCTGTTCGGCGTATGAGAGTTTGCGTGCGGTCGTCTGGTCGGTTGGTTTTTCCTCGGTTTTGGGTGTCTCTGTTTTTACGGGAGTATTGCGTTCGAGCTCGGTGAGAGATGCAAGTTTTTTCTTTTCGAGGAACTCATAAATGCCACCGAGACATTCTTTGACCTGCCCACCGCCGAATTCATAAACTTTCTCGACCAGGCCGTCAAGGAACTCGCGGTCATGGCTAACCACGATCACAGTGCCGTTGAATTCCTTTATAGCCGCTTTAAGGATATCCTTGGTTTTCATGTCAAGGTGGTTGGTGGGCTCGTCGAGGATGAGCAGATTGACAGGTTCAAGCAACAGCCGGATCATGGCGAGTCGGGTTTTCTCGCCTCCTGACAATACTTTTACTTTCTTGTCGGAGGCTTCACCGCCAAACATGAATGCACCGAGAATGTCGCGGATTTTTGTGCGGATGTCGCCGACTGCCACCCGGTCTATAGTGTCAAATACCGTCAGTTCTCCGTCAAGAAGCTGGGCCTGATTCTGGGCAAAATAACCGATCTTTACATTATGGCCTATTTTCAGTGTCCCGGTGAAAGGGATCTCACCCATTATGCACTTTACGAGTGTGGATTTACCCTCTCCATTCTTCCCGACGAACGCCACCTTCTCACCGCGTTTGATCGTGAATGTGGCATGGTCGAACACCTGATGTGATCCATACGCTTTTCCCAATTCTTCAGCGATGACAGGATAGTCGCCTGATCGGGGAGCAGGGGGAAATTTCAGATTGAGATGCGATGTATCCACCTCGTCGACTTCGAGTCGCTCAATCTTTGCAAGTTGTTTTATGCGGCTTTGCACCTGCACGCTTTTTGTTGCCTTATACCTGAATCTCTCGATGAAATCCTCGGTATCCTTTATCATCTTTTGCTGATTCTGGTAAGCGCGCATCTGCTGTTCGAGACGCTCGGCACGAAGCGCTACATATTTTGAATAATTTACGGAGTAATCATATATTTTCCCAAGAGAAATCTCGATGGTGCGATTGGTCACATTGTCGATGAATGCCCGGTCGTGACTGACAAGCACAACCGCGTTTGCCTTGGATACGAGAAAATTTTCAAGCCATTGTATCGACTCTATATCGAGATGGTTCGTAGGTTCGTCTAGAAGGAGCACATCGGGGCGGGTGAGAAGCAGCTTGGCAAGCTCAATACGCATACGCCATCCTCCGGAAAATTCAGCGGTCGGCCTGTTGAAATCATCGCGTGAGAATCCGAGTCCTGTCAAGGTCTTCTCCATTTCAGCTTCGCAATTGTCGGATTCCTCCATGGCTATGCGGTCGCTGAGATTTGTCATGGCTTCAATGAGATCCTGATATTCCTTGGATTCATAATCCGACCGCTCGGCCAGCTCGGACGTGAGCGTGTCAAGACGTGCGTGCATCTCCTTTATATGGCTGAAAGCTGTGCGGACCTCTTCGATCACGGTGGCCGTGTCGTTGATGGTCATGTGTTGCGGCAGATAGCCTATGGTTGTGTCGCGTGGCACTGACACGCTTCCGGATGTCGGCTTCTGGATGCCCGCAATAATTTTGAGCATGGTTGATTTTCCTGCTCCATTCTTGCCCACAAGGGCAATTTTGTCCTTGCGGTTTATTATATATGATATGTTGTCAAAAAGGCATTTTGCGCTGAACTCAACTTTCAGGCTGTTGATGGATATGCTCATAACGGTTCTTTTCGATTAAGCGACTGCAAAGGTAGCTATAATCTCCCGTATGGGCAAATTGGGGATTGCTTTGACCTTGACCTTGGTTGATATTATCTGTCCGGTTATCTTAGGAATGAAGTTGAGTGGTCAGGGTCGGGGATGAATGACTCGTAAGTGCAGTCGTCATAATATACCACAATCCCGGTTACTCTTTTCCCTTTGCCGGGCATGAATGTGATAGGGCGGGGTGGCTGTTCCTGGTTCTGGAGAGGTTGACCGGTCGGGTGCTGGACGGATGAGCGGGAGGGAGCAGGAGGGGTGGCGAGGGATGGTGACGAAAATGTGAAAGTGGATGATTGCGGAGCGGCAGTCTGTGCCGATGAGAAACTGAATTCTCCTCCAATGGCCGGCTCCGGATTCTGGGTGTATCCCGTTCTTTCGGTCATGGTTTCATCCACTGATTTTTCCGGTGGATTTTGATGTATATTTTCTCTGATTGGCTCGATATGACCATCGTGCTCTACATCAGTTGCTTGCGCCGCTGGGTAGTCGAAAAAACCAGTATTTTGAGACTCTGAGAATCCAATATTCTCGCCTGTCACCATATTTCCTTCGCCAAACATCAGCCAAATCACGTTCAGGTCCGGATAACACTGATGGATCTTGCCGATTATCTCATCGCTGACTTTCTTGTTGCGGCCGGCAAGTAGCTGTGAAGCTGTAGGGCGGGGGATGCCGCATTCGTCGGCAAACTGCGTGACGCTTACTTGACGGCTGTCAAGATACTGTTTGAGTCTCGAAACAAGGTCCATGCTGTGTAATTTTGTAAATTCTTACTTTGGTTTGTATGTGCAAATTTAAACATAATTTCTCAAACAACAAAATTTACAAAATAAAATTATTTAGGATTGTTTTTGGGTTTGCAAATGCAATATTGCCAGAATTCGATGGGTTTGCAAATCGAAACGCTACTTAATGTTCTAATAATTTAAAGTGTGACTTTAACCCAATAGTAGAATGTGCTTTTATATGTGGTTGTTACGCGTGATTTGGTGTAATTTGAGGGATGGCTGTAATCGAGTGCTTTCGATGGTGAAAAAATTTACAGTATAGATTTAATTAAAAATCATATTGCGTTGATATATATAACATTTAAAATATTGTAAAAGTTTATTAATAGCATTAGTTTTAACTATTATATACAAATTGGAACATATATAAAGCATGGTTGTTCACAATCTGAAATACCTACCTCAAGGGTTAATCCCGGCTTCAAAAAAGAAAGGTAAACCATATTTGTAAATTGAAATTGCAACTATTATTTGGATTTACAAATACAAAATTGAATATATAAATTATTGTAATTGCAATTACAACGCTCGAAGAATCTTTAAATTCTCTTTTGTAACGAGCTATACGGGCTTGTTGAATTTGCAAACTATGTTATATCTTAAAAAGGGGCCATCTTTATGGCTCTCATTATTAGAACAATTTACAAATTGGGAATTAGCTGTAAATGAGGTATTTTAACAAACATTGCACATCCATAATACAGTTTTAGACTTGTATATAAAGAGCATCAGGACATGATAAACATAGATTGCTTAAATCCGCTTATCATGTCCTGATGCAGCTCCGATCTTCGATCGAACGGACTAATTTTACAGCCCGAAAGATAAACGGGCGTGTGATGGGGCTTATTTAGGGATGGTCTGTTCTAATACCCTTTTCTGTATTTGTCTTCGGCTGAGTCTTCGAGAATTGAGAGATATGATGAGTAGCGAGATTCTGAGATCAGATTCTCTTCCAATGCTTTCTTGACAGCACATCCGGGCTCGCAGGTATGCGTGCAGTTTCCATATCTGCAATCGTGGCTGTACTTGAATATTTCCGGGAAAAAGTGTCCTACTTCATGGCGATCAAATTCAAGTGTTCCGAATCCTTTTACTCCCGGGGTGTCAATGAGGCGCGAGCCGGCGGAGAGGCCGGGAATATCGAACATCTCGGAGAAAGTCGTAGTATGCATCCCCGTGTCGTGTGTGGCCGAAATTTCTGCAGTCGCTAATTCTATGCCGGGAATGAGAAGATTGATCAGGGTTGATTTGCCTACGCCCGAATTGCCGGAGAAAAGTGTCACCTTGCCATCGAGCAGACGTTTGATATCCTCGACCCCCTCACCGGTCCGCGCCGAAACGGCGCATACTTTGTAGCCGATGGATTCGTACAGATATTTCACTGCCTCGAGGTAATCCATATCCTCGTTATTTTCTTCAAGAAGATCTATCTTGTTTATCACTATTATTGCCGGGATCCGATATGCCTCGGCTGTGGCGAGAAAACGGTCTATGAATGTTGTTGAGGTGGTGGGATGGGCCAGTGTCGCCACAAGGCATACCTGATCGAGATTAGAGGCGAGGATGTGTGCCTGTTTGCTCAGGTTGCTTGCTCGTCTTATGATGTAATTCCGTCTTGGTTCGATGGAGATAATGTATGGTGTGTCACCACCTGCTGTATCAGTGATGGTCACATGATCGCCTACTGCTACGGGATTGGTGGTGCGTATGCCTTTTAAACGGAAATTACCCTTTATTTTGCAATTGATCCGGCCGCCGGTCTCGGTGCTTACCAGATAATCACTGCCTGTATTTTTAATTACGATGCCTTTCATTCCTGTTATTTTATGATGACAAAGTTAGTGAAAAAACTTGTCTTGTCTTAATTATGTGCGTATCTATTTTTTATCAGGTTTCAGATAGATCACCGTCGCATAGGAAAAAGCGGTGGCGAGAACCACCGGAAACATCATTCCATAATATCCGGTGGTTTCTATGACGATGAACATGGCCATCAAGGGCGCGCGTATTATTCCGGCCATGGCTCCGGCCATACCGATCAATGCGAAATTCTCAGCCGGGATTGCAAGCCCGAAGAGCGAGTTCAGTCCTGTCGCGAAAAAATAGCCTGCCATGCATCCGGCGAAAAGAGTTGGCGCGAAATCACCGGCCACTCCGCCTCCGCTGTTGCTTGACGTGGCGGCGGCGGATTTCACGAGAGCCATCCCGCCGCAAAATATCAGCAGCATCGACAGCGACGGAGCACCCCCGTTGTCAAAAAAACTATTGGATACTATAGCATGGGTGTCTCCGTCGATCAGAAGTGCCATCACACCATATCCCTCCCCATACAGTGCCGGAAAGAGGAAAACCAGTATTGCCACTACCGCTCCTGAAGCCAGTCCACGCAGCCACATCGAACCGACACGTTCGAAAAGCCTCCGCATATAAGAGGCGATCCATGAATAATAGAGGGAATATAGTCCGCAGAATATTCCGAGTATAATGACCCATCCGCTCATGGAGGGATCGAAATGTTGGGCATGGGTAAGCGGGACATCAAGAGTAAACCCGGTGAATCCGTAGCTTGTCATTCCGCCGATCACGCAGGCTATGACCAGAGCTATGACCGGAAGAGTCGTGAGCTCCATGCCCATGACCTCCAGGGTAAACATAACCCCGCCTATAGGCGCTTTGAAAATACCGGCGATACCCGCTCCTGCACCGCAGGCTACAAGTATGCGCAGAAGCCCGGGGGGTAATCTGAATTTTTGTCCGAGATTGCTTGCGATAGCGGCACCGGCTGTGGCGATCGGGCCCTCGGCTCCCGCGGATCCTCCAAACCCAAGAGTAAATGTCGACGCGATCATCGGGCCGTATGTGTCGGAAAACGGCAGTTTGTAATGTTTGTTCTTCACCGCTGTCTCCACCTTCTCGGTTCCGTGCTCGAGATTCCGGCCTATGATCCATTTTTGGAATGCCACGGCAAGAAGTATGCCGATAACGGGAAGGACAAGAAGACCGAAGTTCACATCGTCGGGATGCACGTGTCCGACAAGAAATGTGGACAGCCATTTAATTATAGTCTTGAGTACAAATGCCAGAAAGCCCGCCGCAAATCCTACGAGAGCGGCGAGAAGTATCAGCGAGATGGAAGGAGGAATGCGGCCTATCTGCCATTCCTCGCGGTCTGAGGATGATGTGAGCGGAGTTTTTGACATGATCAACTTGTCTATATAGATGAAAACACCATTCTTTTAACAAAAGTTGTGGATAATGATAAATGATTTTATTGATTTTATAATTAATTTTGCGCCCGAAATAACTACTAATCAAACTTATATCATTATCGTACCATG
Source organism: uncultured Duncaniella sp. (assembly GCA_910587165.1). Classification (GTDB taxonomy): domain Bacteria; phylum Bacteroidota; class Bacteroidia; order Bacteroidales; family Muribaculaceae; genus Duncaniella. The sequence continues at coordinate 116,851 of CAJUKP010000002.1, forward strand.
AAAAAAATACTGTTTCCAGTCGCTGCGATTCTATTTTCGGCCGGTTCATTGATGGCCGGCGATGCTGTCCCTGCCTTCCCGGGAGCCGAGGGGCACGGACGTTATACGTCAGGAGGTCGTGGCGGCAGGATAATCCATGTCACAAACCTCAATGACAAAGGTGCCGGTTCGCTTCGTGCGGCTATTGAGGCCGGAGGCAAACGCACGATTGTGTTTGACGTTGCCGGCACAATACATCTCAACAGTAATCTTGTCCTCAAGAACGGAAATGTCACAATACTGGGACAGACAGCTCCCGGCGGTGGCATCACTGTGGCGGACTACACTTTCCGTGTTGCGGATGATGCGGACAATGTTGTGGTCCGGTTCATGCGTTTCAGACGAGGAATGGCCAAGGATCACAATGAGGACGGCGACGCTTCATGGGGGCGCCATTGCCATAACTTGATTTTTGATCATTGCTCATTCTCATGGAGCATTGACGAGGTGGCCTCGTACTACGACAACGAGAATTTCACCATGCAGTGGTGCACTATTGCCGAAGGGCTCAATAACGCCGGCCATAACAAAGGAGCGCATGGCTACGGTGGAATATGGGGCGGCAAAGGGGCTTCTTTCCACCACAATCTGATAGCCCACAATAACAACCGTAACCCTCGTCTGAACGGAGCCCGATATAATTGGTTGGAATATAAAGATCCAAAGCGTGCCGGGATGTCGACAGTGGAAGCCGAGGAGGTGGATCTCCGCAATTGTGTGATGTACAACTGGGGCACCGGCAACGGGGCTTACGGCGGCCCGCTCGGCAATCACAACATAGTCAACAATTACTATAAGTCTGGACCTGCGACCAAGAATAAGACCAGGGTGTTTCAATGCTCCAAGAACAACTCGAAGGATTCGAAAGGGGTTCTTGAGGATGGTGCCTTCGGTAAATTTTTTGTCGATGGCAATTACATGGATTCCCCTTCGGTCACCGAAGACAAGAGGGCTTATTACGACTGGTCGGGTGTGATTTATGACAAAGGCGGCTCCCGGGAGCTTGTGGAGCTTGACGGACCTTGCGACTTTGCAGAGGTGACCACCCACGCGGCCGAGGATGCTTTTGAAAAGGTACTCGAATATGCCGGAGCTTCATTCTATCGCGATGATGTCGATGCCCGCTATGCGGAGGAAGCCCGTACAGGCACGGCGACATTCACAGGCTCCATATCCAAACTTCCCGGCATTCTTGATGTCAATGATGACTTCGGCGGTTTTCCGGAGCTTCCTGCAGGAACACCCATTGTGGACACAGATAAGGATGGAATGCCCGATGAGTGGGAGATTGCAAACGGTCTCAATCCGAATGATCCGGCAGACGCATCGACTGTCTCTCTCGATACCAAAGGATGGTATACCAATATTGAGGTATATGCGAATGAACTGGTGGAAGGGATAATGAGAGCCGGCAACAAAAACGCCATCTCCTCAGTCGATGAGTATTATCCGGTCATAGCCACTACCGGCATCACGGATATCACCGCCGGAGGGGAGGTTGATCATGTGGAGTATTATGATCTCCGCGGAATCCGTCTGTCCGAACCGGCTGAGGGTATAAACATACGCCGCACCGTATATACGTCCGGTAAAACAGTCACCGATAAAGTGATCCGATGAGCAGATTGTTTTTCTCACTTGCATTATCTGCCTTATTGCCTTTGGGTGCTTCCGGAGCAGGGTTGGATGTGCCGAGAGACACCTCCTTCACCCGTATTGGTAATTATCATCATGTTCTGAAGAAGCATCCTGATTTTGTCCTGATGCCGGACACTCTTCCGGCCGGAGTGAGAGAGGTTCTTGATGTGGAATATACGGCGATAAAGAATTCTCCGTATGGAGACCGGAAGCTTCATGCCGATATCTTCCGTCCTGACGATGGTGATGTCTATCCGGCCCTGATCATGATTCATGGCGGCGGATGGAACTCTGGTGATAAGTCGCTTCAGCGCCCCATGGCCCGTCATATCGCTGCCAGAGGTTACGTTACAATTCCTGTGGAATATCGGCTTATCCCGGAAGCTTTATATCCGGCGGGATTTCACGATGTCAAGACCGCTGTAAGGTGGGTGAGGAGCAATGCTGCGTCGTTGGGTGTGGATCCGGATAAGATTGCAGTTTCCGGGTGCTCGGCCGGAGGACAGCTTGCCGCCTTGACCGGTGTGACCAATGGGTCTGATCGTCATGAGGGTGACGGAGAATGGAGTGGGGTGTCAAGCGATGTGCAAGCCGTAGTCAATATGGATGGAGTTTGTACTTTTGTCTCACCTCACAATATAGCTGATGCTGACAGACGGCTCCTGGAAAAAGGAACCACTACTATAAGTGCGGTATGGCTTGGGGGAACATTCTCACAGGCCTCCGATAACTGGAATGAGGCCTCGGCTATAAACTGGATTTCCGACAAGTCAGCCCCGATGTGTTTTATCAACAGCGCTCTTCCCCGGTTTTGCGATGGCAGGGATGATCTGATGCGGAATTACAAGGAGAGAAACATTTTGGCCGAGTGTCATGTGATGCCGGTGGATGTGCATACCTTTTGGTTCTTCACTCCATGGGCTGAGCAGACTATAGAATATACGGTGGACTTCCTTGATCGGATATTCAAAAGGAATTTAATGGATAAGAAAAATTGAAGTCGACAAATAAATAATAGTGAAACCGGTGTGTGCAATGAATATGCAGACACCGGTTTCATTATTATCATGCTGAAATTTTAATCGAAGGATTGATCCTGAGCAGGTTGTCTATGAATCCGTCTATATCGCAAGGTGAAATCTCTACAGGCATTGAGCTATTCAGGATTTTCCGGTCGGAAATTTTTATTGACACACGTTGGGATGAACTGGCAGCACCGGCAAGATATCCCTTGGTCTTTTTCACCTCACTTATTTTATCAATCGGTATCCATATCCATTTGAACAGATTCCTTATCCCAAGTTTATTTCCCCGTATTTCATACTTGACTCCAAAAAGTCCGACCGCCCAAATTGCAGCCATGCTTCCGGCTATGATAATGCCGATAACAGGTTCGCCATTTATGGCCGGTAATATGAAGCATCCGCCCACTGATAAAACAAGCAGAACATATACCCATATATCAATCCTGGATTTGTAAACTTTGCAGCTCATGAATCATATTGCTTTTTTTTGATTGCCATATTTGCAAAGATAAGAAAAAATCGCAAGCGAATCAAAACATCTGACGTTTTAGGATGATTCATTATGGGAGAATTCTTCTTCCATAATATACCTATATTTTATCAAGGCTTGTTGTCTTATATATTTTCAATGTTAAAAGTTCATCAAAAGGCTTCTTCCTATTGCCGGAGGGCTTAAAAATTTGTACCTTTGCATTGTGATTGATCTCAGCTCTCATATTGAATATCTCCTGCTTCGCCATGACTGTGTTGTTGTGCCGGGGCTTGGTGCGTTCCTTGTGCATGAGGAGCCGGCTCACTTTGATGCTGACTCATCCATGTTTTATCCTCCGTGCCGCTCCCTCGGGTTCAATCCTGTGGTGACCCATAATGACGGACTGCTTGTGGAAAGTGTGGCGAAGTGTGAGCGCATCACCATTGAGATGGCCGCGCAGAATGTTCAGGCAGAGGTGTCGGCGTTCCGCCATCAGCTTTCAATATCAGGCGAACTCCCTGTAGGTACTCTCGGTGTAATGTCGCTCGGTTCCGAACCGGATGTGCTGCTTTTTGAGCCGGCATCCGATGCTGTCGCGCTTTCCATGCCATTCGTCGGTTTGTCTCCGATCTCTTGCCGCCCGATTGTCGAAGAGGATTTGGAAACTGAGGAAACTTCACGTGGTGAGGAATCACGTCCGCGAATTTTATCGTTGCCATTCAAGATTGCGGCATCATTTATTTTTGTCCTTGTGGCCTGTGGCCTGTTATATTCCACGACAGATCTTCCGGGTGGAATTGATCAGGCTTATGCATCGTTGGATTCGGGGCTCTCCGATAGATCCGGACAACTTATTGCCGAATCATCTGAAGAAACACATTCGTTGTCACGGGAGATTATACTCAATATCGCCATGCCTGATGAAAAAAAGATGGAGATGGCTGTGGCTGCTGTTGATCAACCGAAACAGTCGGCAGGACGTTATCTCCTGGTTGTTGCTTCATTCCCCATCAAGGAAGCGGCGGAACGTCATATCAGACAGGTTGGAGCCACTGATCTCTCGATTGCAGAAATGGATGGCAACTTCCGTGTTTATGCCGGTTCATGCCGGACCTCTGCAGAGGCTTATGCCGTAGCAGAGTCAATCCGTGCGGCATACCCCTATGTCTGGGTTTGCAGGAGATGAGCATACCAAACGTGCATTATAATACCCCCACCTTTATATAATAATGGATTTTCACGACCTTATAATAAAGCGGCGTAGCATACGACGCTATACCGATCAGCCCATAAGTGCTGATCACGTGCGTCTCATTCTTGAAGCTGCACTTTTGTCACCCACTTCAAAATCAGCAAGGGCCTGGCAGCTTGTCGTTATTGAGGACAAGGAGAAGCTTGACCAGCTCATGGGCTGTAAACCCGCCGGAGCTGTTTCTCTCAAGACTTGCCCTCTTGCTGTGGCTGTATGTGTGGATGCAACAAAGTCTGAGGCCTGGATTGAGGATGCGTCCGTAGCCGCGTCGTATATGCAGCTTCAGGCATCCGATCTTGGCATAGGTTCTTGCTGGATTCAGGTATATGGCCGGTTTGCAGCTGATGGCACTCCCTCGGATCAGTTTGTGCAGGAGTGTCTTGGAATTCCCGAAAATTGCCCTGTGCTCTGCATTCTTACATTTGGGCACCCTGCCGAAGAGAGGAAACTTCAGGATACAGAAAAACTGAAATGGGAAAATGTCCACATCGGTCAATGGTAATATACGGATTGTTTTCATTGGTGCCGGAAATGTAGCTACCCATCTCGCGCAGGCTTTTGACAAAGCTGAAGGGATTGAGGTGGTTCAAGTCTATTCCCGCACCGTTGAGTCCGCCACATCACTTTCCGACAAACTCAACCGTTCGGTAGCCACTGACAAGGTGTCTGAAATAATTTCGGATGCCGATGTCTATATTGTCAGTATGGTGGATGACGCCGTAGCGTCCGTTGTGGAGAAACTTCCGAAAGGTGACGCTCTATGGCTTCATACTTCAGGATCCTTGCCAAAGGAGATTCTTGCTCCTCTTTCCCGCTCGTATGGTGTGTTCTATCCTTTGCAGACATTCTCGAAAGATATAGATGTTGATGTGTCAATCGTCCCGATCTTCATTGAAGGGAGTGATCCGGAAGTCGGGGAGAGGATTGAACGTCTTGCACGGGGTATATCTTACAAAGTCTTTTATGCTGATGGTGAGCTTCGGCGCAAAATGCACATAGCGGCAGTTTTTGCCTGTAATTTCACTAATCATCTATGGACGATTGCCGATGACCTTTTGAAACGTGAGGGGCTTGGGCTTGAGGTGCTTCACCCGCTTCTTTCCGAGACTCTCCGCAAGGCAATGGCATCATCTCCTGCAGCCGGACAGACCGGCCCGGCCAAGAGGGGAGACCGTGGCGTGATGGATAAACATATCTCAATGTTGCCTGACGGTCTTGATGCCATATACAGACTGCTCTCGTCGGAGATTTATAAATACCATCATTCAAATGAGCAGAATTGATTATGATCTCACACTCATAAAAGGTGTAGTGTTTGATATGGACGGAGTGCTTTCGGGGTCAACTGTCTCGGTAAGAGAGGATGGTACGCTTCAGCGTACATCTAATGTCAAGGATGGCTATGCTATACAGTATGCCCTTCGGCATGGATTGAAAATTGCCGTGATTTCGGGTGCCCGTGATGAGTCCATGCTTCCTGCATATCGGTCGTTGGGCATTACTGATGTCTTTTTCAGATGTGCTCGTAAGACGGAGACACTTTCTGCATGGATGGCTGCCAATAAACTGAACAGAGAAGAGGTGGCTTTTGCCGGGGATGATATTCCGGATATTGATGCGATGGCCATGACTGGGCTCACTGTTGTCCCGCGCGATGGCGCTAACGAAGTGAAGGCTATCGCACGCTATATTTCACCGGCTTACGGAGGTAATGGCGTGGCACGTGATCTCCTCTCCCAGATACTTTCGGCCAAAGGCGAATGGATGGCTCCGGACGCGTCTGAATGGTAAAAAACATCTTGATTTAATACCTGATAATTGAAAAAATTCGCTAATTTTGCACTTCAATTATTCCTACGATGTTTGAATTCCACTTTTCTCCTGTTATCATATCCCTTCTGGGGTTTCTTGTTCTCTCCATACTGTATCTTCTGATCGGTTTCAGAAGTTATGTCGTGTCGGTGGCTCGCAGGGTCAGGACTGATGCGGCAAAAGTCTTTCCGGAGGATGAAAAGTATTATCCCTCTGTATCTGTGATAGTTTATGCCGAGGATGATGCTCCGAATCTTGAGATCCTTTTGCCTCAGATTTTAGATCAGGACTATCCCGCTCACTTCGAGGTGATAGTGGTCAATGACGGCGGCATACCATCGACCAGTGATGTAATAGCAAGGCTGGAACAGCGTTACAGTAATCTTTACATGACGTTCACGCCTCTTGAATCACGCTCTCTCTCTCGCAAGAAACTCGCTCTTACGCTTGGCATCAAAGCCGCCCGTTTTGATACTGTGATGATGGTCATGGGCAATTCCCAGATCCCGTCAAGGAGATGGCTGATGGCAATGTGCCGGAATTTCACTCCCGGAACTGATATAGTCATAGGTTATGCTGCACCTGCCGCGCCTCAAGGCACTCGTGAATCTTGGAAAAGGCTCCATGCATTTGATTCCGTCCGCACGGCCGTTGAATATCTATCCTGGGGAATCGCAGGACGTCCTTATCGCGGAATATGCTATAATCTTGCCTATCGGAAAGATGTGTTTTTCAACAACAAGGGCTTTTCGAAAGCACTTGATTTGAAGTATGGTGATGATGACGTGTTTGTCAATGAGGTTGCCAATGGATCCAATACAGCTATCGAGCTTTCCCCTGATTCGATGGTGCTCGCTGTGGAAAGTAATCCTTCAGCAGCATTCAAGGCCGAAAAAATCAGGTATGACTATACTGCAAGACGGTTATCTAAAAGTGCCCGTATATTTTTCAGCAGTTGTTCATGGGCTTGGTGGATAATGATATTGTCCGGCATAGGAGCGTCTCTTGCCGCTATGCCATCCATAATACCGGCCATCATATCAGTGGTTCTGATACTGATCACCATGATCGTTCTGATGCTGAGCTGGAAGCGGACTTCCTCTTCTCTCTGGTCTCGTCCTCTTCTTCTCACATTCCCTTGGTTCATGTCATATCATCCGTTCTATACATTATATTATATTTTGAAGGGACTTGGCAAACGCCGTGACAATAAAAGCTGGAGCTGATGGAATGCCGGGTGGAAATAAACGGTTTGCGCCTTTTTGCCCGTCATGGGGTAATGGAACAGGAAAGGGTTGTAGGAAACCTTTTCGAGGTTTCAGCATCACTGGGCTATCCTTTCGGGCAGGCCATGACTGACGATGATATAGCCGGGACACTGAATTATGCCGAAGCCGTCGAGGTGATCAAGGAGCAGATGGCCATTCCGTCAAAGACCCTTGAGAATGTGCTTTTCCGGTTGAAGACAGCTCTTTCAGACCGTTTCCCCCTCATATCATCCGGCACATTAAGAATTGCAAAAATCACACCGCCTATCTCGGCAGAGCTTCGGGATGTAGCGGTAAAAATAAGTTGGTAACATGGATGTAACACCAGTTTTGCTGCTTACAGGATATCTGGGCAGTGGTAAGACTACATTAGTCAACAAAATACTCTCCAACAAACGCGGTATCAGATTCGCCGTGATAGTCAATGACATTGGTGAGGTCAATATTGATGCGTCGCTCATTGAGCGCGGCGGTGTCGTTGATACGAAAGACGACAGCCTCGTGGCTCTTTCAAACGGTTGTATCTGCTGCACACTCAAGATGGATCTTGTAAAGCAGATTGAGGATATTCTGGCAATGAAACGGTTTGACTATATCGTGATCGAGGCCAGTGGAATATGTGAGGCTGCACCGATAGCCCAGACGATCTGTTCAATTCCACAGCTCGGAGAAGGTATGCTCGACAACGGCTTGCCTAAGCTTGATTGTATCGTGACTGTTGTCGATGCGTTGCGTCTGCAGGATGAATTCGGATGCGGCGAGAGTCTGCGAAAAGAGAATCTTGACGATGAGGATATTGAGAATCTCATTATCCAACAGATAGAATTCTGCAACATCATACTTCTCAACAAAGCATCTGAGGTCAAACCTGAGGAGCTTTCAAGAGTACGTGCGGTGGTACGTGCTATCCAGCCCAATGCTGAAATTATCGAGTGTGACTATGCCGATGTGGATATAGACCGCATAATCAATACCGGTATGTTCCGTTTTGATTCCGTAGCCTCTTCAGCGGCATGGGTAAGGGAGATCGACCGACCGAATGCTGAGATAGAAGAAGATGAACGTGAGCACTATGATCATCATGAGCATGAGCATCACCATGATGATCATGACCACTGTTGCCACCACCATCATCATGAGGAGGGAACGTGCAGTTGCGGACATCATCACCACCACCATCATGGTGAAGGAGAAGCAGAGGAGTATGGCATATCGACTTTTGTCTATTATCGCCGTCCGGCTTTTGACCTCAATAAATTTGACTATTTCGCGGCTTCCCGGTGGCCTAAAGAAATCATCAGATGCAAGGGTATCTGCTATTTCAGTGTAACCCCTGACATGAGTTACCTGTTTGAATCGGCAGGCAGACAGAAACAATTGAAAGAAGCCGGCCTGTGGTTTGCAACCGCCCCCGAGGATGAGTTTGAACAGCTTGTTGAGCAGGATCCCGGAATACTCAAGGATTGGGATGAAGATTATGGTGACCGCATGATCAAGCTTGTATTCATCGGTCGTGGTATGGATCGTTCGGCCATAACCAAGGCGCTCGACGATTGTCTCGACAAGTGATATGAAACCATATCTGCAAGTAGAGGACCTGACCAAAAGCTACGGAGACCGTATGCTTTTTGAATCTGTCACTTTCGGTGTTAATGAGGGTGATAAAATAGGTGTGATTGCCAAAAACGGGACCGGAAAGTCCACCCTTCTGCGTCTGTTATCAGGAGTTGAAAGTCCTGATAGCGGCAATGTGGTTTTCCGGAATGATCTGCGGGTTGGATTCCTTGATCAGGAACCATCATTCACACCCGGAGCTACTCTTATGGAGGAGATGCTTCCCGCATTGCGCGAGGAGGATCACGAGGAGTGGAACAGGGAAGACCGTGTTGTGCAGATGCTTTCCCAGCTGGGTCTTCCGGATCCGTCACTCAAGGTTGATCACCTTTCCGGCGGTCAGAGAAAACGCGCATCGCTTGCAAGAGTCCTTCTTTCACAGCCGGATCTTCTGATACTTGATGAGCCGACCAACCATCTCGATATCTCTACGGTGGAGTGGCTTGAGAATTATCTTACGCGCCAGCGTGTCACATTGCTTATGGTGACACATGACAGATATTTTCTCGATCGGGTCTGCAATAAGATAATCGAGATAGATATGCGGCAGATTTTCACTTATGAAGGGAATTTCGATTACTCTCTGCGCCGTCGTGCCGAGCGTATCGAGGCCCTCACCGGTGAATTGGCCAAGATGAAGAACACTTTGCGGAAAGAACAGGAATGGATGCGCCGTCAGCCTCAGGCGCGTGCCGGAAAGGCGCGCTACCGTATCAATGCTTTCTATGATCTGAAACAAAAGGCTTCGGTGAGATATGATGAGAAAAATATCGACCCGTCCGAAGTGAAGTCTTCTTATATCGGATCCAAGATCTTTGAGGCAGAGGGAATCACAAAAAGATTCGGCGACAAGGTGATTCTTGATGACTTCACCTATACTTTCGCCCGGTATGAAAAAGTCGGTATAGTAGGAGAGAACGGAGTGGGCAAATCGACATTCATCAAAATGCTGCAGGGTATCGTGCCCCAGGACAGTGGTGAATGGAATGTTGGAGAGACGGTCCGGTTCGGTTACTATTCCCAGGATGGACTTGATCTTCCGGAAGGGAAAAAGGTGATAGATGCCATAACTGATATCACAGAAGATGTAGTTGTCAATGGCACCACCCATTATACTCCCATGCAGTTTCTCACGAGATTCCTTTTCTCACCGGCTGATCAACAGAAATACATTTCCACGCTCAGCGGAGGAGAAAAACGCAGACTCCATCTTGCTGCAGTACTGATCACACGTCCGAATTTCCTTATACTTGATGAGCCGACCAATGATCTTGACATAATGACCCTTGCCATCCTCGAAGAGTATCTCAAAGAGTTCAAAGGGTGCGTTATAGTGATTTCTCATGACCGATTCTTCCTCGATTCCATCGTGGATCATCTTTTTGTGATGGAGGGAAATGGTGTGATCAAAGATTTTCCCGGAAATTACACTGATTATCGTGAATTTATTAAAGAGCAAAAGGCAGCCCAGTTGAAGGAATCTGCAGCCAAAACTGATGCCCCACGTCGTGAGAATAGGGAGAGGCCACAGAAGCTTTCGTTTAAGGAGCGTAAGGAATACGAGGCTCTTTCTGTTGAGATCGAGGAACTTACAGATGAGAAAACCAGACTTGAAGCGCTCTTCAATTCCGGAGAGAACATTCCGGATATAGCAGATAAAGCGATGAGATATAATGAAGTGAAGGAGCTTCTTGACGATAAGGAACTCAGATGGCTCGAACTTGACGAGCGAAGCTGACATCACACGTCATTCAAACGGTATGATAAAAGAGATGGCATCCTGTCATCTCTTTTGTCATTTACGCTGCTTCTAAAAAAAGTCTCCGGCGCTATGGCCGGAGACTGCAAGCTGTAGTGAAGGTTAGAAAACACACGGAATCTACACAGCCGTGCGTGTTATGCTCACGTCGATTTAATATTTGCGACGTTTCTGTTCGTAGACAAGTGTCATAGAGGGCTGGTCGCACACTTCTACCGGTCCAAAGTACTGGATGGGGCCGGGATAAGTGTAGCAGGTACCGGTCTTCCATGCCTCACGCTCCTTGGCAAACTTGAGGAACGGAGCTCCGTCAAGTTCAACGAGAGCCTTGCGTATCACGGGTTTCATTTCTCCATGACGGCGTTCCATATTCATCATCATAGTGATGGGGATACCGCCTGCTATCCAGTTGACAGGTGCAAATGTGAGATTGCGGAGGCTTGACATATATCCGGTCACACCGGCCGAGATAAGGCAGGCGGCGGTGAAACCGAGACCATAGCAATAGTTGGCATCGAAGTTTGAGGGGTCGGCGCAACGGCCTTCATAGCCGAAGAAGTGGTGCATGGTGGAATATTTTCCGCTGTATTTACCCTCGGATGCAAGTTGCTCAAGACGCTTGCCTACCATTTCGGAGAGAAGCTTCTCGGTCTCGATAAGGGATACCTGAACATTACCGTGGGGATCTCGGTCAAGTGTGAGCTGACGGGCAACACCTGCGGGAAGTGACTCGTAAGTGGCAGCATTTTCTTCCGACAGATTGCCGATCACCCATGCGCGCTGCTCCTCAGGAGCCACCGCTGCAAATTCGTCTGCCTTGGCAGCAAGAAGATCGTTAAGCTCGGCAATGAGGGCCTTTACAGCAGGGATGAACTCGATGAGACCTTCGGGGATGAGCACGACACCGTAGTTGAGACCTTCGGCGGCACGGGCAACAACAGCCCCGGCAATCTCATCCACAACCTGAGCAAGAGTCATCTTCTTGGCTTCGACTTCTTCAGAGATGATGCAGACGTTAGGCTGGCACTGGAGAGCACACTCAAGAGCGATATGAGAGGCTGAACGGCCCATGAGCTTGATGAAATGCCAGTATTTCTTTGCAGAGTTACAGTCGCGCTGGATATTGCCGATAACCTCAGAGTAAACCTTGGTGGCGGTATCAAAACCGAATGATGTCTCAATCACATTGTTCTTGAGGTCACCGTCGATTGTCTTGGGTACACCGATCACCTGAACTCCGGCACCGATGGCCTTGTAGTACTCAGCAAGAATGGCGGCGTTGGTGTTTGAGTCATCACCTCCGATGATAACGAGAGCCTTGATGTTAAGCTCGCGGAGGATCTCGAGTCCTTTATCGAACTGTTCCTTTGTCTCAAGCTTTGTGCGGCCTGAGCCAATGATATCGAAGCCACCGGTATTACGGTACTCGTCGATTATATCGGAAGTAAGTTCCTTATATTTATGGTCAACAAGACCGCCGGGGCCCATGAGGAAACCATAGAGACGACTGTTGCGGTTGATGCTCTTGATACCGTCGAAGAGACCGGAAATCACATTGTGACCACCGGGAGCCTGACCGCCGGAAAGGATAACACCCACATTGATGGGCTCGGCTTCTTTGTTGTCGGCTGTTTTCTCGAAAATTATTTCGGGGAGGCCGTATGTGTTGGGAAACAGTTTGGCAATCTCTTCCTGATCACCTGCCGAGCAGGTGGGCTGACCTTCAACGACTTTCACACCGCCGGTGAGGACGATGGGAAGCTGAGGGCGATAAGCCGCGCGGGCTATCTGCAAAGCACTTTTTTTCATTGTATCTATATGATTTGTGTTGATTTATTTCTATAAACCTATTCAATTGCAAAGTTCGTAAAAAAAAATCATAAATTCAACCTTGAATTCTGTTTTTTCAAGTCCGTATTCATGTTTTTACTGTAAAGTCTCTCATCTGATATCTATCTGCCATCAGCCGGATTGATCACAATATCTCCGTTCATTGTGACATTCTCGAGTTTCACTTCAGGATAAATACATTCAAATCCCGGACGTGAAGCCTTGACAGTGACATCTTTAAGTTTGACATTTTCAACCGTGTCAAGAGGGTTGCCCGAGATTATCCCGAGAGACTGACACTCTACATCGACATTTTCTATAAGGATGTTTCTGACTTGTCCGAATGGTTTCACGTCACGTCCCTCAAGGTCGAAGAACTGTGTCCATGGTTTCATGTCAATCACACTTCCACAGTAGCCCGTTACATTTTTTACCGATATGTTCTCATATATCTGATATGTATCGGGACGCATTTTCAGTCGCAGAAGAGCACTTCCGGTGGCGACTTGGCAATCCTTCAATACGATGTTGCTGGCATGGATGCATTCGCTGCCAAGAGTCAATGCTCCGTGGAGATTGGATCCGAACACGCAGCGCTCGACAAGCACGTTTTTCACCATCCCGTTCTCCGGCAACTGTCCTGCAAGTACACCTTTTCCACCTTTCAGGCAAACGCCATCATCATCACAGTTCAGATAACAGTCATGTATATGCACATCCGAGCATACATCAAGATCAATCGCATCACTGCTTGGAGCACGCACCGGTTCACGTGGAGCTGTTATGTTGCAATTGGCTATCTCAATATTGTTGCATTCATATAGATGTATGGTCCAGAATGGGGAGTTGCAGAATGTCGGGCCATCGAGACGCAGATTGTCACATCCCCACAGAAATACAAGACGTGGGCGATGAACCTCAAGATTAGTACACGAACGTCCCTCTTTGCGTCGTTCCTTACGCAAATTCCAGAATTGTTTCCAATATCTGAGCCCGTTTCCGTTGACTGTGCCGGCGCCGGTGATGGAAAACCCATCCACTTGATAAGCGTTGATCAATGCAGCGTAGTAGTAGATGCTCCGGCCCTCCATTCTGGACGGAATGAGCGGAAAGTTGGAAATTTCATCGGAGCCTTTGATACAGGCTCCCTTCTCAAGGTGAAGGGCAGTGCCGGGTTTGAAGAACAAAGCCCCGGACAGGAATGTTCCCGCGGGAACCACAATGCGCCCGCCTCCGTCCGCTTCAGCACGATCAATAACCTTCTGTATGGCTTCGGTCTGTAACTTTGTGCTGTCATTCTTCACGCCGAAGTCTGTGAGCACATAATCCTTGGCCATGAGCGAGGCTGATGAGAATAGTGTGGCGAGTATAAGAGTAAGCTTTTTCATCTGTGATGTGCTGCTATCTTTTGATGTTGTATACTTCCGGTTTGATATACTGCCGTAGTCCGGGGACATTCTCGGCGATACGTGAGGCTGCTATACGTGAGATTATTATTCCGCCGAGGATATTAAGATGTGTGTTGTCAACTTTTCCTTTGGGACAGAATTCGTAAGTATCGGCAGGAATCCACATGAATAGATCCTTCGATAGCTCAGGCCCGAGCTTCTGAATGAGTTCTCGTGTATCCTTGTTGAGATCTATGAATGTGACATTCTCTCTTGTGGCGACATTACGTGGCGAATCGAGATATGCCCCATGGGTATCAACGAGAATATCCCCTTCAACCAAGCCATTGTTTCTGGCTGATCGCCAATCGTTCTGCTTGTCGTCAGTCTGAGCCTGCTCAGTTCCGTCAGGGGCCGGGAAGTTACGGCGCGCTATCGAATTCATAAGAATTGGTGTCGCCCCTTTTTCACGTGCTTCTCTGACAAAACGGGTCAGATTCGCGTCAAAGGATCCTCCGGGCACTGTATAGCGTGTGGAGTCCTGGCTTTTTTCATCATTATGTCCAAACTGTACTATAAGGTAGTCTCCGGGCTTGATGAGTTCCATCACCTTATCCCAGCTGCCTTCGCTGATGAAGCTTTTTGATGAACGGCCGTTGACAGCATGATTGTCTATTCTCAACGCTCCCTCAAAATAAAGAGGTAGCATCTGCCCCCAACCCCGTTCCTGATTCTCTTTCCCGAGAGGCTTGTTTGCCATTGTGGAGTCTCCGATCATGAATACCGTGACTGTATCTGCCGGTTCTGCCGCTACTGACAGGAGCGGCATGGAGAGAGCAAGCAAAAGAGATGATATGTGTTTCATGACTATTTCTTTTTTACGGTTATTTTCACCGGATTGTCAAGCATCTTTTTCCACTCACGCAGATAGGCGAACCATTCGTCGGCCGAGCGTGGAGAGGTCTCGTCGCGGAGCGCTGCAGATGTGAATGTATATCGAATATTTCCTTTTGAATCGGTCTTGAGCAGTGTGAGATAGTTCACGTCATCCTCAAGCGTTTTTGCAAGATACGGTGCGCGGACATAGATACCAAGCCCCAGTGTGTCTGTGACTTCTGGGAGATTCTTGTCAGGAAGGTTTGATCCCCAGCTGCCGGCAAGGCCATCGGTATCAACGAATCCCACATTGTCAGTCATGAGTTTCTGTATGCCGGTACAATATGTCGCATCTGACGAAGCGGGGGAGAGGTGGATATCAACATTGTAATCGCGGTGGCCTGCATACACTGTATAGCGCTGTGTCATATCCGCTTTTTTGCCGTTTGATACCCAGCCCTCATCAATAACCTCGACGATGGACCGTACCGGGCCGGTAGCGAGAATCCTTTGTGTGCGGCTTTCCACGGAGTCAATTGTTGCGGGTCTGGAATTCTCCCAGCCGCGGAAGGAGCCAAGAGCGACACTCGTTCCTGCCCAAAGAATATCCCGCCCATACCCTGAAGCAAGCTGATCCCTGGTTGTGTAGAAGTTTGTTTCCGCCAGTTCAAGTCGGGGGGTATTCTTGGCATAAAGATCAACACTCTGCCTGTTGTCCATATAGACTCTTATTGCACTGTATTGGCCTTCAAGTACTGAGCCGTGGCCATAGATACTGCTGTACATCTGCCGGTTGTCAGCCGTGCCGGGGTAGGATATGGCTTGTATTTTCGGGTGCTTCCCTCCTTTGTCATTGAGTTTGAGGTGGGCATAAGTCCCGGGAGTAAAACTTCGGGGTTCATCTTTCGATGAAAATGATATTGTGAGATTCTTTGTCTCTGATCCTTTGAGGTTCACTAAGAGTGCAATTTCGTCAGGTCTGCCGTCGAGATCAAGATCGTCAAGCTGATATGGAATGTCAGGATGTCCTGCTATAACCGCAGAGTTGATTTCGCTTTTCGAAGAAGGTATTTTCACAACTACAGGTACGTTCTCTCTCGGCACCGGCAGTGGATTGGTCACGCTGACGCCCAGCGAGAGCAGCAATGCATAAAGCGATGGAGTCATGGCTTAAATATAATGTGAGGTATTAGAAGTAAAAAGGCACAAAGAACAATTGATGCCTGAGAAGAAGCCCGATTGAATCCTTGTGCCTTTGGAAAATCTTGAAATGTAATGTGTGTGGAGGGGAGAGACTTTGAGGTGTGAAGTTTTTTCCTACTGACCCAGATATGCCTTGAGCAGATGGCTCTTCTGTCCTTTTAACCGACGGATGGCCTTTTCTTTAATCTGGCGAACACGCTCACGTGTAAGATCAAACTTTGCGCCGATCTCTTCAAGCGTCATTTCCTGACAGCCGATACCGAAGAACATTTTGAGGATCTCCCGCTCCCTGTCATGGAGCTGTTTGAGGGCACGGTCCACCTCTTTGGAGAGTGACTCCTGGGTAAGAGTGGCATCGGCCATGGGGGAATCGTCGTTGGTAAGGACATCAAGAAGGGAGTTATCCTCACCTTCAACAAAAGGAGCGTCTACCGAGATGTGACGGCCGGAAACTTTTAAGGTGTCGGCAATCTTATCGACGGGAACCTCAAGCTTCTCTGCCAGTTCCTCCGGAGAGGGGCGGCGCTCGTTTTCCTGCTCAAATTTCGACAGGGCCTTGCTGATCTTATTCAGTGATCCCACCTGATTGAGCGGGAGTCTGACAATACGGCTCTGCTCGGCGAGTGCCTGAAGGATGGACTGACGGATCCACCAGACTGCGTAGGAGATAAACTTAAAACCGCGGGTCTCATCAAACTTCTGTGCCGCTTTAATCAAGCCGAGATTGCCTTCGTTGATAAGGTCGGGGAGGCTGAGTCCCTGATTCTGATATTGTTTTGCCACAGATACAACGAAGCGTAGGTTGGCACGGACGAGTTTATCGAGAGCCCGTTCGTCTCCCTGGTGAATGCGCTGGGCGAGATCTACCTCTTCCTCTACGGATATAAGTTCCTCGCGGCCAATCTCCTGAAGAAATTTATCAAGGGATGCGCTTTCACGGTTGGTGATTGATTTGGTGATTTTTAGTTGTCTCATGTAAACTTAACGCACATTATTCATGCAAAGTTAGTTAAAATTATTTGATTGAGATCTAAGCGGGCTGTTAAAATTCTGAAATTCATAAAATTTTTAATATATGTCACGTTTCAAAGGTTAAACTTTGGCAAATTTGATATGGTGGATTGGAAAAACGAGAATAATTCAGTAATTTTGCACTGCGGATTTTTCACACTCGCACAGGTTGTCAATCCGCACGGTATAAATCCATTCACACCCGCTAATCCCCCCCTATTCATGGTGGCACAAAAAGTATTGTTCATATCCCAGGAAGTCTCACCCTATCTGCCCGACACCCCAATGTCTGTGCTCGGCAGGACAATTCCACAGTCTATTCACGGCAAGGAATTTGAGGTGAGAATCTTCACCCCGAAGTATGGCTGCATCAACGAGCGCCGCAATCAGCTGCACGAAGTTATACGCCTCTCGGGAATGAATCTCATCATAGATGACAATGATCATCCCCTTATTATAAAGGTGGCCACTCTGCTCCCCTCGAGAATGCAGGTGTACTTCATTGACAATGATGATTATTTCCATCCGATGCCCGAGAAGGGGTTGGAAACGGAGCTGATGAAGGAAGACAATGACGAGCGCATCATGTTTTTTACGATAGGTGTGATCGAGACTGCTAAAAAGCTCCGTTGGCCACCGGCTGTGATCCATTGCAGCGGATGGGTATCAGCGCTTGCGCCACTCTACATACGTAGGCGATATGCTGATGATCCTACATTCCGCGACTCAAAGATAGTATTCGCTCTCCAGCCCGAGTCTTTCGATGGCACACTTGATCCTCGTTTTGTTGAGAAACTGAAAATGAGCGAATTCACTGAGGATGATTTGCGTGGTCTCATTGATGGAGAGGTCGACTTCGCCGCTCTCAATAAAATTGCGATTGATTACGCCGATGCGGTGATCCAGATCACCGAGGATGTCGATCCGGCTATTGTGGAGTATGCGAAAGCCTCGGGTAAGCCTTTCCTCGGATATGTGGATGAGGACGATCGCAAAGAGGAATATACCGAATTCTACCGCTCTCTTATTGGAGAAGATGAGGATTGAACTCAAAATCAAAGAAGAATGAATTTCAACAAGATTTTTTCAGCGGTGGCCCTTGCGGCAGCAGGTGCGGCCGCTGTTTCGTGCGAAGACTCGCTGACGGCCGGTGGTTCGCTCGTGGCTGACGATACAGCTATTATCCGCGACTCGATGTTTACGGTCGCAGGACTTCCCGATGCCAATCCTTCAGTTCGTTCGCGCACTGTGCTTCAGCTTCTCGGACGTATTGATGCCAAAGGATATGGGGTCTTTTCTTCTGATATTGTTTGCCAATATATGCCCGCATCTGAAATTGACACTTTAGGAGTCAAACGAGAGTATATAGACTCTGTAAAGCTTGTCCTTTCGGTGTATAAAGACGGTTTCGCCGGTGATTCGGTGGTGCCCATGGGTTTGAGTGTGCATTATCTCAACAAGCAACTCCCTACAACTCTTGACAGCGATTTCGACCCCAAGGGGTATTATGATGAAACTCCGGTGGGCTCGACTTCTTATTCGGGGCTGATGGATGGATATCAGTTCGTGGGGACTGACACTGAGGGAAGTATGTACAAGAATATATATGTCAATCTCCCTCTCGAGCTCGGCCGGAATCTATATGACCAGTTTATCAGCTCGCCGCAGACTTTCTCCAATCCTCAGGCGTTTGCCAAGTGGTTCCCGGGACTGTATATAACCAATACGTTCGGTTCCGGACGCGTAACCCGGATCAGCAACAACTCGATACTTGTCTATTACCGTTCGGTGCATAACATCGGTACGACCGAAGAGCCCCGTGATACCGTCCTCCAGCACGTAGGATCTTATATGGGTGTTACCCCGGAGGTCTATACCAACAATAATATCACATATACGATGGCTCCGGATCTGAAGCAGATGGCAGAGGCCGGAGAACCAATCCTCGTTGCTCCGGTGGGTTATGATGTGGAATTCAAATTCCCGGCGAGAGAAATCCTGAAGCGTTATCAGGAAACCGCAGGTTCGCTTGCTCTTGTCAACTCGCTCACATTCTCTCTTCCGGTAGAAGAGATAGAGAATGACTATGGCCTCACTCCTCCGCCTTACGTGCTCATGGTAAAGAAGTCGAAGAAGGATGAGTTTTTCTCGAAAATGCAGGTGAATGACAATATAAACTCATTCTATGCCTCATATAATGCGACGACAAAGAAATACACTTTCTCTTCCATGCTTAATTATATCAATGAGATCATAAAGAAAGGAAGTGTCGAGCCTGATGATGAGGAGTTTGTTATTTGTCCGGTGCTTGTATCATATTTCCCGGCAAATTCATCAAGCTCATATTACAGTTATTATTACGGTTATAATACCACATCGCAGACTGTAAGTTCAATTACACCGTATGTCACGGAGCCGGTGATGGGAAAACTTGATTTTGAAAACGCCAAGATCCAGTTCTCCTTCTCGAAACAGACTCTCTGAGATATTATTTCATAAGGTTATAAAAAAGCTACAGTCTCCGGATGAACGTATTGATGCGTTCAATCCGGAGACTGTAGCTTTTAGAATGAAAGGAATGGCGGGGTCACTTTCACGGCGGGATCCCCATGTCCGGGTCGGCATCGGTTATGCAGATATAAGATCCAATACTTTGGATTTTCATAAGTGGACTGTTGCCTTGTTTCGACATCCGAATTGAGGACAGTCCTGCATTATGTAATATTTAAACGTATGCCAGTTGAAGTCAGCAGCGTGGTCCCACCCACATTTTACTTGCTCCATATAAGGGTTTATGCCGCCACCCGGCAGTGAAGATTCCACTTGTTGCGATTGTGGCCGGGCCATTCCTGTATTGTCATACCTCCTCGAGATCTATAGTCCAGTTTGATTGCTGGAGTTTTAGATCAAGAAGTCTGAGGCGTTTGGCGTATTCATCGGTCTGCCGGCGCAAGGATGGCACGTCGACCAATCTAACGCTCTTTTCCTCACGCCCCCAGCGGTTGTTGCCGTCAACAAGAGTTTTAGTGAGTTCGTGATAGATATTCACCCTCTGTTGGAGCACGTCCCGCTCAGCCATTATGTCAGTGATGCTTCGCCCGTCTATCGAGGAATGCATATTTGTCACATTTATGCGGTAGACAAGCTCTCTGAATTGTTTCAGACATCCGTCAAGCTCCTTGAACAGGTCATTTATATCTTCGGGAGGGGTATCACCTTCAATCACCATACAGCTTTTCTGCATTCTGCCTTTCAGCATATTGATGCGTTTCTGAAGGTTGCTGCGCAAACTGAGTGCTTCTGCCAGTTTCATATTGTGGGATTTTTAATGTTACATAATTTTAAGGTCGTTCTCCTTCACTTCGCCAAACCATTCGGTAAGCTTGGTCCTGGCTTTGGCGTGTATGTCAGGAGTGATATTATCCCATACCGCTTTCAAAGCCCACATCAGAGCGGCCATATCGTCAGAGAAACCCATGATAGGAGTGGGGTCGGGTATAAGATCCAAAGGGAGGATGAAATATCCCAATGCACCATAGATTTTAGCCTTGTCAGTAGCGGAGACGGCGGAATCGGTTGCCGAATAGAATAACAACAATACGGCATATATGGCTTTGACCCCGGCTTTCCTCGCCACGGCTGATACCTTCTCCCATAGGGCATTGGTATCGAAATATTTTTGATAATCGAGATAGTTCGATAATTTCTTTGTCATGATTATTCCCATTTTGGATGATACAAATATAGCACTTAACTTTTTAATTTACAAAAAAAGAGAGGGAACTTCACAGCTGCCTCTCTC
This sequence comes from uncultured Duncaniella sp., assembly GCA_910587165.1. Taxonomy (GTDB): domain Bacteria; phylum Bacteroidota; class Bacteroidia; order Bacteroidales; family Muribaculaceae; genus Duncaniella. The sequence continues at coordinate 137,840 of CAJUKP010000002.1, forward strand.
TCCATTCATCACATTATGCTTATTTCGCTTATCAGTGCTGTAATATTTTTATTCCAAAAGAAGAATTGTCTTTTTTGAGATTACAAATAGCGACTTGATACAATATCCCAGTCAACTATCTTCCACAATTCATGAAGCGCATCGGCCCTTCTGTTGCGGTAGTCGATGTAATAGGCGTGCTCCCACACATCGAATGTGAGCAGAGGGATAAGCCCCTTTGTAAGTGGATTCTTGGCGTTCGCGCCTTTGGTTATGAACAGTTTTCCGTCCTTATCCTTGGATAGCCAAACCCATCCGGATCCGAACAGAGTCACGCCGGCCTCCTCAAACTCTTTCTTGAAGTTCTCAAACGAGCCGAATTGCTCGTCAATAGCTTTGCGCAGATGTCCTTCCGGTTCATGCGACCCGGTAGGAGAGAACGTGAAAAAGTAGAATATATGATTCCATGCCTGAGAAGCATTGTTGAACAATGGTCCGGTTGAAGAGGTTATGATCTCCTCAAGCTCCATATCCTCATACTCCGTATCTTTGATAAGACGGTTGAGGTTGTCAATGTATGCCTTCTCATGCTTACCATAGTGGTATTCTATAGTCTCTCTGGAGATGACCGGAGCAAGAGCCTCGGTCGAGTAAGGGAGTTCTGGAAGTGTATATTTCATATCGTATATCGTTATTTTGATTGTTGATTTGTCATTAAAACACCCTCAAATGCGGTCTGGTTCGGTGATATAGTGTTAAAATGGGTGATAAAGTCAGTTAATTTTAAAAATTTCTGTCAAAAATTTGCACAGTAAAAAAAAAGTGACTAACTTTGCATCGCAAAAACGGGGAAGAGACCTCGAAACAAAGAAACTTCTTGAAATGCGAAAATAGCTCAGTTGGTAGAGCACAACCTTGCCAAGGTTGGGGTCGCGGGTTCGAGTCCCGTTTTTCGCTCACCTCATTAAATGTCCGGATGGCGGAATTGGTAGACGCGCTACTTTGAGGGGGTAGTGTCAATTATGACGTGTGAGTTCGAGTCTCATTTCGGACACGTGAAAACTGGTAATAATCATTGAGATTGTTACCAGTTTTTTGTATATACGTTTTGTTGATCAATGGGGGATCTGTAAAATCCCATCATCTGATACATTGCAGCCTTATAAGTGGACGATATTACTTTTTTACTTTCTTTGATTTGTTGTATAGCCCTGAGACTCCTATCCCAACGCCCATACCAATACCGATGAGCACGCACCCGGCTGCTATAAATATTTTTTCAATACATTTCATAACAGTAATGTTTCTTTAATGAGTTTTTTATTCTCTAACAATAAAAGACAGCAAGAGGTTCATATCCGGGATAACTATTAAAATGGAAACTTATACATTATTTCCCGTGTTGAATATTTGAGGATTAAAGTTAAATGTTTAACTTTACAATTAAGGAATACATCAAAAATATTATAACCAAAATATTATATATGACACAACTTACTGTTTCAATAGAAGATCCGGATATGATTCGCGATATCAAGAAGGCAATCAATATGATTAGAGGAGTGGTATCGGTAAAGACTGAGAAGCCAAAACCTAATGAAGCCACGATTGCAGCTATGAGAGAGGCGAGGAGCGGTAAGGCTATTCATTGCGGTTCTTTCGAGAATTATAAAAAAAATGGTGGCCAATCTTGATGATGTTTGATTTAAGTTTAACACCTTAATATAAGCGGGATTTGAAACTCGCAAGGAAACGTGGTCTTGACGAAGCTCTGTTGGATGATATTATCATACTTCTTATAAATGGCAAGCCCATGCCAGAGAAGAATAAGGACCATGCATTAAATAAAAGGTGATTACAAAGGTTGTCGCGAGTGTCATATCACTCCCGAGTGGCTTTTGATATGTTCTGTTGACAATGGTATAAACCTTTTGACTCTGATTCGTACCGGCTCACATTCAGACTTATTTTAGAAACGTTATATTCCAGGCATAATTTTGTGCTTTTCGACTATGAAAAGAGTAAAAAAAATAGCAATCAACCAGTGTAATTGATTGATTGCTATTTTATTCTGTTTGAGCCGCGAGCGGGGCTCGAACCCGCGACCTTTTCGTTACGAATGAAATGCTCTACCAACTGAGCTATTGCGGCTTGTGCTTAAAAGCGATGCAAAGTTAGCAATTATTTTTGATAAAACCATGTATAATTGCTGTAATTTTTTAGAGGATTGATTATGTGGAACTTGGATTATACAATCAGAGCCCGTAGGAGTCATGTGGACGTCATACGGGCTCTTCAGATTGTATTCAGAGATTAGTCACAACGATGTGCGCCATCTGAAATGATCACGTCGTAAATCTTTGGTTCGTGACCATATTTGGCATTGAACTTATCCTTCGCGGTAGCAATGAAGTGATCATATTTGTCGTTGGCCACAAGGTTGATGGTGCAACCTCCGAAGCCGCCTCCCATTATACGGGAACCGATGACACCACATTCTTTTGCTATCTCGTTGAGATAGTCAAGCTCCTCACATGACACTTCGTAGTCTTTCGAGAGTCCGTCGTGTGTCTCATACATCAGGCGGCCCACTGTGTCAATGTCGCCTCGATTGAGCGCGTCACAGACATCAAGCACACGCTCTTTCTCTTCAATTACGAATTTAGCGCGCATATAGTCCTCTGCCGAGATATCGGTCTTGACAGCCTCAAGCATCTCCTTGTCGGCATCCCTGAGTGTCTCCACGCCGAGGCGTTTGGCCACTCGCTCACACGACTGACGGCGCTTGTTGTAGGGTGAGTCGACAAGCTCATGCTTCACAACAGAGTCAACAAGCACCAACCGATATCCGTCAATCTTAAATGGGAAATATTCATATTCCAACGAACGGCAATCGAGACGTATCAGGCAGTCCTTCTTTCCGAAGACAGACGCGAACTGATCCATGATGCCACAGTTGACTCCGCAATAATTATGCTCTGTGGACTGGCCTATCTTGGCGAGCTCGAACTTTTCGATAGAGTTGCCGTTGAAAAGATCATTTATGGCGAATGCGAAGCAAGACTCAAGAGCTGCAGAAGAGGAGAGACCTGCGCCAAGAGGAACATTGCCGGCAAATGTGGCGTCAAATCCCTTGACGGTTCCTCCACGCTTGATGGTCTCACGGCAAACACCGAACACATAGCGTGCCCACTGTTCAGCAGGAGCGTCTTCTTCATTCAGGCCGAAAGAGGTCGATTCATTGAGGTCAAGAGAGTACAGGTTGACCTTATCCGTGTTGTTGGGCCGGATGTCGGCCATGATCACCTTGTCAATCGCACCCGGGAATACGAATCCTCCATTATAATCGGTATGTTCCCCGATCAGGTTGATTCGCCCGGCCGAGGCGTAGAGGGTGCCTTCGCCGCCAAAATGGTCGGCAAAAGCTTTTGCAACTTTTTCTTTAAGTTCCATGATATCTTCTTTGTTAAAACATTTTTTCAGGATATGTTCCATCCTTGTGGAGAGCTGCGAATTTCTCAACCACGCCGGGACGGTCGGCGGAATATGTGACACCGAACCATTTCGAATCTGTATCAAGCACCTTCACTGTGGCCTCGCCATTGTGGATAAGGGTATCAATACAGAGCGGAATAAAGAATTCCGCCTTGGGAGTGTCGAGGTCCTTGTCAAGGAATTTCTTGAATTCACGTTCGGAATAGTCGAAGTAGTCCGGTGTGAATCCCCAGAGATTCATCGAGACGGGAGTCATGGGGTCGAGAGTCTGCTCGATACCATTCTCATCGGTGAATACGATGTCTCCGTTGGGGGCATACGATATTGCTGTACGCTCAACCACTCCGGTGAGGTTTCCGTCATTTCCTCGGGAACACACTCCACGTGCCACTGATCCATTTTCGGTCATGGTATTACCCACACGGAATCCAACCATTGAATAATCACCCTTACGGTTGCGTGGACGCATGAGATCTTCGGCAATCACACGAAATGCGTCACGGCCATAAAAGTCATCGGCATTTATTACGGCGAAAGGCTCGTTGATAACCTCCTTGCCCATGAGCACTGCATGGTTGGTGCCCCATGGCTTTGTGCGATCAGCAGGACAGGTATAACCTTCGGGGAGCTTGTCCGTTGCCTGGAAGACCACTTCTACCGGAATATGCCCTTCATATTTCGATAGGATCTTTTCACGGAAATCGTTTTCAAAGTCCTTGCGGATCACAAACACCACCTTGCCGAAGCCAGCCTGTATGGCATCGTATATGGAATAGTCCATGATTGTCTGTCCCTGAGGGCCAAGGGGGTCAAGCTGCTTAAGACCGCCGTAACGACTGCCCATTCCGGCAGCGAGAACGAAGAGTGTAGGTTTCATTTTATCTTTTTATTGATGTTCTGTCGTTTATTTAAATACGAATTTAATTGTCTCCTTATATTCTTCTCCGGGACGAAGCTCTGAGGAAGGGAACTCCGGATGATTGGGGGCATCCGGGAAATTCTGACATTCGATGGCAACTCCATCATAGTCATGATAGTTGTGCCCCGAGATGCTTTCCGGACAACCCTCAAGCCAGTTCCCGGTATAGATCTGCATACCGGGTTGGGTAGTAAGCACCCGTAGTTCACGTCCTGACCGGGCGGCCTTCAGAGCGGCAACTTCTTTAAGTATGCCTTTCTCATGATCCTTGACTATCCAGCAATGGTCGTATCCCTTTCCAATCTTCAAAGGCTCAAATTCGGCATTGATGTCACGCCCGATGGTCTTGAACTCACGAAAATCCATCGGCGTTCCTGCTACCGGAGCAAACTCGCCGGTTGGAATCTGAGTTTCATCTGTCGGAAGATATAGATCCGAGTTAAGTCTCAGTTCATGTTCAAGCACCGAGCCTGAAGCCTCTCCGTCGAGGTTGAAATATACGTGATTGGTTAGATTTATCACGGTTGGAGCGTCCGTGTCTGCCTCAAGCACAAGGGTCAGTTCATTATTGTCGTTCCAGGTGTATCTGGCGGTGACCGTGAGATTGCCGGGATAACCTTCCTCGCCATCCTCAGCCACATATATGAATACGATTGTATCGTTGCCTGATATCTTCGCATCCCATATACGGTTCATGAAGCCCTCCGGACCACCGTGGAGAGCATTCGGCCCATTGTTGATGGCAAGAGTGTATGCCTTGTCATCAAGCTTGAAATGTCCGCGGGCTATACGGTTGGCAAACCGGCCTGGTATTTTTCCCGCACACGGACCATCGGCTATCCAAGATGCTGCATCCTTGTATCCAAGTGCGACATTGTCATGCTGCCCATCTTTGTCAGGAACATTTATGGCTACGATCCCGGCTCCAAGAGTGGAAAGTGTCACACTTGCGCCGGAGGCGTTGGTTATTGTATAGTGGGTGATGGATCCCTTTGGAGAATTGAATTGCTGAGTAGTTATATTCATGGTTATGACGTTTGTTTTGCAAAAGTAAGAATTATTTGTCGGGTTGACCAAATTTAATCATGTCAAAAGATGATACAATTCACTCAAAACATAGTAAAAATCATAAAGGGCCACCTAATTTTGACACAGCCGGGCCAAAATGCAGGAATTAAAGAAAAAATTCGTAACTTTGCACTCCGAAAATAGAAGACGAAAATATGATTGCTGTAAACAACTTAGGCATACAGTTCGGTAAGAGGGTATTGTTTCAGGATGTAAATCTTAAATTCACCCCCGGTAACTGCTATGGTATAATCGGAGCCAATGGCGCGGGAAAGTCAACTCTCATGCGCATACTCAGCGACCAGTTATCACCCACACACGGCACAGTGACCCAAGGGCCTGGTGAGCGAATGAGCGTACTTGAGCAGGATCACTTCAAATATGATGATTGTACTGTGATTGAGACTGTGCTCAGAGGTCACACTGTGCTCTGGGACATCATGCAGGAGAAAGACGCGCTATATGCCAAGGAAGATTTCACCGATGAGGATGGCATACGTGCATCGGAACTGGAAGAGCGCTTTGCAGAACTCGAGGGTTGGAATGCCGAGAGTGATGCCGCAGCTCTGTTGAGCGGACTTGGAATAAAGGAAGATAAGCATTACACACTCATGCGCGACATGAGTGGTAATGAGAAGGTGCGTGTGCTCCTTGCAAAGGCGCTTTTCGGCAATCCCGACAATCTTCTTCTCGATGAGCCTACCAACGACCTTGATCTCGAGACCGTGGCATGGCTCGAGGACTACCTGTCGAAGGCAGAGAATACCGTTCTCGTCGTTAGCCACGACCGTCATTTCCTGGATGCCGTCAGCACCCATACCCTTGACATTGACTACAACAAGCTCACTCTATTCGCCGGAAACTACAGCTTCTGGTATGAGTCATCGCAGCTTGCGCTCCGTCAGCAGCAGCAGGCTAACAAGAAGGCCGAGGAGAAGCGCAAGGAACTCCTTGAGTTTATCCAGCGTTTCAGTGCCAATGTGGCCAAATCCAAACAGACTACATCGCGTAAAAAGATGCTTGAGAAACTTAATGTCGAGGAGATACAGCCTTCATCACGACGTTATCCGGGCATTATCTTCACCCCACAGCGCGAACCTGGCAACAAGATACTAGAAGTCAAAGGCCTGTCGGCAAGCATCGACGGAGAAGTGTTGTTCAGGGATGTTAATTTCCAGGTAGAGAAAGGAGATAAGATCGCATTCCTTTCCCATGATCCCCGAGCAATGACCGCTCTCTTCGAGATAATAACCGGAAACCGCAAGCCTGATGCCGGAACCTACGAATGGGGACAGACCATCACAACTGCATATCTCCCCCTTGACAATACCGGATTCTTTAATACTGATCTGAATCTTGTGGACTGGTTGGCCCAGTACTCCAATGACTCCTCGGAAATATATCTCAAGGGTTTTCTTGGGAAGATGCTCTTCTCAGGAGAGGAGGTACTCAAGAAAGCATCTGTCCTCTCAGGTGGAGAGAAGATGCGTTGCATGATAGCACGCATGATGATGACTGATGCCAACACCCTGGTTCTTGACTCACCCACCAACCATCTTGACCTCGAATCAATCCAGGCATTCAACAATACCCTTCGTGTATTCAAGGGAAATATATTGATGTCGAGCCATGACCATGAGTTCATCCAGACGGTTTCTAACCGCATAATCGAACTTACTCCCAATGGCATCATCGACAAGCTCATGGACTACGATGACTTCATCAGTGATCCCAAGGTGATCGCGGCACGTGAGAAGATGTATTCTTGATGCGTTTCCAATTTGAAATAACGCGAGATTTTCACTTTTATACATTATACGGGTGAAAATCTCGCCATTTTTGCATACCTTTGCGTTTCATTTCATAATTGACGATGAACAAAATGCAGATATATGACCATCCACACTCCTTCAGGCTGGAATCCGGTGTCCAACTCCCGCAACTCCGCATAGCCTATAACACTTACGGCACACTGAACGAGAATGGCGACAATGTCGTGTGGGTATGTCATGCTCTTACTGCCAACAGTGATGTGGCCGGTTGGTGGCCACATTCGGTGGAAAGAGGCCGGTTTCTCGATCCTGAAAAGTGGTTCGTTGTTTGCGCCAACTTCATAGGATCACCATACGGGACCACCGCTCCACTCCACGTCAATCCGCTCACCGGCAAACCTTACTATGGAGATTTTCCACGTTATACCATAAGGGATATGGTCAACGCACACAGGATTCTTGCCGATCATCTGGGTATTGACCGTATCCACACTCTCGTAGGTTGTTCCGTGGGCGGTTTCCAGGCCATAGAATGGGCAGTGATGGAGCCCGAACGATTTGATCGTCTGTCCCTTATGGCGACAGATGCTGTAGCGACCCCCTGGACCATAGCAATTGATGAAACACAACGTATGTGCATCGAGGCTGACAGGACCTTCGGCGAGCCACGCAATGATGCAGGAGCGGCAGGGCTTGCCGCCGCACGTGCCATCGGGCTTCTCAGCTATCGCGGACCATCCGGCTATAATCTCACACAGCGTGATGTTGAAGAGTATCCCGCACCACGCAGAGCGGTTACTTACCAGCGATATCAGGGAGACAAGTTGGTAAAGCGTTTCGACGCATATTCATATCATGCCATTCTGGATGCATTTGATTCCCATGATGTCGGAAGGGGTAGAGGTGGACTTGAAGCAGCTGTAGCTGAAATCAGGGCAAAAACACTTGTCATAGGTCTCACGACCGATATTGTCTTTCCTCCTGACGATATGAGAGCTCTCGCTGCGAAAATACCCGGTTCGGTCTATGCCGAAATCCAGTCTCCGTTCGGCCATGACGGTTTTTTGGTCGAACACGAACAACTCAACGCCCTGATGATCCCTTTTATGGCATCAGAGGTATAACACTAATGGACATTTTAATGAACCGCGCTACCAAAGGATATATTCTTGGGGCGATTGCCGCTGTGAGCTACGGCACAAACCCACTGTTCGCTGTCCCTCTCTACCGCATGGGCCTCAATACAGGCTCCGTGCTCTTCTACCGCTATTCGATTGCGGTCATAATCCTCGGAATTGTCATGCTGTGCAAGAGGCATAGCTTCAGGCTTACCGGCCGACGGCTTCCGCTTATGATCATCGAGGGGGTAATGTTCGCGTTATCATCTGTGTTGCTGTTTGAGGCTTACCGATATATGGATGTCGGACTTGCTTCCACACTCCTTTTTGTCGAACCGGTATTCATCGCGCTTATTCTATGGATTTTCTACCGGCAGCGTATAAATATGCTCACGGCTGGATCAATAGTCGTGTGTATGGCCGGTATATTCTTGCTATCCGATCCCGGGCCGGGAGCATTTGTGACATTCGAGGGGATAATCCTCGTAATGCTTGCTTCGCTTGCCTATGCGGTGTATATGGTTCTTATCAACAAGACGTCCCTACAACGGCTTCATGGTACGACAATAACATTCTATTCACTGCTCTTTGGGCTTTCGGTGTTTGTGGTATATCTGGACGGACTCACCGAATTGCAGCCTGTACCGCTCAATCACATCGGCATAGTATGCGTGGCAGGTCTGTCGATATTCCCCACGATTGTGTCGCTTATGACCGTGGCTGTGTCAGTGCAACTCATCGGATCAGTGAGCGTGTCAATACTTGGAGCTCTCGAGCCGATCACAGGAGTATTTTTCGGTGTGGCACTCTTTGATGAACATCTCACTTTCAAGGCCTGTTGCGGCATTGTGCTGATTTTATCCTCCGTGCTTATGCTTGTATGCGCCCCTGTCATATTGAAAATCTATAGGAAAAGGATTCACTCAAAAGATTAATTGGAAATGGTAAAACAATGTGCCGTGATATTCGGATGTCTTGCTGCCGGAGAGTTTATTGTCTGGCTCACAGGAATCACCATACCCGGAAGTATAATCGGGATGCTTTTGCTGACGCTGCTTCTTGACCGTAATATAGTCAATGCGGAAAAGGTCGCACCGATGTGCAGGTTCCTTGTCTCCAACATGGGATTCTTTTTTGTTCCCCCGGGCGTGGCCCTGATGTTATATTTCGATCTGATTGCTGCATCGTGGCTACCGATCACAGTGGCTACGGTGGTCAGCACTGCTCTTGTTCTTGTAATCACAGGTCAGGTTCATCAATACTTTCGTCATGCAGTTCATAAAAAGTGAGATTTTTCTTATTGCCGTCACATTCCTCGTTTTCTACGGCGCACAGAAGCTTCGCGACAGGACCGGTCTTCAGGTGCTGCATCCGGTACTTGTCACAATAGCTGCCATAATCGCATTTCTGAAACTCACCGGTCTGAGTTATGAGGACTACTCGGCATCCGGCCGTTTCATTGAATTCTGGCTTAAACCGGCCATCGTTGCACTTGGACTCCCACTATATACCCAGTTGAAATCAATCAGGCGCCAATTTCTGCCAATACTGATGAGTGAATTGGCCGGATGTGTGGTAGGAATTGTATCCGTTGTGCTCATAGCCAAAGGCATGGGAGCGTCCCGTGAGATCATCATATCTCTCGTCCCCAAATCCGTTACCACCCCTATAGCTATCGAGATCACCACACAGCTCGGTGGAATACCATCCCTTACAGCTGCGATTGTGGTTGCGGTTGGATTGTTAGGGGCGGTATGTGGACTGCGTGTTCTGAGCATCGGCCGCATCTATAGCCCCATAGCTATGAGTATAAGTATGGGAACGGCGGCTCATGTCATAGGCACGAGCCGCGCGTCGCAACTTTCAGACCGCTATGGAGCTTACGCTACAGTCGGTCTTATTCTGAATGGTGTTCTCACTTCTGTGATTTCGGGGCCACTTCTGACTCTGATGGGTGTTTGAGATTCACAGTGAGCGAGTCCGTACCGGATGACTCATTGTAGATATTCAGTCCGAACAGAGGTGCGGTCACGATTATGTGTTCAAACATAGCGCTTTGAATAGCCTCATACTCAGTCCACTTGGTGGTGGCTGTGAAACACCATATCTGCAGGGGGATACCGTATTCATCAGGAGCCATAAGCCGCACAAGGATCTGACTGTCGGTCGAGATATACGGATTGTTAAGCAACCACTCGCACATATATGCTCTGAAGAGGCCGAGATTTGTATCAAGAGTTCCATTGGTCGTGGCCAGCCCCGGGTCATATTCAGGTTTGCCACCGTTGGCCCTTATCTTATCCACGAATGGCTTGAGGAGCGGGAGTTTCTCAACCATTCCGTCGACCCATTCGGCATCGACACTCTTCACTGAATAAATTTCAAATCCTATGGTGCGGGCTATCTGCCTGCATCCCGATGCCTGCATTCCGCGCCAATTCTGAAAAGATCCTGAAATAAGAGAGTAGGGCGGTACTGTGACAATTGTGTTATCCCAGTTCTGTATTTTCACAGATGACAGTGACACATCCATGACTATACCGTTGGCCATAGTGGAAGGCACTACAATCCAGTCTCCCACTCTCAACGAATCGTTTTGTGAAAGTTGAAGCCCGGCGACCAGTCCAAGAATACTATCCTTGAAGACCAACATCAGCACGGCGGCAAAAGCTCCAAGACCGGTGAGTAGCGCGACAGGTGATTTCGCTACTATTATTGAGACCGAAATGATTATGGCAATAATCCATAGAATGGCAACCAACGTGTCAAGAATGCCCTTGATCGGTAGATTTTTGGTATTTCGCTTCTCATCAAATCTCAGCCAAATGAACGATGTTACTGAACATAATGCCATGCAGAGAACAATGGTTGTATAGACAAGCAATCCTCTGAGCACAATTACATTTATGAGTGATTTGCCGGTGAATGCAAAAGGGAGGAAGGCCAGAATGACGAGTGGTGGTATAACCCGACAGCAATGAATGAGCACATGGCGGTTCACAAGCTCATCGGCAAGTTCCTTATTTCTTACACTCAGAAATTTCTTCACACCGATCCTTACACCGTTGCTGACTATCCAGCCCAGCAATAGAGCGGCACCGACAATGATGGCGGCATATATTATCTCCTCGGTCATGACATCCTTTTCAAGTCCGACATGATCAAGGAAGCGATGTATATGGCTCAGAAGCCATTGGGCAACTTCGTGAGATGGAATTAAATCTGCGGTAATCATAAGCATAACTTTAAAACAATTTATATTTTTAACGTTTCTTACCCCAAAAGAGTTTGTGACATTGGAGAAAGGTTGTTAATTTTGTGGAAAAAGAGTGAATGGCCATCTGTTCTATATTTCAATCTGTGGAATTCTATGTGATTTCCTCTGTCATTGCTGCAGCTGTAGTGGCTTTACTCGGGAAGAATTCATCTCCCGGGCCGGCAAGGCAATATCTTCTTGCCGGAGTTATAACAAAAGAGGATGAAGAGTTTGAACCATCCGTGGAGTTCATCTGCTGTGAGGACGGAAGTGTCATACTCCGACGGCGCGGCATCTCCGGCATCAATACTTCCGGCGCTGTGAGTCTTGCAATAGAGGTCGTGGGATTTGACGTCAAGATAATGGAGCGTGTGGTCGAGGGGAAAGTTGAATCAGAGCATATCAACACAGCCTCATTCATACTTGACTTTCTTGGGAGGGAACATTATTTCATTTCCTATGAGTCACCAGTCACAACGAACTCCTCATCATTATTCATGTCTCTGACTCTAAACAACCGGGAAGGGAACAGAATTGTAAAGAAACTTCAGTAAGATTTCATAAACCAAATTATTACAACACTATAATGGAAAAACATGAGAAAAAGACATTCCCGATAAAAGGGAGCAAGATTGCCGGCGGCAATATGTATTTTGAGATCAGTTTTCAAGGTCGGGAGCAAGACATAAGAGCGTTTGAATTCCAAAGGCAGAACAGGCCAACTCAACTCAACTGTATTGTAAAAGATTTCGACGAGACCGGCCACCCGATATTCATGCAGGATATAGCAGCTATACTCCTTCAGATCTATGTCATAGGAGAAGTATATGAATTTAGAGTGAAGACCGATCTTATAGCCGGGAAATATTACGACGTATGCGACTGGAACGGGTTAAGGTTTAGGCTTAATGTGTACCATCACGAACGACTTCATTACAACGAGATCGTAAGATGCCGTGTAAAGGACATCAAAATGGTATGGCTTGATCTCGAACTTGTGAGCGATCATCGTTTCGGTATTCCTCTTTTCACTCCCGAAGATTTCCTTGCGCTTGATACATCGGGCAATAATATGGCCCACAGGTATCTCAGATTCATATTCCGGAACTTTCCGGAACTTTCGGAGGCTCGTGCGATGTTGAAGAACGGCAATCCTATATGGGTGATGAATGTCGCCGAGACCGTGGCAAGGAATCTCACCGAATGGCTCAACAGTGATATCAAACGTGATGAGCCGGCATCAGTCCGGGCACTCCGCGAGAGACGTTCGCAACTTCAGCGTCGGGCCATGCTTGCGTCATTCAACTCCATGTGCATCAATCTGCTCGAGAACTCTCCATATCTGCGCGAATGTTCTCCCAGGGAACGCGAGGAATATCAGGACAGGCTGAACAGAATCATCACCCACACAGGCGACTACCTTAAAGCTTTCAATCTCATCATAGAGAAACGCGACCGTACATATATAGATGAAACTCTTGATCGTCTGAAACTTTCAGGTTATCTCTATAATCCGGAGGAGCGTATGCGTGTCGCGATGGCTCTTTTCTCACTCCGCAAGAAGAGTGTGTCCAACTATATTGACAACATACTTGATATAATCTGTGAGTCTCATTCCAATACCCGTTTCATGCATCTCTTTGCAAAAGCTTTCATCGAGATGCTTGATATGTATATATCAAACGAAAGCCGTTACATCGACGTGCTCACCAGAATGACTGACCGCACCGCGATTTTCCAGATTATAAAGGCTCTCGCCATACGCCTCCTTCTGAATGAGAAAGAAGACGAGTCGCAAAAAACGCTCTACCGGTCAATGCTATACCGATATGCGACACTTGTCCTGATGGGTGGCAGAGAAGTGCTGGTGAAGAAATCATTGCTTGCCTTGTTTGATGTCACTGTGCCGATTGAGTTCAAATGGAAAGACATCAATGACATCACTCTACTGTGCTCGAAACTCACGGTGTCAGTCCCGCGTCACGACAAGGAACCCTACGTATTCGAAGGGAATAATGCTCTGATGACTTTGAATGACGGAAGCCTTTTCTTTACCCCTCTGCAGATGGGAGAGCACATGAGGAATTGTCTGCCGTCTGATCTCTTCGGTACCAGAAAGATACGTATTCTTCTCAATGAGAGATTGGAAGAGAAAATTAAAGCTTCCCGTAACGACATAATGCAATTCCGACGTCTGTGGCGTGAGATCGAACGTTCTCTCTTTGCCAAAAACCAGATTCTACGAGCCAGACCTGAAGGCATCGCCCCGGATGTGAATGACAAGATGCTCATCAGGATCACGGAGAAGGTGCCCGACAGGTGGTATGATTATCGCGTTGTGATAGAGGATCCCACCTATGCCGGGGAAGGCGTGATCACGCCCAAACAGATAGTCTCTTATCCTATAAAACCGTTAGCCGATACGTTTAAGAATGAAAACGGTGATTATTGTCTATATGAAGCGACTGTAGAGCGACGCGATGAAAACGGAGTGCTTTATTTCAATATGAGGGACGACATACACGCTTTCCTCAGAGAGAGCCTCGAAGTTGGAGAAATGTGGACCGTGCAGGTCAGCATGGTCAATCCGGACCGTTATCTATGTATCAGCGAAGGAGGGTTCTCTTTGTTCATATATAGAAATCTTGTTGACGAGGAGCTGCATCAAGGAGATTTTATCCATGCCGTTATCGAGGAGATATATCCGAATTCGGTTATCAGGGCTTCCTATGCAGGCAGAACCGATGAGACATTCATGCAGACCGCAGCATTCAAATGTCTTCTTGACAACTATTGCGGCGATAATTTCTATAAGGATGAGTATGACGACGATGTAAACTCTGAGTCTGAGGCCCAGATTGAAGAGGCTGTAGCTGCAAGCAACTTCATAGAGCCCGAGCAGATGAGGGAACTCATCCATATCATCGACCGTGAGGGTATGCTCAGGGAGAATCATATAGACACATACAACTATCTTGCCGTGGCAAGAATCATGGCCATTTTGCTCAACGATTCCCATCTGTCCGATTACTTCGCCAACCGCATGGAACTCGTCGAGACAATCCAACTTTTCGGCGACAATGGAAAGATTGATGAAGACCGTCTTGAAAAACTTCTGAGCGATAACGAAGATTTCATATCCTCATATCCCGATATCGAGATGAAACTCACCCGGCTCCGTATCATCAGTCAGCTTGACAAGCCGGAAATTCCTGAATGGCTATGGAATCTTACACGTGATGCAAAGGATAAGGTCACACTACAGTTGGCAAGACTTGTGACATCCCACAATATGCTTCTTCAGAGCAATCTTTTCGAAGTTCTGAACACCATCCGAATAAAGATCTACCGGCTTATGAATCTGAAGTTACATCTTCCCGATAATTTCAAAGTGGCAGAGGAGGATCAGACTACAGAGCTAAAGACATCAATCATCTACCCGGCCGGTAATCATATGCTGCCGGCAGAGCGGGAGCAGATCACGGAGATTCTCAAGGTCGTTTCATCGTTCCTCAATACCCGCGGCGGTCGCCTGTACATAGGTGTTGACAACTCCGGATATGCTGTCGGGCTTCATGCCGATTTCACATATCTGAACAATCGCCATGAGAATTATGATGTCGCGGATGTCAAAGATAAGTTCGACCGGACAATCCGTGATGCGATACATTCCCGCCTGGGACGTGTGGCAAATGGCAAGGTGTCGGGTGTATTCGAGACTGTCGGTGACAAGATTATCTACCGTCTTGACATCGAGCCCTCTCCCGAAGTGGCCATGGTGGATGGTGTGGCATACGAGCGCCAGGGAACAAGCAAATGGATCATCCCGGCATCCGATATAGCCAAATTCCAAGCTTCGAGAGCTGAGGAGTTGGCGATGCTATGACAAGTATGACAAGAGGCCGTGGATTTCGAAATCCACGGCCTCTTGTCATTCCGTTTTTTTGATTGATTATTTCTTATGGATATTTTTGTGATTGATTTTCCACACTACAGCATTGTAGGGCGATATCATTGTACGGAACGGTTCCGAAGCGGATATTGTCTTGAGATCGACATCGCCCGATAGAAGCTCTCTCGCGGAAACCTCACCCTCAGGAATGTTGAGCATCTCAAGGGCATGGCGCGGAATATTGACTGCAAGATCACAGGAGTTTTCCGAGAAATTGACCGCTGTAACAAGTGTCACGCCGTCACAGCTACGGAGGAAAACATACTGGCGGTGAGGATTGAGGGTAGGGTTCTGATAGTTGACATACATCAGATCGTAGAAACGGCCCTCGGATATCGCTCTCTCTCTGTTACAAAGATTCAATATGGTGGCATACTTGGCACGGAGCCAACGTTCCCTCGGAGTCAGCAGCGATCCATCAGGATTGCCATCGTTATACCATCTGCGAAGAGTCGGTACACTCCAGTAGTCAAAAATAGTGGTGCGTCCGTCATAGCCGCTGAAGCCTTCGGAGTCAGTGGCTTGTTCGCCAAGTTCCTGACCCGCGTATATCATCATGGGACCGGTGGATATCATGGAGCTGACAATGAGTGAAGGAATCACCTTGGCCGGATCTCCGGCATAAAACTTGGATCCGAAACGCTGTTCATCGTGGTTTTCGAGGAAGTTCAGCATATGAGGCTGTATTCCCTCTACTGTCTGCCAGCAGTTGGTGATCGTAGCAGCGGAATAGTTGGAACATTGAATGCCGCGTAATGTATCATAAAGATTCACCTTGTCATACAGATAGTCAAAACCGCCGGTGAAGATGAAATTGCGGTAGAGGCCCACGTCATAGATCTCAGCGATGAATTTGACTTGCGGATAACGGTCCTTCACATTAGGAATCGCCCACTGCCAGAACTCAAGAGGAACCATGAACACCATATCACAGCGGAATGCGTCGACTCCTTTCGATGCCCAGAAGCGCAGGATATGAAGCATCTTGAACCATGTATCCGGAATCGGATCATAGTGTCCGCTTCCGTCTCCGGGATCACGCCCATAATTGAGCTTTACCGTTTCATACCAATCGTTGATCCCCGGGAATGCCGAGAAGCAGTCGTTGCCGGTAGCTTTGGCGGGAAATTCCACATAAGCCTTCTTGCCGCTGCCCAGATCAAACGAAGGGGCGAAAAGCTGGCGGGTGATGTAATAGTAATTGTTTCCCGGGTCGAAGAATTTGTCGGTATTGTCATTGTGGCCGAAATCCTCGATACCTGCAGGCGCGCTGTCACTATGATAGCGGCGGGCGGTATGGTTCGGCACAAAGTCGATTATCACTTCCATACCGGCGTCATGCGTGCGTGCCACAAGCTGCTCAAATTCCTTCATTCTGTCGGGCACACTTTCAGCCAAATCGGGATCCACATCATAGTAGTCCTTTATGGCGTAGGGAGATCCGGCTTCGCCCTTGACAACATGGGGATTGTCAGGAGGCAATATCCCGTTGTCGCTATAGTCTGTCTTTGTCGCGTGTTCAATGATACCTGTGTACCATACGTGCGTCACACCAAGTTCCTTTATAGACTGGAGAACGCTTTCGGTGATCTGATTCATTTTTCCACACCCGTTCTGAGAGATTGTCCCGTTAGGGACGCACGTAGGATTGCTGTTGGTGAACAGACGGGGGAGAAGCTGATAGATGATTGGTTTGCGGTTCATACAATGGTCTGTTTCTTCTTTAGAGCTGCATCGGCCGGTCTGACAAACCCCGAGTCAAGCAAAGCTGAGACGGTGCTGTCATAGCCCGACCGGAACACTCTGTTGATTTCCTTGAGGTTAAATACTTTGTATTTTGCTATGTCGTTAATTGAGACGGCCAGATCACACATCTGCATCTGCTCGATGGAGTTGGTCTTCACGAGCAGGTCATAGGTGCGCTGGGCTATATCGAGAATAGATTTAGGTTTCCCTCTGCGTGGCACCGGAGAGCAGTTGATGCCGATAAGATATTTGCAACAGTCACGAAGCACCCATGCCGGCAGATTGGCGGTGACTCCACCATCAACGTATGTGATTCCTTTGATGTTTACCGGCTTGAATATAATAGGGATACTGCATGATGCGGATACACACTCAGCTATATCCCCTTCAGAGAAAGCCGCACGGGAGTAGTTGTCGAGATCTGTAGCACATACTATTCCCGGAAGAGGAAGTTCGCTCAGATCCCGGTAGGGGATATGCTTTCTGAGGAATTTCTTGAATCCATCCATTGAGAAAAAGCCTTCGCGCGGAACGCCGATCTCAGCAAAATCCGTAAATTTCGCATCGGAGAAGACTTTGAGAATCTCATCGGGTTTCATTCCGGAACAATACATGACTGTCACAACTGACCCCGCGCTCACTCCGGCCACGATATCGGGCTTTATACCCATCTCCTCAAGAGCCTTCAACGCTCCGGCATGGGCAAATCCCCTCGCGCCTCCTCCGCTAAGGACGAGGCCTACTTTATAGGGCTTACGTGAAAATCTGAGCATATCAAGCATTGCGAACGGAATCAGTTGTCAAATATCTCCACAAAAGTAGCAAAATTTTACTATAATAAAAAGGTATTTGTTTAAAAACTGTCTGCAACTGTCCTATAATGTGAAAGACACAAGGATAGAGTATGGTTTTATGAAAAAAAATCTTTAAATTTGTAGCTATGAAATTCTCCGACATACCATCTCATGAAAAGGAGAAGAGACAGCTTCATCAGCTCATCTCCGACAACAGGATCCCTCATGCCCTGCTTCTCCATGGGCCTTCCGGCAGTGGAAAATTCATGCTTGCCAGAGCCTTCGCCCAATATCTGCATTGCAGCTCTCCGACACATGATGGCGAGCCGTGCGGAGTGTGTCCTTCTTGCCTCCAGCATTCGTCGTTCAACCATCCAGATGTTGCATACGTATTTCCGGTTGTGAAGAATGAGGGTGGACGTCGACCGCTTTCAGAAGATTTCATGGACGATTTCAAGGACTTTGTCGGTAGATCTCCGTTCATGGATTTCGAAAAATGGACCGGCTACTTCGATAAGAAAAATGTGCGCCCGACCATATATGTCGATGAGAGCAAACGTATTGAGGAGCGTCTTTCAGTGACAGCACTGACATCGAAATGGAAGATTGTGATTTTATGGCTGCCTGAGCTTATGGGCGAGGAGGCAGCCAACAAGTTATTGAAACTTATTGAGGAACCGGCGGAAGGCACAGTATTTATACTTGTAAGCAATAACGCCGCTGCAATTCTTCCGACCATACGTTCGCGTTGCAGACCGCTCGAAGTGTCGCGTCTCGCCGACCGTGATGTGGCCGTTTGGCTATGCGACCGTCTTTCTATGGATGAGACCGAGGCCAAGGCGGTCGCCCATGTGGCTGAAGGCAATGTCAATGCCGCATTACGTGGCCTTGATGCCGCCAGCAGGTCAAGAATGTATTTTGATCTTTTTGTAAGACTGATGCGGCTTGCATACATGAGAGATGTAAAAGGCATGAAAGAGTGGGGGACTGCTGTCGCCGATCTCGGGCGTGAGGGCGCCGTGAGATTTTTCACATATTGCACAAGGCTCATACGCGAAAATTTCATCTATAACTTCCATGTGGGCGATCTCAATTATCTCAATTCAGAGGAAGAGAAATTCAGCCGCAACTTCGCCAGGTTCATTACTGAGAAAAATGCCGAGAGAATAGTCCTTTGCATGGATAGGGCGATTGAAGATATTGCAGGAAATGCCAATGCCAAGATTGTATGTTTTGACTTTGCTGTTAAAATGATAATTCTCATTAAGGAGGGTGTGGAATGAAACCGTTTCTCCAACAGGTTGCCGAGACCTATATAGCTCATGAATATTCCGGCATGATGGATTTCTGCTTTGTTTTTCCCAACAAACGAAGCGGTGTGTTTTTCAGGAACTACCTTGTGGAATTGACTGCCGGGCGTCCTTTCATTTTGCCAAAAATCATGACCATTGGCGAATTTACGGCATCACTCTCGCCGCTCGCGGAAGCTTCGAGACTCGACCGTCTTTTTTTGCTTTATAATGAATACAGCAAATTGAGCGACGATATCGCTGATTTCGATAAGTTCCTGTTCTGGGGAGAGATGATCCTTTCGGATTTCGATGATGTTGATCTGAATCTCGCCGATGCCTCAAAGCTGTTTGTCAATCTGAAACGCTATCGGGAAGTCAGCTCATATTATCTTACGCCGGAGCAGGAGGAAATTCTGGCTCGTTACTGGGGTGGACAGTTTCCACATCACACGCCGGATGAATTCTGGGCCCATCTGAAGGACGAGGAGAATACAGGTGCCGAGCAGAAATTCCTGAAGCTTTGGGAGGTGCTTGGGCCATTGTATGACAACTATCATGCAGTGCTACGCAAGGCCGGTCTTGGCTCACGGGGAATGATAGCACGCGATGCCGTGAATAATCTCGCGAAGGCTGATAAGGATTCCCTGCCGTTCCGCCGTTACATATTCGTAGGTTTCAATGTTTTGTCTCTTGCGGAAATAAAAATATTTGACATTCTGCGTGACCGTGGTCTCGCCGACTATTATTGGGATATAGCCCCGGGGGCCATGGTGGCGGACGGAAATCGGGCTGCAAGATTCATGAAGCGTAACATCAGTTGTTTCCCCTCAAGGCATCATCTTGACGATGAACGCTCAGGCGACTGTTATCCCGATATATTGGTCACTGGGGTTCCGTCAGGAGTCGGACAGGCCAAAGATGCCGGCAGATTGCTGAAATCCTGGGTGGAGGACGGTGTTATAAAAGACCCCGGGAACGCTATTGACACGGCCATTGTCCTGCCGGATGAGACACTTTTTGTCCCCATGACATTTTCTGTCCCGGATGAGATCACTGCATTTAATGTGACCATGGGTTTCCCGATGCGGGCCACATCTTTTGCTTCGTTCATATCTCTTGTTGTCTCGCTTCAGCTGAGAGCACAACGGGCGCGTGACGAATGGTACTTCTTTCACGAGGATGTGAAGGCCCTTGTGTCACACCCTCTTCTACGAAAGATTGACACTGACGGATGCGATGCCATTCTCATGGAAATCAGAGATCGCCGTCTTTTTCTTGTACCTGAGCGGCAGTTGAGGGAAGATCAACCTTTGCTATCTCCGTTTTTCACCGCCATCAATGATTCTGATTCGATTGAAGAGGTCTATGGCTATTTCCACAGGCTTCTGTCAACCCTGCTCGGACTACTTATTCCAGATGAAGATAATGACACGACAACTGATGGCGAGGATGTTCCTGACAATGGGGAAGTCTCATCCGATAATATGGAGGCTTTTTTTGTCAGGACATATCTTGATGCTCTTGATGAACTGAAATGCGCCATTGACCGCCGTGGTGTCAGAATGAAGGAGATAACATTCATCCAGTTGCTGCAGAAAGCCATTGCATCCGTCTCGGTAAGTTTCACCGGCGAGCCGCTTAAAGGGCTTCAGATGATGGGGGTGCTCGAAACCAGGGCTCTTGATTTCAAGAATCTTATCATACTCTCCATGAATGAGAGAGTATTTCCCCGTAAGCTTTATTCCCGATCGTTTATTCCTGACAATCTAAGACGAAGCTACGGACTTCCGACAAGTGATTTCCAGGAATCCATATTCTCATACTCGTTTTACAGACTTATATCCAGAGCCGCAAATGTCAGAATCTACTATGACGCACGCAATGTCTCGGGACGTAACAGCGAGATGTCAAGATATATCTCCCAATTACTATATCTGTTTCCGGGAAGCAACGTAAGACATGAACTGCTGTCGTATTCCCTTACATCGACAGCAGATGAGGCGATCGTTATCAGGAAAAATCCTGATATAATGTCAAAACTCAGGGAATTCACTCCGGAGGGTGGCAAACGGACTCTTTCGGCGTCATCAATCAATGATTATATCAATTGTCCTCTGTCATTCTATCTTAAACGTCTATGTCGTCTCGATCTTGAGGATGAAGTGATCGACTACATGGATTCGGGTACCTACGGGAGTATTCTTCATGCTTCTGTAGAACGCCTGTACAACGACTTTCTGCAAGGAGCGGACGAGGTAAAGGTGACCGCTGAGATGCTTGACTCTGTGATAAAGTCGGCATCCAGGCTTGACAAGGTGATCACATTCGCCGTTAATGAACATTTCAATCGTCTCGGGCCGGATTGTGAACGTCCGCTCACCGGCGAGGCTATGGTGCTTGGTGTGATAATGAAACACTTTATAACACTGCTGCTCACCGAAGAAAAGAAATTCACTCCGTTTGATTTCATAGCCGCTGAATATGAGGTGATACGCACTATGGATATCGCCCCGGGATTATCCATCAATATACGTCAATATATCGACAGGATAGACCGTGTCTATCCCGAAGGTCACTATGGCGAGGATTCGCTCGCGCGTTTAAGGATTGTCGACTACAAGACCGGCTCTGACAATATTGATTTCAACGAGTTTGACCAGCTGTTTTCCAATCTCGAGACAAACAGACGGAAAGCTATTGTCCAACTCATGTTCTATTGCAATGCCTACGCCGCTCATTCCCGTTATTCAGGGCCTATAACACCGGTAATCTACCAAATGAAAACCCTGTCCACCCAGGGATTGCGGCCCATCACTTTCCGTAAGGCCCCTGTGGATGACTACAGGGAAATAAATGATGAGTTCCTCGAACGGTTCACTAAAATCGTGAGCGAACTGTTCGATCCTGATGTCCCGTTCGTGCAAGCCCCTGACGATCACAATTGTAAATTTTGCTCGCTCACAGCAATATGCCGAAGATAGAAGAGCTCACATGAAATATTATATCCACATACCCTTTTGCGGTTCTAAATGCGCCTACTGTGATTTTTTTTCCACGCCTGGCAAGAACGACAGAAAAAGGCTTTTTGTCGAAGCGCTTGACAAGGAGATTGAATCGCGCGTCGGGTCACCGGAGGATGTCGAGACCCTATATCTTGGCGGAGGCACACCATCATCGTTGTCCGCCGGGATGCTCGGCCATATTATCTCACCGTTCCTTAACGGAGATCAACTGCAGGAACTGACAGTAGAAGTAAATCCGGAGGATGTAGATGCCGGCTTTGCTGATTTCCTCCGGTCTGTATCACCGAAGATCAGGGTAAGCATGGGGATACAGTCACTTGATGATACCCAACTCTCTTTTATAGGTCGACGCCACACAGCTTCAGGAGCTGTGAATGCATACCGGATATTG
Source organism: uncultured Duncaniella sp. (assembly GCA_910587165.1). Classification (GTDB taxonomy): domain Bacteria; phylum Bacteroidota; class Bacteroidia; order Bacteroidales; family Muribaculaceae; genus Duncaniella. Next base: position 160,645 of record CAJUKP010000002.1, read on the forward strand.
CGTGACGCCGGTATCAGTAACATATCACTCGACCTCATATATGGGCTGCCCGGGCAGGATCTTGATTCCTGGAAGGACACTCTTGTCAGATTGCTGACTCTCCGCCCCGAGCATCTCTCGGCCTATTTGCTTTCCTATGAACCTAAGACAAGACTCGGGGTTATGTTATCGAAAGGGAAAGTCATGGAAGCTTCCGGTGAGCTTGCGATGGAGATGTATCGCTATCTGTGCGACACCTCCCGCAAGGCAGGATATGAGCATTATGAGATCTCAAACTTCGCACGTCCCGGATTCAGAGCCATGCACAACTCTTCTTATTGGGACGGATCGGAATATATCGGTTTTGGCCCCGGAGCACATTCATTTGTCGGAGGCGTGAGAGGATTCAATCATCCCTCTCTGAAAGACTATATAGCGACTGCAGGATGCGGCGTCTATGAAGAGGAACAGGAAGATGAGATGTCTTCCTTCAACGACCGTATAATCACCGGCCTGCGCACATCTGAAGGGATTCCGATGTCAATACTCGACAGATATCCACAAGCGTACCATGAAGCTGACAGCCTTATCGCTCGTGGTCTTCTCAAACTGAAAGATAACGGTTGCCTGGTGATACCTGAACATCTTTGGCTGAAATCTGACGCTATTATGCGCGACCTGATCGTAGTTGAAGATTTTTAAGGTCACAAGGCCCGAAATCTCGAAAAATTTTCTTACCTTTGTGAGAATTTTGTAAGTACATAAAACCACCTTCACATTTCAATTCTAATATATGATTGAAGAAGACCGAATAATAAAAATCGACATCGAAAACGAGATGAAGAGCGCTTACATCGACTATTCGATGTCGGTCATCGTGTCGCGTGCGCTTCCTGATGTGCGCGACGGTCTCAAGCCCGTCCATCGCCGTGTGCTTTTCGGCATGAATGAGATGGGAAACACATCTGACCATCCCCACAAGAAATCAGCCAACTGTGTAGGCGAGGTTATGGGTAAGTACCATCCCCATGGTGACTCATCAATCTACGGCACAGTCGTGCGTCTGGCTCAGCCTTGGGCCATGCGTTATTGCCTTGTGGATGGTCATGGCAACTTTGGCTCGGTCGATGGCGACGGCGCTGCCGCCATGCGTTATACCGAGGTCCGTCTCGCCCGTCTTGGCGAGGAGATGCTTGCCGATATTGACAGCGACACTGTCGACTTCCAGCCCAACTACGACAATTCAAGAATGGAGCCGGTGGTTCTTCCCGCGCGATTCCCTAACCTCCTTGTAAATGGAGCCTCCGGTATCGCAGTAGGTATGGCCACCAATATGCCCACACATAATCTCACGGAGTCCATAAATGCCTGTGTGGCATATCTCGAGGATCCCGAAATAGATGTGGCAGGGCTCATGAAATACATCCCCGCGCCTGACTTCCCTACAGGAGGAACAATATATGGCTACAGTGGCGTCAAAGATGCTTACGAGACCGGCCGCGGACGTATAATCATCAGATCGCGTGCTGAGATTGAGGTAGAGGACAATCATGAGAATATCATTGTCACCGAGATACCCTACAATGTCAACAAGGCGGAGCTTATTTCATATATTGCTGATCTGGTCAACGAGAAAAAACTTGATGGCATCGCCGACATAAACGACGAGAGCAACTACAAGGGTATGCGTATTGTCATCAAGCTCAAGAGCGATGCAAACGCCAACGTTGTGCTCAACAAGCTTTACAAGATGACACAGATGCAGTCATCTTTCAGCGTCAACAATGTCGCTCTTGTAGGTGGACGTCCCAAAACCCTGAATCTGAAGGATCTTATCAGCGAATTTGTGGCTCACCGCCATGAAGTGGTGATACGACGCACTAAATACGAACTGAACAAGGCCCAGGAGAAAGCTCATATCCTCGAGGGTCTCATTATTGCCTCGCAAAACATCGACGAGGTTATACGCATAATCCGCGCCGCATCCGATACTGGCGAGGCCCGCGAGAAACTCAAAGAACGCTTCGGACTCACCGATCCGCAGACAGCTGCAATTGTTGAGATGCGTCTCCGTCAGCTCACAGGTCTTGAACAGGATAAACTTAAAGCAGACTATGAAGCTATCGAAAAGGAGATCGCGCGTCTTGAGCTCATACTTTCAGACGAGGGTGTTTGTCGGGAAGTGATCAAGTCGGAACTCCTCGAGGTTCGTGACAAGTGGGGAGATGTCCGCCGCACTGACATAGACTACACCGCCGGTGACTTCAATGCTGAAGATTTCTACGCCGATGATGATATGATAATCACCATATCCCATCGCGGATATATCAAACGTACCTCTCTGAGCGAATTCCGGGCACAGAACCGCGGAGGTGTTGGCGCCAAGGGTTCCGATACACGTGACGAGGACTTCATCGAGCATATCTATCCTGCCTCGATGCATAATTATATGCTCTTCTTCACACAGAAGGGGCGTTGCTATTGGCTCAAGGTCTATGAGATTCCTGAGGGTGCCAAAAACTCAAAGGGTCGCGCGATCCAGAATCTGCTCAACATTGAAAGCGATGACGCCGTCAAGGCATTTATCTGCACAAAGAACCTTGGCGACGAGGAATTTGTGACAACACATAACCTTGTCTTCGCCACAAAGCGTGGTGTGATCAAGAAAACATCGCTCAAGGCCTACTCCCGCCCCCGTGCAAAAGGCGTGAACGCGATTATCATACGTGAAGGCGATGAACTGCTCGCAGTGGAAATGACCGACGGTAACAGTGAGATTCTTCTCGCCAACCGTAACGGCCGTGCCATCCGTTTCCCGGAGAATAAAGTGCGCGAGATGGGCCGTATGTCCACAGGTGTACGTGGTATGACCCTTGATGATGCTGACGACGAAGTTGTTGGACTTATCTGTATGCCGCAGGAAACCACCAATGACGTTATGGTTCTAAGTGAACGCGGCTACGGAAAACGCACTCCGCTTGACGTAGAGGCAGAGGTAGATGGCAAACTTGAGCGTGTCCCCGTCTATCGAATCACAAACCGTGGCGGCAAGGGTGTCCGCACCATGAACATCACCGAGCGCACTGGAGCACTTGTGGCTATAAAGAGCGTCAACGACGAAAATGACCTTGTGATCATCAACAAGAGTGGAATCACTATCCGCATCCATGTGAGCGATATCAAGGTACAGGGCCGTTATACACAGGGTGTACGTATCATAAATCTCGACAAGCGAGGCGACACCATCGCTTCCGTCTGCTGTGTTGATTCCGATCCTGAAGAGGAAGTGGAAGCAGTTGAGGAGCAGAATGAGGAGGCTCCCGAGATGATGGCTGAAGAACTCATAGAGGAGACAATACTTGATTTCGAGGAAGACTCCGATGAGATTGATGACGAATTAGACCCCGAAGATTCAGAAGAACAGTAATCACCAATAACCTAATATCAAGCTATTATGAAAAAAATTAGCATCCTGACACTTGGCCTCCTGGCCTCTGTGTCGATGTCAGCTCAGACCTCGCTCGTAAAGGAGGCTGAGAAGACATTCAAGGGAGTAGACAAGTACTCCGCCTATCAGAAGGCGGTGGAACAGATCACTCCCGCATTCTCGAATGAGGAGACCAAGGGTAATGCTCAGACTTACTGGATTCCCGGCAAGGCAGGTTTCAAGCTCTATGACGATCTCTACAGCCAGAAGCTTATCGGCAAGAATCCGGACCTGATCGAGATGGGTTCCGCCCTGATCGACGGATACAAGTATGGCATGATGGCACTTGAGGTTGACACTGTGGTTGATGCCAAGGGAAAGGTCAAGACCAAATTCTCAAAAGAGATCGCCAGCTCGATTGCCGGACACCACAATGATTTTCTCAACTCGGCATCTGCATTCTGGGATGCACAGAAGTATCCTGAAGCATATCAGGCATTCATTGCCTATGTGGATATACCTGAGAATCCACGTCTCGGCAAGACAGCGCCCAAGGCTATAGCTGACTCCACCGCTGCCCAGATGGCATACTATGCCGGACTCTCCGCATGGCAAGCCAAGATGCTCCCCGAGGCAGCCCAGGCGTTTGACAAGATGATGGCTCTCGGCTATGATGATATAGCAGCATACGACTATGCCTACTCTGTGGCATACGAGATGCAGGATGAGGCTAAAAAACTTGAGTATTCCAAGATTGCCTTCGACAAGTTCGGCACCCAGAAGCCTGAGTTCCTCCAGCGTATCATTTCCTACTATATCACACAGAAGGATTACGACACCGCCATGAAGACTCTTCAGGATGCCATCGCTGCCGATCCGTCCAATGGTACATATTACTATCTGCTCGGTGTGCTCTGCGATGACAAGGGCGACAAGGAAACTGCAAAGAGCAATTTCAAAAAAGCTGTCGAGCTTGATCCCAACAATGCACTCATCAACTTCAGTTTCGGCACTTCACTCCTTCAGGAGTATGAGCGTCTTGACGAGAAGACCGGCAGCATGAGCCAGGCTGAATACAACAAATACCGTGTCGAGAACATGAATCCTCTTCTCAAGGAGGCCGCACCCTATCTTGAGAAGGCCTATGAACTTGACGACACCATGACCAACGCTCTCAACAATCTCAAGATAATCTACTACAACCTCAACGACGGAGCTAATCTTGAGCGTGTGGAGAAACTCCTTCTCTAAACATCATCTGAATTCTCAGTCAATAACTTTAGCCCCGGAATGCATATTTCCGGGGCTAACTTAAATAAATAGAATGAATACCCTCGAACAATTTGACCGCGCTCTGACGATATGTCGTGATATCTTCTCAAAAAAGCTCAAGGATTATGGCCCTTCGTGGCGGATCATGCGTCCCCGATCTGTGACAGACCAACTGTATATCAAGGCAAAACGTATCCGCACTCTCGAGGAGGGGACAGCAATGGTGGATGAAGGTATCCTCGGTGAGTTCATGGCAATTGTCAATTATGGACTTGTCGGACTCATCCAGCTCGAACGTGGATATGCCGACGAGATTGACATGAATGCCGATGAAGCTCTTGAACTGTATGATAAGAAAGCTCGGATGGCCAGAGATCTCATGGCAGCTAAGACACATGATTACGGCGATGCGTGGAGAGGGATGAGGGTCAATTCATATACAGACTTCATACTGACAAAACTTCAGCGCGTGAAAGAGATCGAAGGGAATAGCGGACACACCATCGTGTCGGAAGGTATTGATTCCAACTACATGGATATTATCAACTATGCCGTGTTCGGAATAATAAAACTCACTGAAGATGTCTGAGAAATCATCAACACAAAGAAGGTTCAACCCATATCATCCCGCGGTTGTATGGATTCTAAGGGTGATACTTGGTGCCACGTTCATATTTTCAGGTTTCGTAAAGGGGGTGGATCCATGGGGCAGCTGCATCAAGATCGGGGAATATTTCGATGTATGGGGTTGGGATGTGCCTTCAGCTCTGATCACGTGTGCGTCATTCCTGCTTGCAGGATATGAATTTGTATTCGGCGCTCTTCTGCTGCTCGGTTGCTACAAACGTGTCTCTGTATGGGCACTCATCCTCATGATGGCTGTAATGCTCCCGCTCACCTTATATATAGCTATCGCCTCACCTGTGGATGATTGCGGATGTTTCGGCGACTTTCTCATACTCTCGAACACCGCCACGTTCATAAAGAATATATTCATCTCTGCAGGACTTGTTTATCTGATATTTTACAATCGTCGCACCGACGGACTGTTCATGCCGTATGTGCAATGGATAATAGGAGGTCTCATCACCGTCTATATCCTGACCATCGAACTTTATGGTTACAATATACAGCCGTTGCTTGATTTCCGCAGATTCTCACCCGGCACCGAACTCCTTGCTTCCACAGATTCGGGGGAGGAGACTGTGTTCGATTTTATTTATGAGAAAGATGGCAAGACGGAGGTATTCACCATTGATAATCTTCCCGATTCCACCTGGACATTTGTGGACCGCCGTCTTGTGAGCGGGAGTGAGAATGTGGATGACGGATTTATCGTGCTTGATGAAAATGGCGATGATGTCACTCCGGATATAATTGATGAAGAGGGGAAGCAGTTCATAGTCACGGTTCCGGATATCACTAAAGTAGATCTGTCGTGCACATATCTTATCAACGAGCTCAATGATTTCATTGATGACCGCGGAGGATCTCTCGTAACTCTCCTCGCCACCGATTCGGCAGGTGTCGCATGGTGGAAGGATGTCTCTATGGCAAATAATGAGATCTATAATGCAGATCCCAAGCTACTTAAAGAACTTGCCCGTGGTAATGCATCGCTCGTTTTTCTTGAAAATGGTATTGTGAAGTGGAAGAGGACACTGAGCTCCATAAGTTTCACATTTATCACCGAAACTCCAGCTCCAGAGTTGATCAAGGTGCTTGATCCTGAGACCGGCTATGTGATCAAACTTCTCACCATCCCTTTCATCGCATTGTTGCTCCTGCTTCTTGTGCTTGACAGGAGCGGGAAACTACTTACGTGGCATCTCTCAAAACGTAAAACCAAAAAGAAGGCCGCAGCTGAAAAACCATAGTGGGTGGAGGGGTGTTGTAATAGAAATTATTCATCAATTCTATCTATGGCACCCCATACATCACTATCTCCGCGCGAGCCCTTTTATTCAGCCCGCAAAGCACTTGCCCATCATGCAACCGGAGGCAATGTGCTTATTCTTGCCACATTGCTGGCTCTCATTGTGGCCAATACTCCCGGATTGAGAGATATTTACAATGATTTCTGGAGTCAGGAAATGAGACTGCAGATCGGAGATTTCAATATATTCTCCCATGCAGGTCATCCCATGACTGTGATTCAGTTCATCAACGATGCCCTGATGGCAATCTTCTTCTTTAATATCGGATTGGAAATAAAGAGGGAGATACTCGTAGGTGAATTGTCTTCATTCCGTCAGGCTCTTCTTCCAATAATGGGGGCGATCGGTGGTATGATCATCCCTGTCGGATTATATTTTGCTCTTGCCTCAGGCACTGACTACATTGATGGAGCAGCGATACCCATGGCTACCGATATTGCTTTCTCGCTCGGAGTCATAGCCATGTTAGGGACACGCGTACCGTTGTCTCTCAAAATATTCCTGACCACTTTGGCTGTTGTCGATGATATCGGCGGCATCATTGTCATAGCCGCATTCTATTCAGGTCACATTGATATTACCTTCCTCGGTTATGCAGCGATCGGACTCCTCATCCTGTTTGCAGGTGGAGCCATGCTGAAGATCCAGTCAAAGATGTTCTATTTCATAATTGGAGGCGTGGTATGGTTTCTTGTGCTGAATTCAGGCATACATCCCACTATCGCCGGTGTTCTTGTGGCTCTGTGCGTACCTGCCGTACCGGTATATGCCCCTAAAAAATATATCAGGGAGATCCGCGACAATATACGGAAATTCAGCGATGACGATGAGGAAGATCTCGAGAAACGATCCATATTGAGCCATGAGCAGATGGATTGGCTTAAACGCATCGAAAGTGCCTCAGACCGCGTCATCTCGCCACTTCAGGAAATGGAAGATCAGATACATCCTCTCGCTGACTATCTCATAATCCCCATATTCGCCTTCGCCAATGCCGGGATTTATCTCCTTGACATGAATCCGGCCACTATTGTGAGCGGCATAAGCCTTGCTATCATAGTAGGACTTGTCGCAGGAAAGTTTCTTGGAATATTCATATTCTCATGGCTGACTGTGAAACTGGGGCTTGCGCCGATGCCTGAACAGTCAAACTGGAAGATGATGGCTGCAATATCCATGCTCGGGGGTATCGGCTTCACTGTATCGCTTTTCATCGCCGACCTGACATTCGGCGACGGTGGAAGTGAAGGAGCAGCGATGTTGGCTAATGCCAAACTCGGCATTGTGGTTGGCTCTCTTATCTCCGGCCTTGCAGGCTACGTGATGCTCAGATCCGTATTGCCCAAAGAGGGGAATATTATCTCACACGAATAAGATATCCCAACGTTACCTCAATAGACATTCCGCGTGACGCGCTGAAGAAATCACGTTTTGAGTCTTTGAAGATATTGCCAAGTCCATAGTAATACCGACCTTCGAGCATAAATGTGTGCCGGCGCGCCACTGTAAACTTCATACCCACTCCTGCCGCGATGCCATAATCGAATTTCTTCTCAATTTCCTTAGAGAGCTGTTCGTTAGTGCGCATCGTGGTCGGGAAGCCCGGGATGTCAGCAATATTCCAATAGTCAAAATTGGCTGTGATCTTACTGCCTATCATATATCCGAACTCAGGCCCAAGATTGATAAATCCTTGAAATTTATCAGATCCGAAATAGATATGGGTCATGAAAGGTATCTGGATATATGTCAGTCGGCGGGAATATTCAAATTCCGGAGCAAGATCACGTTCGAAATCCTCTTTCCATCCACGCTGTGTGAGATTGATTTCAGCGAGCAGTCCGAATATTTTCTCCTCTGTATATATGGCCTGCACTCCCATGGTCACACCTTGTACCATTTTCTGGTGTACCCCGGGAGAGAAGGTCATTTTTGATAGGGTGGCACCGCCTTTTCCTCCGATATAGAATTTTGGAGAATACTCCCTTTGAGCCATTACAGCCAACGGAAGCAAAAGCAGAAGGGGGATGAGTAGACGGCGTATCATTACAGATTGATTTTTTCAGTTACTCCACCCGGACGGAAGTTAATGAAGTAGAGTACATCATTATAGCTGCCGCCATCGGGGGACGATGTGACAAAATGATAGCCGTTCTGAACGCCATCATATTTGTCTACTCCATCCGCAAAGCTCTCTATCAGGAACATTCCAGTATCAAATCCGAGCAGTCCCTGGCGGGGTACAGCCGCGTCCATACCTTTGCCATACCAACGGCGGAAACGATCCTCGAGCTCACGAGTGCGGGAACTTTCCTCGTCAGCATAAAAACGTGAATAGACCGTGGTGTTGAGCTTATGCATATTCTCAAGAGTCTCGCCTCTGAAGGTGATCCATTCCGGGTAGCCAAACAATTTCACTCCGGGGGTGATCGCCTCATCACGCCATTCTATGATTCCAGGCATGATTTTATTCAGATCGGCCTGCTTGCCTGAAAGTGGAATGAACGTGTAATTGCCATCGGCAGGGAGTGCCTTGAGGTTGGCAGGCATCAGCTTGCCATCTACAGCAAGCTCCATGTAAGAAATTCCTTTAGCATCAAGGGACTTCTTTAGCATAGATGCAAAATCCGCCTTATCTGAAGCGGTATTATTTATGGAGACAAATACGGGAGTAGAATAGCGGAGCCGTTCCGACATCCCTTCCACTGCCTTCTCCAACATCAACGGACTGGGAAGATTGCCTTGCATCATCTCACGATTAGTCACGTAAGAGTCATTCTTGACAACAAATGCATTTAGAACCTTCGTGGAGTTGTTCTTGCTCCATTCCCCAATAATGGCAAGTTGCTCGGCATTGTCCGGTGCAATGATATAATCGAAGTCCTTGAAATCAGCCTGCGAAAGAGTTTCCCTTACTGTCAGCGAAGATCCTTCCGTGTCAAACGCTGTCAGATGTATCGGTGTGGATGAGTGCCGTAAAGAATCAGCTGCAAGAAGAAGCCCCTTGTAGAACTCGGTACATCTTTGGGCAGATTTCGACGGGTTCTCCTCCTTTAGCATGAAGGGAAGCATCACGGCAATCGAGAGAGCCCGTTTATCCACCGGGGCTGCGAGTGTAGTATCTGCCGGCACACTGTCGGAGGGAAGGGCGGTGGCTCCAACAGAAAGCGATCCGGAGGGATCTGTTGACGGTGTTTCTACAGCCACTGATGTCTCTGCCGGTTTTTCATCATCCGAGAGATGGACCTCACCGGGGATATTCAGTACCTGACCGGCTTTCAGGGACGTAACTCCAGGATTGGCAGCCTCAAGCTCAGCAACAGAGACGCCATGTTCATGGGCAATGGAATAGAAAGTCTCTTTCTTCTTCACTATATACGCATTCATCTGCTTCTCCATGACGGGAGTTGCGGATTCGGAAGCCATAGGCGAAGAATTCTGAGCCACAGTCTTGACAGTGATCACCTGACCGGCTTTGAGGCCCTCCTGAAGTACCGGATTCTGAGCCATCAGTTCCTCTGTGGAAATCCCATATTGTTTTGCTATCCCGAAGATAGTTTCTCCCTTCTGAACCTTATGGTTGATTATTGATGTCGCGACTTTATTATTGTCGTGAGATGGCTCAGAAGAGGTCTCCATCGGGAAAAACAGAATCATTCCCGCTTTCAAGCCGTCGGCCACAGCAGGATTATCCTTTATGAGACGATCCTTGGTTATTCCAAGCTTGTAGCAGAGGGAATAGACAGTTTCCTTGGCAGGAACTTCATAATAATGATATATCTTACCGTTTATGGTACGCACCGGCAAGTCTTTAACTGCAGCCGATGCCACAAGAGAAGCCGAAGCCCATAAGAGGGCCGAGATGGTGACTTTGCGTGAGAGGTTCATGTCTTCTTGTCGTGATTCAGTAGCGCCATGGTCAGCAGGCACATTCAAGATGCAAAATTACTAATTTTTCATTTGAATTTAGTCACATTATACCACAAAAACTGCCGAAAGATGAATTTTAGTCGTAACTTTGCATTCAGAAAATCACAGACAGCATGGAAAAAACTCAGCTTGAACTGATACTGATCAATATTTCCGGGCAGGACCATCCCGGCGTAACATCCGCTCTTTCAGAGATTCTTGCCCATTATGACGCAGATATTCTCGACATTGGACAGGCCGACATTCATCACACCCTTTCACTCGGCATCCTGATCAGGACCAACGCGTCAGTCTCCGGCAACATAATGAAAGAACTCCTTTTCAAGGCATCGGAGCTCAATGTCAACATACGTTTCACACCGGTCAGCATAAAGGAATATGAGGACTGGGTGGGTCGTCAGGGTAAAAACCGATGGATCATAACATTGCTCGGACGACGGTTGACAGCCAGGCAGATTGCCAACGTCACAGCCGAAATATCCAAACAGGGCATGAATATTGATGCCATACAGAGACTCACGGGACGAATGCCGCTGAACGAAGAGCAGCCGTTGTCAAAATCGTGTGTAGAGCTTTCAGTGAGGGGTACCCCGGGTGATGCCCATGCCATGCAGGCAAAATTCCTACAGCTCGCACAGGAGGATGATTTTGATATCTCGATGCAGGAAGACACACTCTACCGCCGCTGCCGACGTCTGATCTGCTTTGATATGGATTCTACGCTTATAGAGACAGAGGTCATTGACGAGCTTGCCATGAAGGCCGGCGTGGGAGAACAGGTCAAAGCTATCACTGAACGGGCCATGAGAGGTGAAATTGACTTCTGCGAGAGTTTCCGTGAGCGTGTGGCGTTGTTAAAAGGGCTCGACGTAAGTGTGATGGAAGAGATAGCCCGCAATCTGCCCATCACTGAAGGCGTGGACCGTATGATGCAGGTTTTGAAACGTGCAGGATATAAGACCGCCATATTATCAGGAGGATTTACATATTTCGGAAACCATCTCAAGCAGCGGTTCGGATTCGACTATGTGTATGCGAACGAGCTTGAAATTGAAAATGGAAAGTTGACCGGAAGATATGTCGGCGACATCGTGGATGGCAGACGCAAGGCCGAACTGTTGAGACTTCTTGCCCAGGTGGAGAATGTCAATATAGCCCAGACCATTGCAGTAGGCGACGGCGCGAATGACCTCCCCATGCTGTCGACAGCCGGACTCGGGATTGCTTTCCATGCCAAACCAAAGGTTAAAGCCAACGCAGAACAGTCCATTTCAACCATTGGCCTTGACGGTGTGCTCTATTTCCTTGGATTCAAAGATTCATTCATAACAGAAAATATCTGAAAACCTGACTTATATGCACGACGACGCGTTAACCCAATTATATTTCAAGGACACCTCATTCCAGGACCTTATGCAGAAGCGCATTTTTAATGTGCTTCTCATCGCCTCGGCCTACGACGCCTTCATGATGGAGGAGGATGGCCGTGTGGAAGAACAATTATATTTCGAGTATACCTCTCTCAATCTTTCATCGCCGCCCCGAGTGACAAGGGCGCTTAACTCGGCAGAGGCGTTGGAAATCATGGAGACAAAATCATTTGACCTGGTGATAATGATGCCCGGCAATGATGTCAGCGAGACTTTCACCGGCGCACGCCGCATCAAAGAAATGCACCCTGAACAGCCGATCGTTGTTCTGACTCCGTTTTCCAAAGAAGTATCACAGCGTCTGTCAAAGGAAGACTTCTCCGGAATTGACTATGTTTTCTCGTGGTTGGGAAATGTAGATCTTCTGCTTGCCATAATCAAGCTTCTCGAGGACAAGATGAACGCTGATAATGACATTAATAATGTCGGTGTGCAGATGATACTCCTCGTTGAGGACTCAGTGAGATTCTATTCCTCGGTGCTCCCGATCGTATATAAGTTCATACTCAAACAATCGCGTGAGTTTTCTACGGAGGCCCTCAACGAGCATGAACAGATGCTACGCATGAGAGGACGTCCAAAAGTCATGCTCGCACGTGATTACGAGGAAGCTCTTGCATTATACGACCGCTATTCCGACCACATACTCGGTGTGATAAGTGACGTATCGTTCAAGCGTGAAGGAGAGAAAGATCCGAAGGCAGGTATCAAGCTGGCAAGTGAGCTGCGCAAGCGGGATCCGTATCTGCCATTGATCATCGAGAGCTCAGACACTGAGAATTCAAAGGATGTATTGGAACTTGGAGGGACGTTCATCGACAAGAATTCCAAGAAGTTTCCTGTGGATCTTGGCAAGGCTATTATCGACAACTTCGGATTCGGAGACTTCGTGATCAGGAATCCGGAGACCGGCGAGGAGATACGACGCATCCATTCACTGAAGGATCTGCAGAAGCATATATTCGACATCCCCGCCGATGCCTTGTATTGGCACGCATCATTCAATGATATCTCAAGATGGCTCTACTCACGTGCCATGTTCCCTATAGCCGAGGTGATCAAGCATCATCGTTTCAGGAATCTCAGTGATGCCCCTCAGGTCAGAAAACTGTTTTTTGATCTCATTGTGAAGTACAGGAAAATGAAGAACAGGGGAGTGGTGGCAGTGTTCCGCCAGGATCGGTTTGACCATTATTCCAACTTCGCAAGAATAGGACAGGGCTCGCTTGGAGGGAAGGGTAGAGGTCTGGCGTTCATAGATTCAATCATAAAGAAAAACCCTGTGTGCGACAATTTCGAGGGCATCTCCATAACGATCCCACGCACCGTGGTACTCTGCACCGATATTTTCGACGAGTTCATGGAGAGCAATCAGCTCTATCCTGTCGCGTTAAGCAATGCTTCTGACGAAGATATCCTGAACGCTTTCCTAAGGGCTAAACTGCCACACCATATCAAGGAAGATCTCAAGGCTCTGATCGAAGTGGTCGATACTCCGATCGCTGTCAGATCATCAAGTCTGCTTGAGGACTCTCATTATCAACCTTTCGCCGGCATATATTCCACATATATGGTGCCTAAGTTCAAGGACTCGGAGAAGATGCTGCATTTTCTCGTGGATGCGATAAAAGGTGTGTATGCGTCCGTGTTCTATGCTGATTCAAAGGCCTATATGACGGCTACATCCAATATTATAGATCAGGAGAAAATGGCCGTGATCCTGCAGGAAGTTGTCGGTAAGGATGTTGACGGATACTATTTCCCATCGTTCTCCGGAGTAGGCCGTTCGCTCAACTACTATCCGCTGCGAGATGAAAAGCCGGAGGATGGTGTAGCGGAAATAGCTGTCGGACTCGGTAAATATATCGTTGACGGTGGAGTCGGTTTGAGATTCTCGCCCAGACATCCCGAAAGTATTCTCCAGACATCAGAACTTGAACTCGCCTTGCGCGACACTCAGACAAGAATGTATGCGCTTGACATGAAGGGTGATGAGCGGGAAATATCCCTGTCTGGCTCTAAGATATCCTCTCCGCTCCCGTCGCTGCTGGATCTGAAAGTTGACGATGGCTACAATGTGGCTAAGATCCGGGTACAGGATATGGCAGACAGAGGTGAACTTAAATATATGGTATCCACATTCGATTACAGGGACAATGTGTTGCGGGACAATGACCTCGGTGAGGGACGTAAGGTGGTGACATTCAACAATGTGCTCAAGCACAATGTGTATCCGCTCGCACCTGCACTCGACTTCATGCTCGGCACCGGGCAAAAAGAGATGCAACGTCCTGTCGAAATCGAGTTTGCGGGAATGATTGACCGTAAGGGCGAAATGAAAGGTCATCTATATTGGCTTCAGATACGTCCCATCGTTGACCGTAAGGAGAATGTTGACGAGACAGTGATGGCCACACCGGATGAGTCTCTGCTGCTTAAATCGTCCACCGCGCTCGGACACGGCAATATCGAAGGTGTCAGGACTGTGGTATATGTCAGACCCGACAAATTCTCATCGTTCAATAATTCACTCATTGCCCGAGAGATGGAGAAGATTAACCGAGGTTTCCTTGAGAAAGATGAGAAATATATTCTCATCGGACCGGGACGCTGGGGGTCATCTGACACTGCATTAGGCATACCGGTGAAATGGCCAGTTATATCAGGAGCCAAGCTGATTGTTGAGTCGGCTCTTCCCAACTATCGTATAGAACCCAGCCAGGGCACACATTTCTTTCAGAATCTCACATCATTTGGAGTCGCATACTTTACCATAGATACCACCAAAGCCCGGAAACCGGGAGAGGAGGTCAAAGATCTCTACGACGTTGGATTCCTTGACAGTCAGCCTGCTGTATACGAAAGTGATTTTATCCGCATTGTTACCTTTGAAGAGCCGCTTGTCATAGGTGTCAACGGCCTGAAAGGTACTGGAGTTGTAGTCAAACCGAAACAGTAACAGTAATTCTCAAAACCCTATACGGACGCTCTGGATTCTGATATCAGAGCGTCCGTATAAGGTTTATTTCTATGCTTTTCCCTACTTTGTCAGGATGTTTTCAATTTCTCCGGCTATTACGGCTGGATCGAGATGGTTTTCTCTTGCGAGTGATGCATAATCATATCGGTCGGCAAATTCCTTTCTGATACCGTAGCATTTCACTTTCATTGGTGATGTTCCGTAAAAGCGGGCGATCTTCTCTCCGAAACCACCGTCGAGCACTCCATCCTCAAGGGTGACCACCAGTCTGTGGTCTGCCTCGAGATTTCTTAACAGTTCATCATCTGTCCCACTCAGGAAACGAGGGTTTATGAGAGTTGGCTCATAGCCCCGGGCTTTCAGGAGTTCGACAACTTTCTCGCCAAGGCTGTAGAAAGATCCGGCTGCAATCAGAGCGATGTCCCGGCCTTTCTGATCCAGACTGTAACAGTTGATGTCTGAATAATCAGTGGGGAAAATCTCTCCTCTCTCAATGACTTTTACTCCGGGGACACGGATAGCCACAGGATGATCGGTCTGTTTCATGGCCCAGTCGAGCATGGCGAGATATTCCTCCTTGCAAGTCGGAGCGAGATAGACAAAACCCGGGATATTGCTTATCAATGCGATGTCAAACCATCCAAGATGCGTCACATCATTCATTCCGTACATTGTGGCATAAAAGATACCAATAACAACAGGTGTATTATTGATGGCCACGTCTTGAGACAACTGGTCATACGCACGTTGTAAGAACGAGCTTACCACTCCAAAGAAAGGCTTTGCTCCACCTTTGGCCAAACCGGAAGCAAGTGCCACAGCTTCCTGCTCGGCAATACCAACATCAATGAACTGACGTCCGGCAAGCTGACGCTGAACCGGGCCGAAGCCGATCACTCCCGGTGTACCTGCCGTTATAACAGCAACAGAACTATCCTCCTTCATCAGTTTCATGAGGTGCGTTGCCGTAATATCGCCATAATCCGGCTCCTCGCTTATCCGGAGCGGATTGCCGGACGACAAATCAAACGGGGCACCAAAATGGAATGTCTCTCGGTCGGCCTCCGCCGGTGCATAACCTTTCCCTTTCTGCGTATTTATGTGAATGACAACAGGATGATCTATGCCTTTCACATCTTTGAATGCCTCGACTAACGCCGCCACATCATTTCCATAGGCCACATATCTGTAGTCATAACCCAAGGACTTGAAATAGTTCGGTTCACCGTGACCGTCTGTCTCACGAAGATGACGGAGACTATCATATAGGCCGCCATGGTTTTCAGCTATCGACATATCATTGTCATTGACAACCACAATGAAGTTAGTCCCCAGTGTAGCGCCGAAGTCAAGACCTTCAAACGCCTCACCTCCGCTAAGAGAACCGTCACCTACAAGTGCCACAACGTTTTCCTTTCCTCCTTTGAGATCTCGAGCCTTGGCAAGGCCTCCCGCAAGGCTGACAGCTGTGGATGTATGACCTATGGTGAAAAGGTCATATTCACTTTCACGCGGTTCTGTAAAACCCGTGACGTCATCAAAATGATCCGGGTCTGTGAATGCCTTGATGCGGCCGGTTATCATCTTGTGGACGTATGTCTGATGTGATACATCAAAAACAATCTTGTCGTCCGGCGTGTCAAACACATAATGCAAAGCCACGGTTGCCTCTACCATACCAAGATTAGGTCCGATATGGCCTCCATGCGCGCTGAGTTTGCCAAGAAGGGCCTCGCGCAATTCCCCGCACAGTTCATCCAGTTCTGTGAGAGATAGTTTTCTAATGTCTTCGGGTGATTTTATGCTATCTAAGTCCATAATAAATCATCGTTTTTGATTCTTTCCTTTCTTATATTTGTATAACCACAAAGTTAAGGCTGTATCATCCAGCGGTGACTACCCGTATCAACGGAAAAGCAACCAAATTCACAGATAAAGAGGCCTTTCCAGACTACTTTGGGAAAATACAGTTTACAGTATTGTCTTTTTTTGAAAAAGATCAAAATGATAACAATGCAATTCTCCGGAAGGTTCTTCGATCTCGATCAAAGTAGGACTCAACATATAGAGGCTGGATGATGCCATAGGAAACGACATCATCCAGCCTCTGTATGTTGATAAGTAATGATTCAGTCAATCAGAATTTCTCTGCAAGGGCCTCTGCCTGGGCACATCCATCGGTCTTATCAATATCACCTTCGACAAACACTCCAGGGACGAGAACTTCGCCGACAACTTCCCATTTAAGCAAAGCGGCAGTACGTTCCATCGGGAATCTGATGCCATCCATGACAGAGACATCATTCTCCTCACAACAGCATATCAGACCCATCTTCTTTCCGGCCACAGGTTTCTCTGCCACACAGAAAGAAAACACCCGGTCTATCACACCTTTTATCTGTGCTGGAATGGAATACCAATAGACCGGCATTGCGTAGACAATGGCATCAGCATCCATGATGTGAGGTGCGATGATATTGAAATCATCATCAAAAGAGCAGGCTTTCCCGGTTTTGAAGCAGGTCATGCAGGCATGACAGCCACCAATATTCATCATGGCGGCATCAAACCGTACCACTTCATGTCCCTTTGCCTTGGCTGCTTTTATAAAGGAATCAACCATTGCAAAAGTATTCCCGTTTCTACGCGGGCTACCGGTAATTACGGTTATCTTCATCTCTTTATCGTGTTTGAGTTCTGGTTGTAGGCTTTTGCCACACATTTCCATTCACCATTTAGCTTCAGCAGAAGCAGAAAATCGGTAAAGTCGATGCGGCCGCCCCAACCTTCCTCAAGAACACGGACTACGGCGACTGTCTCCTCGACGGCAAGAACGTCGATACGTGCCTTGAAGTTGTCACCGGCACCTACGCTGTCCACATTGCGGTAGAACTGTTCGATGGATCCATACTCCAGAACCCCATCAAGCATTCCGAACAGTACGGCATCATCGGTAAACAAGGTTTTCGCATACGCACTGTTGTCCTCGGCTACGCTTCTCACGAACTTTTCTGCAGCTTTTGCCACTGCCTCATATTCCTTTATCTCGTTTCTCATAATTGGTTGAATTTATATTGTTACTTTTTCGATTGCAAATTTACAATGGTATTTTGCTTCTGTCAAGTACCGAAAAATTTTTCATATATGGAAAATTTTTTCGGTATTCTGATTTTCAGATATATTCAATACCTTTGCATCAGATTTGACAATTAAATTCTGATATGGCATACGTAAAAAAGATTCCGGTAGACCTGGATTGTCCTCTGCGACTGACAATGAGTCTCATTGAATCCAAATGGAAATCATGTATTCTTGACGAGCTGCGAAGCGGTGAGCCTATGCGTCCAAGCGAGATGCATAAGTGTCTGCCTGAAGCCGCGCCCCGGGTACTTGATATCCAGTTGAAAGAGATGGTTGGTGACGGGCTTGTTGAAAAGACTATTTATCCGGAGCTGCCACCTCGCTCTGAATACCGTATAACTGAATTAGGGAAATCACTTCTACCGATCATTGACCTGATGTTGCAATGGGGAAGTGAACATTATTCTATTTTCGAAAAGAAGTATGGCTCCGGTTGATATTTCAGATGCTCCTGCCTGATTTCCGTCTGGCATAGAATCTGATGTTCTCTCTAACATGAAAGGCAATCGCAACCAGGAAGAGAAACCCGATTTTTCCATGAATTCCCCCGATGGTAGAATGCGTGTAAGTACCGATCCAATGAAATGTAACTATGACGCTGCTCAGAACTGTAAGAACGAAACAGATTCCGAGGAAATGTGATTTTCCACCATGATGATGCTTCTCCCGTCTGACAGCACTCTGCATCGGATTATGGTGAAGGCTTAGATGCCATAATATAAATCCGACAAAGAATATCCCGATGATGATATGTAGCCAAACCCATATCTGATCCCGATATGGATTGACTTCAAGCTGAAGGCCGGATACGAGCATAATTAAGGTGAAAACAAGTAGCGACCAGTCGCATACTCTCAACTTCGTAATCTTTTTCATCTTACAGTTTTTTTGACTGCAAAATTAGCTCAGGAACGTAGACCAGTCAATAGACATAACGCGCTTGTAATTGGACAAATCAAGGTTTAAGCTTGAAATTCATGGGAGATCTACCGGTTGTCTTTGTAAATACACGGGTAAAGTAGGCACTGTCTTCAAACCCGAGTGCCACAGAAATCTCTTTAACGCTCATATCAGTATGATATAGCATTCTCTTCGCTCTAAGGACAATTTCATTCCGGATATAATTACTCGCATTCCATCCGGTCACATTCTTTACAACTTCGTTAAGATAAACAGTCGAAAGGTGTAGCTTGTCTGCATAAAACGATGGTCTGTGACTTTCTGTAAGATGCATCTGCAACAAAGAATTAAGTTTAATGACAATATCAGTATGACGACTGTTATATTCTTGACGTTGACAAAAGGATCTCTGGAAACACTCTGCGATCATACCGACAAATGCAGAGATAAGATGCCTGACAACAGTCATATCGCTATTGCGTTCAACAGTTCTGCGGATTAGGGTGAACAGTGTTTTAATTTCGTCAAACTCAATATCAATCATTTTATTCGGGATACCATTTACCGATGCTTCTTCAAATACCAGCTTATATTTATCATCGACAAGTCCGCCCTCCAACATAATCATCCAGCCCTCAAAATCATTCCCGCTGATAAACCGGTGTATCTGCCCCGGCCGTATAAACTGAATTTCACCTTCACTGATATTCTGTGTGTTGAAGTCAATATCACAGCAAAGACTACCACGCACTATGATGCCAAAGATATAAAAATCATCACGATGCGCGTAAAGGACAGGATGATGAAAGGCTTCTGTCTGAGTGACCATCTTGATACTAAAGCCTTTATCAGACAAATAATCGTGGCGATGCAATGGAATAGGTTCTTTCATTTTGGATCAGTTGTTATGTTCATGACTTTTCAGAGCCTTTTATACTGGCTTTTCTCTTGGCAGACTGTTATACTCTTGGGTCACAGCAATTTCAGACATATCATTTATCTCAATTGGAATCACAAAGTTAGCTCTTTTCCCGGATTATTTCATACCAAATAGCGATATGTGATAATTTGAGATTCGTGCATAACCGAAATCATACCACATAAAGGTATCAAAAATAGTTATGTTAGTTGTCGGAGTTTCAAAATTATTATTAATTTTGCGATGAATGAGAAATGCTAATGTATTTTCATGAAAAATGCATTGCTATGACGACCGCGAAATCCGGTTGCCAAAAATCAATCAGGTCTTTATCCACGCTCTTACAATCAAATATAAACCTTCATAAAACCATTTTATGGGACACCTCTACACTGCTATACAACGATTACTCTCACATTTCAACCGGTGTAAAATGAACAGCGATCTGAGAAGGAAGATTGATGAATGGCACCGGGCAGACAATCATCAGAAGATCATAGACACTCTTGAGAAAATTCCGGAGACAAAACGTGATTTTGAAACCACAGGGCTTCTTGCGAGAGCCTACAACAACATCGAGGATCATATCACTGCCATAAACCTTCTTGAATCTATCAGGGAGAAAGGCGAAAATGATTTCCTATGGAATTTCAGGATGGGGTATGCAAAATACTCTCTTGATCAAATCAGAGAGGCACTTCGTTACTTCAATAGGGCTGTAGAACTCGACCCAACGAATGACGACGCCCGCTGTTTCATACGCGTATGCAATCTGGAAATACCTTTCACCAAACGTGTCGAAGACTTCTGGAAATGGTTTGTGAAAAATGAGAGTGAATTATCCGGCATGATTCCTCCTGACTCAAATGATAAAGCGGATGCATTAACGGCATTTGTCCATGAAGGTACCTGCCTTATATCTGAAAAGTTATATTTCTATTTAGGTGGTGACTATGAGTTCTCATTTTCGATAGAGGGATGGCCTGATCTTTTTATCCTTTATCCACACATCATATCCCGGATGCCTCAATCCCTGAAAAACAAATGGCACTTCCAGCCATTCAATCAAGGTACCGACCGTCCCTTTGACTTCAGAATGTATGGCACCGACATTGACACTGCCCGAATCATGGTGCGAGCCTTGTATCTGGAAGATAAAAATCGCTTTTGTATCTCCTATTATGAAAAGAATCTGAATGCATTGCCAAAAAGAGAATGTGATAACTTCATGTGGATCATCCTGGAACATATACTTGGCGAAGGGATTTCATTCATATATGTGGATGAAATTGTTCCGGCCGAAGATATTGAGGACGGAATGATACCTTTGTCAGAACTGAAAGGCACCATGGAGATGTCTGTAAAAGCCGGCGGTCGGGAATTCTTTGACAATCCGAAGGACCTGTATACAGGCTATCAGATATCCCCTCAAGAAAGAGACGAACTGCGATATGATGTGATTGCCGGCACTACTTGTCTCGAGGGCCTTGTTGCCGATTATTACAATGATTCCACCAGAATATTTGACTATATCAACAGTTTCGGCGCTCATGCGATGTTTATTGCATTCGGGAATATTGATTGCAATGACGGAAATATCCCATTGGATTTCCGCCACGAGTTGGAAGACAGACTGTCAAATGAAATCCTTGAACCGAAGCAGCTCGGTCAAGTCATCGGCGGTGCCACGGGAGTGAACATGAGTTACATTGACCTGATCGTATTTAATCGCACTACCTTCATAAATGTTATCAAACCATTGCTGCTGCAATATAAAAGATATTCATTCTACTTGTCCGATTTCAAGCAACACGCAGAGGTAATACCGTTGACCGAAGCATAAATCACATCTGACAAGAAGGGATATGGCTAATTCTTCTACACGACACCAACAATCTTAATGACGAACCTTCAGATTCTCATTATACATTAAATCGAGTAGGAGGTGAGTTCACGACTTTAGGCATATAGCCGTGCCGCCGGAGATAGTTGATATAGCGACTTACAAAGGCGCGGTTGATATCAGCCCAACCGAACTGATGCAACGGGTCGAAGCCTTCATAAACGCTGACGTAACTTTTCCTTGTCTTGCAGAATCCGGCTGATATCATCATGGTTTTGGCAACAGAATGGAGGTCACTTCGTTTGAATAGAGTCTGCCTATGGGCAAAAGCTTTCCTGTCCTTAATTCAATCTCCCGTTTGTTGAAACTTTTAATTTTTGATTTCTGGACAATAAACGAGCGGTGTATTCGTATAAAATCCTGTTCCGGAAGTTGACTGCCGATATTCTTTAATATCATACGCGAAACCGTGCAATCTCCGTTTTCTCGATAAATCTTCACATATCCCTCCATCGCCTCTATATACAATATTTCTGCAAGCGGAATACTCACATTGTTGTAATCTTGTTTTACCAGTATGTAACGATTGTCATCAACAGCTTCATCAAGCCTGAGACGACGTAGAGCTTTAAATATTGCTGTCTGAAAACGGGAGTATGCAAAGGGCTTATGGAGATAGTCGACTGCATCAAGCTCAAAGCCTTCAAGCGCATAGTCCAGATATGCGGTTGTAAATATAAAGCAGGTTTCCTCCGGTAATTGCCGGGCAATGGCCAAACCTGTGATATTTTCCATCTCAATATCCAGAAATGCTATGTGAGGCTTGGTCTGTCTAATTACATCCAAACCCACCAATGGATCGGAATAAGTCAATAACTCTATATTCCCTATCCGATTACAAAATTTGGAAATCACTTGTAGAGCCAGAGGCTCGTCATCTATTGCGACGCATCTAATCACATCTACCACTTCAGTTCAATTGTATATTAAGTGAAACATTGAATATTCCGTCGTCCTCGACTGTTTCAAGAACGTGTCTGCCGGGATATAAAGTTGCAAGGCGCGCCTTGCAATTTTCAATTCCGACCGGTACATCCATGCGAAACTCATCTGTATGTTTCATTATGCTGTTCGACGTTTGAAAATCCAACACACTGTTTTTTACGGTCAAATGAATTGATACAACACAATCTCGGCTTGTCGATGCTCCGTATTTGAAAGCATTTTCAACGAAGGTCAACATCAGCATTGGCGGCACTTTCACATCCACGTCTTCAACATCATATTGCCAATCCACTGTGGTGTGCTTGTTGAGCCGTATGGTCTGAAGGTCAATATAGTTCTGTATATAGTCTATTTCATCTTTCAGCGCAACAAGTTCTTTCTCAATGGTTATGTAAGTGTATTTCAATAATTCAGTAAATTTAATAAACGCAACTTCAGCCTTATCCGAGGTTCCAATCACAAGGCTGTAAAGCGAGTTCAACGTGTTGAACATGAAATGAGGACTTATCTGAGCTTTGAATACTGCAAGTTCGGCTTTATTGCGTTGTGCCTCAATTTTTTTGTTGAGTAGCAGCTGGTCGTACAGTTCCTTTACAAATGAGATGGTTAAAGAGTAGCCCATTACCAGAGAAAACATCAGCCAAATTGTAATTGAAACACTGTAATTTCGCACTTGCGTCTGATATTTACTCATGGTCGGAGTGATAAATTCCATATCCGGGAGAGGATACTGTGACAAAATATAATTTGCCAGAACCAGTGAGACAATCGAAGCGGCTATCTTATAATATTTCTTATCTATGAGCAGTTTGGGCACATTCAGTCGCATCAGAATGAAATAGCATCCATACATATAGGCACATGAAATACAAAAAAACATAGGCCATTGGCTAAACCAATGATGTAAAGGACCTAAAATTATGAGTATCGGAAGCAACACGACACAGAAAAACAGGTCTAAAATCAGAGATGTTTTGTTTTCGATTGATTTCATAATGCAAAGTTAGCACAGAATTGCGACACAACCAATTTCCTGTCAGGACGTTCATTGACACTTTTGTGCTGTTTATTAACATCCATCAGAAAGGAAAAATATAAAGACTTATATTTGTGTCGGCATTTAATATTACCTGATTATGAAACTGTTTTTAATCGTCGCAATCGCAATATCAATGATGTTATCTTCCTGCGGTAATAAAGATAAGACGCAGGAACAGACCTCACTGCTTGATGCTTCAAAGCAGGAGTTGGCTACGGCTCTTGAAGAACGCGACCAACTCCTTGGTCTCGTTAAAGAAATATCAACAAGTATGGAGCAAATCAAGCATCTTGAGAATATAATGACCATTTCCGGCACGCAATCACTTGAAAATCCGGCTCAGCGTGCGCGTATTCTGTCTGATATTGCAACTGTAAAAAAAACGCTGCAAAGCAGGCGTGATAAACTGACTGAACTTGAAGGTCGTCTCCAAGAATCATCGTTGTATACCGAGGAACTAAAAAGCACAATCGAAGCGTTACGCAATCAGATAGACAGTCAGACAGCAGACATCGAAGCCCTCAGAAGTCTATTGACCAAAGCCAATCAACAGATAACCGACCTAAGCAATGAGGTTGACTCCCTGAATACGACTGTCACAACTGTAAATCAAAATCTAAGTGAGGCCGAGGCAGCCTCTATACTACTGGAGAATGAACTGAACACCTGCTACTATGTGGTGGCACAGAAATCGCAGCTCAAGGAACATCACATTATAGAAACCGGTTTCCTTCGCAAATCGAAATTGCTTAAAGGCGACTTTGACAAAGGTTTCTTTATCATTGGCGACAAACGCAATCTGAGCACCATAGACCTTAAATCAAACAAAGTCAAGATATACACCAACCATCCTGAGGACTCATATGAGATAACCGGGCAACATAAAAACAAAATCCTGGCTATTACTGATCCGAAAAAATTCTGGAGTCTTACCAATTATCTTGTAGTGCAGATTGACTGATATTGGATAACTGCTTAATACGGCGGGATGACAATAGAATTGTCTTCCCGTTTCTGTTTATTGCCATATTCGCGTTGTCTATTTACGCCTCCTTTGACACAATCTTTTTTGACAATAAATTTGCACCATATTAACAGCAATGACAAAAAATGAAGATTTATCCAATTATTGTCACTTTACTGTGTCTGGGTACTGCTGCCGTATATTCGCAATCTATTCCTGACAGCCTACAAGTGCAACAGAAATCAGCTAAGTCAACAACTGTCATGGGTACGGTTCTTGACCAAAGTGGAGAACCTGTGATCGGTGCATCCATTATGCAGACCGGGGATCCACGCAATGCGGCGGTTACTGATGCCGAAGGACGTTTCGTATTATACGGAGTCGATTTGCCGGCCAAACTGAAAGTTTCATACATCGGGACTACAACTGAAGAGGTTAGTCTAACACCTGAAAACGCATCTAATCTGACCATCAAACTCAAACCTGCCTCATCGAGCCTTGATGAAGTAGTGGTGGTCGGTTACGCCACTCAACGCAAAGTTGACCTTACCGGTGCTGTTTCATCAATAAGTGCCTCCACTCTTGCCGACAGACCTATCACAAATTCGACTAATGCCCTTGCGGGGCTGGCTTCGGGCCTGACTGTCACCAACAGCGGAGGCAACCCCCCCGGATATGAAGCACAAAGCATTAGGATACGAGGACAGGGCACACTCAACGATGCGGCTCCACTGGTTGTCATCGACGGAATGACCGGTATTTCCATAAGTGATATAAACCCTAAAGATATTGAAAATATCTCCATTCTTAAAGACGCTGCTTCTTCCGCAATATATGGTTCGCGAGCAGCCAACGGTGTGATATTGATAACGACCAAGCATGGCACAGAGTCGGCTCCGCGTCTGACTTACAGTGGCAATGTGTCTTTTGAAACGGTTGCCAAACGCATGAATCTTGTCTCGAATTATGCCGACTTCATGGAGATACAGAACGCCGGGCTGATTGCCAACGGTCAGGCTCCAAGATTCTCACAGGGTAAAATTGATGAGTGGCGTAGTGACGCAGGGCGTAATCCTACAATATATCCGAACACCGACTGGCAAGACCATATATACCGTAACCCTTCAGTGGTTCAGAACCATAATCTTACCATAACCGGAGGAGGCCGGAGAGCCCGCTACAACATATCCTTGGGGTATGTCAATAATCCCGGCATGATATATTACACCGACTATGAACGCTATCAGTTGCGTACAAATCTTGATGTCAATATCAAGCCTTGGCTGAGTGTCGGCACTGATTTGTTCGGCTACATTGACAAAAATAATCCTTCGGCAGAAAATGCCGCGGCAGGCGGTGACGTGATATTCGGTTCGGGAGCCTTTAATACGGTTCCCGGCATGACCCTCTATGACCCGGCAACAGGTCTTTACGGTGGAATACAGAACCCGGAGGAAGAAAATGTGAGCAACTTCAATCCCTATCGCCGACAGTGGTTTTACAAAGATGATTTCCCGACAAAGACACGCCGTATTGTCGCCAAGATATACGCACGTATCCAGCCATTGAAAGGTTTGACACTGCAGGGTTCATTCACTTATAATTATTGGGACCGCAAGGTTGAACAGCATATGACCGACCGCAATCTTTACCGCTTTACTTTCGATGGTCCCGTTCTGTTGCGCGACGGTGCCGTGCGCACATATATACGCAAATACAATTATGCCGAAAATTTCAGATCCTCAGAGATAACCGCAAATTATAAGTTCGATGTTTCAAAACTTGAAACGTCAATACTTTTAGGAGCAAGTCAGGAATATGACAAATATGAGAATGAAATGTTCCGCAAATATGACCTCATCGATGATTCGCTCACAGGCATAGATGCCGGAACAACAAATGGAGAAATAAACGGGAATTATACTGAATGGGCCATGCGCTCTTATTTCGGACGCATAAATCTGAACTGGGATAATAAATATCTCCTTGAAGCCAACCTTAGAGCTGACGGGTCATCGAAATTCGCGCCCGGTAATCGTTGGGGTTACTTCCCATCGGTGGCAGCAGGTTGGAGAATTTCGCAGGAAAGCTTCATGAACGGCACCTCTTCCTGGCTTGACAACTTAAAAATCAGAGCCTCGTATGGTTCGCTCGGCAACAACGCCACCACGAGTTACTATATGTACCAGTCACTGTTTGCAACTGCCGGATACATACTCAACGGCAATATTGCCGGAGGCTTTGCGCAGACCATTCTGTCAAACCCCAATCTGTCGTGGGAAAAGACATACATGACCAATATCGGCATTGATTTCGCATTGCTCAACAACCGGTTGAGTGGAAGCATTGATCTATACAATAAAAATACCGAAGGAATTCTTATTTCCTTGCCGGCGCCGTTGGAACATGGAACCAGCACCGTACCCAATCAAAATGCCGGAGAGGTAAACAACAAAGGCTTCGACATTGACTTGAATTGGAACGACCGTATAGGCAAAGTTTCATACAGATTAGGGTTCAATATGGGATTTGTCAACAACAAGGTGACAAAATTCCAAGGAGATGTATCTTCAATCAGCGGAGTGTATAAGATACAGGAAGGAAAGCCGATAAATCAGCTTTATGTCATCTGTGTCGACCGCATTGTGCGTGACCAGACTGACCTTGACTATGTGCAGTCGCTCGTTGACCGCAATCCTGATTATTTTGCCACTTATCAGCGTCCCGAACTCGGAGACTTTCTATATCGTGATGCCAACGGTGATGGGAAACTTGATGCCAGCGACCGTGTAGAAATCGGTCATGGCACGCTGCCGCGTCTCACTTATGGAGCCAACCTTGGAGTGAGCTGGAACGGGTTTGATTTCAGCATATTGCTTCAGGGAGTCGGGAACAATCCTGTCTATTATAATAATCAGGCATTCCGTTTTGTGACCGTCATGGGACAGTCGCTTAACAAGGACATAACAGATAACGCATGGACACCGGAAAATCCTTACAATTCAAGGTATCCCATTCTGCGTAACAATTCCAATGGTAAAAACAACATTGCAAGTGATGCTTTCGTTCATAATGCCGCATATCTTCGATGCAAGAACATTCAGTTAGGTTACACAATTCCCCAAAAGATAACCCGGAAATTTTTTGTCGAGAATTTGAAGATTTACACGAGCATCGACAATTTATTCACTATAACCAAGTTCCCCGGACTTGATCCTGAAGTTGCAGCTAACGTGGGATACCCCACAGTGCGTCAATATTCCATAGGCATAAACGTATCATTCTAAAAATCGGACCATCAATGAAGACAAAATATATCGCCGGTATTCTCATTTCCTCATCACTGATGATGGCAAGTTGCGAAAGCCTTGACTTCACTCCGGCTGACCAAATGTCGGGACAAACTTTCTGGCAGACCGAAGACCATGCCCGTCAGGCCGCAATCGGAATGTATGCGGCCATGAAAGCTCAGTGGTGTTTCGGTATGGAATTCACATTCGATATGTGCAGCGACCTTGCCGACGGCACAACTCCGTGGGCTGACATTTCACGTGGCAATACTTTTTCCTCAAGCAGTACCGGGGTCCAGAATCATTGGCAGTATCTTTATGAACTGGTGCATCGCTCAAACACCGTTATCCGCAATGTAGCGACCATGCCGATTAGTCAGGAAACGATTGACCGCGTGACCGGCGAGGCAAAATTTCTCCGGGCGATGGCCTACTTCCGTATGCTCAACTGCTGGGGAGGTGTCCCCTATTATGACGAGAGCTGCGACATCAACGAGGAATTTGCCAGTCTCAACGCACCCCGAAGCAGCGAAGATGAAATCCGCAAGCATATCATGGATGACCTGACAGATGCCATTGAAAAACTGCCTGTAAGCTGGGAAGCCTCCGATCTCGGCCGGGCCACAAAAGGTGCTGCATATGCCCTGCGTGGCAAAGTTTACCTGTTCAATAAACAGTGGGATAAGGCTATAGAGGATTTTGAGGAAATTGTCTATGACAAGCACAATAATTATGGGTATTCCCTTCACCCGGATTACAACGAGCTGTTTCGTCTCTACAATGGCAGGCATAGCCCGGAAATGATATTCTCAATCCAGTCGATTGACGGAAATGTATCAGGCCATGCGCTTGATATTGTATCATACTTCGGCAACAAATCGACTATGCGATTGATTGCGGGCAACTGCATCGTACCATCAACTACACTGGTAGATATGTATGAGAATCTCAATGGCTCACCATTCAACTGGGATGATATTTTTCCGGGTTTCAATGCCGGCGATTCACAATTAAGAAGAAAATACATGAGCGTCTCAATAGACCAAGGCAGCACCGTTGTGACAAATACCCTTGACTGCGATACCACAAAGGTGATGGATGCCTACCGTCTGCGAGACCCACGCCTTTGTCTCAACGTAATCACACCATATTCACACTACCTCGGCACTGATGCCGGCTCCACGCCTATGGACAAGCAATTTGTTCTGGCAGATCCCTCAAAAGGGGGTGCGCCGATGGAGGCAAAAGCTTTCATCCGCAATTCAGAGGGTTGGAACTCATATTTCTGGCGAAAATGGATACCTACGGGTAATCTTGACGGATATTGGGGAGAATACAATCGGACTCCTTACGAGTTCCCGCTTATTCGTCTTGGCGATGTGATACTTATGCTTGCAGAGGCTTATAATGAAAGTGGTCATACTGACAAGGCAGTAGCAGAGGTCAACAAAATCCGTAGCCGTGCTGGTATGCCCGGATTAAATTCCGGGACAGCCTGGTTAAGTGTCGGAGGAAAAGAGGAGATGGCAGAAAGGATACGCCGTGAACGCGCATTTGAACTTGTCGGTGAGGGACAGCGATACTGGGATTTACGTCGCTGGGGACTGCTTGAACAATCTGTAAAAAATGCGACTGACATCTTCGGCGACTTAATGTACACCCGTACTTATCAGAAACGTCATGAATTATGGCCCATTCCCCTTGTTGAGATGGAGCGTAATATCAACCTGACGCAAAACGAAGGATGGTAGAAACTCCATTGCCACAAATAGCTGTCAATAAACCCATACGGCTGATTCTTGACGCTCCTTCGCATCAGCCGGCATCATAAATGCAGACTGAATATAGTACCGTTGGCTACCTTGGTTCGCTACAAAGGTGAGGGTGTGTCAAAATTTAGTGTTCAGCATTGAAACGATTAGTGAATAGTTTGAGTTGAGACAGATTCAAGCCAATGGCGGACACGTTGCGGACAAAATGTTTTCGCGTCAGACACCGGACGTCGGATTTCCGACGTTTGAACAAGTTACATTGTTGTATATTACATATTATCAATGCTTTACAACGCTACTTGCTACAAATAAGCTACACATTTGTCCGATTTGATGATTTTGAGCTTAAATTTGGCTGATCTATGACCGTCACAGTCCGACGTGTGTCTTTGTAAATTGTATCATATCAGATTGTTACAGCCGAATTTACTACACACTTGCTACATTTTCGGCATCTTCAAAAGTGTGTAGCCAATTTGTAGCAAATAAATGTCCGGAATGCCGTTTTCGTGGGCTTTCTTAATGACGAACCTTCAGATTCTCATTATACATTAAATAGAAAAGAGCTGTAAACATTTGGCTTACAGCTCTTTGCGCGGAAAGAGAGGGATTCGAACCCCCGGTTCCAAAAAGGAACAACGGTTTTCGAGACCGCCCCGATCGACCACTCCGGCATCTTTCCTTTGGTCTGCAGATAAACTTTCCGGTTGGATATGTCCTTTAGCTCATTTGCGGTGCAAAGGTAAGAATAATTTTTTTAATTACAAGCATTCTCCAGCCATTTTTTATCCGATTATCTTAATTTTGCAAAATTAAGATACACCTTAAACTTAAAGCATTCGATTGTATTAAGAGTTAAACGGCTGAAACAGCAGTATTTGGAGTTTATATACAAATCTTTTTAAAAAAAAGCCCATAACTCACCTGATCAGGTATAGTCATGGGCATTATTAAAAATCAGAAGATATGGGTATGATTACCGTATGATTATTGACCCCGGCACGCTGAATGTGATGGGGAGACTATAGTACAATGGCTCCTTATACGGAGTCTGATATTTCACTCTGAATTTTGGCAAACTATTCACCAATCGGAGAGCTTCATGATTTGCTTCTTCGTTATTGCTCGGCCTCAGGATTTTAGCGTCGGAAACAGTACCGTCGGGCAGAATCTTGATGGCAGTCACGACACAGACGCGACCGTCAAGTGTCTGCGGTATTTTCATATTCTCGCTTATCCATTCCATCATCCGACCATTTCCACCGGGAAATTCACAGATAGGATCTAAATTTATCAATTTATCATCCACACCAGACCTTATCTGCTCAATTATTTCCTGAGATACCGTCAAGAAAATTGCCCGATTTCCATACTCATCTTCTTTAATTTCAACAGATTTTATCTGATCCGGTTTTACCTCTTCTAAATTGGCACCCGGAAACCATTCGCCATTGAAATAGAAAAACGTCGATCTTGTATCAGAGTCTGTTAACGGAAACTGAAACCGTCTGTAGATGGTCTCGTCCAGTTCACTCTGTTGAGCAAATATAACCATGGCGAAGAAAATGCCTGATAGAAATAATGTGATTCTTTTCATTCCAGTGCAGTTTATCGTTTTATCAGTTATAGTATTGTGACCGCAAATGTAATATATTTTCATAAATAGCGCATCATACATTATAAATTCTTAACACAAACCACCGGATTTAATACCAAATCAGATACAGAAACAACAATATATACAACTTGAGATGCCTGACGGGAACATCGGAAGCAGGGAGTAGGGGTATGCGAAAAAAGCTTAAATTAATCAGCCATGTGTGAGAATATTTTGCAGGTTATGACAAATTTTTCTACCTTTGACCCAACTATTGTTTCAACAAATCGGTTTTAGTATAAACTTTCTTATATTAAAAATTATACGCGTGTAATGAACGCAAACGAATTAGGATTTTCAGAGATTGCGCCATACGATGACGCCAGTTTTGCTGAACAAATCAGCCGGATGGTAAAGGATCCGGGATTTGAACACGCTGTGCGCTGGGTGCTTCCGGACATAGAATACGGGGATTTTGTGCAGCTTCTTGAGAGTTGCGAAGGGAAACGTGATTTTCAATATAAAATCATGATGCGTTTCCTTGAGAATCTTGAACGCTCCACCACATCAGGCATAACCTGTACGGGAATTGAAAATGTCGACCCGTCGACAGCATACTCATTCATTTCAAATCACCGTGACATAGTTCTTGATGCCTCATTTATAAACTTATGTTTCCTGCGCCGTGGACTCAAGACATCTGAGGTCGCTATAGGCGATAATCTGCTCATTTACGACTGGATCACCCATCTCGTGAAACTCAACGGCAGTTTTATAGTCAAACGCAATCTCCCGACACGCCAGGCACTTGACGCCGCCAAACAACTATCGGGTTATATCCATCATGCCATAACCACGAAAGGTGAAAGTATTTGGATAGCTCAGCGCCAAGGCCGAGCTAAAGATTCAAGTGACCACACACAGGAGAGCGTAATCAAAATGCTCGGTCTGGCCGGTGGAGGCACTCTCGCGGCTAACATAAGCGAGCTTAACATCCTTCCGGTTGCCATTTCCTACGAATTCGATCCGAATGATTATCTGAAAGCCCGTGAATGGCTTCTTCGCCATCGTGACCCCGAATTCAAGAAGAGCCAGCATGACGACCTGTTCTCAATGGAGACAGGCCTGCTTGGAATGAAGGGACGAGTTCATATAGCATTCGCCGGATGCATATCTCCGCTTGTCAAAGCCCTCGAAGGGGAAGACAAACAGGAAGTGGTCAGAATGGTTTGTCGCCATATTGACTGTGGCATCCATGTGGGCTATAAGATATTCCCTATAAACTATGTGGCTTACGACCGTGCTTTCGACTCCGAAATGTACGCCGACCGCTATTCTTCAGAAGAGGCGGACAATGTGACAAAGTATATCGAAGGTCAACTTGACAAAGTAGATGTACCCGACATCACCACCCAAGAACGCAATTTCATGAGGACATATATGTACACCATGTATGCCAATCCTCTCCGCAATAAGCTCCTTGCTGCCGGTTATTGCTAAATCAACCTCCCATACGATGCGACTTCTGCTCCTCCCGGCCATAATTATCATCCTGGTCAACCTGCTGGTTGACAGCTACATTTATGGCATATTAAAACGCCGTTGCGACAAGCTTTGGCCGTCGCGTGTGCAACTTGTCTCAGCGTTGCTGTTCCAGCTTGCTGTAATCGTTGCCATCTGCCTTCCACGAAGAGGCGGTGACAATACCGTGCTTCTTGCGGTGATGTGGACACTCTACTCATATCTCACCGTATACGTGGCCAAATATATCTATGTGGCTGTTGATCTGTTATCACGCATACCGGAACTCATCCACCGGAGAAGAATCAAATGGCTGACGGCAGCAGGATCGGTAATGGCCATCGGTGTATTTGGAGCAATGTGGTGGGGGGCGCTCATAAACCGCTTCGCCATACAGGTGAAAGAGGTGGACATACCCGTATCAGATCTTCCCTACAATTTTGACGGGTTCCGTATAGCACAGATATCAGACCTCCATACAGGCACCTTCGGCAACGACACTTCTTTTGTCAGCAAACTTGTGGATAAGGTTAATTCACTTAATCCGGATGTGATTGTATTTACAGGTGATATCGTCAATTCCAGGACATCAGAATTGCAACCTCACACGTCTCCACTCTCTCGTCTCCATGCCCGTTATGGTGTTTTCTCAATACTTGGAAACCATGACTACGGGGACTATTCCGATTGGCCTAATGAGATCTCGAAACAGCAAAACATGGATCAGCTCATATCCATGCAGAAAGATATGGGATGGCGTCTGCTGCTTAACGAAACGGAATTCATACATTCTGGAACAGATTCCATAGCACTAATTGGAGTGGAGAACATAGGCGATCCACCCTTCAAGGTCTACGGCTCACTCACGCAGGCATATCCTGCTGTCAGCGATAGTGTATGCAAAGTTCTACTGACTCATAATCCTGCTCATTGGACCGATTCGATCGCGAACAATCCTGCTGCAAACATAGCCCTGACACTTTCCGGCCACACCCATGCCATGCAGATGCAGATGGGAAGCTGGTCTCCGGCGATATGGCGCTATGACACATGGGGAGGACTGTATAACGACATAGACTCAACACATTATCTGTATGTAAATATCGGCGACGGGACTGTGGGTTTTCCCGCACGTATCGGAGCAACACCTGAAATAACAATCCTAACACTCAAAAAAAGGTAATACAACCTATGGTAAACGTTCACGCCAATATAATAACAAAGGAATTAGGCACACACCTGCGCAAGCACGTAGCCGCCTGTCTGCGTCTGCTTGACGACGGAGCCACAGTCCCTTTCATAGCGCGATACCGTAAGGAAGCCACCGGGGCAATGGACGAGGTGACCGTGCGCACCGTACAACTCAGACATGAAGCTCTGTCCGAACTGGACAAACGGAAAGAATATATAAAAGGGGTGATAAAGGATAGGGGAGACCTGACTCCCGAGCTTGAGCTAAGAATAGACGAGACACTGGATACCGTCGCACTTGAGGATATTTATCTCCCTTACAAGCCCAAACGCAACACAAGGGCCCAGGCTGCCCGCACTCTCGGGTTAGAGCCATTGGCCAAAATGCTCATGGCACAGAATTCGGCAAGTTCTCCTGAGATTCTTGCCGCCAAGTTTGTCAAAGGGGATGTGGCTTCAGCCAAAGATGCCATAGACGGGGCGTCAGATATAATCGCCGAATGGGTAAGCGAAAATGAGAAAGCACGCAATATAGTCCGTGCGCGTTTTCAACGTTCTGCCGTGATATCCTCAAAGGTCATATCCGGGAAAGAGGAAGAGGGAAACACCTATCAAAACTACTATGATTTCTCCGAGCCATTACGCACCTGCAATTCCCACAGATATCTTGCAATGCGTCGGGGCGAGGAAGAGGGCTTCCTGAAAGTCTCGATAAACATTGATGATGACGAGATGACGGATCGTCTCACCCGTATGTTTGTCCGATCATCCGCATCCCCCGCGGCGGCAGCAGTCGTAAGAAGCGCGGTAAAAGATGGTTACAAACGTTTGATGCGTCCTTCAATAGAGACCGAAGTGGCCGCCGCAACTAAAGAGAAAAGCGATATAGCTGCCATACAGCTTTTTGCCGATAATGTCCGCCAGCTACTCATGGCCGCGCCGCTTGGCCATAAGAGAGTGATCGCGATTGATCCCGGATTCCGCACCGGATGCAAGGTCGTCGCACTTGACGAACAGGGTAACCTTCTTGAACATGATGTGATATATCCGACACCACCGGCCAACGATTTTGTAGGTGCTGCCGACACATTGTGTTATATGGTCAACCGGCACAGGATTGACGCAATCGCCGTTGGAAATGGCACAGCAGGACGCGAGACCGAACGATTCCTCCGCGATGTCGTATTCCCCCGCAGGGTGCAGATATACATGGTCAGCGAGCAAGGTGCTTCCATCTACTCCGCATCCGAGGTGGCTCGCGAGGAGTTTCCCGAAGAAGATGTCACTGTCCGTGGAGCAGTATCTATTGGTCGCCGCCTTCTTGATCCGTTGGCTGAGCTCGTCAAGATTGATCCCAAGAGTATTGGCGTCGGACAATACCAACACGCCGTAAACCAGACCAGACTCAAGGAGTCGCTCGACTTCGTGGTCTCGAGTTGCGTCAACGCTGTAGGAGTGAATGTCAATACTGCCTCGCGCCAGCTTCTCAGCTACGTTTCAGGCATAGGTCCGGCTCTTGCTGCAAACATAGTGACCTATCGGGCTGAGAACGGCCCCTTCAACTCTCGTTCAGAGCTGCTGAACGTCCCGCGTATGGGAGAAAAAGCCTTTCAGCTTTGTGCCGGATTCCTTCGCATACCCGATTCCCCAAATCCGCTTGACAACACCGGTGTTCACCCTGAGAGATATTCTCTTGTTGAACAGATTGCGTCAGATGCGGGATCGGATGTCGCGACTTTAACCCGGAACAGAGCCCAGCTCCATAACATAGAACTTGACAAATACGTCACAAAAGAAATAGGCCTGCCTACACTTACAGATATTATAATCGAGCTTGAGAAACCGGGACTTGATCCGCGCGAGAAGGAAGAGGAGCAAATCTTTGATGACTCCATCCGTAAGATTGATGATCTCCATCTCGGGCAGGAACTCAGCGGAAAGGTCAATAATATAACTGCCTTCGGAGTCTTTGTCGATCTCGGCATGAAAGAAAACGGCCTCATACATATTTCACAGTTAAGCGACAGATTCATTTCCTCTCCCGCCGATGTCGTGAGAATCGGGCAGCGTGTGAGAGTGAAAGTGCTTGATATCGACGCTCAACGCGGACGTATAGCCCTGACGATGAAAGGCATTGCACAATAAACATATAATAAAAACATATCTATGGACTCTTTAATCCCATTCACCGTCGGCATAGGCAGTAACACTCCCTACCGCGAGAAACAGGTGAAAAATGCCATCGACTTCATCTGCGAGCGGTTGTCGGAATGCAAAGTCTCGTCAGTCTACGAATCGCCAGCTGTCTCAGGCGATGGGACCACTTATACCAACGCTGTGATCCACGGTCGCACCTCAATGAGCTCCGATCAGCTTGTCACACTCCTGAAGGATTACGAGTCCATACAGGAACGCACGGAAACAGAGAACAAGACCGGGCGCGTTGTCATAGACCTTGACCTGGTTCTATACGACTCACGTATATTACGCCCCAAAGACTTCGAGAGCCATTATTTCAACCGTGGCTACTCTGAGCTCCTCGCCAAAGGAGCTTACATAGACTGAAAGCAAACTCTTATAAAAACCGGTCACGTAGTTTCATTTGCGCCATATTGGCGGTGATATGAAACTACGTGACCGGTTTGCAATTCCTTACATCCGCTCCGGATATATAGAAAGATATATGAGAAGAGAGGTCACATCTTAAAGATATGACCTCTTCCTGACCTTTGGGTGAACAGTGGGGGTCGAACCCACGACCTTCGGAACCACAATCCGACGCTCT
>CAJUKP010000003.1:0-27285 GCA_910587165.1 uncultured Duncaniella sp.
GCTTCTCAAAAGCGAGTGCAAAGGTAGACACTTTTCCGGTATCCTCCAAATTTTACACCATATTTTAACACTTATTTAACACTTCACACCTAAAACGCTATGATTTCGGCTCAATATACCTTATTATATATAGGGATAGGCAATGCTGATAATAATCAGCCAGCCTGAACTCATTTACCGATTGCATCTGCAACCTGCGACGCAATCTGCCCCATCCCCTCCACGGAGGGGTGCCCGCTTTTCTTATCTATATTTTTTAATTTTATCACCTCGACCCCATATTTTTTACAGATGGTATCCACAGATTCGTTGATATCATCAGACAAAATATCGTTAAGGATGAAATAAATCCTGACATTCGGATAACGGGTCTGCAATCCATCGAGCAGTTTTGCCATAGCCGGACGGAAATCAAAAAGCTCCTGAGGAGTCCATCCCGAATATTTATATTCACCCATCGGCACCTTGGCCCAGGAATCGTTCGTGGCCCCGAACACGAGAATAATGTCAGGATTCCCGAGATTGTTCATGCGGGTAATGAAAGCACGGTCGGTGTAGTCCTCACCGCGATAGCCCGTGCGGGAAATCGTGGCACCCGAATATGAATTGTTGACTCCGATCTTATACCCGTGCTCACGTGCGAGACGCTGCCACCATGTCTGCCTCACATCATTGACATCGGTATAGTCACGTCCGGAGGCAAAATACCACACTTCATTGCCTGAAGGTTCAACATAGCCCTCGAATGTGGAATAAGAATCGCCCAAAATGGCAACAGTAGGTTTGGGCTGGGCGGAGATACTTACCACCGCCACAAAAAACATAATGAATGATAGAAACTTTTTCATGCCACAAAAATAATACTTTACATGAAAATTTAGTAATTTTGCGACTATAATTTATATAAACATCCAATACAATGGACAAAGAGATAGACTGGAAAAACCTCTCATTTGGCTATATGCCAACTGATTACAACGTCCGTTGCTACTTCCGCGACGGCAAATGGGGTGAGATCGAGGTGTCGCAGAGCGAAGAGATCAACCTCCACATAGCCTCGACGTGTCTCCACTACGGGCAGGAAATATTCGAAGGGCTCAAGGCTTTCCGTGGCAAAGACGGCAAGGTCCGTGTGTTCCGTCTCGAAGAGAACGCCCGCCGCATACAGGAGTCGGCCAAAGGAATCCTCATGGAACCACTGCCCATCGAGAAATTCAAGGAGATGGTGCTCAAGGTGGTAAAACTCAACGAGCGTTTCGTGCCGCCATACGGCTCGGGCGCCTCGCTCTATATACGTCCTCTCGAGATAGGCACCTCGGCACAGGTGGGAGTGAAACCCGCATCGGAATACCTGTTTCTGATCCTCGTCACTCCGGTGGGTCCCTATTTCAAGACCGGCTTCAAGCCCACCAACATCTGCATCATGCGCCGTTATGACCGTGTGGCACCCAACGGCACCGGTCTGTGGAAGGTCGGGGGCAACTATGCCGCATCGCTCACCGCAGGCGAACACGCCCATGAGTTAGGCTACTCGGCAGTGCTATATCTCGACCCCAAGGGAAAAAAATATCTCGATGAATGCGGCCCGGCCAACTTCATCGCCATCAAAGACGGTGTCTATATCACCCCGGCCTCACAGTCCATCCTCCCCTCGATCACCAACAAGAGCCTCATGCAGCTCGCCGAGGATATGGGCATCAAGGTGGAACGACGCCACATAACCGTAGACGAACTCGAACATATCGACGAAGCCGCCGCCGTGGGCACTGCCGCCGTGGCTTCGCCCGTAGGCGAGATCGACGACCTTGATACAGGCAAGAAATACATCGTCTCGAAAAACGGCGAACCCGGACCGGTAGTCACCCGTCTCTACGAAACCCTCCGCGGCATCCAGCTCGGCGAGATCGAAGACAAACACGGATGGTGTACCATAGTGGAATGAGCGGTTATCAGGAAATCATAGACAGATATTACCCGCCGGAGAGTCTCCGGCGGGTAATATATATGCGCCACTGCACACAGGTGGCCGACCTGGCCGTGGAGATTGCCCGACGAAAGAAGCTCCCGATCGCCGAATCCACCGTGAGACGCGCCGCCATGCTGCATGACATCGGTATCTTTCTTACCTCGGCCCCCGACATCGGATGCACAGGAGAACACCCGTATATAATGCATGGTGTGCTGGGCGCGTCACTGCTACGTGGCGAGTGGGGCGATGAAGAATCGGCTCGCGTGGCCGAGCGACACACCGGAGCAGGCATAACCGCCGGAGAGGTGGTGGAGCAGGGCCTGCCTTTGCCCGTGGCCGACTATATGCCGCAGACCATGCTGGAGAGACTCGTGTGCTACGCCGACAAATTCTACTCAAAGAGCGGAGCTATGGAGCGGAAACCTCTCGACAAAGCCATCAGGTCGATGGAACGCATATCGCCGGCTACACTCCACCGTTTCATGAAGCT
The DNA here is from genome assembly GCA_910587165.1 of uncultured Duncaniella sp. Taxonomy (GTDB): domain Bacteria; phylum Bacteroidota; class Bacteroidia; order Bacteroidales; family Muribaculaceae; genus Duncaniella. The sequence continues at coordinate 2,460 of CAJUKP010000003.1, forward strand.
TCACGAGGAATTCGGCTGAGACATTAATTCTTGTTAAAACTTTGGGATTACGGGGAATTGTCCTTATCTTTGCAAAGGTTTCAATCCCAAACACCGACAATGTATAAATATAGAGTCTCGTGGCGCAAGCCTCGGGGTTCTAAATTTTTTACGTCACACTCAAAATCAGAATTCACCTCAAAAAAACACCATTACCATGGCAATAACTTACATGACCAAGGAAGGTTACAAGAAAAAGATGGAAGAAATCGCGTACCTCGAATCCGTGGAACGCCCCCGCATATCAGCAGCAATCGCCGAAGCCCGCGACAAGGGCGACCTTTCCGAGAACTCGGAATATGACGCCGCCAAGGAAGCCCAGGGAATGCTCGAGATGAAAATCTCACAGCTCAAGGATCTCGTGGCCAACAGCCGCATAATCGACGAAAGCAAACTCAACAAGGAAGAGGTTCAGATCCTCAACCGCGTGAAAATCAAAAACGTCGCCAACGGCATGGAGATGGAATATACCATCGTGGCCGATTCAGAGGCCAATCTCAAAGAGAAAAAGATCGGCTCCTCCACTCCCATCGCCCAGGGCCTGCTCGGCCACAAGCTCGGCGAGGAAGTTGAGATCAAGGTGCCGGCCGGCCTCATGAAATTCAAAATCGTGGAAATCAATTTCTGACCGCACTACGATGTCAACCATCTTCAGCAAGATAGCAGCCGGCGAAATCCCATCCTACAAGGTGGCCGCCGATGAGAAGCATTACGCCTTTCTCGATATCAACCCCGTGGCCCCGGGCCACGTTCTCGTGATTCCGCGCAAGGAGGTCGACTACATCTTCGATCTCCCGGAGCAGGACTATCTCGATCTCATGGCATTCGCACGCCGAGTGGCCAAAGCCCAGCAGAAAGCCATACCCTGCAAACGCGTTGGCGAGGCTGTGATCGGACTCGAGGTGCCCCACACCCATATCCACCTCATCCCCATCAACACCGAGGCTGACATGAACTTCTCCAAAAAAGTGGAGCTGACAGCCGAGGAGATGACACGCATCGCTTCTGCCATTGCCGACAAATTCGAGTGATACCCACGAAGAATCCAGAGAGATCATCAAAACCCTACACACCGGATTTCAGTCAGGACGTCGACATGACGCTTCCGGGACGGAAATCCGGTTTTTCTATTAGAGCACATCTATAATAACTGTTATAATAACTGTTTCCACACCATGCCAAAAATATCATGCTGGATTGAGGCGATGCGCCTCCGCACCCTCCCAGTGAGCCTCGCGGGAGTGATCTATGCCGCAGGCCTCGGTCTCGCCACATGGCATTTCCGCCTCATTCCGGCCCTGCTCTGCCTGCTGTTCGCACTTCTGGCACAGATAGCCAGCAACTTCGCCAACGAATACTTTGACTACCGCGACGGCCTTGACCGCCCCGGCCGCGAAGGGCCGCGGCGTGGAGTGACCGAAGGCGACATCACCCCCAGGGCCATGCTCACCGCCACCTTAGCCACTCTCAGCGCCGCCTGCATCACAGGTATCATCATCGTGGCCCTTTTCGGCGAATGGTGGATGTATCCCGCCGGCATAGCCGTGGCCCTCGGCGTCATGGCATACAGCACCGGCCCATATCCCCTCTCCCGCCACGCTCTTGGCGAATTGGCCGTGATAATATTTTTCGGCATAGTCCCCGTCAGCCTCACCTATCTCCTCATGGGCGGCCATTTCGGATGGTGGCTTCTCGCCCTGGCGGCCGGAATCGGACTTATGGGTGCCAACGTGCTCGTGGTCAACAACTACCGCGATATCGACGACGACCGGGCCGTGGGCAAACGCACACTCGCCGTGGTGCTGGGACGCCGACCGATGCTATGGATCTACATAGCCAACGGCTTTCTCGCCGCAATCCTCACCATAGCGCCGTGGCTCGCCATTTCAGCCGCCGGGCTCATCGTCCCGTGTGTCTATCTGATCCTCCACTGCCTGCTCTCCTATCTTCTTGCCTCCCGCTCCGGAAGAGCACTCAACCCACTGCTCGGCATGACCGCCATGCTGATGATGCTTTATGCCGTGGCATTTCTGATTTCATCGCTCATGGCCTGAACAAACAGCGTTTATCAGAGGTTATAGTCATATAAGATATAAATTAAAGAATATAACCTCACATAATCATGAGCAAGACTCCTAAAATCCAAGGCACGAAGACCGAACAGCTCCTCGTGGCCTCCTATCTGGCGGAATCAACCGCCTATTCAAGATATACATTCTATGCCGCCCAGGCCGACAAGGAAAACTACTTCCCCATCGGTGAGGTGTTCCGTGAGACCGCAGCCAACGAACTGCGCCACGCCAAGATCTACTTCAAATATCTCCCGGGCGGACAGGTGACCGTATCATCCACCGTAGACGCCGGAGTGATCGGCGACACCGCCACCAACCTCGAGATAGCAGCCAACGAGGAGAAAGAGGAGGGCTACGTGTTCTACCGCGATGCCGCCAAGGTGGCCAAGGAAGAGGGATTTGACGAAATCGCCGAACACTTCCTCGCCATCGCCGATATCGAGGAGCATCACCACAAACGCTTCCTCGCATACCTCAAGCAGGTCAAGGAAGGCACCGTCTGGAAACGTAAGAAAGCCATCAAATGGCAGTGTCTCGTATGCGGATACATCCATGAGGGCACCGAACCCCCAAAGGTATGTCCCGCCTGTGATCATCCCCAGTGCCACTACAAGGCTCTTGACATGGATTGATCCTCCATCCTGACATAGCTTTATAATCATCACCGCCACCCGTCCCGGTAATCCGGAGCGGGTGGCGGTTCACTTAGTTACCGGTCAGAAAAAGGATACTGAAAGACAAAGGGACAGAAGGAACAGAATTTTATTTTTTGAGTCAGATTGAACCAGCTGATAATATCTGAACAAAAAAAATTCTGTTCCTTCTGTCTTTCTGTATCCCTAATGCTTATTCAAGGCCGGTGGCATCACCCCATGCATGGGATAATGCCACCACCTGCCGTCACACGCGCTGCCTTGAATCTATAAGCCTTGAACATCTTTCCTTAGCCACAGCCTGGAGGTCGGGGGCTGAGTCACATTCGTCGACAATCTCCACCCCCAGCATTGTCTCGATGACATCCTCCATTGTCACGATACCGCGCATACAGCCGTATTCATCAGTGATGACCGAGATATGTTCCTTCTTCTCGAGCATTGTCTTCCATATATCCGACACACTGTCGTCCTCCGAAAAGAAAAGAACGGGACGCATGAGTTCCGAGACAGCATCGTTCGTGTCGTCAGCACAGATCTTCTCCAGCACTGCGGCCCGGAGAACATAACCACTGATATACTCCTTCTGTTCCGTATAGACCGGTATGCGCGAGAAATTCGACAAATCCGCATTCTCATGAAATTCCTGCATGGTAGTATCCGCCGGCACCGAGGCCACGACTACGTATGGAGTCATGATCTGCTCCGCCTTGACCTTCTCAAGCTTCAGAAAATTCCTGATTATCTGACTCTCCTCCGCTTCGAACACACCTTCCTCCTCACCTACGTCCACCATAGCGGCCACCTCCTCGCGGCTCACGGTCAGCGGCTGGATCTTCGGCGAGAAACAATGTGTCAGAAGTTCTGAAAGCCATACGAGCGGATATGTCACGAATATGAGCACTCGTATGACCTTCGCCGACGGGATGGCAAGCTCACGCCAATAGGACGCACCTACGGTCTTGGGTATGATTTCCGACAATACGAGTATCAATAGCGTCAAAACAGCCGATATGATTCCGAAATACGCCTCCCCGAACACCTTGACCGATTCCGACCCCACTCCGGCGGCACCAATGGTGTGGGCCACGGTATTAAGCGAGAGTATCGCTGCTACCGGACGGTCGATATTGGTCTTGTAACTCATCATGAGGGAAGCCCCCTTAACTCCCTGGCTTTCCTTCATGGATATGAACGACACAGGGGTTGACAACAACACGGCCTCGAGGACCGAGCATAAAAACGACAGAGCCAACGCTCCTATCAGATATAATAAAATATATTCCATAATAAATTGAACAGGTGAAACATATCATCCGTAGGTACACGGACAATTCAAAAACAACGGTTGACGTGTCGTTTCATCCTATTCACGGAACACACAATAGAAAATCTGCATATTCCCTGTCCGTGGCAGACAATATGCCCGTCCGTCCTCATGCCACATAGGCCGGAGACTTGGACAAATCCCCGGGACTTTTTTCTCCGGAGCCGACGGAACAATCCTGCTCTCTGATGTCCCGGTATTGCAGTTCGTACAACACAGTGCCTCCGCCAGATCTACACCCCTCTCCTCGCCATGCGCAAACGCGTCAGCTCCCGGTGACAGCAACAATGCCATCACAATCATGATTCTGACAAAAAACGTCTGGAAGCAATGAGCCATAATGCGGATATAGATATTCTTTTGAAAGATTAACACCTTTTTCCGACATTTTGTTTTCAACACGCCTCCCGACGCAATTCCGGAGAGGAGACTTCATATAACAACAATGACTTGTTAAAGCCTTCAGTTATTGCATGACATCCGGCGTCATAAATATTTACAAAAAAACGTTAAATCACATAATTTGTTTTGTCATGCCGAAGCTGATTTATAAATTTGTCTCCGGATTCGGAAGCATTCGTCTCCAGATCCACTACATTATGAAAAGCGTTTTTTGCTTTTTCCTGAATTCGAAAATCGCCAAATTAGAGAAAGGTAGGAAAAGCAGTCACAAAGACGCTCATGCTTGTCGTATATCCGCTCCCCGACAAGGGGTATCGATATCCGATAAGGCGTGGGAGCGGACTGTTTATTACCTTTTGGGCGTTTGGCGATGCCTCGAATTCAATAATCAGTGAATCCATCGTCCCACGCTTTTCTGTACCATCGAATCTTTTTTTAAATCGCCAATTCGAGGGGGACGTTAGAGACGGCACAACTCTACAATCATGACTCTAACTTTTGAAGTAACCGAAAAAACAGGAGCCGCTTACGAGATTTCCTGGGGATGTTTCGCGCAATGCTGCATCAGATCCGAAACAGGCTCCAAAGGCTGGTATATGTTAAGCTGATCCGGCACATCGCCGGTTGTGATACTTAAATCTGTTATGCTCTAAATTGGTCTCAATCACCGGAGCATCCTTGATCAGATATAACGTATACATCGCTATGATCAGACAGGTAACCATTGACATAGAGCAACGGTATACACTTCCCGAGAATTTAAAGATAGTCAAATTCAAAGAGGTCTATATCGCCATTGCTGTTGAAACGGCGTGTTGGATCGTGCTTGATAACGATTCTCAGCTAAAATTTTTCAATCTTCTGAGAGACAAGACAATCAAGGAATCCCTCGACGAATTTGACGGCGATATGAACGATGCCCGTTGGGTGTTGACTCAGATTGAGGCCAGACAGTTTTGTTCAGATGAATGTCATCCGTTCAAAGAACAAGTCTGTATGATTTATCTGACCAACAAATGCAATCTCAGGTGTCCCCACTGTTTTCTATCGGCAGGCGAGGCAAAGCAAAACGAGATGTCAACCGATGAGATCTTTTCACTTATAGGCAATCTTGCAGCCAACGGATTCAAAGAAGTTACATTCTCGGGTGGCGAGATAGCCCTCCACCCACGGCTGACCGACATAGTAGACTGCGCTTATAGACATGGAATGGATGTCAGCCTGTTGACCAATGGTATCCTGTGGGACAGACGTATGGTAGAACAGGTCGCTGACAAAATCGCTTCTGTTCAGATAAGTATCGACGGCTTCTCCGAGGAAGAGAATTCCAGAATGAGGGGAGCCGGCAACTTTGAAAAAGCTTTGGAGACAGTGGATCTTTTCATGGAGAAAGGTGTGAGAACTCAGGTTGCCATGACACCCTATCCTGATGACACCCTTAAAGGGAAGATTGCGGAATTTGCGAAATTCGCCAAATCCCTTAAAGCCAGATACGGCAATTCCAATCGTCTGAAGATCGTATTCACTTCCGGGTTTATGGATGGCCGCGAAATTTCACTATCCAGACAGCAAAGGGATGCCTACAGCGACACAATGAATCACGTCATACAGGAATACCTTGAGGAAGACGCAAAGGACTATCCTTTCATTCTTGACCACCAACAGCGGAAAATCATGACCAACTGCAGTTACGGCTGTCCTAACATATCGTCTGATGGTGATGTCTATATATGCAGTCGTTCCGGATTGAAACCTGTCGCTAATATCCGCACCCACACCATGAATGAGATCATGGACATTTCGCGCCGGGCCTCAGCCTTGTCAGAAATCAACAATCTTGAACCATGCAACAGATGCCATCTCAAGTATATCTGTGGAGGAGGTTGCCGCATTGACGAATTTCCGGCGATGAAGACCGGGCCCTACAAACTTGACCGGGCTCCCGGACGAGAATGCAATGAAAGCGTAAAAAATGAATTCTACGAATTGATGATACGCACAAACAAATTAATATTCCAATAACCAAAACAAACAATCATGAACTACTACGACGACGAACGAGACAATGAAGACTATGATGTAAGCGAAGAGGAGCTGAATGACTGGATCAGAGACTGCGAGGAGATGAATCCCGGTTCCACGGGCTATTCCACACAGTTTGACTAATCATCAGATAACTGACCGCAGACAGAATTTCTTTCACAGTCTGTCTGTATGGCTACTGATAATGAGCAGGTAGTATCCATATCCTGCATATTGCCTGCTCGCCATAATGTGATGGCAACATCCATTACCACAATGAAATCAACAAATCAGAAATATATTTCAATAAACCAATGAAGAAACTGTTAATACTCTTATCCATGCTTGCAGGCTCCATCATAAGAATGGCTGCATCTTACGACGTGGAGATAGACGGCATCTACTACAATCTCGGTCCGACCGCCGAAGTAACGTATGGTGAAAAAAAATATCAAGATAAGGAAATCTCCATACCGAGCCATATCTCTTACGATGGAAACAGGTATGTTGTCACAACCATAGGCGAGGATGCATTCAGAGGATGCAATCGGCTCCAGAAAATAACACTTCCCTACACCTTATCCAAACTTGGTAAAGGTTGTTTTGCAGAATGTCTTCGTCTGGAATCAATCACGATTCCCAGTAAAGTGAGTACCATTGACGAGGAAGCATTCAAATCATCATCATTAAAACACGTGGTGTTTGAAGATGGATGTAAGAGTTGTTTTTCTATCGGCAAATATGCTTTTTCGCACACACAGATCGAATCCATCACTCTACCTGCCGATTTAGGCACTATCGAGGAAGGAGCCTTTATGTCATGTGCCAGTCTGACAAATGTTGTTTTTCCAGATGATTTCAGAAGAATTGACGCAGATGCTTTCAGATATAGCGGACTTAAAGAAATAACATTACCTTCCGGCATAAGCAGAATTGGACTAAAGGCCTTTTATGGATGCCCCCTCGAAACCATAAATGTACTTGCTGCAGAGCCTCCTATAACAAATAGCATTGATGAGACCAACTGGGGGTTTCCTTTTGATAATACCACCTATAAGGATGCGATTGTGTATGTCCCCACCGAGTATCTGGACACCTATCTGAATGAACGCTTTTGGGGCAAAGACATAAGTCATTTAGGACATACTTATCCGTGGTTCAGGAATATCCGGCCCAAGGATTTCACAGCTATTGAAGATGTGATTGAGGATGGCGTGGTTTCATGGACCGTATATGATCTGAACGGTGTGATGGTAAGCAAAGATTGTCCTGTCGGGGAACTCAGACAGCTGAAGTCTGGCATATATATTCTGCAATCCGGAAGCGTCATCAAAAAAATCATGATTCCTTAAATCCGGTAGTGGAATACCGATTCCTACAGCCAACGACCGGCTGAATGTAACAAATAAAAACAGTTCCTATGTCTACTGTAAATTATGCAGGCATAGGAACTGTTTATTTTTCTCTTTACCTCTCCGCGGGGGGAGGTGGTTGGCAGGATTATCTGTTTTGGAAATACCTGTCGAGCACGTCTTTGGCCGCGGTGAAAGAACTCTGCTGGTTGGCGAGGACACGCATCTCCTTCTCGGCAAGCATATTCTCAATCTCGGGATTGTGGTAGAAATGATTGCGGAGCTGCTCGTCGATGGTCTCATACATCCAATAGCGGGCCTGTTGGGCGCGTCGCTGCCCGAAATATCCGTTTTGCATCACGAAAGCGAAATAGCGGTCTATCATGTCCCACACCTCCGGAATGCCAAGTTCGAAATAACCTGAATAGGTGAGCACCTCCGGAGTCCAACCCGATGCAGGAGTGGGGAACAGATGGAGCGCGCTTCTGAACTGGGCCTGGGCGAGCTGGGCACGGGCTATGTTGTCGCCGTCGGCCTTGTTGATCACAATACCGTCTGCCATCTCCATGATGCCGCGTTTGATACCCTGCAACTCGTCGCCGGTTCCGGCGAGCTGTATGAGCAGAAAGAAATCCACCATCGAATGGACGGCGGTCTCACTCTGTCCCACACCTACGGTCTCTACAAATATATTGTTGAATCCGGCGGCCTCGCACAGCACTATGGTCTCCCTGGTCTTACGGGCCACACCGCCGAGCGATCCTGCCGATGGCGAGGGGCGGATGAAAGCGTCCGGATGTACCGAGAGTTTCTCCATGCGGGTCTTGTCGCCGAGAATGCTGCCCTTGGTGCGTTCGCTCGACGGGTCGATGGCAAGCACAGCGAGTTTGCCACCCTGCTTCAGCACGTGAAGGCCGAACACGTCGATCGACGTGCTCTTTCCCGCCCCGGGCACACCCGTGATGCCTATGCGGCGAGAGTTGCCGGAATAGGGAAGACACTTTTCAATCACCTCCTGCGCTATGGCCTGATGTGAGGGGGAGAGGCTCTCCACCAGTGTGACCGAGCGGGAGAGTGTGGTCATATTCCCCTTCAGTATCCCCTCCACAAGCTCGCCGGCTGTGGGCAGGGGTGCCTTGCGGCGCTTCTTCAGATATGGGTTCACACTTGGAGGCTGCGACACGCCTGAATTGACGGTAAGGCCCCCGAATTGCTTATCGTTTTCTATATGTTCCATGGTTGAGATCTGTCATTGTCAAGTCATTTCAGCTCACCGACCACCCTCACCATTGTCGACGGACGTTCGGGGTCGTTGGCTATTATATTTATGCGGGCGTTGAGAAGCTCGGCGCTCCTGATTTTCTCCGGAATCACCGTCACCTCGGCCTTCACACTCTTGCCGGGCTTGATTTTCATATCCTTGAGTTTCACCTCCACGGCCGCATCCTGGCATGAGACACGACGGATGATGAGAGTCGACCGCCCCTTGTTGGTGATCGTGAAGGTGCGTTTCATCGGCTTGTCATTCCTGCTGATCCGCTCGAGATCTATGGCAACAGGCTCCACGTCGATCACCGGGGCCTCAGCCCGCTCGCGTTCCGTCAGGCGGGTGAAATCCTCGCTGAGCAGGGCCACGGTCTCCACCTCCTGCACGGCATCAGAGCCGCGGTCGGGATGAAAATTGAACGAACCTGTCAGCGCGCCCCACTGATTCGCAGGGGCATGGAGCACAGTTGAGATTATGAACTGCTCGCCCGGACCAACGGCCTCGGGCTGTATCATCACGTTGAGCCAGCGCGGGGCATCGGTGACATACGGATGTATTGAATCGGCCGTCGCGTTATAGCCTTCCATATATTGTCCGGTGGTCTCCCCTACATATACTTTGCCGTATGGGATGTTGGTGGAGCGCAGTTTCACCCCGCTCTCACCCACCGCTACCGGGAAACGTGTGCGCAGGGTATTGGATGCCCCTATCACCGTGCCCCTGATGGTGAGCGCGGTGCGCAGCGGATCGGTATCGCAGTCCACCTTTATCTGTTTCATGAATTTTCCCGGACGTCCTTCGGGATTATATCCCACCCTTATCACGGCGGTGTCGCCGGGAGCCACCGGAGCGGTTGAATACTCCGGACGGGTGCAACCGCAGTTGGCCCGCGCCGCCAGTATGGCGAGAGGCTCCGTTCCTTCGTTGACAAGGTAGAACTCGCAATAGACCGTGCCGAGATTCTCATCGAAAGCACCGAAATCATGATTCTTTGCCACCCAACAGCCCGAAGCCCCTGCCCCGAGGGCGGTCAGGAGACATACGGCGGACAGCACACTGTTAAGTATCCTTCTCATAGCGTCAGGGAATCACTACACCTGTAAACGACAGTTTGACTCTCTTTGACTTATCGGAAAACTGCACCTTCACGCTGCGGTTCACCTCACCCTTATAGCTCCTGGGATCAAACTTGATCACAATCTTCCCACTCTTGCCGGGCGCGATAGGCTCCTTGGGAAACTGAGGTTTCGTGCAGTGACAGCCGCCATTGGTCACAGTCACCACGCTGATTGGAGAGGATCCGATATTGGTGAACACATAGTCCATCTCGACCAATCCCCCCTTTGACGGGACATTGCCGAAATCAATACGGGTGGTCTCGAACTTAACATTGTCTTTCTTCGCAGCCATGGCCACAGCCACAGCTCCAAAGACAAGCATCAGAGTCAATAAAAATTTCTTCATCATAGCTGCAAAAATACACATTTTATTTGAGAACGCCACATACGTGCCGGTTGTTGAACCGCCGTATAGGGATTTTTTTGTAATTTTGCACTTGTAAAATAGGTTTCTATGATTTCAACAGCTGTATCAGTTTCCAAGGAAAAAGTAATTTCATTCGTCTGGCAGCACATTCTGCTCTTGTTCTCTCTCTATCTCATGACGCTCGGTGTCGTCCTCTGCATCAAGTCCGATCTGGGCAGCAGCGTCATCTCATCACTACCTCTTTCAATGTCCACCGCCGGACAATCAGGCATCGTCCCGGCCCTCAGCGTAGGCGGCTACACTATTGTGATGAACTTCGTCTTCGTGGCCCTTCAGATGGCCATTCTCCGCCGCCGGTTCGAGCCTGTCCAGCTCTTCCAGCTCCTCATCGGCCTCGTGTTCGGCTGGCTCATCGACCTCAATATGCTTCTGACCGACGGACTCGTGTGTGCCACCACGACAGCACGCGTAATCACCCAGGCCGCGGGATGCACGGTGATGGGCATCGGCATAGCCTTCGAGGTGAGGTGCGGATCTGTCACAATGCCGGGAGAGGGACTCCCCGTGGCCCTGAGCCGTATTACCGGACGCCCCTTCCCGCAGATGAAAATCTATGTCGACACCACTCTCGTCATTCTCGCTGTGGCAAGCTGCTACCTCTTCTTCGGACAGTGGAGATGGAACATCATCGGCCCCGGCACACTCTTCGCCATGGTCTATGTCGGCATCGTGGTAAAATCCGTATCAGCCCGCATCGCATGGTTCGACCGCCTGCTCCACTACCGTCCCGGCTTCCGCCGCTACATATTCGGCCTCGCGAGGTTCATCTACCGGGGAAAGAGATAAGAATACAATAACTCCTCACATTCCACAACTTACGAAACCGAAACACGCCTTTATGGTATGTTTCGGTTTCTTATTCTCTATCTTTCGCTCAAAACTCGGACGCCTTTCATAAAACTTTTATTTCGCATTACATTTTTTTGCCAAAAAATTTGTAATTACAGAAATTTAACCTACTTTTGCGATATTAAAGTTCCATAAGACTTTCTCATCATAGTTTCTTGACAGTTTCATTCACTATCAACTATACCTTAAATCATTAATCACAGAATCCAATGAAAGTTTCGAAAGATTCTCGTCAGCTATCTGACGCCGCACCCCGTACACGGGGTCGGATCCTGGCGATGTGCGCTCTGGCGGTCGGCTCATTAGCCATGAGTTCAGACGTGCTCGCGACCGAAAGTCTCGGTCAGGCAGAAATTCCCGTCAGTCAGGCATCAGCACAAAACTCCTATATCAAAGGTACAGTCACCGACGAAAGCGGTGAGCCTATGGTGGGAGTCACAGTCATGGTAGATGGCAAATCGGGCGTCGGTACATCCACCGATATCGACGGTAATTTCTCGCTGAAAGTCACCCCCGGAACAAAACTCCTCTTCACCTATATCGGCTATGACAACCTCAAGGCCACAGCAGCCGAGGGAATGAAAGTGTCGATGAAATCAAGCTCGGTAGAGCTCGACGAAGTCGTGGCCATCGGCTACGGCACCATCAAGAAACGCGACCTCACCGGCGCCGTCTCCTCTGTCAAGGCCGAGGACATCGTGCGTACCCCGACAGGCAACGTGGTCGAGGCCATCCAGGGACAGGTGGCAGGTCTTGACATCACCCGTACCAACGGCGAAGCCGGCTCCGGTGTCAACATGACCCTCCGCGGCGTGCGCTCCATCAACGGCGACAACAACCCCCTCTTCATCATCGACGGCATGGAGGGCAACTACGAAGAGCTCAACCCCAACGACATCGCCTCGATCGAGGTGCTCAAAGGCGCATCATCCACAGCGATCTACGGTGCGGCCGGTGCCAACGGTGTTATCATCATTACAACCAAGAACCCGCAGAAGGATCATTTCTCCATCAACTTCGACGGCTACTACGGTTGGAACACCATCAGCGACTTCCCCGAGATGAACAGCGGTGAGCGCTATATCAACTTCCGCCGCGAGGCCCAGCGTGCAGCAGGTGTGTGCAACTCCCCCGCCGACGACGACAAACTCTTCCCCTCCAACTTCCAGAAATACATAGACGAAGGAAAATGGGTGAACTGGTTTGACGAGGCTTCACAGACAGGCCACACCCAGAGCTACAACCTCAACACCTCATACTCCAACGACCGCGTAGATGCCATGTTCTCACTCGGCTACTACGACATCCAGGGTCAGCTCAAGGGTGACCAGTACAAACGTTACTCCGCACGAACCAAACTCGACTTCAAGGCCAACCGCTACATCAAATACGGTCTCAGCCTATACGCCATGTATGCCGACAACGACCGCCGCTCCAAGCGTATCTGGAACCGTATCCTCAATATGCCCCCGCTCGGTGACGTATATGATGAGAACGGCAACCCCACAAGCTATCCCATCGAGGGTGACGGCAACATGAACCCCATAGCCGATACCAACGCCAAGATGTATGTGGGCAACCGCAAGACCCTCAGCGTCACCCCGCAGGCCTATGTCGAGCTCACACCCCTCAAGGGACTCTCGTTCAAGTCGGTGCTCGGCGGCTACTTCCGCTCCACCAAGGAAGCCACCTACAACGGCACCAAATCATATCAGGCTCTTGAGAAAGGTCAGGTCGACGCAATAATCGACAACCACTTCGTCTACAACTACAAGTGGCAGAACATCATCACCTACGACTTCGACATCAAGCGCGACCACCGTTTCACCATCACCGGTGTGACCGAGTGGGCCAAGAACCGCATCGAGAAGACCAACTCCACAGCAAACGGATTTGACACCGACGCCTACGGCTACCACAACCTCGGCGCAGCCTCAGGCACCCCCTCGGTATCATCGTCGTTCATCCAGAACCAGAAGATGTCATACGCCTTCCGTGTCAACTACAGCTATATGGGCCGCTACCTCGCAAGTGTCACTTCCCGCTGGGACGGTGCCTCGATTCTCGCCGCCGGACACAAGTGGGACGTATTCCCCGCTGCATCAATCGGATGGCGAATCAGCGACGAACCATTCATGCGTGACCTCCAGTGGCTCAACAACCTCAAGCTCCGCGCCGAATACGGTGTGACCGGCAACGCCGGCGCCTCGGAATATGCCACTCTCGACTACTCGCGCAGCGGCATCATCGGCTTCCAGGACATAGGCCAGCCCTACAGCGGCTACCAGCTCTCGATCGCCAACACCAACCTTGGCTGGGAGAAATCATACAATTGGAATATCGGTCTTGACGCCGGATTCCTCAACGACCGCATCACATTCACTCTCGACTGGTACCGCACCGACACCAAGGACCTCCTCTTCAAGAAGAACCTCCCCTACGCCAACGGTGGCTACGGCTCGTCACCCTTCAATATCTGGGCCAACGTAGGAGAGACACGCAACACCGGTGTCGAACTTGCCATCACAAGCCGCAACATCGTCAACCGCGACTTCCAGTGGACCACCACCCTCACATTCTCGACCAACAAGAATAAGGTTATCAAGACCACAAGCGAGGGCCCGCTCCAGTTCGAGGACTACTACCTCATCCCCGGCCAGCCCGTCCACACATACTACGGCTACAAATATGCCGGTATCTGGGGCACAGCCCAGGCCGACGAAGCTGCCAAATACGGTCAGAAACCCGGTCAGGTCCACATCGCCGAAAAGGGCGAGGCTGACTACAAGCTCAACACCGACGACTACTTCGTGCTCGGCAACGCCGATCCCAAATGGTCAGGCAGCCTTCTCAACAATTTCTACTACAAGAACTTCGACCTCAGTGTGCTTCTCATCGCCCGCTGGGACTGGACCATCCCCTACGGCCTCACAGGCTGGTATCGCACCGACGGTCTCTCCCCCTCCCCCGCCATCTGCGACTACTGGACACCCGAGAACCAGAACGCCCGCTACCCCCGTCCCGACGCAAGCATATCGAACGGCCAGGATCCCTATCAGCAGTGGGCCAACTACTTCGACGGCTCATACCTGAAGATCAAGAACATCACCTTCGGCTACTCACTGCCCAAGAACCTTCTCAAGAAGTTCGGAGTTGACAAGGCCCGCTTCTACTTCACCGCCTCCAACCCCTTCATCTTCACCAAGTGTGACTATCTCAAGCACTACGACCCCGAGAAGGGTGGTGACGATGACGACGCTCCTCTCTCCAAGCAGTATGTATTCGGTGTAAACCTCACATTCTAATCCCATTCAAAACCTCATCCGATGAAAACATATAAATCACTATCGTATCTGGCGATAGCGGCTGCCATCATGGCAGGAACATCATCATGCAGCCTTGACGAGGAAAACCTCTCAGGTGTCTCCACATCCCAGGAGTGGACCACTCCGAGCGGCTTTGAAAAGAAAATCAACGACTGCTACTTCGACCTCGTGCGCATCGTCTACGGCCAGGCCGAGGACACCTACGTGCTCAATGCCGAAGGCGGAACAGACATCTGGCAGGATGCCACTCCGGGCGGAACCAACGGCAACTGGAGCAAGATCCTCCGTTACGAAGGATCCTTCGACGGACTCTGCAATGAAGGCTACGTAGGTTTCTACGGAGTGCTCAGCGCCTGCAACGCCGCTATCTACTACGCCGACAAGGTGGAAGGTCTCACCGAGGACAAGAAGAACGCTCTCGTGGCCGAGGCCCACTTCCTGCGCGCCCACGCCCTCTACAATCTCGTGGAGGTATGGGGTGGAAAATACCTGCCCACCTCCGTCAACTCTTCTCCCGGCAGCTCACTTCCCTGCAGCAAGGTCAACGAATTCTACGATGTCATCATCAAGGATCTCGAGTTTGCCAAGACCTACCTCCCCGTCACCCAGGAGGTGCGTGGCCACGTCACCCGCGCTGCGGCATATCACCTCTATGCCAAAGCCTGCCTGACCTACTCCACCTATACCGACGGTCTGGGCTATGCGGATGCAATCTCGGCCGAAGAGAGCCGCCGTCTGCTCCAGGAAGCAAAAACCGCTGCCGACTTCCTCATCACCAATGCCTCATCGCTCGGAGTGAAGCTCTACGATGATGTCAACGATGTGTTCGACGAGGCCAACAACAAGACCAACGAGGAAGCCCTCTTCGTGGTGACCCACTCGACCATCCAGGCCTACAACCCCCGTGGCAACTACTACAACCGTTCCTGGAAACACACGGCAGCCTACAATGCCAACACAAGCGGCATCTATCTCGACGGACTCGTGGCAAGCTACGACACCGAAGTCAACGGATTCGCCACCCATAAGCTTGCCAAGTGCAACGCCTATATGGAGCCCTCCAAATATATGCTCGACCTCTATGTGGACAAGGATATGAGATATGACGCATTCTTCAACGACGTCTACTATATCAACACCCCAACCACCGACGACAAGACCGCATATACATGGAGCAAGACCGACGCTGACCGCTACAATCTCGACGTGGCACGTGTGGGCAACCCCGCCTTCAACATCGCCATCGGCGACACTGCTGTCTATCTCTCACGCAAGACCCTCAGCCAGGCTGACCGCGAGAAGCGCCGCTATGCCTACGTGAACCTCTCGGACAACTATGCCGATCCCGAGAATCCCAAGAAGTTCTTCCCCAGCCTCAAGAAAGGTGATTGCCCCTCGCTCTATGCCGGCAAGCCCAACAAGCCCTATTCTTCGGCCGACAACATCATCTACCGCCTCGGCGAGACCTACCTTCTCTCGGCTGAGATCGAATGGCGTCTCGGCAATCCTTCCGCCGCCCGCATCAACGATCTGCGCAACCGTGCCTGCAAGGGTCATGACCACAGTCTCGACGTGACAGCCGGACAGATCGACCAGGACTTCCTGCTCGACGAGTATGCCCGCGAGATGATCGGCGAATGGAACCGTTGGATGACACTCAAGCGCTTCCGTGCCTTCGAGTCACGTCTGGCCAAAGCCAACAAGCAGATCAAGAGCTTCGACAAGAACACCCACTACCTCCGTCCCATACCCACTTCCGAGCTCCTGCTCCTCGACAACGCTGCCGAGTATCAGAATCCCGGATATTGATCCAACAGACTTTAATCGCCTGTTTATCATAAAGTTATAAAACTTTTTTAGCATGACAAAGCCCCGGCTTGTGTGAAAGCCGAGGCTTTGTTTTATGTTTTTCAGCAGGTTATGATCGGTCTGTCTACTTTATGATTGCGCTGAATCCTCCGGCCGGAGCCAAATGCACGCTCAATACATCTGATGCGTCAACAGTCTTGCACTCAGCTCGGTAATCCGAACCTTCACGGTCGGCATTGATACCATCCATAAAAAGTTGCGCCTGCTTATCGCCCGGGCTCAGGAACGACAGCGGTATATCAATGTCACGTGCGTCAGAGTTGGTCATGGCGGCCACATACCACACATTGCCCTTGCGACGAGCCAGAACGATATACTCCCCTACAGAGCCATCTATGGCCACCGTTTCATCAAATGTGGTCGGTATCTGTGATATGTGAGATGTTGTCTCCTGTTCCTTTATGTATTTCGACGGCGAATCGGCAAGCATCTGCAGCGGAGCCTCAAATATAGTGTACATCGCCACCTGATGAGCCCTGGTCGACATAGACATAGGATGATCGTTTATAGCGCGAAACATCTCACGGGTCGCATTCTGCATGGCTCCGGGGGTATAATCCATCGGGCCGGTAAGCTGACGCAGATAAGGAGCTGTCACATCATAGCGTGGCATATTATGCAATGGCATACCGTCTACTATCGGTTCCCACTTGCAATTTTCCAGACCCTTCACTCCTTCAAAGTTAAGGATATTGGGATATGCCCGCTGCATACCGCCCGGGCGCAAGCCATGCAGGTCTAATACCAGGCCATTGTCGGCAGCGATGCGCGCTATCTCATACGCCGACGATATGCAGTCCTGATCATCCCTGTCGAAAAAATCAATTTTGAATCCTGCCACGCCCATGTCAGCGTAGTGCTTGAATGCTCGGGCTGTGTACTCTGCATCTTGAGGCAATGGCCTGTACAGCGATTCGTCGTCAGCGTCAACCGCCGCATCCTCGACCATGCCGTACACTTTACCCTTGCTATCGCCTTCTGCCCTGATGCCGGCGGCATTGCGCCACGAAGCCCATAATATCACTCCTACATTCTTGTCTTTGCCATATTTGATGATATGTTCGAGATCAATGTCAGGATTGAGATCCTCAAGCATTGACTCTTTGCCGCTCCACCCTTCGTCTATAATTATATATTCCAGGCCATTGGCAGCTGCAAAATCTATAAAATACAAATACGTGGCGGTATTCATGCCTGCCTTGAAGTCAACATTGGTGAGATTGGTAGTGTTCCACCAGTCCCATGCTACCTTTCCGGGTTTGATCCACGACACGTCATCCATGCGGCACTCCGGAGCCAACAGTTGCGCGATGTCATTGTTGAGCAATTCCTCATCTCCGTCCGACAGCAATACAACGCGCCAAGGCAGTTTTTGACCCGGCGAAATCGTGGCAATATATGGCATACGTGTCACAGGCACAAGGTTAAGACGGTTGTGCCCGCCTATCCTTACGCTGTCAGGTACCGGAGCATATTCAGAAACCAGCGCATTACCCTCTCCCTTCTTCAGGAACATACCAGGATAGTTGTCTATTCCGGCATCCATTATCACAGCTTTTTTCCCTTCAGGCAGGCACACCATCAGTGGCGATATAGCCAACGAATCAGGAAACATCCGTGACAGATTCTGTTCATCATAGTATGATTCAAACGAATAGCAATATCGTTCACCGCCCCTGTTGTCGTTGACATACGGCACATACGCCTTGTAGTCGTCACCGAAGACAAATGCATTGGTCTCATCCTGCACTTTCAATGGTTTCTTGCCTCTGTACACAAATCTGTATGCCGCCGCATCGTCATACGCGCGGAATTCGATCTCCCAGTCGCCCTGACGCAGTGTCATTTCATTGCAACGATCGCGCACCTCTGACTTCTTGTAGAACGGAGTGCTTATCATTTGGTCTATGCTTGCTGTCGTTTGTCGCGGTGTCGTCATTTTCAATCCGTCTATGCCGATTTCCGACGGCATAAGTACGTTTTTCCCATCGTGATCTACGCTCCATACCACATCGCCGTTGCAGTCTGCTGTGACAGTCAGATTTTTGTCAGGTGAGGACACTTGGTATACCTTGGCACTCGCATCCAATGTCGCCAGGCACAACAGGTACAGTAAAGTTTTTTTCATGTTGATCTATTGATTTATTTTTAAGGCAGTACACCCATTATATTTTTATAATGCAAAAATATAAAATAAATAACTTGACCCCAACAATATAGACGTCATTATCATATATTCATTATCATTGACTAAAATTGTATCATAATCTTGTTTCAGGCCACATCCTACAATGCAAATATTCAAAGATTTTTCGTAATTTTGCGACAAAATCAATCGAACATGAAAAAAATATTCCTCTTCATAATGACCGTGACGGTCACAGCATTGCTCGCAACCTCATGCGGAGGCAAAGACAGCAAGGAGACAGCAGCCGCTCCCGCGACAGTGGAGGAGCAGAACACACAGCTTGCCGAAGCGCTGTCGGCAGGCAATGTCAAGGCCGCATCAGCCATGGCCGACAGTATGTCGCTCTTCGTCGACGACTTCACCCCCGAACAGACCGTGCAGGTGCTCATGACATTTCTCACCGTCCACAACGAAGCCGCCGCGGCCAAAGACCGTCGCCGCGACCTCGAAACCCTGAGGAAATATGTGGATGTCTACGACATAGCCCTCAGCGTCAACCCCAAAGACACCCGCGCCGCTTTCGAAAAGGCCAGACGCATCAATCCGGCTGTCGATTTCGACTCCTTAGCCACCTCCTTCCGTGAGAAACTCACGCAATACGATGCCATACACGACGGATCGCTCGTGACCGACGACCCTGCTCCGGCCGACTCGACGGCAAATGACACTGCCACTGTGACACACAACTCGGAGAATCCTGCCGATCTCCCCCTCGAACTCCGTCCCGCCGAATAACCGGGCGCTAAAAGAAACACACTCTATCCGATATGGAATTACTCAAGAACCCCACAGTCCGCCGGACACTTGCCTTCATTGCCGGACTCATAGTGATAGCCGTCATATCATTCGCATTCTTCTACCCCGACGCACAGCAGGGCAATGAGCTGAGACAGTACGACACCCAGCAGGGCATAGCCATCGGACAGGAAGCCAAGACCTACGCCGAGATGACAGGCGAGACCCCGCGCTGGACCAACTCGCTCTTCTCGGGTATGCCCACGTTCCAGATCTCACCCTCCTATCCGTCCACCTCGCTGTTCAGCTGGATCGGCTCCGTGATGGGACTCGGGCTCCCCTCTCCGGCCAATCTTCTGGCCATGATGATGGTGGGTTTCTTTATCCTGATGATATCCATGCGTATGAAATGGGGTGTGGCTCTGCTGGGCGCGATAGCCTACGGCTTCTCCACATATTTCATCATCATAATCGGAGCCGGTCATATATGGAAGTTCATCACCCTGGCCTACATACCCCCTACCATCGCCGGCATACTGCTCTGCTACCGCGGACGCTATCTCGCCGGAGGTGCCCTCGCGGCCCTGTTCGCCATGATGCAGATAGCGAGCAACCATGCCCAGATGACCTATTATTTCCTGTTCGTGATAATAGGATTCGTCATTGCCGAGGCCGTGGTCTCCTACCGTGCCAAGGAGATGCCCCGATGGGGTAAGGCCACTGCCACGCTTGCCGTGGCCGGACTGCTCGCCGTGGTGGCCAATCTCCCAAGTCTCTACAACACATACGAGTACTCGAAAGAGACAATGCGAGGCCGTCACAGCGAACTCGCCCAGCCGGCTTCACAGGGTGAGAACAGCACATCCGGTCTTGACAAAGACTACATCACACAATACAGCTATCAACCCTCCGAGACCTTCTCGCTTCTCATCCCCAACATCAAGGGTGGCGCATCGGCCAAACCTGTAAAGGGTCGCATGATGCCCGTGAACCTCGGTGAACTTGACGGTGCCGGATCGGCAGGCGAGATCGAACAGCAGTATCTTGGCTACATGAGCCAGTATTTCGGTGATCCGGAGGGCACGAACGGCCCGGTCTATGTCGGCGCGCTGATAGTGGCCCTGTTCCTGCTGGGATGCGTCATAGTCAAAGGGCCGGTCAAGTGGGCGCTGCTCGTGCTCACAGTGTTCTCCATCATTCTCGCATGGGGACGTCATGCCATGACATTTACCGATATCATGCTGTCCATTGCCCCGATGTACTCCAAGTTCAGGACAGTCGAGAGCATACTCGTCATTGCTGAATTCACCATGCCTCTTCTCGCCGTGATGGCGCTGCAGCAGCTCGTGTCCGACAACTCCGGATGGTCTGCCTACCGCAAACCGATCCTATGGTGCTTCGGTATCACGATAGGCTTCTGCCTGCTCGCATGGGCCGCCCCCGGCCTGTTCGGCTCGGCCATAACCGACAACGACCGCATGATCGACAGCTACATAACATCATCGCTCATGCAGCAGGGCTATGATTCCAACACCGCCCGTGGTTTCTCTCTTGCCAACCCCGACATCTATAATGCCGTCGAGACTCTACGCTACGGTCTTGTGAAGGCCGACGCACTTCGCAGTCTCCTCATCGCGGCCGCCGGACTCGGCCTGATCATACTGTATATGAAAGGTAAACTCACCGCCACGGTGCTCACCGGAGTCCTGGTGGTGATCGTATTCCTCGATCTCTACACCGTCAACAAGCGCTATCTCAACCACGACAGTTTCGTGGCGCGGCAGCTCACCGTCGGCCCATACATTGCCAAGACACCTGCCGACGAGGTAATCCTGCAGGACACGGCCATGAACTACAGGGTGATGGACATCCCCCGCTTCTACAGCGCCGATCCTTCATATTACCATAAGATGATCGGAGGCTATCATGCCGCCAAGCTCACACGCTATCAGGATCTCATTGACCGCCATCTCAGCCACTTCACACAAGGCGCCGAGACCGATGCCGACTGGAATGTGCTGAATATGCTCAACGCCCGCTATGTGGTGGGTATGGACGGACAACCTCTTCTCAACCCCGAGGCCTATGGCAATGCCTGGTTTATCGACAAGGTGGAGTATGTGGACGGAGCCGATGCAGAGATGGCCGTACTCGGAAAAATCGACACCCGTTCCGTGGCCGTGGCCGACTCACGCTTCCGCTCCGCCCTGGGCTCAGGCAATCCGGCCACACCCGGCGACACTATCTTCGAGACCTCCTACAACCCCGCACATCTCACCTACCACGCCAACTCGGCCAAAGGTGGTGTGGCTGTGTTCTCCGAAGTATTCTTCCCGTGGGGATGGACCGCTACCATCGACGGCAAACCGGCCGAGATCGACAGGGTGAACTATCTGCTCCGCGCCATAAATATCCCGGCCGGTTCACATACCATCGAGATGACATTCAATCCCGAATCGCTCCGTGTCACCGACCGCGCGGCCACAGGTGCCATCATTCTCATCTACATCGGGCTGATCGCCGCCGTGGCCGAAACCATCCGCAGGCTGCTCAAATGAACCCCATAACCCGATGGTGGCGCTCGAAGGGGCACGGAATCCACTCCCCTTTCGCCTTCAGGATGGTCACCGGCGTACTCCCTGAACGAGGACGCTATTATGCCTACGACGACATTGAGCAGTTGCCGGATTCCGGCAGACTGAAACTGCTCTTCCGGGTGGTATGCGAGCTCCAACCCTCCACTGTCTACGGCCTTTTCATGCCCGATATGGAAAAGGCTGTGATACTTATGGCCGATTCGAGGGTGAGGTTTGTCGACGATCCTGAAAATGCCGATCTGTTTGTCGGTGCGCTTCCGCGGGAGCTCCACGAAGGTAAATCGGCACTGTTCTGGTCAGCCGGACCTGCCTGGAAGGAATTCCGCTCACGGCTCACCGGCGGAATGACATTCTCTAACGGGCGTGTGGGTCTTGCCGTCAACCGTCACGGCCTCCCGCGCCAGGATTTCGAATCAGCATTTTGACACGTTCACTCCACGACATATCCGCTGTGGCCGGCGACTATGAGATGTCGCTGCGCCTTGACAAAGGCCTGTCCGAAAATTCATGCGAGGGATACCGCCGTGATGTCGACCGGCTTCTTGCCTGGCTTGCCGAGGGGGGAATAATGCTCAGGGATGTCACCACCGATACCCTCAGATTGTTTCTGGGCGATCTTCACGATCTCGGCATAGCCGAACGGTCACAGGCCAGGATGGTGTCGGGGCTGCGGTCTTTTTTCAGATATCTCACTCTCGAAGGCTATCTTGAGGCCGACCCGACCGAACTGCTCGAGAGTCCGAAACTCGGCCTTCATCTGCCGGAAGTGCTCACTGTGGCCGAGATCGACGCGATGATAGCCGCCATCGACCCCGCGAAGGACGAGGCGCAACGCGACCGCGCCATGATGGAGACTCTCTATGGATGCGGTCTGCGCGTGAGCGAGCTTGTCAATCTCGAGATGTCCCGCGTATACGCCTCCGAAGGCTATCTGATAGTCAGGGGAAAGGGTGACAAGGAGCGTATGGTGCCTATGTCGGACACCTCGGTGGCTGAGATCACGGCATGGCTTGACGACCGTCAGCGCCTTCCCGTGAAACCCGGCGAGGAGAACATACTTTTTCTCAACCGGCGCGGCCACAGGCTCACACGTCAGCGGGCATTCCAGATCGTGAAAGGGCTCGCCGAGGCGGCCGGGATAAGGAAGACCATCTCGCCCCACACTCTCCGCCACTCATTCGCCACCCATCTGCTCGAGGGTGGAGCCAATCTCAGGGCCATACAACAGATGCTCGGCCACGAGTCCATAGCCACTACACAGATATATATCCATCTTGATTCATCGGCTCTGCGCGATGACATAATGCGCTATCATCCACGCGCCGCCGCGGCATCAGGACAATCCCCGCTACGATAACATCGCGGCCACACGTTTGAGCGCGGCTATGAAGAGGTCGGCCTCCTCGCGTGTATTGTAGACGGCGAACGATGCCCTCACCACACCCTCCACGCCAAGAGCCTGCATGAGCGGCTGGGCACAATGATGGCCGGTGCGCACGGCTATGCCGAGTTTGTCAAGCAGCATACCCATATCATAATGGTGCTCATGCCCCACAAGGAACGAGATTATGGCGCATTTCCCGGGTGCCTGTCCGAAAATGCGTATTCCGGGCACCTCGGCAAGAAGCCGTCCGGTGGTATATTCGAGCAACTCATGCTCATGGGCGGCTATATTGTCTATACCGATCCTCTCCATAAACTCTATCCCCTTGCTCAGGGCTGATATGCCGATGAAATCAGGGGTACCGGCCTCGAATTTGAACGGAAGTTCGGCAAAGGTGGTCTTCTCGAACGACACCGACTCGATCATCTCCCCTCCACCCTGATACGGCGGCATCTTCTCAAGCCAGGAGCGTTTGCCATAGAGCACACCCACACCGGTCGGCCCATACATCTTATGAGCCGAGAAGGCATAGAAGTCGGCATCGAGATCTCTCACATCAACCTTGATATGAGGGACGGCCTGCGCGCCGTCGATCACCACCGGCACACCCTTGGTATGCGCGAAGGCGATCATCTCCTTGACCGGGTTGACCGTGCCGAGCACATTGGACGCGTGGCAGCAGCTCACAAGACGTGTGCGGGTATTGAACATCGACCGGTAGGCCTCGAGATCGAGCGAGCCGTCAGGGAGCATGGGCACAACCCGGAGCTTGAAACCTATGCGGCTCTGAAGCAACTGCCAGGGCACAATGTTGGCGTGATGCTCCATCACGGTAAGTATCAGCTCGTCTCCCTCGCCCAGCACCATCCCGCCAAACGACGACGCCACAAGATTGAGAGCCTCAGTGGTGCCGCGGGTGAAGATGATCTCCTCGTGGGATGATGCGTTCACAAACTCCGCCACCTTCCGGCGGGCGGCCTCCTGAAGCTCGGTGGCCTCCTGGGAGAGTGTGTGCACACCGCGGTGCACATTGGCTTTGGTCCGGGTATAGCCGTTCACAACGGCCTCCACCACCTCGCGGGGAGTCTCGGAGGTGGCGGTGTTGTCAAGATAGACGAGAGGCCGTCCGTAAAGCTGACGGCTGAGTATAGGGAAATCCTCACGGATTCTGTCGATGTCCTGTATCATTTTTGGGGAGA
>CAJUKP010000003.1:27295-195543 GCA_910587165.1 uncultured Duncaniella sp.
AGGAATTGGTCATTCGTGATTGCGGCAGGTGGCACAGTCGTGCAGCGAGCCTGCGAAACGGCGCTCCACAAGGTGGCGGAGCTTCTCCTGCAGACCGGGGATGCCGACCGTGTCGATCACATCCACCATGAACGCCTGCATCAGCATCGTGCGGGCTTCGTCGCGGGGAATGCCGCGCGCCTGCATATAGAAGAGGGCGTCATCGTCGAGCTGTCCTGTCGAGGCTCCGTGGCTGCACTTCACCTCATCGTTGTTGATGATGAGCTGTGGCTTGCAGTGCATACGTGCGCTCTCCGAGGCAAGTATGTTGCGGTTGCTCTGATAAGCCTCGGTGAACGACGCGTCGGGCTTCACCGTTATGCTACCCTCGAAAGCACCCTCCGACTCCTCGTCCAGCACATATTTGAACAGCTGGTCACTGTGGCAGTGGGAGGCGTCATGGACCACGGACGTGTCATTGTCGATATGCATCCTGCCTCCGCCTATGGCCATACCTGACAGACGCGAGGAAGCATGATGGCCGGTGAGAGTGACGGCAAAATCGTTGCGTGACGTGCCACAGGTGAGCGTGGTGTTGTTGATCACAGCCTCCGAGCCTTCCTCCTGACGCACCCACATCATGGAGTGACGCGAGGTGAGAGCCGACGACTCCTCGATGGCACACATCTCGAGACGCGAGCCGGGCGCGAGAAACACCTCGGCCACCTGCGAGGCCAGATATGAGTTGGTCTTGTCCTGCGTGTGGTCGCACACAAGCAGACGGAGGGCGGCACCCTCCTCAAGCACCACGAGCACACGACGGAATGCCGCCAGAGGCACCGGGGCCTGGAATATGTTGACGAGCTGGAGAGCCTTCTCGGGGCGCACACCGCGGGCCACGTGGATCATCACTCCATCCTGCGCGAGCATGGTGTTGAGGGCCACGCAAGGATCAGCGGAGGGGGCAAGGGTGCCGTAATACTTTCCGACAATGTCAGGCATCTCACGCGAAGCCCGCGAGAGCGACATGAAAGTCACCCCCTCCGGTAACCGTGACTCAAGAGTCGACGACGGAACGAACTTGTCGTTTATGACCGTGGCAAGCAGTGTCGACAGGTTGGGCACATCGCAACGGAATGTGGCGGCGACATCAACCGGTATGCCGACACGGGCCACATTGACCCCATAGTCGGGCGCGAACATCTCATCTATCGAGGTTTTCTCATATCCCTCGGTGCGCTTGGTCGGCAGCTTGGCCCCTTCGAGAGCGGCCCTTGCCGCGGGGCGCAGCGCATTGAGCGGACCACCGGCAGCTGCATCGACAGCCTCACGGTTTGAATCGTAGAGAGCTGTATATTGGCTCAGAGCGTTATCCTTGTTGTTATCCATGTCCTGCTTCAGTGTTCTCAGTCCTTGTTCTGCTCCTTGATCCAGTCATAGCCCTTCTCCTCAAGCTCGAGAGCCAGCTCGGGGCCTCCGGTCATGACGATGCGTCCCTTGTAGAGGATATGCACGAAATCCGGCTTGATATAGTCGAGCAGACGCTGGTAGTGGGTGATCACGATTGTGGCGTTGCGCGAGGTCTTCAGCTTGTTGACACCACCGGCCACTATGCGCAGAGCGTCGATGTCAAGGCCCGAATCGGTCTCGTCAAGAATCGAGAGCCTCGGCTCAAGCATAGCCATCTGGAATATCTCGTTGCGTTTCTTCTCACCGCCCGAGAATCCCTCGTTCACCGAGCGTGACGCCAGTTTGTTGTCAAGCTCCACGATCTCCCTCTTCTGGCGCATGAGTTTGAGAAACTCGCTGGCCGAGAGAGGCTCCTCGTTGAAATACTTGCGTTTCGCATTGACGGCGGCGCGCATGAAGTTGACCATCGACACTCCGGGAATCTCGACCGGATACTGGAAGGAAAGGAAAAGACCCTCGTGGCTACGGTCTTCCGGAGCCAGCGACAGCAGATCCACACCATGCAGACGCGCTGTTCCCTCGGTGACGGTATAGGCAGGATTGCCCGCAAGAACACCCGACATGGTGCTCTTGCCTGATCCGTTCGGGCCCATGATGGCATGGACCTCCCCCTCCCTCACGGTGAGGTTGAGACCTTTGAGTATCTCTTTCCCCTCCACTGTGGCGTGGAGGTTGTTCACTTCAAGTAATATATCGCTCATAGCTGGTTGATTCTGTTTTTACACAAATAACACGCGAAATTAGCTAATTTCTCTCAGAATGGCAAAATTGGATAAACTTTCAGCCCTTTTCGGGTGTATTTA
The DNA here is from genome assembly GCA_910587165.1 of uncultured Duncaniella sp. Lineage (GTDB taxonomy): Bacteria > Bacteroidota > Bacteroidia > Bacteroidales > Muribaculaceae > Duncaniella. The sequence goes on from CAJUKP010000003.1 coordinate 29,548, forward strand.
TGATATATTTGCGTCCCTCATTGGATGTTTTTGCCAAAAAATGTCTACTTTTGCGAATGAAATTAACGGAATTAACTTAAATATTTTAACGGATATGAAATTACTCAAGGCTATCGGTATACCCGCACTCGCAGTCTGTGTCCTCGGAATGACCGGCTGCTCGTCGATGAACAACACCGGCAAAGGCGCTCTCATCGGAGGTGGTGGCGGTGCAGGCGTAGGCGCCGCTCTCGGTGCCCTCATCGGAGGTGGCAAAGGTGCCGCCATCGGCGCCGGAATCGGCGCTGCCGTAGGTGCCGGTGCAGGCACTCTCATAGGCCGCAAGATGGACAAGCAGCAGAAGGAACTCCAGGAGCAGCTCGCCCAGCAGGCACAGGTGGAGAAGACCACCGATGTCAACGGACTCCAGGCAATCAAGGTCACCTTCAACGGCGGAATCCTCTTCCCCACCAACGGCACAACTCTCAGCACCGGTGCCAAGACCGACCTCAGCAAGTTTGCCCAGTCGCTCATCAACAACCCCAACACCAATGTGCAGATCTACGGCTATACCGACGACACCGGCTCGCTCCAGGTGAACGAGCGCGTATCCACCGGCCGTGCCGACGCCGTGCGTAACTATCTGCTCAACAGCGGTGTCGCAGCCACCCGTCTGTCAGCCGAAGGTCTCCCGATGCAGGACTACGTGGCATCCAACGCCACCGCCGAGGGCCGCGCCCAGAACCGTCGCGTCGAGATCTACATCACCGCCGACAAGGAGATGATCCAGCAGGCCGAGAACGGCACACTCAAGTAAGGATTATAATCATCAATTCAACAGAAATCCCCGGGCCGATGCTTGTCGCATCAACCCGGGGATTATATTTGTGGAGTGGATTTGGAGGGTCGTACATTTGTACGACACCCTCTTACTTCACGAGCACTTTGGTAGCTTTGCCGCCCTGACGCTTGATGTAGAGGCCGGGGGTGAGATTGTCGGCGTTGACGCGGACGCCGTTGAGGTTGAAGTATTCGGCGGGGGCATCGCTGCCGTCGGCTTCGATGCCTTCGATGCCGGAAAGATCCCCTACGACATTAAACCGACTCCAATTGGGAGCAGCCTTATAAGCCCCAACAGATTCCCCCGGGACATGTACAACAATGCTATCTCCTACAAATCTGAAGGCTAATCGATTACAGATAGGTGGGGTGACGGCCCAGCAATAAATATCCTTCAACGCAGTGCAACTAGAGAATGCCCCCAAACAGACTTCAGTCACCGATTTGGGGATAGTAACCGATGGCAGACTTTCGCACTCTTCAAATACGCATTCGTTGAGTATAGTAACTGATTCGGGGATATTTACAGAGGTCAGACTTTTGCATCCACAGAATGCATACCAGCCGATTGAAGTCACCGATTCCGGGATAGTTACCGATTTCAGACTTTTGCAGTACATGAATGCTCCCGAGCCGATTGAAGTCACCGATTCCGGGATAGTTATCGAGGTCAGACTTGTGCATTTTAGGAATACGTGATCGCTGATTGAAGTCACCGATTCGGGGATATTTATCGAGGTCAGACTTGTGCAGCTTTCAAATGTGTTCTCGCCGAGTGAAGGCAACAACCCGTTGATAGTCACCGAGGTCAGATCAAAGCAGCACCTGAATGCCTCTTTACCGAATGAAGTAACCACTCCGTCGATAGTCACCGATGTCAGACCTTTGCAGCCGTAGAATGCTCCCTCGCCGATTGAAGTCACCGATTTCGGGATAGTTACCGATTTCAGACTGTCGCATTCATTGAATGCGAGCTTTCCGATTGAAGTCACTGAGTTGGAGATAGATACCGAACTCAGATTTGTGCTCTTGCTGAATGCTTCCTCGCCGATTGAAGTCACCGATTCGGGAATAATTACCGATTTCAGGTATTTTTTATCTGAAAATGAGGAGTTACCGATTGTAGTTACAGTGTATGTAACTGATTCTCTCTTGACCTCTGAGGGAATTATCACGTCACATACTTTATTGTAAAACCGCTCTATTGACGAAACAGAAACGGTCTTGTCGGACTCAGACAGCACTCTATAATAGAGAACATACGTGGAGTATTCGACGCGGAATTCATCGCCATCGGCTGCGCGGGCAGTGACGCCGAGCGTCAGCACCGCCATGAAAAGAAGTAGGAATTTCTTCATGTTGATTTGATTGGTTAATATTAGTGTTATTTGATTATTTCTGATTGTTGAAAAATATCCTTGAGGTCGGAGGGGAAATTGTTTCTTCCTCCACCGCTCCATACACATACGAATCTCACACCTTGAAGCGCCTCGTGTTTATCCTTGAACGAGAATTCCACGGCGCGGCCACGGTTCCTGTCAGTTGCAGGAATCTCTCTCTTTATTTCCATATCCGGCCTCAGGTCTTCTGTCAATTTCTCCCAGCGTGACCAACTGATTCTGACAAGTACAATGCCATTCAAGGCTCCGTCTACCAGTTTTGAGGCAACAGCCGCGAAACTGATGAATTTCCAGAAGTTTGTCTCAGGATTTTCAAGCCAATACTCCTTGGCTTGGGAATCGTTAAAAGTTTTGGAATGGAAAGGATAGGCTTCGATGCAAAGGGTGTTTTCCGGGAGAGTGACTGTTTTATCACGGTGTCTCGCATCAACCAAGCCAAGGGCTTTGAGAATGGGGAGCTCGCGTTTGTTTCTGTGCCAACGTGCGGTGTCTGGGAGATGGACGGCCAAAGTGCCGTTGGCCATCGTTTCCCGGTAATGAAAGTCCGGGCCAAAGACGCAACGGATACACCGACGGCTTTGGAGTTCTCCACCTTCGCCGGGATTGAGATTGATGACAACGGCTTGCAGGGGTTTGCCATTGCAACTCCATCCCCACCACGGCTCGGGCATATAGTCATCGCGCGGCGAGAACCCCTCAGAGAGCCAATCGCTCACCAAGGTGTCGTAATGTCTGAAATACGAAGCAAGTGTGGGGCAGTCCATCGGGTTTGCCGTTGTCGCCGGGGCTCACTCTGATGGCGATAGATAGTGATTAGGTAAAAAAAGAATAGCGTGAGAGCCATATCTGTTGCCCGCTCCCACTATCTGAGGCTCTCGCATTGCCCATCTTCGTAGAACGAGCAACGGTTCGAGGCCTCACGCAAATATGTATCAACAAGCATCGGCGGTGTTAACACATCATCCGACGCGGAGATAACATATCCACATAAGCCATCTACCGTTGCAACATTCTTGACGAAGATTTTGAAAGTTGCGAAGTTTCAAGTTGTCAAGATTGCGCGTCGATAAACGCTAATCATTATGTCAATTGCCAAGGCAAAGCGCCCCGACAATAGTTGCCGACCCACCCTCAACCCCACGTCCGAGGCCTCGAAATAAAGTCTGCCATGCAAAAATACGAAATATTTTTAAATCAAGGGGTATATTAACAAAAAATCCGGGAATTTCACCGAAAATAATTCAAATTAAAGAACGTGTGGCGGAATCGTATATAAAACATTTTTATATATGATTATATACCACTTTTGAGGTGGTATGTTCAGAGGTTGGTGGTAAAAAATCCCTGCCGGCGCGATTGCTTACCGGCAGGGATCAAAAGATGTTGTGCGTCAGGCGGGGTTGCCTGGATCATTAATCTACAGTTCAGTTACATTCTCCGGTGGCGGGCATCAGCTCCAGCCGGGGTTCTGACCGAATTCCTCAGGATTGGTGATCGAATTGAGGAAGTTCTGGGGAATGGGGCGGAGTCCGCAATTCTCGTTCACGTAGGGTGCGATGTCGGGATTATAGTTGCGGGTCTTGATGTATTCCACTATCTTTCCGGTACGCTTGAGGTCAAACCAGCGGAGATGCTCACCGCACAGCTCGCGCGATCTCTCCTCCAGAATGTAGTCGAGCGTCATTTCCGAAGCCTTGGCCTCCATCTCGGTCTCATGGCCGGGCACAGCGGCACGCTTGCGTATCACATTGATATACTTCGCGGCCTCGGCCGTGCTGCCTCCGCTCTTCATCACCTGACACTCGGCCACGATGAAGTACATTTCCGGCAGACGCATGAGGAACACGTCGTTTGACCCGAGCTCGGAGTTGGTGGGGAGTGAACGGGCCTCGATCGAACCGTCGTCAAACTTGATGAGAGTCGGGAAATGGATGTTGAAGTTCGCCTTGGTCGAGACAGCTCCGGTGGCGGGGTCATAGATGTCGTTGATGTCGACAACCGCATACGGTTTGTTCCGCTTATCATCCACTGCCTTCTTGGTGAATCGCATCACGAGGTCACCCTTGCTGACGGTCTGTCCTACCATCGAGGGGTTCATCTCGAAGTGCTCTATATCTACATCCTTCCATACATAATCGTCGATGTTGAGATAGTAGTCCTCCTTGAACCATGCATTGTAACGCGAGTCCTTCTCCTCGTCGAAGAGATTGAGCAGATGGCGTGTGGGCATCATGCACATACCTCCGGCCTTGCCGTTCTTGTCGTTTCCGTCGGTGTAGTTCTGAGTCATTCCGCACCATCCCGAATACTTGGCATGGAAGTAGCTGTGCAGACGATAGGGGTTGCCGCTCTTCATGTTCTGAGAGGATACGGTGGAGTGGGTCACGACAAACATGGCCTCATGGTTTGTCTTGTTGTTCTCCTTGGCATATACCTCGGCGGGGGTATCGTAGAGCGACACCTTGAGCGAGGCCTGATTGTCGATGACATATCTTGCGGCAGCCTCGGCCTTCTCATAAAACTTGTCCTTCTCGGCCTGGGAGTTGCAATATTGCACGTATGTGAGAGCCACACGCGCCATGAGACCATAGGCCGCCTTGAGGGTGGCGCGGCCCACCTCATTGGCGGGATACGGATCGGGGTCGAGATTCTCGCAGGCCGTCTGGAGGTCGTCGAACATCAGTTTGTACAGATCCTCGTAGGTGCTCCGGTAGGCCTTCGGCTCCATGACTTTCGTCTCGTTGGTGCGGAGCACCACATTGCCGAAGTTCTCGACGATATGCCAGTAGGCCAGGGCGCGCATGAACGAAAGTTCACCCATACGCACACGTGCCATGTGGGAGTCGGTCCACACCACATTGCCGTGACGTTCTATTCCGGCGTTGCAGTCGTTGACGATCTCATAGAGACGCACCCAGGTATTACTGAACTGTCCCTGGGTGGAGAGGCATTCCTGATACTTGGAGAGCTGACGGCCATAACCGCCGTTGGCAATGTTGATCCATTCGTCGCCACCTCCGTTCCAGAGCAGCACGGGATCCTCACGCCCGTAAAGCTGTCCGCCCCAATAGGCGTATGCCGAGTTGACGAGGGCGTTGAAACCGTCCTGGGAGGTAAATATGTTGTCGGCGGTACTTCCGGCGGGATTGTACTCCTCGAGATCACACGATGCCAGTCCGCAGACCATCATCGCGGCAACCGCTCCCTTTATAATATGCTTGTTCATGTCGATTTTTCAGTGGTGTGGATTAGAAATCAAGATTTATACCGAATACGAACTGACGCTGCAGAGGCGATTTAGCCGAGCCGCCGCGCTCCGCGTCGTAATCCTTGATGAGATGGTTGGTGGCAAATGAGAAGAGGTTGTTCGCCGTTGCATAGACGCGGAGATTGGATACTCCGAGCTTTGAGAGGCACCCCTTGGGGAGTGTGTAGCCCAGGGAGACGGTCTTCAGCTTCCAGTAAGAACCCTCTATGTACGACATTGACTGATAGCCGATGTAGTTGTAGAAAGCAGTGAGAGCCGGACGGGGGAAATCGTTGGTGGGATTCTCAGGAGTCCAGTACTGGAAGTAGGCGGCGGTGTTGCTCGATCCGGTGGGATCGTATGCGCCGGAGAAGTCATAGTTGATGTACTGGCCGATACGCGCGATGACGTAGATGTTGGCATCGAAGTTCTTCCACCTGAAGGTGTTCATGAGTCCACCCATCCACTTGGGTGATGTCGAGCCGATATATGTACGGTCGTCACCGTTGATGATGTTGTTGCCGTCGAGGTCGGCGAGCTTGATATCACCGGGTACGAAAGGCTGGGTCTTGGCGTCGTCCTTGAAGAACTTGGCAGCCTCCTCACGTTCGCTTTCCTGCCAGATGCCCAGCTTCTTGTAGGTATAGAACGAGTTGAGGGGGTGGCCGATGAGAAGCGACTTGGTCTCAGGCTCCTGTGCGTTGATAATATCCTGGCCGTCGATGAGAGAGGTTATCTCCTCCTTGTTGGCCGAGAATGTGAGAGTGGTGGTCCAGGTGAAGTCGTGGTTCTGGATATTGACGGAGGTCACCGAGAGTTCGATACCCTTGTTGGAGGTCGAGCCGATGTTCTGATACATTATGAACGGTGAGGCGTTGGACGCACCGAAGGCTGTCGGGAGCGAACGCGGGAGGAGAATGTCGCTCGTCTTGGTGGAATAGAGGTCAAGGGTGGCGCTGATGCGGCTGTTCAGGAAGCTGAGGTCAAGACCGAGATCCCATGTCTTCGAGATCTCCCAGCCGGTATCGGTGTTGCCCACATACTGGTTGAAGTTATAGTAGGTGTAGCCTATATCCTGGAATGCGGCGTTGGTGAAGGGAGACACGCCTGACTGCGTACCATATATATTTATACCCGAGTTACCGGTCTTACCCCAACTGAGACGGATCTTGGCGTTGTTCAGCCATGAGGCAGCCCCCTCGAGGAACGACTCCTCGCTGATGCGCCATGCGGCCGATACAGAGGGGAACGCGGCCCACTTGTTCCCCTTGGCGAGACGCGAGTCGCCGTCCCAACGGTTGGAGACCGTGAGCAGGTAGCGGCCCTTGTAGTTGTAGTTGGCACGGATAGCGTAGGAGAAGGTATTGTGCTGCTGGAATCCGGAGCCTATCACGTATGAGTTCTTATCGTTGGCTCCGAGGTTGTAATAGAGATAATTGTCGCTCAACTGTCCGGTGCCTTCGGCGCTGAGGTCGTTGAACTTCGACTGTGTCCATGATGTGAGGGCGGTGAGGCCTACGGTGTGTTCGCCGAACGAGCGGTTGTAGGTGATCACATTGTCCCAGTTGACAAAGCTGCGCTCGGTGGATCTCACTTTCGAGCGGGATGTGCTCTCATTGCCGGCGCGGTCAATTGACTCGGCTCCCTCGAAATCCATGCCACGGTAGAATGTATAATTGGTACCGAGCACAGATCTGAGCGACAGTCCTGCCAGAGGAGTTATCTCGACATATCCGTTGGCGATAATGCTGGTCTTGAGCACATGGTGACGCGCGGTGTTCTCGGTAGCCTCGTCGGCGAGAGGACTCACCCTGTGGCTCGGCCCAAGAGGCCAGAGCACCACATTGCCCTCATCGTCATACGGACGTCCGAGAGGGATATTGGTCACAGCTCTCCACAGCACATTGGGCGAACGGTCATCCTGATCGAAATGTGTCACCTGTGTCTGAGCCCCGATCTTGAACAGATTGCTGAGAGTGTGGTCGATATTGAGACGCAGCGAGTAACGCTTCATCTCGTCATATTTGAACTGACCTTTCTCCTGATAGTATCCGGCCGAGAGAAGCGACTGAGTCTTCGCGTTGCCGCCCGAAGCCATCACCTGGTGGCTCTGCACTATGCCGGTATGCTCCACAAGATCACGCCAGTTGACCCACTGGTTGTTCTGTATGGCCTCCCATAGCTCTATGGGGAAAATCTTGGAGTCGTCGGCAGGCGAGCTCCACTGGCCGGCGGTGCGGTAGGCCTCGCGGGTCAGCTGCAGATAGTCGTCGCCCATTCTCACCTCGGGATACTGGGCCTTGCCGTTGACTCCGAAATAACCGTTGTAGCTTATCTTTGTCTTTCCTTCCTTGCCGCGCTTGGTGGTTATGATCACGACACCGTTGGCTCCCTGCGAGCCGTAGATGGCGGTTGAGGAGGCATCTTTAAGCACCTCGATCGACTCGATATCCGAGGGGGCGAGATCGGAGAAATTACCTCCCTGCATTCCGTCGATGATGAAAAGAGGAGCGTTGGCAATGTCGGTGTCAAACTCATCCTTCACATTCGAAAGCGATCTCTTTCCTCGTATGTTCATTGTCACGCCTGAGGTGGCCTTACCGGAGTTTCTCACGATGTCCATACCGGGAATCATGCCCTGCATGGCCTCCATGGCGTTTGAAGCCGGTGATTTCACCAGGTCGGCGGCTTTAACAGATGAAACAGCGCCGGTGAGGTCGCGCTTTTTCACCGTACCGTAGCCGATTGCAACGACCTCGTCAAGCTCGACAGAACCTGACTTCATCGTGACTTTCATCCCCTCCGAAGCCTCGGCTTTGACATTGTCATAGCCGATGTAGGTGAAAAGCAGTCTTGTGCCGGGAGCGACCTTGAGCGAGAAATTGCCGTCGATGTCGGTGGAAGTGCCGACACCCGATTTCCCGTCGACCATGACGGTGACACCCACCATGGGCTCGCCGTATTCGTCGACAACAGTACCCTTGACATAAGTGTTTTGCGTAACCGACTGGTTAACAGCGGAAGCAGTCTCTACCGCTGTGGCAGTGGCAAGCACCTCGGGACTCATCGCAAATGAGCCGACCGTCAGAGCGAGCAACGCCAATGTCCGACCTCCTGAGCGGAAAAAGGAGTCAGACCGCTGACATAAGTCTTTCTGAACTTTCATGAGTTCTAATGATTAATGATTTAAGGTATGATTAAGCGAATGATGATTGCGCGAATGATTCGTCAGTACTAAACAGCATCAAAATCCCAACGATTTGAATTTCGCAAATTTAAACATATTTTTTATAAATTCAATCAAATTCATTGAAATTTTTCTAAATTCTGCGGGACCCAATCCATAAGAAGCCCCGGGCAGATGAGCCATACTCATTCCCGGGGCCGTTTTTCACTTCTTCACCACCCTTACTTCCTCACAAGCCTGAAAGCGCCGAAATAGCGCCGCGACTCATCGTCGGGATACATATAGAGCTCCGGACGTCTTATCTCCATCGGGACCGTAATCCCCTCCCCCTCCTCGTCAAGGAAATAAATGCGGTATCCGAGATTCCCTTTCCGCGACGAAGACCATATCACCATACACTGGTCAGTATCATATCGCTCCTTACCGTCATCTGAAATATACCCCGACGCCGGCATGAAAATCCGGTTGCCGTTCGGACCGATCCCGACCCAGCCTCTCACCCCGTTACGGTAAGTGAACTGCCATCTGCATTTGTTCACGAGCTCGTTGACCTGCGTGAGCGTCGGCAGACTCCAGGTGCTGTCCCATGCTCCGCCGGAGAAATCGGAATATTGCCTGAACTTGTCTCCATATTCCTCTGGGGTGTTGGCCCCGACATGGCAGCAGGCCCACTTGGTTCCGCTCGGCAGTCCAAGATCAATGGCGTGGGGATGCGCTCCACCATCGGGAGTACAGGCATCATTCACCCTGTCGGGCCCTTTCAGAAGATAGCCGGCATAGCTGACCAGCATACGGGTGGAGAAGTCGGGCGCATTGCTCTCTCTCAGCTCGCCGCCGAACGGTATCTCCACATCAAGCTCGTTGACCGGCATCGGTTCCGCGCCGAAAGTCGCCGATACTGCCTGTGATCTCACCACCTCGGATGATGCCGTGCGGAATGTCTCATAACCGATGGATAGTGGCGAGAGAAGCGGCATACGGCTTCTGACATTGAACCTCAGACCCTTACCGCTGTCCAAAGTGGTGACGAGGGTGTCCGGTTTCGGAAAGATATAGTACGCCCCGTCGGCCCTCTTGGCCACAAGCGGCCCGCGCGGGGTTTTCATCACCTTCTCCGCTATAATATCATTACCCTTGTAGAAGGTAGTGAAGCCTTTGGCTGTCAATGAAGTGGACAACTCAAATGACGATTTATCATACAGTGAGTCGATATATTCCTTGCTCATTGATGCGAGTGCGTCAGTACCTACCGAGCTTTTCAGCGTGGGTCCCGACGACAGCACCACCTTTATTCCACGGTGGCTGAAGAGCGGACGGAGACTGACAGTGACGGCCGATGTGACGGTGAGAGTTCCGTCCAGAAATGGCTCCTGCCCGAATTTCAGGTACGGCTCCCCATCGTGGGTCACCGTAGGCCGATAGATGACGGTATCCCCATCGGCAATGTTGAGATAGAACGAGGTGGAATATTTCCGTCTCAGCTCCAGATCCATATTTCCTGAAGCAGCCCGCTCACTCACGGTCATTTTCACCGAGGCCTCAGGATTGAGATATTTGCGCGACCTCTCCGACATCGCCACCGGAATCGCCACACTGTCTCCCGGATTGAATATGCGCACCGATTCGCCATCCGAATAATGCATCCGGTACAGCCCGTCGAAATCAACAGTGAATTTTCCGAAAAGATTTCCGGTCAGCGCATCATAACGTATGGTCGACCCCTTCAGCGAGATGTGGCCCTGCATACGGTAGAGGTGTTTGCCATCGAATGTTACCACACGCGCCTCCGGACGGATCCACTCATCTTCTCCCGCCGAAATCTCCACTGGCAGTTTGTCCTCATCCACCTGAGTGTCGACAATGAATTCATCAAACACGAGAGACGGACTCACCTCCCTCACTCTGATCAGAATCTCCCTCTCACCAGTGTCAATTCCTTCTACCTCACCGCACAGCCCTCCGGGGAAAATCTCATCCGATGAGTCGCGGTAGATATATCCTCCGGTCCGCGGGAGCAGGGAACGCGGAATATCACGGTCAACTGAAATCTCACGGCCGTTCCAGAATGAGATATAGCCCATGAATTCTTCCGTAATGGCCATTGCGTTATCTTTGGCCCGTATGGCCGAGCCTGATCCAAAAGTCACACTGTCTATCATCTCTAAGGGGCATACTACCGCGGAATCAGCACCTACATAGAAATAGTGCGACACGTAACGGTCACTCTCCTCACCGTTGACATCGACCGTAGTCAGGCCGGCACCGAGAACATCACGCGAGTCCAGGACTTCAATCGAGCCGTCCTTGAGGAAGACGTTTATACGCGTCGAAAGCTCACCATCTTCGGAAATGGCCGGGAGGATTCCCAGAAGTGAGACCACGTATGCAAGAATCCGGTATTTTTTCATTTTTTTGAGAATTTGATGGTTATATCCCCTATTCTGAGTAAATAGATCCCACAGGCCAAAGTGCTTATGTCAACAATAGCCTTATCAGCGTCACGACTGATTCTGACCGGTCGCGAAACACCGTCCAGACCGAATATCCGGAGATCCCCCGCATCACAGGGAGCCACCGTGAGTGTGACACCATCCGTGAACACCACGTGCCGGGCATCTGCCGGGATGTCCGGACGGTCTATCCCACTGGGGGTAAGGAACGAATACTTTTCAATATTCTCTACCTCGAAGCTGTATTCATCAATGAACAGCATCAGGGTCGCACCCGCCGCGTCTCCACCATCCTCCATGTTATGGATGGTGTAAAAATCAAAGTCATATGACTCCGGTGACCCCGGATCGAGTCCTATGCTGATTGAGCCCCCATCTCTGAGCTTCACCAGCATCTGCTGGGGCACTTCTGCGCCTGTGGACAAAAGACCGGCTGTCGCCATGAGGAACAATCCTGCCATAGCCCGGCGTTTACTTTTACGATATCCCTGTTTCATGCACTGAGGTATTGATATGTTTTCGGTTAACATCGCAAAAATAAGTATATTTATTATTCCGGACAATACATTCTGAACCAAAATATGGCGTTATCGAACCTTTTCCCTTCTTTTACCCGCTGACTTAGCAAAAATAGACAAACATCAGCCCCCTCCCCTGTCGCAAGTGGGGAGGGGGCCGGCACGGTCAGATTTTGACCGACTGGAAGTGGCAGTCGCGGAGCACAGGGCCGTCGGAGGTCATCTCCCAGACTTTCTCGAAATCAAATCCTACGAATTTATCCTTGTTTGTGATATCCGACGCACTGAGTTTTGTCGATGACGGCCAGCTTCCGCCCGTACCTTCGATATAGTAGTTCTCGTGATGAAAGATTTTCGAGCCTGAACTGTGTGTACCCACTATCGCATTGCCATGTGCGATCTTGCCACGGTTGAAATTGTGGTAGGTATGGGTGTCATGACCGGCAAAGCCAAGTATACCACCTGTGTCATCCTTCTGATCCACGCTGATGGGACCGGTGTTGTAGCAGTCACGTATGATTGCGGTCTCGTTTGAAAAGCCGCACTTGCCGTGGCCCAGGATACCCCCGATCTTTGTCGATTTCTTGTCACATGAGACCACAGCGGAGTTCATGCACTTCTCCACGATATATTTGTCTCCGTCGGGCTCAGGAGAACATCCGGCCATACCTACGACACCACCCATCGTGAGCTGCACTTCCTCACTGGTGACCGGACCATGGTTGGCGCACGCCCAGATATGCCCCGCATACTGGGACTTGAGGTATCCCAATATGCCTCCGACGGCATAGTCACCGTTTCCCCTGGCTTTTATGTAGCCATAGTTGGCGCAATGGTGCAGCTCGATCACGAGAGTGGATGACGGGGCCGGAGTCTGGTTTGTCTTGTAATACGGATCGTAGATGGAGACGATGCCCCCGACATTCTTGCCGGCGTTGAGATTTCCGCTGTTTATGCACCACTCCACATTTGATTTCTGATGGCCCACCCGGTTGAGTGTGATATATGACGCTATACCGCCCTGATATTTTCCTCCATTGAGATCGGCATAGTTTATGCAGTGGGATATGCTCACCGTCCCGTCGGTATAGGCCAGGATTCCGGCCATGTATTCACCGCCGTAAAGTTCCCCGTTGAATGCACATGATGAGACATCCGAGAAAGTCTCGGCCACTATGCCCGCACAGTAGCCACCCTTGACAGTGATCCGTGAGTCGCTGGTCATACCTGTGATCTTCACTCCGGCGGCAGCGGTCCCGACCACACCTCCGGCCTTGTCGGTCGCAGTGATCACTCCGCTCGCCATAGGCTTGAAACTGTTTCTGCTCGGCACGGACTTTGACATATCATATACATTCGGGCCTATTATGGAGCCTCCGGTTGCCGACCCGACGAAACCGCCGACCCCAGTTCCACCCGAGATCGTGAACTTGTCTTTCCCGTCGGGATATGACATACCGTCGATCCTCAGATCCCCGTTGCATATAATGCCGATCATGCCGCCGGTCACACCGTCGCTTTTCACCGACAGCGACTTGACCTTCACACCTGAGAAATTGAGATCTCCGTTCATCATTCCCACAAGGCCGCCTATCGAACCCGTCAGTCCCTCCACCGTCACATCCTCGACAGTGACCGAGGTGATCTTGCTGGATTTGTCGGCGTAGCCTGCCAGGCATCCGGCCATCTCATATACTCCGCTTATCTTGAAATCCTTGATGAACAGATCGGTGATGGTGGCGCCGCTGATGGTGCCGAACAGTCCTATGCGGACATCGGTGGAAGAATTCTGCCGGCCCTCATATCTGAAACCTGACAGATAATTGTGTCCGCCGTAATACGTACCGCAGAAATCGGGACGCGGATGATCGGAGGATGAGGGCGCGGCATTGCCGTCGCCCGACAGCTTTATAGGGGACGTCTGGAGGAATACATATCCTCTTCCTCTGGCGGGATCTTTGTAAAGCTCGCTGATGAATGTGTCGAAGTCCTCTTTCGTTGCAATCTTATACGGTTCGTCTGAGGTTCCCTTGCCCGGCAGGCTGTATGAATAGACCGATGGCGAGCCTCCTCCGATTACGGGAGGATTGTCGTCATCCGGCACAGCAGGAGTGTCGTCCGAACAGCCGGCAAACAACAGAAGGCTGAGAAGCGACAGAAAAAATAATCTTTTCACGTTGTTACTATTTATTTGGTTTATGTTTTCAGAGCCTTGCCCGTCAACGGGCTTACAAAATTAGAAATATTAATCCACCCTGAATCGCAAAAACGTAAATTTTATCATTTTTACATTCAAGATATATAGCCTGCAGCCCGGTCGGGAGAGTATTTTTCAATCTCCGGGCTTATTTGGCTTTCAATCCGTCACTCCGGGCCGGTCGGCCGGTATATGGCGATTTGAAAGTGTCGAAAAATTTCCTTAATTTTGTGGGAGTGTTCTACCCATAACAACAAAAAACCATCATTTCTATGGAACCAACAAGAGCCGGCGGGAAAAACCGGATATGGATCTACCACCTCTTCGCCATCTTCTCAGTCACGGCATGGGGTCTGTCGTTCATAGCCACCCGTGTGCTTCTGGACAATGGTCTCAACCCGATTGAAATCTACATCTACCGTTTCACCATCGCCTATCTCGCGATGCTTGCCATAAGCCACCGCAAACTCTGGGCCAACTCGCTCAAGGACGAGGGCCTTTTCGTGGTGTGCGGCCTTGTGGCGGGCTCGATCTATTTCATTGCCGAGAATGTGGCGCTTGAATACACCCTTGTGAGCAATGTATCGCTCATAACATCGCTGCCGCCGCTGCTCACCGTGCTCCTCGTGGGGCTTGTCTACAAGAGCAACCGCCCCGGCCGCGGAGCCTACATAGGTTCGCTCGTGGCATTTCTCGGCGTAGGACTTGTGATATTCAACAGTAGCTTCAATATGGCCATCAACCCCATCGGCGACCTGCTCTCGCTGCTCGCGGCATTCTGCTGGGCCATATACAGCCTGCTGCTCAAACCCCTTAACGCCCACTACGACGCACGGTTCATCACCCGCAAGGTGTTCTTCTACGGCGTCCTGACCGCCATCCCGTTTCTGGCGGTGGAGCCGGAGATAGCCGATCCGCACATACTTCTGCGTCCGGTGGTGCTCTGGAACCTCGTGTTCCTCTCGCTCGTCTGCTCGCTCGCGGCCTACCTGACCTGGGCGTTCTCCATCGCCCGCATCGGAGCCGTGACCGCCGCCAACTATCTTTACTTCCAGCCTGTGATCACCATGGTGTTCTCGGTGGTTATACTCCACGAGGCTCTCACCCCTGTCGGACTGGCCGGATGTGTCATGATCCTCATCGGCGTATGGCTGGCCGACTATCTGCAGAAACGATCCCTATTCAGCAAGAAATAACCTGAACAAGATACATGAAAAAGTTCTTCCTCACAGCAGTGCTTGCCATTGCCTCCGCCACAGTGGCCGGAGCGGCCACCCCGTTGTGGATGCGCGACGCCGCCATCTCACCCGACGGAAAGGCAATCACCTTTACATATAAAGGTGACATCTACACCGTAGCCGCTACCGGCGGCCGTGCCACACGCCTCACCACGATGCCATCCTATGAGTCATCGCCGGTATGGAGTCCGGACGGAACAAAAATAGCCTTCGCGAGCACCCGCGAAGGGAGCAATGACATATATGTGATGGACGCCGCCGGAGGCGGGGCCAGAAGGCTCACATCCAACTCGGCCGACGAGATACCGGTGGCATTCACTCCCGACGGGAAAGCGGTGGTGTTCACTGCAGCCATCCAGGGACCGGCCAAAAGTCTTGTATTCCCCAGCGCTCGCTACACACAGCTCTACTCCGTTCCGGTGGACGGCGGCCGCTCGTCACAGATACTCGGCACTCCGGCCAAGACCATCAGCTATCTGCCCGACGGAAAATCATTCGTCTATCAGGACATCAAAGGGGTGGAGGATGAATGGCGCAAACACCACACATCATCCGTGACCCGCGATATATGGCGCTATGACGCCACAACCGGCCGACACACCAATCTGACAAACCGCGGCGGCGAGGACACCAATCCGGTGACCGGAGGTGATGGCGAAACCGTCTACTTCCTGAGCGAGAGAGACGGCGGCAGCTACAACGTCTACTCCTTCAGGCTGTCAGACCCTTCGTCGGTCACCAGACTCACACAGTTTGACCGGCATCCCGTGCGCTTCCTCTCCCGCGGCAACGACGGCACTCTGGCGTTCACATACGACGGTGAGCTATACACCATGAACGAGAATGGGGGCACTCCTGCCAAAGTGAAGGTCGATATCGTCACCGACACCGAGGAACCGGTGCGCCACCGCACTTTCACCAAGGGAGCCGAAGAGGCCGTCCCCTCCCCCGACGGCAATCAGGTGGCTTTCGCCAGCCATGGCGACATATTTGTGACATCAGCCGGATATGCTACAACGAAACAGATCACGACGACACCCCAGCATGAGAGCCATCCCTCATGGGGAGCCGATAACCGTTCGCTCTACTATGCATCCGACCGCGACGGATTCTCCAACATCTACCGCGCCCGCATCTCGCGCAAGGATGATCCCAATTTCGCCAATGCCACTCTGATAGAGGAGACAGCCGTATTCCCCCCGGCCGAAAAGATTGACCGGCGCAACCCGCTCGTGTCGCCTGACGGCCAGCGCATGGCCTTCATCCAGGACCGCCGCAAGATCGGAGTGATGGACCTCACCACACGCAAGGTGACAATGCTCACCGACGGGGAGACCTACACGGCCCGCGACGGCGAGATCATGCTCGACTGGTCGCCCGACAGCGAATGGCTCACCGCCACCATCGACGTGCATCAGCGCGATCCCTATTACGACATCGCCATCTTCAATGTCAACACCGGCGAGATGACCAATATCACAAACGACGCCTATACCAACTATATGCCCCGCTGGGTGATGGGTGGCGATGCCATCGTTTTCATCTCGGACCGTTACGGAATGAAGAACCATGCCTCATGGGGAGCGACCTACGATG
Source organism: uncultured Duncaniella sp. (assembly GCA_910587165.1). Classification (GTDB taxonomy): domain Bacteria; phylum Bacteroidota; class Bacteroidia; order Bacteroidales; family Muribaculaceae; genus Duncaniella. The sequence goes on from CAJUKP010000003.1 coordinate 46,200, forward strand.
TGCTGCTCGCATTCACCAACAAGGAGGCCTATGACCGCTTCCGCCTCTCGGAAGAGGATTTCGCACTGCTGAAAGAGGTGGAGAAGTCCCAGAAGAAGAATGATAAACCTGAGAAAGAGGATAAGAAATCCAAGAAGAAAGGAAAGAAGGAGGAGACTCCCGCCGCTGACGAGCCCGACGATATGGTGAAGGTGGAGACCGACGGGATCCATGAGCGCATTGTCCGACTCACGCCCTTCTCTTCCGACCTTTCCGACGCGTGGATCGACCCCGACGGCGAGAATCTCTACTTCATAGCCACCGTGGAAGACGGCGAGGATCTGTGGAAAATGGATCTGCGCAAGAAGGATGTGGCCATCGAGAAAAAACTCGGTGCCTCGGGACTCTCTCTCATGCCCGACGGAAAAGGCAAACTGCTGTTCGTTCTCGGCCCCGGCACCATGAAGAAATACACTGTCGCCGGAGGTAAGATGGACAATGTGTCCTACTCCGCGTCGCAGAAAATCGACCCTGTGGCCGAACGGGAATATATGTACGACTATATGGTCAACGAGGCCCGCGAACGGTTCCTTGTCGAGGATATGTTCGGTGCCGACTGGGACGGACTCTCGGCCGACTACCGCAAATTCCTCCCCCACATAACCAACAACTACGACTTCGCCGAGCTCGGCTCCGAACTGCTGGGCGAACTGAATGTGTCGCACACCGGAGCCCGCTATTACCCCGACGGAGCGGTAGAGCCGACAGCATCGCTCGGACTTCTCTACGACATGACCTATACCGGTCCCGGCCTGAAAGTGGCCGAGATCGTGGCGAAAGGCCCGTTTGACCGTGCCACATCCCGCCTGAGACCGGGAGCCGTGATCACCGCGATAGACGGACTCTCGCTCGACGGACTCAGCGAACCCCTTTCCTCGCTCAATTCCCGCCGCGGCCGCAAGACACTCGTTGCCTTCACTCTTCCCGGAGGTGAGAAAGTGGAGGAAGTGGTGCTTCCTGTGTCTGCCGGAGCAATGAACGAAATGCTCTACAAGCGCTGGGTGGAGCGCAACCGCGCCATAGTCGATTCCCTCTCCGGGGGACGTCTCGGCTACGTTCACCTCCGCTCCATGAGCGACGATTCATACCGTACAATATATGCCGATGTCCTCGGTCGTTACGCCGACCGTGACGGAATCGTGATAGACACCCGCTTCAACGGCGGCGGACGTCTGCACGAGGATATCGAAGTGCTCTTCAGCGGCAAGAAATATCTCACCCAGGAGATCAGGGGTGTCAAGAGCGGCGAGATGCCCTCGCGCCGCTGGCTCCGCCCGTCGGTGATGGTGACAGGCGAATACAATTACTCCAACGCCCACGGCACCCCCTGGATGTATAAGCATAACGGTCTCGGAAAACTCGTGGGTATGCCTGTCCCCGGCACTATGAGCTCGGTCAACTGGATCGAAATGCAGGATCCCTCGATGGTGTTCGGCGTTCCCGTGGTGGGATTCCGCACAGCCGAAGGCAATTTCCTCGAGAACACACAGCTTGAACCTGACGTGAAGGTGGCCAACGATCCGGCTCTCATTGTCAAAGGCATCGACTCGCAGCTCGAGAAAGCTGTGGAAACACTCCTCAACGATATAAAGAACGCAAAATAACCTATGGAAGAGATAAAACAGAACGCACGCCGTCTGATGGAGTTTCTTGACAAAAGCCCCGTCAACTTCTTTGCCGTGCGCACCGTGGCCGAGCGTCTGGACGCCGAAGGCTTCACCCGTCTGGATCCGCGTGACCGGTGGAACCTCGTTCCGGGCGGAAAATATTACATGGTGAAAAACGGATCCGCCATTTTCGGATTCACCGTAGGCGATGCCGACCCTTCGGCCGGATTCCGCATCATATCCTCACACAGCGACTCGCCATGCTTCCGGGTGAAACCCCATCCCGAGATGCTCACCGAAGGTGGCGTGGTGAAACTTAACGTCGAGGTCTACGGAGGACCGATACTCTACACATGGTTTGACCGCCCGCTCTCCCTGGCAGGACGTGTCATCGTGAGAAGCGACGATCCTCTCAATCCCGAAGCCAGACTGCTGCGTTTCGAGCGACCGCTTCTCACCATCCCCCATCTCGCCATCCACTTCAACCGCACCGTCAACGAAGGCAACCGTCTGTCGCCACAGAAGGATATGCTACCCGTCATAGGCATAATCAGAGACAAAACCGAGAAAGACGGGATGCTGTTGCGTCTCGTGGCCGAGGCCGTCGGATGCTCCACCGCCGACATTCTCGACTTCGATCTCTCGCTCTACGACACCACCCCCGCCTGCCTCGTGGGCATGAACGATGAGTTCATAACCTCCGGCCGTCTTGACGACCTCAGCATGGTCCACGCCTCGATGGAGGCACTCATTGCCGCCGGACGCGGCAGACAGACCTGCGTGATGGCTGTCTTTGACAACGAGGAGACCGGATCAGGCACCAAGCAGGGAGCGGCATCCCCTATCCTTGCAGACCTACTGAGACGCATCACCGATACTTTCGGCGGCAACCACGAGGATTTCGTGAGAGCCATCGAGAGGTCATTCATGGTGTCGGCTGACAATGCCCATGCCTACCATCCCAACTACGGGGAGAAGTATGACCCCACCAATCATCCTGTGCCCAGTGGAGGTCCGGTGATAAAGATCAACGCCCGATGCAAATACATGACTGATGCCGATTCGGCCGCCGTATTCCGCCATATATGCGAGAAAGCCGGAGTGCCGTTCCAGTATTTCGTCAACCACAGCGACATAGCCGGTGGCTCAACGCTCGGCAACATACTCACCTCGCAGCTCCCGCTGAGAGGTGTCGACATGGGCGAAGCCATCTGGGCCATGCACTCCGTGCGCGAGACCGCGTCAGCCATCGACCACACATACTCCATCAAAGCCTTCACGACATTCTTCAACCTGTAGACACAGGTAGTTAGACAGTTGAAGGTGTGTACCTTGACTTGAACACTCTATCAGGCCGTGATGTTTTACAATAAAACGTCACGGCCTGATAGAGCTTTATTTATCTCCGGCAGGGTACAATATGTGTAGCTCTATTGAAATGGCACGTATCATAAAAAGGACTGAACCATTGCTTTGTGCGAAAAAATGCCCCGGTAGGGGCATTGCAATGGTAGGCGCGGGTGACAACCCGTGCATCAATCGAACGTACCTGTATATTGCGTCGCGTAGCGCCGCCACCAAGGTAGCGGTGAGGTGAATCCGCCGGCTCTCCTAATGGCGCTTGCGCAGCTCCCGCTCTATCTCGGGCAAAGTCACCCCCATCTGCTCGAGAAGGACGAGATAATGATACATGAGATCGGAGGCTTCGTAGACAAACCGGCTACGGTTGCCGTCAACGGCCTCGATTCCGGCCTCGATGGCTTCCTCTCCGACCTTCTGGGCTATCTTCTTCACCCCTTTGATGAACAGTCTGGTGGTGTAGGAATTTTCGGGCATCTCTCTGTGGCGGCGCTCGATCAGGGCTGATAGCGAACGGATGAATCCATCCTCGGCCGGAGTGTCAAAACAGGCGGTGGTGCCCCGGTGGCAGGTAGGGCCCGTAGGGATTGCCTTGACAAGAAGAGTATCCATATCGCAGTCGGGATACATCTCCACGACCTGCAGATGATTGCCCGAAGTCTCACCCTTAGTCCAGAGTGTGCCGCGGGTGCGGGAGAAGAAGGTGACGAGTCCTGTCGCCCGGGTCTTCTCAAAAGCCTCGCTGTTCATATAGCCGAGCATGAGCACACGCAGGGTCACGGAGTCCTGGACTATGACGGGGAGAAGCCCGTCGGCGCATTTTGAGAGATTGAAATCTGAGAATGTCATAGTCTGACAGGGATGTTTCGTTGTTTAAGATATTCCTTTAGATCGCGGATTGAAATCTCGCCGTAATGGAAGATGCTCGCGGCCAAGGCGGCATCCGCCCCACCGTCAGTGAGCACTTCGGCGATGTCGGCAGGACTTCCCGCCCCACCGGATGCAATAACCGGTATGGACAGCGTTGAGGCCAGACGGGAGTAAAGTCCGCACGGATACCCTCCGCGGGTGCCGTCGTGATCCATCGAGGTGAACAGGATCTCACCGGCTCCACGCTCCTGAGCCTCCAGTGCCCAGGGGAAAAGGAGACGTTCGGTCATCCGCGATCCACCATGCGTCGTGACATGGATCTCGCCGTCATCACAAAGACGCGCATCAATGGCCACGACCACAAACTGGCTGCCATAGCGGGAAGCTATCTCACTGATCAACGACGGATTCCGCACTGCCGCTGAATTGATGGTCACTTTATCGGCTCCGGCATCGAGCAAGGCGGCGGCATCGTCCACGGAACTTATCCCTCCCCCTACCGTGAAAGGTATGTTTATGCGGTCGGCCACACGGCTGACCAGGCGGGTGAAAGTGCTCCTGCCGTCACGCGAGGCGCTTATGTCGAGATAGACCAGTTCATCGGCACCCTCGGCCGCATAGCGCGCGCCAAGTTCTACAGGATCGCCCACATCTGAAAGGCCCTCGAAATTGATCCCTTTTACCGTGCGGCCGTCCTTGACGTCAAGACACGGAATGATTCGTCTGGCTAACATAGCTGTTTCAGTGAGATTCTGCCTTCATATAGAGCTTTACCGACAATCACACGCGGCACACCGAGGTGATCGAGCCTCTCGATATCCTCCATACCGGAGATTCCCCCCGATGCCGTGAATGTCACATCGGGATGGGCCTCCATGAGTGATGTGTAGAGATCGAAAGCCGGACCGGCCAGCATCCCGTCCTTTGATATGTCGGTGACAATCACCTGGGTGAGTCCATCGGGCCTGAAACGGTTGATGAGATCCCCGGCGGTGAGCGGAGAGTCCTCGAGCCATCCGGCGGTGGCTACCTTCCCGTCACGCAGATCGGCACCGAGAATCATGGTATCGCCGCCACGTGACTTCAGCCAGCTGCTGAAAAGCTCCGGATCGCGCACAGCCACACTCCCTATCACTGCCCAGGTGCCCCCGGCATTGAACAGGTCGCGCAGATCGGCATCAGTCTTAATGCCTCCCCCCCACTCTATACCGACATCGGCCACCGATGCCATCTTCTCCAGCACCCGCAGGGCATCGGGACGTCCGAGCCTCGCGCCGGTAAGATCCACGGCATGGATGCGTGTCAGACCATGGTCGGCAAACATCTTCACCATATCCACCGGCGTGGAGCGGTAGATCGTCCGGCGGTCATAGTCGCCCTCGCACAGACGCACACACTTGCCGTCTATTATATCAATCGCGGGAATAATCTCTATCATAGAGTCAGGAAGTTTTGAAGTATACGTTCACCCGTGTCGCCGCTCTTCTCGGGATGAAACTGTGTTCCGTAGAAATTCTCATATTTCAGCGCGGCACTGAACATCATACCCTCCCCCACGCCATAGCGTGTGGTGGCGATGGTGTCGGGACATAGGGGGGCGTAATAACTGTGGACGTAATAGACCCACGCTCCAGGCTCGATCCCCTTGAATAGCCCTTTCTCGAGATTGGAGATTGTGTTCCATCCGATGTGGGGCACCTTATCGGCATCCGACCGGGGGATGAAACGCCGCACATGGGCATCGAAAATGCCGAGTCCGGCCGACGGACCCTCTTCCGTGTCACGGCACATCACCTGCATCCCGACGCATATCCCCAGCACGGGACGGCGCAGATCGCATATCACCGTGTCGAGTCCGCGGGCACGAAGATCGGCGGCAGCGGCCCCGGCGTGACCCACACCGGGAAGAAGCACACGATCGGCCCGCCTCAGTTCCGCCGGGTCGGAGGTGAGAATCCATCCGGCCCCGAGCCGCGAGAGGGCGTTGGTGACCGACCGGATATTTCCTGCATTATAATCCACAATCGCTATCATAGCACACCTTTGCTTGATGGTAAGGAATAAGAGAACGGTTCCCGTCTGATGGCCATGCGTATCGCACGGGCCACTGCCTTGAAAACACCTTCGATCAGATGATGGTTGTTGTCACCACGGGCCGAGATGTGAAGATTCGCCCTCAGGGCCGAGGCCAGCGAAGCGAAAAAGTGGGAGTACATCTCGGTCGGGGTGTCGCCCACCATCTCGCGGGTGAATGTGACATCCCATCGGAAATCAATGCGGCCGCCGAGGTCTATCAGGGCCATGGCCCGGCTCTCGTCCATCGGAAGCACAAACCCATAGCGCTCTATACCTCTTTTGTCACCGAGGGCCATGCGCAGAGCATCGCCGAGCGCTATGGCCACATCCTCCATGGTGTGGTGCTCGTCCACCTCAAGATCGCCGCGGCACACCACATTGAGACGGAAGCCTCCGTGATGGGGCAGCTGGGATATCATGTGGTCGAAGAATTTCAATCCGGTGTCTATACGGCTCTCCGAGCTGTCGCCGTCAAGATCGACCTCGATCGAGATATCAGTCTCCGAAGTGTGCCTCTCCACACGGGCAAACCGGTCCGGGGCCGTGCGTTTACCTGGTAACCGGCCTCTGCTGTAGGCATCAAGGGCTGCTTTCAGCCTTCGGTTCTCGGCGGGAGTGCCTACGGTGATGCGTAGACATCCGCGGCATCCCGGCACCTTGTCGCGGTTGCGCACGAGTATGCCTGAACTGACGAGGTAGTCATAGAGCCCGTCGGCATCATCGACCTCCACAAGCAGGAAATTAGCATCGGAATGGTAGACCTTCCTCACAAATCCGTAATCTCCAATGATCCCTGACAGCCGGTCGCGCTCTGCCATGATCTCGTCCACATGGGCGGAGATATCGTCATCAAGACGTCTGAGCAGCTCCTTCTGTGTCGGGCCGTTGATATTGTAGGGATACTTCACGTTGGCCATGATTGCGGCTATGTCGGGATGGGCGAAAGCAAGTCCGATGCGGAGCCCGGCCAGTCCACGTGCCTTGGAGAAAGTGCGGAGCACTATGAGATTCGGATAGCGGGAGAGAAGAGGGAGTACAGACCCGTAAGGTGAGAAATCGACGTATGCCTCGTCGACGGCAACTATACCGTCAAATTCACGTGCCACACGCTCTATCTCAGCGGGCGGGACAGCAATTCCGGTGGGATTGTTCGGCGAGCAGATCCATATCACCTTCGTATGGCCGTCGACAGCGGCGAGTATCCTGTCGGTCGGGAATGAGAGGTCACTCTCCGGCGCCACCTCGCGGTATTCGATGTCATTTATGGCCGCACTCACGGCATAGACACCGTAGGTCGGGTACATGGTCACGACATTATCGCGTCCGGGCATACAGAATATCCTGTATATCAAATCAATCGCCTCATCGCTCCCGGCTCCGCCTATGAACACCCTGTCGGCACTGACACCCATCATGGTTCCGATACGCCTCTTCAGCTCCCGGTGGCGCGGATCAGGATAACGGTTCAACCCGGTGGTATAAGGGGATTCGTTAGCGTCCAGGAATGTATCTATATCGCCCCCCTTGAACTCATCCCGTGCCGTGGAATAGGGACTGAGCGCCAGAATGTTGGGACGCACATACTTGAGTGGTGAGTTATCTTCCATAATCGTTCAATCTTACTGTTACTGCCGCCGCATGGGCATCGAGCCCTTCGGCGCGGGCCATTGCGGTGACCACCGGGGCCAGCGCGGCCAACCCCTCGCGGCTAAGTTCCTGATAAGTGATCTTGCGCATGAAGCTGTCGAGATTGACACCGCTCACAGCCCGCGCCCATCCTCCGGTCGGGAGTGTATGGTTGGTACCTGAAGCGTAATCGCCCGCGCTTTCCGGCGAATAGGGTCCGATGAACACACTTCCGGCGGCCGTGATCTGCATGGCCACCTCGCGGGGTCGCTCCATGTTGATGATGAGATGTTCGGCGGCATAACGGTTGGCGAACTCTATGGCCTCACCACGGGTGCGGGTCACGATCATACGGCTTCTGGACAGCGAGCGCTCCACCGACTCGGCCCGGCCGAGCAATCGTCTCTGCCTCTCGATCTCCACAGCCACCCTCGCGGGTAGTTCAGGCGAATCAGTCACCAGCATAGCCTGGCTGTCGGGGCCATGCTCGGCCTGCGAAAGCATATCCGAAGCGATGAAAGCCGGATGAGCCGATGCATCCGCAAGCACCATCACCTCGCTCGGCCCTGCCGGCATATCAATGGCAGTGACAGCTGACACGAGTTGTTTGGCCTTGGTGACAAACCTGTTTCCGGGACCGAATATCTTGTCGACTTTCGCCACCGTGGAAGTACCAAAGGCCATGGCGGCCACAGCCTGGGCGCCCCCGACCTTGTATATGGTAGTTATCCCGGCCTCCCTGGCGGCATAGAGAATCTCGGGAGCAATAGGATTATGGCCGCTCTGAGGAGTGCACATCACAACCTCGCGGCAACCCGCGATGGCTGCCGGAATCCCGAGCATCAGCACTGTCGAGAAGAGCGGAGCGCGACCGCCAGGAATATACAACCCTACCGAGCGCAACGGCACCTGCCGCTGTTCGCATACCACTCCGGGGATAGACTCCACCCTGACCGGAGCTGAGCGCTGCGCTTCATGGAAGAGACGTATCTGCGCGGCGGCGGCTCTGATGGCCGAAGCAGTCCCGCTGTCCACACGTGAGATACCCTCATCCATCTCCTCACGGGTCACCGTCAGGCTCTCCGGCGAGGCTCCGTCAAATTTCAGGGCATATTCCCTGAGCGCCTCGTCACCCCGGCGGCCCACATCGGCCACGATACGCTCCACAGCGGCCGTCACCTCGGGATCATCCTCGGGAATATTACGGGCACACAGGCGGTCATAGTCCGCCGGCGACGGATATAATACCGTTTCCATCACTTCACAATATTTTCAAGGTTAAGCACAAGTATATCCTCAGCCCCTATCACCTTCAGCTGTTCTATCTTCTCCCAAAGCACCTCCTCGGGCACTACAGCGTGAAGCGAGAACCATCCCGGCTCGGCCAACGGAAGCAGCGTGGGGCTCTTCATGGCAGGAAGGAGCGCGACCGCCGCATCCACCGCGTCCTGAGGGATATTCATCAGCAGATATTTCATGCCACGGCTGGCAAGTATGGACCGGAGACGGAATTTCAGCTTTTCAAGTCCGGCGCTCTTCTCTCCGTCAAGCCCCGGACGGGCTATGAGCACAGCTTCGGAAAAGAACACCTGCTCCACCTCTCTGAGACCATTCTGAATCAGTGTGCCGCCCGACGAGACGATATCGAATATCGCATCGGCCATACCTACCGCGGGAGCGATCTCCACCGACCCGGCTATCTCATGAATCTCCGCCTCTATGCCGGCTGTTTTCAGATAATCGCCGAGTATCACGGGATATGAAGTGGCTATCCTGCGTCCGTTGAGCCATGACGGGCCGGAATAATCCTCACCCTTGGGAACCGCAATGGATATGCGGCAGGCCCCGAACCCGAGGCGCATCACCTCAACGACAGACTGACCCTTCTCGGCCACCTCGTTCAGTCCGACTATGCCGATGTCGGCCACACCCATGGCGACCGCCTGGGGAATATCATCGTCACGAAGGAAAAGTATCTCCATCGGGAAACCCTTTGCCCGGGAGACAAGGCTCCTGCTGCCCGAGGCCGCATATATGCCGGCATCTGCCAGAAGACTCATGCTCTCATCGTTCAACCGGCCCTTCGACTGTATGGCTATCTTTAACATATTGCTCTTATTGGAAACGTTCAAATTGCAAAAGTAAACAAATACATCCCAAATTCCAAACAATAGTCACCAATTTATCTAAAATTAAAAAATTTTGGTCACCAAAATAATATGACGGCAGATGTCTTTATAGCTTTCATTATTGTTTCGCAATTTATTTTCCGGGTGTTTCATTTTACAGCATCTTTATTTTATTTTTCAAAAAATTTGGTTACCTTTGCGAAAGTTCGCTAATACAATATCCATATTCAACACCTTAGATCTATGCGAAAACTAATTAGTAATCTGTTGTTGTGCTCAGCTGTAGCTGCATCTGCACAGAACATCGACTTCGACTTCCCGAACCGAAACACATCGGAAGTCACGGAGCCAAACTACATAGCTTGGCCGGTCAACCGTGTGGAAAGCGAGTCAAAAACCTTCGACAACGGTATGACCATTACCGTGAGCGGAGAAGGAAATGCCAACGGTGTGGGCTCGAACTGGAATAAACAGACCGTCCAGTCAGGACTCAAACTCTTCGGCGACGGCGTTCTCGCCTGTATCCTCGAAGGAGGCAACCTTGTGAAAGTCACCGAAGGAAGCACCGCTCTGGTGCTCACCATCGAAGGTATGACTCCCGGACATCACTCGCTGATCGCCTACCACCACAACACCGACAAGAAACAGATCCTCCCGCCGGTGGATGTCGAGGTGGACGGCGTGGTGAAAGTGGCCGGGGCGCTATATTCCACCAACAAGGAAGATCTTAAGAAATCAGACGTAGGCAGCTCATTCGTTGAATTTGATGTCACAGAAGGAAAGCCGGTCGTGATACGTTACATCTCCCGCCCCGAAGCAGGAGTGGAATACACCACGACAAGCGTTATGCTCTGCGGACTCGAGTTTGACGCCAACCCCTACGGCATAATGGACGAGCTGCCGTCCAACCACGACTTCCATGTCGATGCCGACAACGGCATCCTCCCCTTCTCTTGGAAGGGAGCCGACATCGCGGTGAGCCACAAGCTCGTCTACGGCACAGACTCGCTCACAGTGGCCAACTCACAGACTTATAACTACGAAGGCGAGACTACGGCATTCGAAGTCTCAGGCCTCACTCCCCTCGAACGATATTGGTGGAGAGTGGACGAAGTTGACGCCGATGGCAATGTCCACAAAGGTAATGTCATGACCTTCCAGGTGCGCCGCAAGGCCTTCCCCGGAGCCGAGGGCTACGGACGTTTCGCCATCGGCGGACGCGGCGGACAGGTGTATCACGTGACATCTCTCGAGGACGATGCCGAACTCCCCGGCACTCTCCGCTATGGCATCCAGAAAGTGAAAGGCCCGCGCACCATCGTGTTTGATGTGGCCGGAGTCATCACCCTCAAGGAGCGTCTCGTGGTGAGTGACAAATTTGTCACCATCGCCGGACAGACCGCCCCCGGAAAGGGTATCCTGCTCCGCGGCAAAGCTTTCGGTATGCAGAACGATGGCATCACACGCTTCATGCGCCTCTATCTCGGCGGTGCCGATGAATGGAACAACTCGATGGGCGGAAATCCCAACACCTCCGACGGTATGGGCATGACCGGCAACGACCACTCCATCATGGACCACTGCTCGATAGCATGGACCATCGACGAAGGCTTCTCCTCACGCGGTGCCAAGACCATGACTCTCCAGCGCACCATCATCAGCGAGGCCCTCAACCATGCCGGCCACGCCACACAGTTCGAACAGCAGGGACACCACGTCAACCATGGCTATGCCGCGACTATCGGCGGCGGCGAGATGGGAAGCCAGGTGGGTACATACCACCACAACCTCCTGGCACATTGCGAAGGCCGCAACTGGAGCCTCTCGGGAGGTCTTGACGGAGCCGGATTCTATGACGGCCACCACGACATATTCAACAACGTGGTCTACAACTGGGGAGGCCGCGCCACCGACGGAGGCACCCATGAGCTGAACTTCCACAACAACTACTATAAGATGGGCCCCGCCACAACCCAGAAATATCTGCTCCGCCATCAGTTCGAGGGTGTGGGCAAAGGCACTCAGCGCGCATACGTGGGCGGAAACATCCGTGAGGAGAAGGACGGTTCAAAAACCTACGACGAGGAAAACTCGACCTACCGCTACACCCTGTCAAACGGCCAGGTTCTTGACTGGGAACCCTGGAATCCCGAACCCTTCTTCCCCAGCTATGCCACAGTCGAGACAGCCGAGGCCGCTTTCAAGAACGTGCTTTCCGACGTGGGTTGCAATATGCCCCTTATCCTCAACCACGACTCACGTGTGATCAACGAGACTCTCAACGGCACCACCTCAACCGTCGGACGCTACACCGGCAAGAAAGGTCTCCCCGACTGTGAGAGCGATGCCGGCGGATATGCCTCCCTCGACATCGAGGAAGCCTCACGCGAGGAAGGATGGGACTCTGACTTCGACGGTATCCCCGACTGGTTTGAGGAACTCGCCGACACAGATCCCAACACCCCCAATAACAACGACGACCGCGACGGCGACTTCTACACCGACCTCGAGGAGTATCTCGCATGGGTGGCAGCCCCCAACTTCACCATCGAGAGCGCTACCGAGATTCCTCTGAACCTCTACTTCGCCGGCTACAAGACCCCCTCATACGAGGTGGCTGAATGTCCGGAAGGCATCACTGCCTCGATAGCCAACGGAGTCCTCACCGTCACCCCCACCGCATCCGCTGCCAAGATGGGCACCGTGAAGGTCAAAGCCTCCGAAGATGGCATCAGCCTGGTGCGCGACTTCCACATCGGCTATCCTCTCGGCACAAGCGGTATATTCGAGCTCCCCGCCGACAGCAATGAGGACGACGCTCCTCTCTTTGACCTGCTCGGCCGCCGTGTGCTCAATCCCACACCCGGCATCTACGTCCGCAAGGGTGAGAAGGTGATCATCCGCTGAACCGCCGCATAAGCCATAACATACAGTTATCCCCCGGAGCAGGATTCATATTCCGCTCCGGGGGATTCTCTTATGAGGTTGTTTTCAGATCATCACTGGCCGGGGGCACCGTCGATCAGATCCTTCAGAGTCTTCATCTTGCCGACCTGGACATCCACTCCCTTCTGAAGCTCCTCCTCGGGAGCACCCATGAATTTGTTGAGAGCGGTCATGAATCCCATCAGAGCCTTGCTGACATTGGCTTTGTCCTCCTCATCGAGCACATAGTCCCTGAAAGGTTTCATCTCCTTGGTCATATTCTCCATGAGAGGGTTGAGCGGCTCAAAAGCCTTCTCAAGCATGGTGGGATCGGAAATGTCGTTGGTCACGGCAGCGTATGCATCAAAGCCGGCACAGATTTTGCCTACACACTCCTTGCCCGTCTTGGGGGCACCGAACTGAGCCCGGGCGGGGACAGCGAACGCCGTCAGCATCACCACAAGCATAAACAGGATTTTTTTCATTGGTATTGGTATTTTATAGATTGGTTTACAGAATAACCGCCCGCACTTGTCGATGAAATATGGTGCGGGCGGATGTCATATCTGAGAGAAGGTTTCTTATCAGCAATTCTCGGGACGGAGAGTGCGGACTACGGCACCGGTGCGCCACATCTCGCTCTCACGGAGAGCCTTGAGTTCCTCCTCAAGTTTCTCGCGGTAGTCGGGCTGAGTATTGGAGTCGATGGAGCGCTGGGCCTCACGACCTGTCTTCACGCTCTCATAGAGATCACGCACCACGGGCTTGATGGCATCGTGGAACGGACCCATCCAGTCAAGAGCTCCACGCTGGGCTGTGGTGGAACAGTTGGCATACATCCAGTCCATGCCCTTTGCAGCAAAGAGGGGCATGAGCGACTGTGTGAGCTCCTCGACAGTCTCGTTGAAGGCCTCGGAGGGAGTATGTCCATTCTCGCGGAGCACTTCATACTGGGCGAGAAGAAGACCCTGGATGGCACCCATGAGCGAACCGCGCTCGCCTGTGAGGTCGCTGACAGCCTCACGCTGGAATGTGGTCTCGAAAAGGTAGCCGGAACCGATACCTATGCCGAGGGCGAGAGTGCGGTCGAGAGCACGGCCTGTGGCATCCTGATATACGGCGTATGAGGAATTGGTGCCCTTGCCCTCCTTGAAGAGCACGCGGAGCATGGTGCCCGAACCCTTGGGAGCCACCATGATCACGTCGACATCGGCAGGAGGCACCACACCGGTACGGTCGCTCCAGTTGATGGCGAAGCCATGGCTGAAGTAGAGAGCCTTGCCGGGTGTGAGATGTTTCTTGATGACAGGCCACTGTGAGATAACGGCTGCGTCGCTGAGCAGACACATGATGATGGTGCCACGCTCACAAGCCTCCTCGATGGAGAAGAGAGTCTCACCGGGCACCCATCCGTCGGCCACAGCCTTGTCGTATGTCTTGCCCTCACGCTGGCCAACGATCACGTTGAAGCCATTGTCGCGGAGGTCGAGACCCTGGCCGGGGCCCTGGACGCCATAGCCTATCACTGCGATTGTCTCATCCTTGAGTACTTCACGAGCTTTCTCGAGGGGGAATTCCTCACGGGTAACGACGGTCTCTTCAACGCCGCCGAAGTTAAGTTTTGCCATAATTTAAAAAATTATATTATGCGTTAGTGAATTATCTTTCTTTGAAATGTATCCTGGAAATATTGCACACCGTGCCTTCCACCGATGTCTCCACCTGATACACACCCGGAGAGTCCGTATCCTCTTTCCACCGTGTGATTCCCTCCTGGCCGTAACGGGCCTCATGCTTGAAGGCTATCTCGAAACGGGATATGGAATTGGACTCATAGAATCCGAGCGGGAACACATCGGTGATAAGGTCGATGTAGCGGCGGGTGGTGACGTGGTGGTTCACGTCGATGTCCGACACCTTGAACGTGTAGGCATACTCTCCTCCACACTCCTTGAGCGGAATCAGTTTGCCGCTCCTGCACCCCTTGAAGTCACGTGGATTTATCACATCGGAGAGCGTTGTGAGGCGTGTGAGGTCGGATGCTCGGCGGGTCTCCATGTCGATAGCCATCCACGTGGTGAACGCCCATGCCAGAGTCTCGCCGGTCTCCGCATCCTGAAGTTCAAACAGACGGTCGGAATAGAGACGGTTGAGACTGTCGACCCATGTGAGCAATCTGTACGCGCGGTTCACACCGGGCATCGCCATGATGTCGATGCTCAACCGCGACAGGACCCACGAGGTGTTGTCCTCCATCATCCTCGCATATCCCACCCCAATACTGTTGGCATGGGCCGTTGCGGTGTCGATAATGAGAGTCACGAGGCGCGACAGAGGCATCTCGCACTGGGAGTTGACCTCGGCGGCAGTGAGATAGAATTCGTTTGCGAACAACAGTTGTTTATCCATTTCCTCTTTCTTCTTCTCAATTTCCGTCAGGGCGGTCCATGAGCCGGCGGCGCTCCTCCTGCTCCTCAAGGAAGCGGGTGAAATGCTCGGTGGGCGACTTGGTGACACAGATACGTCCCGAACGGATGAACTGCTGTATGTCATATTGCGAGAGAAGCTCATAGAGAGCCTGGGTCTCGGTCTCATGACCGGTCTTTTCGATTATAGTGTAATCACGTGTGATCTCAAGAATGCGGGCATTGTGCTCGCGTATGATCCTCTCCAGATTCGGCTCGTCGAGCAGCTTCGGAGTGGGCACCTTGTATAGAGCTACTTCCTGATAGACTATCTCGTCGTCGGTGTACAGATAGGCGCGGAGCACATCGACACACTTCTCGATCTGTCCTATCACTTTCTCGAGGGTCACGCGGTCGCCGTGGAGCGAGAAGTTCATCTTGTGTATGCCGGGCATGGCGCTCGCGCTTGACGACACACTCTCAAGGTTGAGTCCGCGACGGGTGAAGATGATGGAGATGCGGTTGAGCAGACCCACCTGGTTCTCTGTGAACACGGAGATCGTAAAGAGTTTCTTATCCATGATCTTCAGTTATTTCTGATACTTTTTGGTGCGGTTGAGCATAATCTCGTCAACAGCCGAGCCGGGGGCTATCATCGGGAACACCATATCCTCGGGACGGATGTTGACATTTATCATATATGAGGTCTCCGAGCTCACAAGCCGTTGGATGGCATCGTCGAGCTGCGAGATATCGGTGACATCCTCGGCGGGGATTCCGTAGGCCCGGCTCACCATGGCGAAGTCGGGATTGACAAGCGGAGTGGCCATGAAGCGGCTTCCGAAGAAGAGTTCCTGCCACTGGCGCACATTGCCGAGGAAGTTGTTGTTGAGGATCACCATCTTCACAGGGATACCGTAGTCCATTATCGTACCGAGCTCCTGCATTGTCATCTGGAAACCTCCGTCGCCCATGAAAGCGAACACCTGCCTGTCAGGAGCGCCGATCTTGGCTCCGATCGCCGCCGGCAGACAGAAGCCCATGGTGCCCAGACCGCCCGATGTGATCACGCTCTTGGGATTGTTGTATTTGAAATATCTTGCAGCCATCATCTGGTTCTGGCCTACATCGGTGACAAGGATTCCCTCGTTGCCGCTGGCCTCGGACACCTTGCGTATGACCTGACCCATCTTCATCCCGCCGCCATCTTCGGACGATGGATTAAGTTCTGCGGCTATCACCTCCTCTTCCTCGACACGGCGTGGCTCGTCGAACGACTCTATCCATTCCCTGTGGGCGGCCTTGTTGATGAGCGGCAGCAGTTCAGCCAGCGCCTTGCGGGCATCGGCATGGAGATGGATGTGGGTGCGGATGTTCTTGTTGAACTCAGCCTTGTCAATGTCTATCTGCACTATCTTGGCCTGGGGGGCGTATGCATCAATGCGGCCGGTGACACGATCGTCAAAACGCATACCGACAGCTATGATCACATCAGCCTCGTTGGTCTTGATGTTCGGGGCGATATTGCCGTGCATTCCGATCATACCCTTGTTGAGAGGATGGTCTGACGGCACCGCCGAAAGGCCCAGCAGCGTCGTGGCCACCGGTATGTCGGCCTTCTCGGCAAGGGCGAGAAGCTCCTGCTCGGCCTCGGAGATGAGGATGCCGTGTCCGGCGAAAAGGAGCGGACGCTTGGCCTGGTTGATGAGCGCCGCGGCGTCGATGACCGACTGCGGCTGGGGTAGCGGATACGGATCGTAGCTGCGTATGTAGTTGATGGGCTTGTAGTCCCATTCCAGCTTACCTGTCTGGGCATCCTTGGTGAAGTCGAGCACCACCGGTCCCGGACGTCCTGTCGAGGCGAGGAAGAAAGCTCTTGCCACTGCCCAGGGGATCTCCTCGGGAGTGCGTATCTGGTAAGCCCATTTGGTGATGGGCTGTGTGATGCCTATGACATCGGTCTCCTGGAATGCCTCGGTGCCAAGCGAAGCCACCGCAACCTGTCCGGTGATCACGACGAGCGGGGTCGAGTCGACCATTGCATCGCTGATACCTGTGATGACGTTTGTTGCGGCGGGACCGGAGGTCACAGTGACCACACCCACACGGCCCGATGCACGGGCATAGCCCTGGGCAGCGTGCACGGCCCCCTGCTCATGACGGGTCAGGATGTGGTGGAGCCGGTCCTGAAACCCGTAGAGGGTGTCGTAGAAGGACATTATCTGTCCCCCCGGATAGCCGAATATAGTGTCGACCCCTTCGGCGAGGAGCGCACCGCATAATGCTTCGGAACCTGTTATCTTTTCACTCATAAGCTGGAATTTGTAGTTTGGAAACAGTAATGGCAACGTTCAGTCAGGCATTCTCACGCCACCCTTGTCGGCCGATGTCACCATGGCCGCGTAGGCTCTGAGCGCGCGGCTCACCTGACGGTCACGGCCACGCGACTTGAAGGCTTCGGATCCGAAAGCCTCCTCCTCGGCGCGGCGGGCGGCGAGCTCGGCGTCGGTAAGTGCCACATTGATGGTACGGGCGGGAATGTCGATCTCGATGATGTCGCCGTCGCGCACCAGACCGATGTTGCCTCCGGCGGCGGCCTCAGGGGATATATGGCCTATCGAGAGACCGGAGGTTCCACCCGAGAAACGTCCGTCGGTGATGAGCGCGCACTCCTTGCCGAGATGCTTGCTCTTGATGTATGATGTGGGATAAAGCATCTCCTGCATACCGGGGCCTCCCTTGGGGCCCTCATGGGTGATCACCACCACATCGCCGCTCTTCACCTTGTCACGCAGGATGCCATCCACGGCCTCCTCCTGTGAGACAAAGACCTTGGCCGGCCCCGAGAAACGGAAAATGCTTTCGTCGACACCGGCGGTCTTCACCACGCATCCGTCAAGCGCGATGTTGCCCTTGAGCACAGCCAATCCTCCGTCCTTGACGTAGGCATGGTCCATGTCGCGGATACATCCCGCCTCACGGTCGGTGTCGAGCTCGGAGTAATAGCTCATCTGCGAGCCGAGCTCGGTGGTGCGCTTCATGCCGGGCGCGCTCTTCCAAAGCTCGTCGGCCTTGGCGGTGAAACGGGTTCCGCCGGGGGTGTACTCCTCCATGGCCTCGCGGAGAGTCTTGCGGTCAACACGTCCGACGGTGTCATCCACCAGTCCGGCATCGGCCAGAATCTTCATGATCGAGAGTATGCCGCCGGCACGGTTGACATCCTGTATGTGGTAATGTGAGTTAGGAGCCACCTTGCACAGCACCGGAGTGCGGCGCGAGAGGCGGTCAATATCGTCCATTGTGAAATCCACTCCGGCCTCGCTTGCCACGGCAAGGAGATGGAGCACAGTGTTGGTGGAGCCTCCCATGGCAATGTCGAGCGTCATCGCATTCAGCATGGCCTCGCGTGTGGCTATGCTGCGGGGGAGCACACTCTCGTCACCGTCGGCATAGTATGCGCGGGTATTCTCCACGATCTGGCGGGCCGCCTGCCTGAAGAGCTCGCGGCGGTTGATATGGGTGGCCACCACGGTGCCGTTGCCGGGCAACGCCAGACCGATGGCCTCGTTGAGAGAGTTCATCGAGTTTGCGGTGAACATTCCCGAACATGAGCCGCAGGTGGGGCATCCCTTCTCCTCAAGCTGACGCACCCTATGATCCGGCACGCTTTCATCGGCGCTCTCGATCATAATGTCGATGAGATCGACGTCACGGTCGTCCACCCGTCCGGCCTCCATAGGGCCTCCCGACACGAATATGGCGGGGATATTGAGGCGCATCGCGGCCATAAGCATACCGGGGGTGACCTTATCGCAGTTGGAGATGCACACCATAGCGTCAGCCTTGTGGGCATTGACCATATACTCGATGGAATCGGCGATAAGGTCGCGCGAGGGGAGCGAATAGAGCATCCCGTCGTGACCCATTGCGATACCGTCGTCGATGGCAATGGTGTTGAACTCGGCCGCGAAGCATCCCTGCTTCTCGATCTCCTCCTTGACCACCTGACCTATCTCATGGAGATGGGTGTGGCCGGGGACAAATTGGGTGAATGAATTGACCACCGCAATGATGGGTTTGCCAAACTGCTCCTCCTTCATGCCGTTGGCACGCCACAGCGCGCGCGCTCCGGCCATGCGGCGTCCTTCAGTGCTCGCCGAGCTTCTCAGGGGATGTTTCATATTTCTATCTCAGTTGAGGATTTTCTAACTTATTTTCAAAAAATCAAGCTTCAACTCGTAAATTTGTCGAAACTTCCCGCAAAAATATAAAAATATGTTGTAAAACACAAATTAAAGACAGCATTTTCTATATACTATCCGCTTTTTTAATGATTTCCGCACAGATTGCATGGATTTGCGCGGAAAGTAGCCATCATCGCTCGATGGGCCAGTCGAACGAGCGGAGGCGGGCCATAAGTCCGGCCTCCCGGCCCGAGAGATAAGTGTCACAGAGACGGTGGAAGCGCTCCGAATGGTTCATCTCTGTCAGATGGGCCAGTTCATGGCAGATAATATAGTCCCTGAGATCCTGCGGAAGAAAAATGCAGATGGCGGATATGGCTATGTCGCCGCCCGACGAGCAATGGCCGAGCACCTTGTGGCCGCGTGACACCGAGATGCTGCGTGGCGACAGACCGAGCCGCGAGGCTATCAGCCGGGCCCTTGGGATGAGTACTTGGTGAGTCACCGCCTGCGCACCTCTGAGCATGAGCCGGCTTATGATACCCGGAATCTGCGGAGAAGCCATATCGACCTCCTCGCCCACCCGTAGGAGAAATCCGTCGCGGGCTCTCACGATCTCAAGTCCTTTTCCAAGCCCCTGGCCACGCTCGAAATGAAATGTGATGCCTCCGTCGAGCACAAGCGGCCTCCCGATCACAAACTTCTCATTGGCCGGACGCATGGCGAGCAGCCGCGGCTTCATGCGTTTCAGACAGTCCGCGAGCCTCTCTCCGCTCACCCCGGGAGGTATGATCACAAGGACACGGCCATCATGCCACCTCGCCGATACACGCGATGCATTGCGGCGCATGGATATACGTATCACCCCGAGATCCGGGTCTGTAATATCCTTATAAGCCATCTATCTTTTTGAAATGCCCCAGAGAAGCTTGCTGCTGAGAGTGTCGACAAAGGTCCGTCCACGGCGGTGCAGCACCTTCACCACAAACGGGGCTCTCCTCACGCTCAGAGTGACATCGGTGGGCAGGATGAGGGCGCGGCCGTCGAGGGTGACGCGATAGGTCGGGACCCTCGAGTCAACGGTAGCCTTGATCTCATGGCTGTCACTCACGACGAGCGGACGCATGGTGAGGGCATGGGGAGCGATGGGTGAAAGCACAAAACATGGCGCTGTCGGCTGAACGATCGGACCTCCGACCGAGAGATTGTAGGCCGTCGAGCCGGTGGGGGTGGAGATGATGAGACCGTCACCCTGGTAGGATGCGATCTCTATATCGTCGAGAAATGTATGGACGCTCACCATCGACGCGTTGCCACGGCGCAGGATAGCCACTTCGTTGAGCGCGTAAGCCCAGCCTGATACAAGATGGCGCAGACCGTCGCCCGAGGCGCGGACCTCGAGAAGCGACCGCTCCTCGGTGAAATAGTCACCATCGAGCAGATTATCCACCACCTCATGGGCATCGCGCAGCGACTCCTCTGCAAGAAATCCGAGATGGCCGGTGTTGATCCCGACTATGGGCACCTCCTTGGCCCCCACCCATCTGGCAGTGCGCAGGAATGTGCCGTCACCCCCGAGGCTCATGGCTATGTCGGCCGAGAAATCATCCGCCTCGAACACATCATCGACAGGCGGAGCGCTCCCGAGATCCTTCGCAAGAGCATCAAAGAAGTGACGCTGCACGACGGTGAACACTCCCCGGCGCGACAGAAGGTCAAACAGCGCGGATATGAGAGGAAGATCCTCGGCGCTCTGGCGGCGTTTGCCGAAAATGGCTATTTTCATATTTCAAGATAATGTAACAGTTCGGCCACTCTCTCGGCGGCGACCTCATCGGATGCAAGCGACCGCACGTCGGTATCGACCACCTCGTAGCCGTATCTCTCGAGCGAGCGGGCCACAGAGGCCGGATTGCGGTGGCTCACCCTGAGCTCACACACCACACGGTTGTCGAGCCGCGAGCCGTCGGCGGTGACGTTGAGATTCACCAGATGGGCGTCGCAGTCCTCCACAGCCCTGGCTATGCGCGACGCACTGTAGTCGGAAGGCAGACAGCTCAGCAGCAGCGTGGACGCTTCCTCCATCGGAGGAAACAGACGCTCCAGACTCGGCGTGGCGGGCAGCGCCGGCTGCAGCTCGTGAATATCTATGTTTTCTTTTGACGCCAAAATGTTTCTCTATTCCGTTTTTTCTAAGTAAATTTGCAGTCTGTATCCAATGCAGATACAAAATTACAAATAATCTCTCATTATTAAAACTTCCGGGAGAAGGAAAAGGATTATTTAACGATGACAAATCTCAGTGTAAACATTAACAAGATAGCCACAATCCGCAACGCAAGGGGTGAGAACCGCCCCGATCTGCTCGAGGTGGCCATGGATTGCGAACGGTTCGGAGCACAGGGGATCACAGTGCATCCCCGCCCCGACGAGCGCCACATACGCCGCGACGACGTCTACCGCCTGCGCCCGCTCGTGAAGACCGAGTTCAACATCGAGGGCTATCCCTCGCCCGAGTTCATGGAGCTTGTGCTTCAGGTGAGACCCGAGCAGGTCACCCTCGTGCCCGATGCCCCCGACGCCATCACCTCATCAGCCGGATGGGATGTGGAGGGCAACATGGAATTTCTCACAGGCATAGTGGAGCAGCTGCGCGATGCAGGCATACGCTCATCCATCTTCACAGGCACCGACCCCCAGGCCATCCGCATGGCCGCCAAGACCGGAGCAGACCGTGTGGAACTCTACACCAAACCATACGCCGACCTCTACCCCACCGATCCGGAGGCCGCGGTGACTCCCTTTGTCGAAGCCGCCGACACTGCATTCAAATGCGGGCTCGGAGTCAATGCCGGCCATGACCTCAGCCTCGAGAACCTCGAATGGTTCCACCGCCACATCCCCCGCCTGAGCGAGGTGTCGATAGGCCACGCCCTGGTGTGCGATGCCCTTTATCTCGGCCTTGAGGAGACCATACGCCGCTACCGACAGGCACTCGCCCACTGATATTTTTTCAGACACCGGCACTTTACTTTTCCATCATTCAAGAGTCACATAAGACAAAGCAAACCCCTAAACCACTCCATCCATTATGCTCCAGCAGCAAGTAGCCGACACACTCGGCGCCGTAGCCGTGATGGCCGACGAAGCCGTCAATCCAGCCACCGTACAGGCAGTGACAGAGCTCTCCGTATGGGATCTCACCATGCGCGGAGGCTTCATCATGATTCCTCTCGCCATCCTTTCCCTCCTAAGTATCTACATCTTCGTGGAGCGTTGCATCGTGATCTCGAAAGCCCGCAGGGAGGATGCGTCGTTCATGAAACGGATACGCGAATACATCCATGAGGGTGAGGTGGAGAGCGCCCGCAACCTGTGTGCCCGCACCGACACCCCATACGCCCGTCTGATCTCGAAAGGCATATCGCGCATCGGACGTCCCATGCAGGATGTGCTCGTCACCATCGAGAACACCGGCAACATGGAGATAGCCCGGCTCGAGAAGGGGCTGCCATGGCTGGCCACAACCGCCGCCGGAGGCCCGATGATCGGATTCCTCGGCACCGTGATAGGTATGGTCAACGCTTTCTATAATCTCGCATCCGCCGGAACAAGCGCCAACATAGCCGTGCTAGCCGACGGCATATATGCCGCCCTGGTCACCACCGTGGCCGGCCTCATCGTGGGCATCATAGCTCTTTTCGCCTACAACTATCTCGTGGCCCGCATCAACAAGGTGATGAACAGCCTCGAAGCCAAGACCATGGAGTTCATGGACCTCCTCAACGAACCCGCCTAAGCCATGTCACTCAAGCGTCAGAACCGCATGATCGAGGTGTTCTCGATGGCCTCGATGACCGATGTCATATTCCTGCTCCTGATATTCTTCATGGTGACATCGACATTCGTGTTCCCCACGGCCCTCGAAGTCAATCTGCCCGAAAGCTCCCACCAGACAGCACTCAAACCCACCACAAGGGTGTTCATAGACAAGGAGGGGAAAATGTATGTCTCCACCGTCGCAGGCGAGGAGCCCGTCGAGGTGACCCCCGACCTGCTCCCCAACGCCCTCCTCGGTGCCCGCGAGGCAGCTCTGGCAGCCGGGCAGGACGAACAGTTCATAGCCGTCTATGCCGACGAGGAGGTGACCTACGGGACTCTCGTGAAGGTGCTCGACCTCGGCGCGCAGAACAATCTAAAGATGGTGCTCGCCACCAAGCCCGCGCCTGTCTCAGCCCAACCCGAACAGAAAGCTAAATGAACAACCGCAACAGCCGTATAGCAGCCGCAGCGGCCACCCTCATATTCCACATTATCATTGTGGTGGTGCTCGCTTCTCTCTACCTCCGGTATTCGCCGGCGGAGGAGGCGATGCGCACCTGGCCTCCGGTCGACTCTTCCGAGGTGCTCTTCGGTGGTGAATATGTGATGGTGGGCGACAAGCCCGAACTGGCCGCATCCGACGCCGAGAGCGCTCCCGCCGAGGCCGACGCCCCTGCTCCGGAGCCTCAGGTGGAGGCTCTTGAGAACACCGGCACACCGGCTCCCACACCCGCACCTATGGTCACATCGGAGCGTCCGTCGCCGGCGAAAGTGGAGAAAAAAGCCGCTGCCGAGCCCACCGGTCCGTCAAAAGCCGAACGCGAGGCCGCCGAACGCGCCAAGCGCGAGCAGGAAGCCCGTCAGGCAATAGCCGAAAAGGTGAAGTTTGGCAAAGCCGGAGCCGGAGCAAAGGGTAGCGGAAAGGCAGGCCAACCCGACGGAAACGCCGACTTCGGCGCCGCCCACGGATCGCCCGGATTCAACCTCAAGGGGCGCACCCTGGCCTCATGGGACACACCTCCACGCGCACCTCTCGGCACAGTCACCATCCGTGTCACCGTCAACCGCCAGGGAGCGGTGACAGACGCCTCATACGCATCTGGTACAGGCGCGGCAGCAGCCAGTTCGTCCACCCGTCAGCACTGCATAAGGGCCGCCAAGGCTTCAAAATTCTCGGTCGACACCGATGCCCCCGCCGTCCAGACCGGTACTATCACCTACCGCTTCCAATAATCCAGGGAAAAAGATTTCAGAAAGACGGAAGAAGCAGGACCGTTTCTTCCGCCTTTCATTATGCACTGTGAGTCGTAAAATTTGATTTATAACGTAGTGGGATAACGCGTCCGCCAGGACGCAGGTTATATATTAGCCGGGTACACCGCAGCCATGCGCAGGTGTGCCCGGTAAGTATGATGTAATTAAGATGGTGTCCCTGGACACCGGTTATCATTGCTTCATAACATCAAATAACGTGCCGATAACCAGCGTCCTGACGGACGCTACGCCTTTGTGTTTCACGATCCGGGCACACCTCCGCGATGCTCGGTGTACCCGGCTACTACATAATCAGCGTCCTTGCGGACGCATGGGCACCCCATGCGGGTTTACCGACTCTACAGGATACCCGACATAGTCCGCATCCTAACGTAATATTCCGGCAATCCACCTCATAAGCTACATCCGTCCGTAACGCATTATGTCTCGATGGGGCAAATGATTATGAGTTTACGCAATGACGCATAAAAAAACCGGCCTCATCTGGGCAGATGAGACCGGCGCTTCGTATTGCACTTTTTCCTATCCTTGGAAAAGTAGGGATGTCGCCATCGCAGTCACAGAGAGAGCGACACCCAATGGGAATTGTTTACCTAATCTATCGAAAATTGAGTTCTTAGTTCTGTCCCTTGACGGTGAAAGGAATCATGCAGGTCACCTCTGAGAGGTTTGCGAAGGTCACGGTGGCCTTGATGGTGAGGTTGTAGCTCGGGATCAGGGTTGCACCGAGGTTGTCGTAGGTAACGACACCTGTTGTTTCATTAACCTTGAACTGTGCGCCGTTGGCGATGTCGAGGTTACCGTAGAAGGTCTTGTATGCCTCATCCTGCACAAATTCGTACTTGACGGTAGGCTCGGCCACCTTGTAGGTGTTTTGAGCTACAGATGAGAGAACGAGCTTCTTCGAAGTAGCGTTCCAGGTGTAGATGGCACCGTTGGAGCCGCCATTCTCGATCACATTCACTGAAGGACGAACATCGGCAGTCTGGAGACCGGTTGCATTACCGTTGAGAGTGATGCGGGCTGATGTACCGTTGGTGAAAGGATTGTTGAACTTAACATTGAAGAAGAATGTGCACTTCTCACCGTTGACGAGAGTAACGTCATACTTCATGCTTGCGAACTTATAATCCTCGGTCAGAGCGGCGGTAAGCTTGATGGTGCCCTGGTTAGCCTTATTGTTGGCATCGAAGGTCTCAGTGTAGTTTACACCTGCCTGATTTGCGGGATCAAGAGAGAAGTTGATTGCAGCAGCATTGTTGACAGTGTTGAAGTAAGCGAAGATGTTCTGACCGTTGATCATCTGGAATACTTCGGAGATATTCATCTCGAGAACCCACTTGCCACCGGCAAGCTTACCCTTGGTGATCACAACATTGTCGCGGCCATTGACAGTTCCGGCATAGAAGTTGGGGTTGAAGTCGTAGGGCTTGCAATCCTCCTTCACGTAGAATACCTGCTTGATGATAACATCACCCTTGTTGCCTGCGCGGTTCTTGATGGTGATGGTGACAGTGTAGCGTGCGCCCTTGCCGTCAACGTCATCGTAGGTGTTCTCTGTCTTGATCTTATTGTCAATAGCGAACTTGATGTTTGCAGTCTGGGTATCACCGTTGCCAAGGAGAGTCTCGATACGGATACCGTTGTTCTCGACTACCTGAGCGGTAGAACCGATAGGACGGGTCACGGGAGCGAATACGTTGGTCTCAGCACCATTCTTGAGAGCTGTGACAGCAACGGTGTAACGCTGCTCGTAGACATTCCAGAAGTTCTGTGAAGTCAGACCGGTCTTGCCATAGATCGCATTGTTGACATCCTGCCAGGGCATCTCGTTGACTGCTGTCCAGTTGCCATTGAGGTTGTGATATTCAAACTCAGGTGTCTTGCCAAGAGTAGTCACATAATCATTGATCTCAGGAGCCACGGTAGGAGCTGTGACAATGTCGATCTTGATATATGAAGATGCCACCATACGGGTGTTGCCATCGTTATCCTCAAGGAATGCATCTACACGTACCACAGGAGTACGGCCGACTGCAGGAGTCAGACCGTCGGTGAGGTTCTTGCGGTTTACGACAAGGTGATCCTTGTTCTCACCGGTGAGCTCGACGAACCACTGCTGGTTGGTGCCCTGTGCGTCATTTGACTTGTACTCGGTGGGAAGTGAGAACTTGTAGGTCATGGTCTTGAAACCAAGCTTGACAAGCCATTCGCTTTCCGATACACAGTAGAAACCGGGGAGTTTGCTGAGGTCAAGACCTTCGGCGCTGTTGTAGACCAGCTCGGCGTTGGCTGCAGCAGAGAGAGGACACATCTGCTGGATGAAAGCAGAGGTCTCGCCATTGCCGACGATAGCCATTGTACGCTTGTAGAAAGTCTTCACTCCGGCATTGGGGTTGGCCTTCATGTAAGCGGAGTCAACGAGAGTCACATTGATATCCTTGGATGTGATGTAGGTATAGTCTGACGTTGTCACATCCTGACCGTTCCAAAGCTGAACGGCTGCGATATTCTTCTCATTGGTGGTCGAGAGAGCGGTCTTGTTGACCTTGGCATTGACTGTGAGTTCACCATTCTTCACCTCACGGCTGAGGGGAGTGAGAATCTCAGCCACATCTTCGGCAGCACGGCTCACATACTGGATGTGACGGCCAACGAAAGCAGCCTTGGCGGTCTCGGCTACGTATGCATTGTTGGGGTTCAGACGATAACGGAGTGTAACCACATTGGATGCATCCCAACCGGTCTGCTCGACAAATGCCTTGGTGCTTGCGTTATACTTGCTCTCATCAAGATAATTTCTGATGCTGAGGAAGTCGGTATCGGTGGTAGGATATGTGGGGAATGACTGGGCCACGCGTGAGGGGATGAAGTTGATGGAGCCAACAGCCTCGCCCACGTTGATGGTCACGACAGTGTCCTTGCCGTCCTGATCCTTCACGCCGGAGATCTTCAGCTGGTTGCCTGTGTAGACAGCGGTGAGGATACCGGGATGTTTCCAGGTGATATTGGAGTTCTCCACCTTCTCGCCATCCTTGTAGATCCAGAAGAAGCCATCGTCTTCGGGCACGTAGTAAACACCGGGTTCGCCCTGCTCACCCTTGTCACCCTGCTCGCCCTTGTCGCCCTGAGGACCTTGAGGACCCTGAGGACCGGCAGGACCGGCGGGACCTTGCTCACCGGCAGGACCCTGGGGACCGGCAGGACCGGCGGGACCTTGCTCACCGGCAGGACCCTGGGGACCGGCAGGACCGGCAGGACCTTGCTCACCGGCAGGACCCTGGGGACCGACGGGACCGGCAGGACCTTGCTCGCCCTGATCGCCCTTGTCGCCTTTGTCACCCTTGTCACCCTTCTCGCCGTCTTTACCATCGACGCCATCTTTGCCGTCAATTCCGATAGCCTTATAATCGGTCTTTTTGCCATTCTCATACCAGTAGCCGTCCGATCCGATTGTCCAGGATGTGCCGGGGGCACCGTCTTTGCCGTCGAGGCCGTTCTTGCCATTGGTAAGAGCATAAGTCTTTCCATCGCTGAGAGTGATGTTGATACCGTCAGCAGTCGACTTTACGTCGGTGATGACGGAGCCGCTCTTGATGAGCTGCTGGAGTTCTCCCAGGCTTACGTTGATACCATCAATCTGAGTCTGCAGATTGTTGATATCATCATCGTAGTCCGTACAGGAGGTGAGGCCGAATGACTGCCCCACGAGGAGGGAGGCAATCACAAACCCGTTGATGAGTTTTTTGTTCATAAATGAGTGAATTAAGTTATAACTTTAATTGGTTATTGTTATTTACTTGATCTGTGTTGATGAATTGTGTTCTCCCCCGGGCCGCGACGGCATCCGCGGGGCGTTGAGGTCAGAGTTGTTGTGTCTTCTTAAACCACTGGGAGCCACTTGGTTCACAGTGGTCTTGTTTAGGCATAGGCATACTGAATTTTAGGTTGGAGAAATTTTATCACAAAGGTAGGTCAAAGAAAAATAAAAGAACCTTTAGCAATATTGCGGGAATGACACGCAAGTGTTTCTATTTTGACACACCATCGGCCCGGGTGTCGTCCTGCTGAGGCAGATTGCGGCTCAGCTCGGCAAAAAAATCACGTCCCAGAACCACCGAGATACGCATGAGCAGGGCGGTGTCGATGGAATGTTTCTGAAACAGGCGGTAGACGTTGGAGCGGTCGCAGCTCAGCTTACGGGCAAACCAGGAGATGGAGCGCTCATGCCGCTCGAGCTCCTCGCGGATCATTGTTCCTATCGGTTCCATGGCATGAGAAAGACACACCCCGCTCCGGGGATACGCTCGTATCTCCGGAACGGGGTGTGTGCTGTTAAGATGATTAATGACATTCGTGGGGGTTGCGGATGCCCGCATCCCCCGGGCCGGTTGTGTCTCTTTTGATCCTTTATAAAGCAAGATGTGGGATGCTGTTCACGATGTGCCCACTCTTAAAGGTCTTCGCATTACCTGATCAAAAAGACACACCCGTCACCGCAGCCCACATGGAATTATCAGCGAGTTTCCTTGCGGAAACCACATACCATTCCACCGGGCGTTCCTCGGATTTCGGTCTTCTTCTGATCAATAAAAAGTTGCGAAGTTTTTAAGAGTGAAGAAACGAAACGTAAAAACGCCTTGCTTGCAGAGCCGCCATCACTCGGCAGCTCTCCTTGTAATATGTACCACCCCCGCCTCCGCGGTGATGTGCATGATTGCCCGGCAAAGTTAGAAAAAATAAATTGAAATGACAACTGCCCGGCGTGGGGGCTACCGGCAGATATATACGGAAACCGCCCGGAACTGCTTGGTTCCGGGCGGTGGATCGTGTCTGATATATCCTTATGCGGATATATATATTACTTGTTGGCCTTGATGGTTACGGCACGGTCGAGAGAAACGAACTTCTCGCCCTGGTCGTTGAGGTTGCCGTTGTTGATGGTCACATCAAGCTGCGAGGGGTTCACACCGTTGCGGAGAAGAACCTTCTCGACACCGTTGGCACGGGCGTGACGGAGACGCTCGTTGATCTGGTCGGTACCGGTGTAGTTGTCGGCCCAGCCACATACGGTGTACTTGGTGTCGGGGTTGCTCTTGATCACCTCGGCTACAGCGCCAAGCACCTTGTGGTCAACACGCGACAGACGTGAGCTGCCGATGGTGTAGTAGACGGTGCAGAGGGGACCTTCCTCGACCACCTTGGTCTCGGCGGGACGGTTGAGGCAATCGCGGAGCTGACGCTCGAGATCGGCCACACGGCCGTTGGCAGCCTGGAGACGGGCCTCAACTGCATCGCAGTTGGGGATCTCGGGGATAACGGGTACAACGGGAGCGTTCCAGGTGGTCTTGTTGAAGTTGTAGGTAAGACCTACGTATGCCTGGAGATCAATGTGTTTCTTTCTGGGGTGAACAACCTGATAGTCATCGGTGAGAAGCACACCGCGGACATCGAGGTAGAGGCTCACGTGGTTGCTGAGAGCGAAGTTGTTGATAAGACCGACGTGGGCGGTGAGGTTGTCATAGCCACCGCGGCCCCATCCGTCACGCTCGCCGTTCTCCTTGAACTCGGGAACATATACCCAGTTGTAACCGGCACCGCCGTAGAGGATACCGTTGTATACACGGCCGGGACGGTAGCCACACCACCAGTTGGTGAGGTTGAGCATAGCGTCGCCCATGAGACCGAACTCATTGCGGCGATACTTGGTATAGCCCTCGAATTCTCCGTAGGGGCCTACGCCACCGTTTTTGCCGAGGCCCTTCACCTGGGTGAAGTTGCCGCCGATACGGAGACCTACGATGGGCGAGAACCATTTACCCACCCAGATGCCTGCATTGGGAGAGAAGCGGTCCATGAAGTCACGCTCGGAGTTGTTGCGGGTGAAGTAGTAGTTGATACCACCTTCGGCCGAGATGAACCAGTTGTTGGAAAAGCTGTTGAAGATATAGCCCTGGGCGGGATCCTCAACATAACTGATTTCCTGGGCGCTCTGGGCCATAGCGCTTTGACCCATGAAAAGAGCGGCCACGAGACCTAATAATGCACTTTTTTTCATAATTAATTAATTATTGGAAAATAGTTGAAAGATGTTACTTATGTCAAGATTTCGTATTATTTCCCCATTCGTATCTCAGTCTTATATAATTATGGATACCGGTAAAGCATGGCAATCCCTTGCCATCTACGAATTCCGGAACAAAGTTAAGACTTTTTTTTAGATAATCTAAATTTTCGCAAAAAAATCTTTAAAAAATGACATTTTTCCCCATTTTACCCCGTTTTCATGCACCATTCCTGTTTTTTGAGGACTTTTCGACCAATCCGGGGGGACGGCATCCGGGCATGGAGACAAAAAGAGACAGAAGCCGCATGGACGGTCATACATATCTGACGTCACATACGCGGCTTCTGCCTGTCTTATCATTCAGCTGTCCGGCGGCGGAGCCACCGGAAGCCTGGGGAATGTCTTGTTCCTTACTTGCCGAGATACTTCATCACAGCCTCACGGATATTGGCTGAGGTGAAGCCGAATTTCTCGTCGAGCACCTTGTAGGGAGCGGACGCGCCGAAGTGGCACAGACCGAACACCTCGCCGTCCGAACCAACCACGGAGCGGAGTGTGGAGGGGAGACCGGCGGTCAAACCGAACACGGGAACTCCGGGAGTGATGACCGACTGGCGGTAGTCGATGGGCTGGTTGTTGAAGAGACCCTGCGAGGGGACTGAAACGACACGGGCGCTGATGCCGTCGGCCTTGAGCTGCTCGGCCACTTCGACGAGAAGCGACACCTCAGAGCCGTTGGCCACGAGGATCACGTCGGTCTTCTCGGGGTTGACCACGATGTAGCCGCCACGACGGCATCCGGCTGCAGCCTCGGCATAGCGGTCGCCTGAAGCAGCGGGGAGGTCGGGAAGATTCTGGCGTGAGAGCACGAGTGCCGAAGGAGTCTTGAAGTTCTCCATGGCCATAGCCCATGCCACGGAAGTCTCCACGGCATCGGCGGGACGGAGCACGAGCATCGAGGGTTCGCCGCTGAGGTTGCGGAGCTCCTCCATGAGACGGAGCTGTGCTTCCTGCTCGACGGGTTCGTGGGTAGGACCGTCCTCACCCACACGGAATGCGTCGTGTGTCCAGATATACTTGACGGGAAGCTCCATGAGGGCGGCGATGCGCACGGCGGGCTTCATATAGTCGCTGAACACGAAGAAAGTGCCGCAGGCGGCGATGACTCCGCCGTGGAGGGCGATACCGTTCATCACGGAAGCCATGGTGAGCTCGGTGACACCTGCATGGAGGAAGGCGCCGCTGAAGTCACCCTTGACGAAAGGATGGGTCTTCTTGAGGAAAGCGTCGGTCTTGTCGGAGTTGGCAAGGTCAGCCGAGGAGACAATCATGTTGTTGACCTTCTCGGCGAGCACACCGAGGACATCGGCCGATGCCTGGCGGCTGGCGATGTTGGCCTTGTGGGGGATGGCTTTCCAGTCGATCTCGGGGAGCTTGTTGTCAAGGAAAGTGTGGAGCTCCTTGGCAAGCTCGGGATTGGCGGCTTCCCATGCAGCCTGCTCGGCACGGCGGGCCTTGACGATCTCGCGGAGTTCGGCGCGGCGGGCCTCATAGAGAGCCTTGACGTCGTCGAATATCACCCAGGGATTCTCGGGATCTGCACCGAGGTTCTTGAGGGTGGCGGCAAAGTCGGCACCGGCGGCGCTGATGGGCTGACCGTGGGTGGAGCACTGGCCCTCGTAGTTTGAACCGTCAGCCTTCACGCAGCCCTTGCCCATCACGGTGTGGCCGATGATGAGGGTGGGACGCTCCTTCTCACCCTGGGCCTCGATGATGGCCTTGGCGATCTGGGCGGGGTCGTTGCCGTCGATCTCAAGCACGTTCCAGTGCCATGCGCGGTATTTGGCTGCCACATCCTCGCAGTCGACATCCTCCACCATTGTGGAGAGCTGCACCTTGTTGCTGTCGTAGAACATGATGAGGTTGTTCAGGCCGAGATGTCCGGCAAGACGGCCGGCGCCCTGTGAGATCTCCTCCTGGATACCGCCGTCGGAGATGAATGCGTAGGTCTTGTGGGAGAGCCACTCGCCGAAGCGGGCAGCCATGAAACGCTCTGCTATCGCGCATCCCACAGCCATGGTGTGGCCCTGACCGAGGGGGCCGGAGGTGTTCTCCACGCCACGCTCGGGGTGAAGTTCGGGATGGCCGGGTGTGGGCGATCCCCACTGGCGGAACTGCTGGAGTTCGTCGAGAGTATAGTGGCCGAAGAGGGCGAGCACGCTGTAGAGCATGGGCGACATATGGCCGGGATCAAGGAAGAAACGGTCACGTCCGAGCCATTTGCCATCGTCGGGATCGGTGATGAGGAACTGGGAGTAGAGCACGTTGACAAAATCAGCGCCACCCATGGCGCCTCCGGGATGACCGGACTTAGCTTTCTCAACCATCGAGGCGGCAAGAATACGGATATTGTCGGCCGCGCGGTTTACGGTAGATAGATTCATGTGGTTATATATAGTGGATTATGTTGATTCTCTCACAGGAAGTGGGGAGCCCACCGGGGAAGTTGTGTCGTGAACAGATGCAAATATACAAAGAAAAACCGAAAAATCGCCTTTCGTTACATTTATTTCTCCATACGCGGTAGGAAAGATGTTCAATTTTAATTAACTTTGCCACTGAATCAATAGAAAAACGTAGTCCAACGGAACAAAGATAGCGTGGCAGCGCTGCCTCACGCGGTTCCGGCAACAATTTCTACAAGGTCAGAAAAATACATTTCTACTACACAATAACTAATCATTCTTATCTTAAAGACATGGAAAAATCCGTTCAGACAGGCGTGGGCACCCCCACTCCGAAAAGCGGTAACGTGGTGGCCATCGTAGTGATGTTCTTCATCTACGGCATGATTGCCTTCGTTACCAACCTCGCCGCTCCTATCGGCACTATCTGGGGCAATCAGTTCGAGGGCAATTCAGTGCTCGGCATGATGGGCAACATGATGAACTTCCTCGCTTATCTCTTCATGGGTATTCCCGCCGGAAACCTGCTCGTCAGGATAGGCTACAAGAAGACCGCGCTCTGGGCTCTCGCCGTCGGCACCATAGGCCTCTTCGTGCAGTATCTCTCGAGCACCGTGGGCGTGGACACCGTCGTGTTTGACTATGCCTCGACCAACGCGCTTGGCGAGCCCGTCACATTCCCCATCACCCTCAACTTCTTCATTTATCTGCTCGGAGCCTTCATCTGCGGTTTCTGTGTCTGTATGCTCAACACTGTCGTGTGTCCCATGCTCAACCTCCTCGGCGGGGGCGGCAACCGCGGCAACCAGCTGCTCCAGTTCGGTGGCGCGCTCAACTCTTTCTCCGGCACGATGACACCCTTCTTCGTCGGCGCGCTCATCGGTGTGCTCTCAAGCGACACCATGATATCCGCCGTCACCCCGCTCCTGTTCATCGGCATGGGCATCTTCTCGGCTGCATTCATCATCCTCATTTTCATGCCCATCCCCGAACCTCAGGGATCAGGCGTGAGCAATGTGAAATACTCCCATTCCCCCTGGAACTTCCGTCATACCGTGCTCGGTGTGATCGGCATCTTCTTCTATGTGGGCATTGAGATCGGCATCCCCGGCACTCTCAACTTCTATCTTGCCGACCAGGGCGCCAACGGCGCTGGTGTGGCCGGTGAGGCTTCAGCCATAGCAGGAACCATTGTGGCGCTCTACTGGCTGCTCATGCTCGTGGGACGCACACTCTCCGGCTTCATCAGCGGATCAGTGTCATCCAAGACCCAGCTCACCGTCGTCTCAGCCACCGCAATAGTGCTCATACTCCTCGCCATCTTCATTCCCAAGACAGCCACAGTGGCTGTGCCTGAAGCCATATACGAAGGTGGAGCACAGGTGCCCGTCAGTGCCTTCCTGCTTGTGCTGTGCGGCCTCTGCACCTCCATCATGTGGGGCGGCATCTTCAATCTCGCCGTCGAAGGCCTCGGCAAATACACCGCCCAGGCTTCCGGCATCTTCATGATGATGGTTGTCGGCGGCGGCGTCATGCCCCTCATACAGAACGGCATCGCCAATGTGATGGGCTATATGGCAAGCTACTGGCTCGTGATCGCCATGCTCGCCTACCTGCTGTTCTACGGCCTCGTGGGCTCGAAGAACGTCAACACCGACATCCCTGTCGATGAGGAGGCAGTGGATCCCCGCAATCTCTGATTCTGAAAATATCTAACCGGCAAGCCCCGGAAAGGGTCGTGGACATCACCACATCGCCTTTCCGGGGCTTCCTGTATCATTTCAGTTCACCGGCTGGTCAAGAGGGTCGCGCCGCGTCACCGGAGCACTCTCACGACGCCCGCTCCGGCCCTTGCGCTTCTTCTTCACCGAAGGCGTATCAGCAGGCAGGGGCACCACCGTCACGGCACTCACCGGAGTGTCCTCGGCAGGAGCCGGAACGGCGGAAGTACCGGAACGGCCGGACACAAACAACAGTAGTGCCACAAGAAGAAGTATGGCAAGAAGGGCCATAAGCCCTCTGCGCTCACCGGAGGTAATGTCAAGGCGCGGCATAAGAGTGAGAGTTAATTCGAGATTGATATTATTGAAGGATATATACGGAAAAGTCCGCTGACCCTCGGACCGCATGATGGCGGTGCCGGATGTCGGCGGACTTTTGTATCCGATGGATTCCCTGAGGGCTGAGATGATTACTCAGCTGCGGGAGCTTCAGTTGCAGGAGCTTCGGTAGCGGGAGCCTCGGCTGCGGGCTTTGAGCCACGACGTGAACGACGTGTGCGGCCACCCTTCTTGGCGGGCTTGTCGTTGAGCATGGCCTCGTTGTAGTCAACGAGCTCGATGAAGCAGGTCTTGGCGTTGTCGCCCAGACGGTTGCCGGTCTTGAGGATGCGGGTGTAGCCACCGGGGCGGTTGGCGATCTTCTGAGCCACCTCGCGGAAGAGCTCGGTCACAGCCTCCTTGTTCTGGAGATGAGCGAACACGAGGCGACGGTTGGGGGTGCTGTCCTCCTTGGCGCGGTTGATGAGGGGCTCGGCATACATACGAAGGGCCTTGGCCTTGGCGAGGGTGGTGAAGATGCGCTTGTGCATGATCAGCGAGATCGTCATGTTGGCCAAGAGAGCATCGCGATGAGCCTTCTTGCGGCTGAGGTGATTGAATTTTTTATTGTGTCTCATCGTTAATTGTTACTCTTTATCAAGTTTGTATTTTGAAATGTCCATTCCGAAGGAGAGGTTGAGGTTGGCCAGAAGTTCGTCAAGCTCTGTAAGCGACTTCTTGCCAAAGTTGCGGAACTTCAGGAGATCGGTCTTGTTGAAGACCACGAGCTCGCCGAGAGTCTCGACCTCGGCGCTCTTGAGGCAGTTGAGCGCACGCACGCTCAGGTCCATGTCGACGAGTTTCGACTTGAGGAGCTGGCGCATATGGAGCACTTCTTCATCAAATTCCTCCTCGCCGTTCTCCTCCTCGGCCTCGAGAGTGATCTTCTCGTCGCTGAAGAGCATGAAGTGGTAGATGAGGATCTTGGCTGCTTCCTTGAGAGCGTCCTTCGGAAGGATAGAACCGTCCGTTGTTATTTCAAGTGTGAGCTTGTCGTAGTCGGTCTTTTGATCAACGCGGAAGTTCTCCACGGTGTACTTCACGTTCTGGATAGGGGTGTAGATGGAGTCGATGGCAATGACATCAATGGCATCGTTGGCATTGCGGTTTTCCTCGGCGGGAACCCATCCGCGACCCTTGTTGATTGTGAGGTCGATAGTGAAGCTTGCGCTCGGATCCAAATGACAGATGACAAGGTCGGGATTCAGGATCTCGAATCCTGAAAGGACATTGCCTATGTCACCGGCTGTAAACTCTTCCTTGCCTGACACGGTGATGGTAGCCTTCTCTGCCTCGGTGTCTTCAACCGTCTGCTTGAGATTGACCTTTTTGAGATTAAGGATGATGTTTGTGACATCTTCCTTGACCCCGGGGATGGTGTCGAACTCGTGCTTCACGCCGTCAATGCGGATGCTTGAGATGGCGAAGCCTTCGAGCGATGAGAGAAGGATGCGGCGAAGTGCGTTTCCTATGGTGATACCATATCCCGGTTCCAATGGCTTAAACTCAAATTTACCGAAATGGTTATCGGCTTCCAACATTAGGACTTTGTCAGGTTTTTGGAATGCTAAAATAGCCATGGATCTTAATTTATTGATTATTTAGAATACAACTCGACGATAAGCTGCTCTTTGATGTTCTCGGGGATATCCTCGCGGGCGGGTACGTGGAGGAACTTGCCTGCCTTGACGTTCTCGTCCCATTCGAGCCAGGGATATTTGCTGTGATTGAAACCGGCGAGAGCGTCGGCAATTACTTCGAGAGACTTGGATTTTTCGCGCACGCCGATGACGTCGCCGGGCTGAACTGCATAGGATGCGATGTTGACAACCTTGCCGTTGACCACGATGTGACGGTGGAGCACGAGCTGACGGGCTGCTGCACGGGTGGGTGCGATGCCCAGACGATATACTACGTTGTCCAGACGGCCTTCGAGGAGCTGGAGAAGGATCTCACCGGTGATACCCTTCGAGCGTGATGCCTTGTCGAAGAGATTGTGGAACTGCTTCTCGAGAACACCGTAGGTGTATTTGGCCTTCTGCTTTTCGCGAAGCTGCACTCCATACTCAGAGGTCTTGCGACGCTTGTTGAGACCGTGCTGTCCCGGGGGATAGTTCTTCTTGGTGAGGACTTTGTCTTCGCCGAAGATAGGTTCGCCGAATTTACGGGCGATTTTGGTGCGGGGACCTGTGTATCTTGCCATTTTATTTTGTTTACTTATCTTGTCGCTGTGCCGGCGCCGGTTCTGAGGCTGAGGTGGCGGCGTTCATATCCCTTTTGACAGCCGCGGCCACTGAGAGGTGATGTGAAAAAGTGGCCTATTTCATCGGGATACGCTGCGTCGGCCTGACCCTCGGGGCCTGTGGCCTGCATCGCGCTTGCACTGCGAGGTAGGGGTTGTTGGTGTAAATTAAGAGTTCTAAATTTACCGTATCCGTCCTTGCCGGAGACCGGGAATCCGAATGACATTAATGAAAGAAGAGCCGGATCCCCGTGGGTGTGGCTGCGGACCTGCCGAGCCGGATGCCCCGGACGATTGGGACGACACCGTGAGTATTATACGCGGCGACGCTTGGGAGGACGGCAACCGTTGTGGGGCAGCGGAGTAACGTCGACGATCTCGGTCACTTCGATGCCGGCACCATGGACGGTGCGGATAGCGGACTCGCGGCCGTTGCCGGGACCCTTGACGTATGCCTTCACCTTGCGGAGGCCGAGGTCATAGGCAACCTTTGCGCAATCCTGAGCTGCCATCTGGGCAGCGTAAGGGGTGTTCTTCTTGGAACCGCGGAAACCCATCTTGCCTGCCGATGACCAGGAGATGACCTGACCCTCGGAGTTGGCTAAGCACACGATGATGTTATTGAAAGACGAGTGAACGTGAAGCTGGCCGGCGGCATCAACCTTAACGTTGCGTTTCTTAGCGGCGACTGTCTTTTTTGCCATATTCTGTTATTATTTAGTAGCTTTTTTCTTGTTAGCAACGGTTTTCTTGCGGCCCTTGCGGGTGCGGGCGTTGTTCTTGGTGCTCTGTCCGCGCACGGGAAGTCCGTTACGGTGACGGATGCCACGGTAGCAACCGATGTCCATGAGGCGCTTGATGTTGAGCTGGATCTCGGAACGGAGATCGCCCTCAACCTTGTAGTCGGAACCGATCACTTCGCGCACCTTGGCGGCCTGATCGTCAGTCCAGTCCATGACCTTGATGTTGACGTCGATGCCGGCTTTGTCGAGGATGGTCTTAGCAGCGCTGCGGCCGATACCGAAGATATAGGTCAGTGCTATCTCACCTCTTTTGTTCTGGGGGAGGTCAACTCCCACGATTCTTACTGCCATATAATTACTTGATTACTTGCTTTTAATTTTTTGCAAAGGTAATACTTATTTCTCAGATGAAAGCGGACGAAAGAGCCTTGTTAAAGGCTTTTTAGAAATCGTTTGAATAATTTAACGCTTCAAAGCCTTCAAGTGCTCTGCCGTACCGTATGGTCCTCCGAGAAGGAAGTATTTTAGCCCTGACGCTGCTTGTACTTGGGGTTCTTTTTGTTGATGACGTAAAGACGTCCCTTGCGGCGCACGATCTTGCTGTCCGGAGTGCGCTTTTTTACAGAAGCTCTTACTTTCATTTCTTTTGGATATTGTTGATTTGGTTCTTGCTTTGATAAAGATGGGGAGAGTATGTGTCCGGTTCAGGACGGGATGACCTCCCTACGTTCTCTCTTACTTGTAACGGAAGGCTATGCGGCCTTTAGTAAGATCGTAGGGCGACATCTCTACCTTCACCTTGTCGCCGGGCAGGATCTTGATGTAATGCATACGCATCTTGCCTGAGATGTGGGCCGTGATCTCATGACCGTTCTCAAGTTCGACGCGGAACATCGCGTTGGAAAGTGCTTCGACGATAGTGCCGTCAAGTTCGATTGCAGCTTGTTTTGCCATAAATGATTTATAGTGATTGATATTTTTTAGATGAATCTATCGCCGAGCACCTCCTCGACATAATCGAAAGTGGTGAGTATCTCAGGACCTTCAGGAGTGATGGTGATCGTGTGCTCATAGTGGGCGGAAGGCTTGCGGTCCTTGGTGCGGCAATGCCAGCCATCCTTCTCGATCACGATGTTGCGGCTGCCCATGTTGATCATGGGCTCGATGCAGATGCACATCCCCTTTTTCAGGACCGGACCCACGCCACGGCGTCCGTAGTTGGGCACCTCTGGATCCTCATGCATCTTACGGCCTATGCCGTGGCCACACATCTCGCGCACCACGGTGTAGCCGCGTTTCTCACAATAGGTCTGCACGGCATTGGCTATATCGCCTATGCGGCGTCCTTCCTGAGCCGCCTCGATGCCCTTGTAAAGGCTTTCCTTGGTGGTGCGGCAAAGGGCAAGTTTCTCCGGAGAGATCTCGCCGACAGGGAACGTATAGCACATATCGCCGTTGAAGCCGTCAAGCTCAACGACGGTGTCGATACCGACAATGTCGCCTTCACGGAGCTCGTAGCCGGAGGGAAAACCATGGACCACGGTCTCGTTGACTTCGATACACAATGTTCCGGGGAAACCTCCGTAGCCCAGGCAGGCCGGACGGCCTCCGTTGTCGCACATGAACTCACGTGCAATCTTGTCGAGGTGACGGGTAGTCACGCCGGGAGCCACCCACTTGGCTACTTCGCCAAGTGTGCGGCTCACGAGCGTGCTTGCCTGTCGCATTTTTTCGATTTCCTCGGGTGTCTTGAGATAGATCATTAAGCGGGAAATATCTGCTGTAACCGGATTTGACTTTTAGTAAGCTGAGCCGGTGGTGCGACCTTTGATCTTGCCGTCCTTCATGAGGCCGTCATAGTGGTGCATCATCAGATGGCTCTCGATCTGCTGGAGGGTGTCGAGAACGACACCGACAAGGATGAGAAGCGATGTTCCTCCGAAGAACTGAGCGAAGTTCTGGCTGATGCCGAAGAATCTCGCGAAAGCGGGGAGGATGGCCACGATTCCGAGGAACAGTGAGCCGGGGAGAGTGATGCGCGACATGATGGAGTCAAGATAGTCAGCTGTCTTCTTACCAGGCTTCACACCGGGGATGAAGCCATTGTTGCGCTTCATATCCTCTGCCATCTGGGTGGGACGCACTGTGATGGCGGTGTAGAAATATGTGAATGCCACGATAAGGATGAAGTAGACAAGGTTGTACCAGAAGCCGTTGATGTCGGAGAATGCGGCATAGAAGCCCGAGGAGCCCTCGGAGCTGCCGAAGCCTGCGAGTGTGATAGGGATGAACATGATTGCCTGGGCAAAGATGATGGGCATCACACCGGCTGCATTAACCTTCAGGGGGATGTACTGGCGGGCGCCTCCGTACTGGCGGTTGCCGACGATACGCTTGGCATACTGCACAGGCACCTTGCGGGTTCCTTGCACGAGAAGCACAGCGCCGACTGTGACAGCAAAGAGAAGGATGATCTCAACAACAAACATGATGAGACCGCCCTGGCTGCCGGTAGATCCCGGGAGACGGCTGGTGAACTCGTAGAAGAGCGCTCCCGGGAGACGGGCGATGATACCTACAAGAATGATGAAGGAGATACCATTGCCGATGCCGCGGTCGGTGATGCGCTCGCCCAGCCACATGATGAACATGGAGCCGGCCGCGAGTATGACCGTGAGATACGCAAGCGTCCAGCCGCCGAAAGTGGCTCCGCCGGTGGCGGCACTCACCTGGTACTGGATGTTGGCGAGATATGCAGGACCTTGGAGGACCAGGATCAACACAGTCAGATAACGGGTATACTGACTGAGTTTCTGACGGCCGCTCTCACCCTCGCGCTGCATCTTCTGGAAAGATGGAAGCACCATGCCGAGAAGCTGTATCACGATGGATGCAGTGATGTAAGGCATGATACCGAGGGCGAAGATCGAAGCCTGAGAGAAGGCGCCGCCCGAGAACATATCGAGCAGCTGCATCAGACCGCTCTTGTTGGTGAACTTCGAGAGAGCGTCGAGATCCTCAGGCGATATGCCGGGGAGGACTACGTAGCAGCCCAGTCGATAGACGAGCACCAACAGGAGGGTCACGAGGATGCGCTTCCTCAGTTCCTCGATGGTCCAGATGTTACGGATTGTCTGAATAAAACTCATTTCGAGGGGGAGGGGTTTTTAGATTTTGGTTACAGTGCCACCGGCTTCGGTGATGGCCTTCTCAGCGGCTGCCGAGAAAGCGTTGGCCTCAACCTCGAGCTTGTGGGTGAGCTTGCCGTTGGCGAGGATCTTGACGGGCTGCTTGCCGTTGACGATACCTGCGGCGATGAGCTCGGCCACGGTGATCTTGGTGAGATTGGCCTCAGCTGCGAGTGCCTCGAGATCCTCGAGGTTGACAGCCTTGTATTCAACACGGTTGAGGGGCTTGAAACCAAACTTGGGGAGACGGCGCTGGAGGGGCATCTGACCACCTTCGAAGCCTATCTTGCGGCTGTAGCCTGAACGTGACTTGGCACCTTTGTGACCACGGGTAGATGTACCACCTTTACCGGATCCGGCACCACGGCCGATGCGGGTGTTGGGACGCACGGAGCCGACAGCGGGTTGTAAGTTGCTTAAATCCATGATAGTTTTTACAATTTAGAGATTAGGCGTTGGTCACTTCTACCAAGTGATGCACTGCTTTTACCATTCCCATCACTGCAGGGGTGTCTTCCTTGACAACAGAGTGATGCATTTTCTTCAGGCCGAGGGCGTCGAGTGTGCGCTTCTGAACGGCAGGCGCGCCGATGCGGCTCTTAATCTGGGTGATTTTGATTTTTGCCATTGCGATAGACGAGATTAGCCGTTAAACACTTTGTCGACAGAAATGCCGCGGTTCTGGGCAACCTGTGCGGGCGAACGCATCTCACCGAGAGCGGCGATGGTGGCCTTGACGAGGTTGTGGGGGTTGGACGAGCCCTTGCTCTTGCAGAGCACGTCGGTGATGCCGACGCTCTCGAGCACGGCACGCATAGCACCACCGGCCTTAACACCGGTACCGTGGCTTGCGGGCTTGAGGATAACGCGCGAACCGCCGAACTTGGCGATCTGCTCGTGGGGGATGGTACCGCGGTTGACGGGAACCTTGATAAGGTTCTTCTTGGCAGCCTCGACGCCCTTGGCAATAGCTGCCTGGACTTCGTTGGCCTTGCCGAGACCCCATCCTACGATGCCGTTCTCGTTGCCGACAACGACGATTGCTGCGAAAGTGAAGGTGCGACCGCCCTTGGTCACTTTGGTGACACGGTTGATGGCGACGAGGCGCTCCTTGAGCTCAAGGTCGCCGGTCGACTTAACTTGATTATTCTTCAATGCCATAATTCTTTAGAATTTAAGGCCACCGTTGCGGGCGGCGTCAGCCAATGATTTAACTCTGCCGTGGAAAAGGTAACCGTTGCGGTCGAAAACCACCTCGGTGATACCGGCGGCGATAGCCTTCTTGGCGATGTCGTCGCCAACCTTGGCTGCGATTTCACACTTTGTGCCCTCTTCGATTCCCTTTGAGGAAGTGGCGCAGAGGGTCTTTCCGGCAAGGTCGTCGATGAGCTGCACGTAGATCTGCTTGTTGGAGCGGAACACGGTCATACGGGGACGGGCAGCGGTGCCGGAAATTCTTCCGCGGATGCGGGCTTTGATCTTATTTCTGCGTTGTATCTTAGAAACCATGGTAGTGATCAGTTTAATTATTTAGCACTTGCTGACTTACCCGACTTGCGACGGATGATCTCGCCAACAAACTTGATACCCTTGCCCTTGTAGGGTTCGGGCTTGCGGAGGGAGCGGATCTTTGCGCAAACCTGTCCGAGGAGCTGCTTGTCGTCGCTCTCAAGGATGATGAGCGGGTTCTTGTTACGCTCCGACTTTGCCTCCACCTTGATCTCGGGGGGAAGCTTTATATAGATGGCGTGGGAGTAGCCGAGCGAGAGCTCGAGCACCTGGCCGGTTGCGGCGGCGCGGTAACCCACACCTACCAGTTCCATTTCCTTGCGATAGCCTGTGGAAACACCTACGACCATATTGTGGATGAGCGCGCGGAACAGACCGTGCTGAGCGCGGTGCTCGCGGTCGTCGGAGGGACGGGTGAGGACAACATGGTTGTCTTCAACCTTAACCTCGATGTCGGGGTTGACCTTCTGTGTGAGGGTACCCTTGGGGCCCTTGACGGTGACTACGTTGTCGTTGCCCACGGTGACGGTTACACCTGCGGGAATCTCAATGGGAGCTTTACCTATACGTGACATAATTATGTATCCTCCTATTTTTGATTAGTAAACGTAGCAGAGCACCTCGCCACCGATCTTCTGGTCGCGGGCTGCCTTATTGGTCATGACACCTTTGGAGGTCGAAAGGATGGCGATGCCGAGTCCGTTCAACACACGAGGCATATCTTTGTAGCCGGTATAACGGCGGAGACCGGGACGGGATACGCGCTCAAGGCTCTTGATGGCGTTCACTTTGTCTACCGGATCATACTTGAGGGCGATCTTGATGATGCCCGCAGGGTTTTCGCCCTCCTCAAACTTGTAGTTGAGGATGTAGCCTTGTTCGAAGAGGATCTTGGTGATCTCCTTCTTCAAGTTTGAGGCGGGGATCTCGACCACGCGGTGGTTGGCCTTGATGGCGTTCCTCAATCTTGTCAGATAATCTGCAATAGGATCAGTCATTGTTGAAATTGTTTAAATTGATTGGGAGTGTCCCAACAATATTTAATACTCACTGTAATTTCTTGGAGCGGGAGAAGAGAGGGAGCGATGCTGCCGGATGATTCCGGGAACATGACAGCCTAATGATGTCGAGCGGCCGCTTGGAGCGGCTGGCCGAGGACGGATCCCCGCGGTGGGGCTCCGGAGTGTCCGGCCGATCCTCGCTTAGAGTTAACGACTCTCGGGCCGTCGACCATCGGGCTTGTGGAGTGGACTGTGGAAGATTACCAGGAGGCTTTCTTCACGCCGGGGATGAGACCTGCTGAAGCCATTTCGCGGAACTGGATACGCGAGATGCCGAACTGACGGATATATCCTTTCGGACGGCCGGTGATGGAGCAGCGGTTGTGCAGACGGATGGGATTGCTGTTCTTGGGAAGCGACTGGAGCTTCTGCGCAGCCTCGTAGGCGTCGGCGCGGTTCTCCTCGTTTACGCCGGAATTAACAATCTTCTTCAGCTCCTCACGCTTTTTGGCGTACTTCTCGGCAAGACGGGCGCGTTTTACCTCGCGGGCCTTCATTGATTCTTTTGCCATAGCTGTTGTTTAGTTTTTAGCGTTCTTGAAAGGAAGACCAAACTCCTTGAGCAGTGCATAACCCTCTTCGTCGGTGTTGGCCGAGGTAACGAAGGTGATGTTCATACCCATGAGCTTGTTGATGGCGTCGATGTTGATCTCGGGGAAGATGATCTGCTCGGTGATGCCGAGGGTGTAGTTGCCACGGCCGTCGAGCTTGCTCTCGATACCCTTGAAGTCACGGATACGGGGGAGTGCGACGCGCACGAGACGCTCCAGGAACTCATACATTTTCTCGCGACGGAGAGTCACCATGACGCCGATGGGCATCTTCTTGCGCACCTTGAAGTTGGAGATATCCTTCTTCGAGAGGGTTGCGACTGCCTTCTGGCCGGTGATGGCGGTGAGCTCGTTGAGGGCTGTCTCGATGATCTTCTTGTCCTGGGTAGCTTCGCCAAGACCCTGGTTGATCACAATTTTCTTCAGCTTGGGCACCTGCATGGGTGTGGTGTAGCTGAACTTCTCGGTGAGGGCGGGAACGATGCGTTCCTTATAGTCCTGTTTAACGGTAGTGCTGCTCATTACTTA
Source organism: uncultured Duncaniella sp. (assembly GCA_910587165.1). Lineage (GTDB taxonomy): Bacteria > Bacteroidota > Bacteroidia > Bacteroidales > Muribaculaceae > Duncaniella. The sequence goes on from CAJUKP010000003.1 coordinate 90,970, forward strand.
ATCTCCTCTCCGGATTTTTTGGAAATACGAATTACCTTGCCATTCTCGCGGCGCAGGCTCACGCGTGTGGGCTTTCCGCTCTTGGGGTCGATGAGTGCGATGTTCGAGATGGCGATGGGAGCCTCCATCTTGATGAGGCCGCCCTGGGGATGCTGGGCGTTGGGCTTGGTGGCCTTGGTGACCATGTTGATTCCTTCAACGATAGCCTTCTGCTTCTGCACGAGGACTTTGAGTACACGGCCCTCCTTGCCACGGTCTTCGCCGGCAAGAACATAGACGTTGTCGCCTTTTCTGATGTGTTGCTTGTGCATTACTTTAATGTTGTTGACGGTTGTGGATGATTAGAGGACCTCGGGGGCGAGTGAAACAATCTTCATCTGGTTGGCGGCACGGAGCTCACGGGCAACGGGACCGAAGATACGGGTTCCGCGGAGCTCGCCGGCGTTGTTGAGAAGCACACAGGCGTTGTCGTCGAAGCGGATGTAGGAACCGTCAGGACGGCGGATCTCTTTCTTGGTGCGAACAACGACAGCCTTTGAAACTGTGCCCTTCTTAACATCAGACGAGGGGATGACGCTCTTGACGGAAACGACGATGATGTCGCCAACGGAAGCGTAACGACGTCCGGTGCCTCCCAGGACATGGATGCAGAGTGCCTCTTTGGCACCGCTGTTGTCGGCTACGGTTAAACGGCTTTCAGTCTGTATCATAGCTTATTTCACTTTTTCGATGATTTCGACCAGGCGCCAGCGTTTTGTCTTCGAGAGGGGACGGGTCTCCATGAGGCGCACGGTATCGCCTATCTCACACTCGTTCTTCTCGTCGTGGGCGTGGTACTTCTTGGTTTTGTTGACGAACTTGCCATAGATGGGATGCTTCTCTTTCCACTTCACCATGACGGTGATGGTCTTGTCGCCCTTGTTGGATGAAACAACCCCGATGCGTTCTTTTCTTAAATTTCTCTTTTCCATTTTGCTTTCTGGGGTGAGGGATTATTTGTTGTTGAGTTCGCGCTGGCGCAGTTCGGTCTTGACGCGGGCGATCTCTTTGCGCGCATGTGTAATCTTAGCGGGGCTGTCAAGGGGCGAGATAGCGTGGTTGATCTTGAGCTGGGCATAGTCCTTCTCCATCTCAGCCAGGCGGTCGCGGAGGTCTTGAGTGCTAACTTCAGCGAAATTTTCTTTCTTCATTGTAGGTTACACATTTTGGGTTGGGTCATAGTCGCGGCGAACGACAAACTTTGTGGTGACGGGAAGCTTCTGGGCGGCCAGGCGGAGTGCCTCCTTGGCGATGTCGAAAGATACACCCTCGACCTCGATGAGGATGCGTCCGGGGGTAACGGGGGCCACGTAGCCTTCGGGGTTACCTTTACCTTTACCCATTCGCACTTCGGCAGGCTTCTTGGTGATGGGCTTGTCGGGGAAGATGCGGATCCAGATCTGTCCCTGGCGCTGCATATAGCGAGTCACGGCGATACGGGCGGCCTCGATCTGACGACCGGTGATCCACTTTGATTCGAGGGTCTTGATGCCGAACGAACCGAAGGCCAACTGGTTGCCACGCTGCGCATTGCCTTTCATGCGGCCTTTCTGCGAGCGACGGAATTTGGTTTTCTTAGGTTGTAACATTGTTGTGTTGAATCAAATTTGTGGGTTTAACGGTTGTTCTTGGGCTTGCGGAAACCGCCACGGCGGGGAGCACCGTTGCCGGAGGCACCGCGGCTCTCCTTCTGAGTGTTGGTGTACTGGGGAGCGAGGTCACGCTTACCGTAGACTTCGCCACGGCAGATCCATACCTTCACGCCGATCACACCTACCTTGGTGTGGGCCTCGACAAGAGCATAGTCGATGTCGGCACGGAGAGTGTGGAGGGGTGTGCGGCCTTCCTTGAACATCTCGCTGCGGGCCATTTCGGCGCCGTTGAGACGACCCGAGACCTGAACCTTGATGCCCTCTGCACCGGCACGCATTGTAGAGGCAACAGCCATCTTCACGGCACGGCGGTAGGCGATCTTGCCCTCGATCTGGCGGGCGATTGTCGAAGCCACGATCTGAGCGTCGAGCTCAGGGCGCTTCACCTCATAGATATTGATCTGGACATCCTTGTCGGTGATCTTCTTGAGCTCTTCCTTGAGCTTGTCGACCTCCGAGCCACCCTTGCCGATGATCAGACCGGGACGGGAGGTGCAGACAGTGATGGTGATGAGCTTCATGGTGCGCTCGATGACGATGCGCGAAACGCTTGACTTGGCAAGGCGGACATTGAGATACTTGCGGAGTTTGGAGTCCTCGAGCAGAGTATCGCCGTATTTCTTACCGCCATACCAGTTAGAGTCCCAACCACGGATAACTCCCAAGCGATTGCTGATTGGATTTACTTTCTGTCCCATTTGTTAAGCTTTAGCGTTATTGTTATCGACGGTGTCGACAATCAGAGTTACGTGATTTGCGCGTTTGCGGATGCGGTAGCCGCGGCCCTGGGGAGCGGGACGGAGGCGCTTGAGCATGGGAGCGCAGCCCACCATGATGGTGGCCACGTAGAGCTCGCCGGCATCAGCCTTGCGTTCGTTTTTGGCCTCCCAGTTTGCGATGGCTGAGAGGAGGAGTTTTTCAAGACGGGCAGCCGCCTCCTTGTTGGAGAACTTCAGGATACCGAGTGCGCGGTTCACCTCGACGCCGCGGATCATGTCGGCCACGAGGCGCATCTTGCGGGGGGAGGTGGGCACGTTGAGAAGCTTGGCAAACGCGATGTGCTTCTGCTCGGCTTTCCGAAGATCGGCTGAGTTTCTTTTTCTTACACCCATTTTATCTTAATTCTTTCTTTTTTGACAAATGAATTATTTATATCAGGGCCCAAAGTTATTTCTTCCTGTTACCGGAGTGACCACGGAAGGTACGTGTGGGAGCGAACTCGCCAAGCTTGTGACCTACCATGTTTTCAGTAACATAGACAGGGATAAATTTGTTACCGTTGTGAACTGCGAAGGTGTGACCGACGAATTCGGGTGCGATCATGGAAGCACGGCTCCAGGTCTTGATGACCGACTTCTTGCCGCTTTCTTCCATGGCTGCGACCTTCTTCTCGAGCTTCACGCTGATAAACGGGCCTTTTTTAAGTGAACGACTCATAGAGATAAGTGTTGCTTTTTAAATCAGATTACTTTTTTCTTCTTTCGATGATGTACTTCGAAGAATGCTTCTTCGGTGCACGAGTCTTGAGACCCTTAGCGTAGAGACCCTTGCGTGAGCGGGGATGACCGCCTGATGCACGACCTTCGCCACCGCCCATGGGGTGATCGACGGGGTTCATGACAACGCCGCGGTTGCGGGGACGACGGCCGAGCCAGCGTGAACGGCCGGCCTTGCCGGAACGCTCGAGGGAGTGCTCGGAGTTGCCCACAACGCCGACAGTGGCACGGCACTCGGCGAGGATCTTGCGGGTTTCACCTGAAGGTAATTTGACGATGACATAGGTGCCTTCACGCGATACGAGCTGAGCGAAGGTGCCAGCCGAGCGGGCCATGAAGGCGCCCTGTCCGGGACGCAACTCAATGTTGTGGACGAGTGTACCTACGGGGATGTTGGCCAGGGGCAGGCAGTTGCCTACCTCAGGCTGTGCATCGGGACCGGAGAGGAGCACGTCACCCACCTTTAAGCCGTTGGGTGCAATGATGTAAGCCTTGGCGCCGTCCTTGTAATAGAGGAGGGCGATGCGAGCAGAACGGTTGGGATCATACTCGATCGACTTCACGGTAGCGGGGACGCCGTCGTGGTTTCTCTTAAAGTCAATGAAGCGGTATTTGCGCTTGTGGCCACCACCAAGGTAGCGGGTGGTGAGGTGACCTTCGGAGTTACGGCCTCCGGAGGCCTTCTTGCCGACTGTAAGAGATTTTTCCGGTGTTGTAGCAGTGATGGTACCTTTGAAAACACCGATAACTTTGTGTCGCTGCCCGGGGGTAGTGGGCTTGAATTTTCTTACTGCCATTTTATTTATTAGATATTGCTATAGAAGTCAATGGTCTGACCGTCGGCCAAGTCAACGATGGCTTTCTTCCAGGCAGCTGACTTGCCGCGGAGCAGGCCGCTCTTGGTCCAGCGTGACTTGTTCTTGGAACGGACATTGATTGTGTTGACGCGGGTCACCTTGACGCCATAGAGCTTCTCGATGAGGTCCTTGATCTGATACTTGTTGGCCTCGGGAGAAACGCGGAAAGTGTAACGGCCGAGCTTCTCGGTCAAGATGCTCGCCTTCTCGGTAACGATGGGTTTGATTGATATTTCCATTCTTTACTGTTGTTTTCTCGGTTGAGACTTTAAAGTTTATTCACGAAATCAAGGCTGCTCTCGGTGAGGATCACAGCGTTGGAGTTCATCAGCACATAAGTGTTGAGCTCATTTGCCACCATGGTGGAGGCATTGGGCACATTACGGGCTGACAAAGTTACGTTTTTATTCTCACTCGGTAAAACGAGGAGCACCTTTTTGCCGTCAACTTTAAGATTTTTAGCAAAATTTACGAAATCTTTAGTTTTCGGAGCCTCGAAGTTGAAGTCCTCAACGACAATCACCTGCGAATCCTGCACCTTGTAGGTGAGGGCGCTGCGACGGGCGAGAGCTTTCACTTTCTTATTCAACTTGAAACGATAGTCACGGGGACGGGGACCGAAGACGCGGCCACCACCTACGAGGAGGGGCGAGTTGATATCACCGATACGGCTGCCGCCGCCACCTTTCTGCTTGTGAAGCTTGCGGGTGGAGCCGGAAATCTCGCTGCGCTCCTTGGACTTGTGTGTGCCCTGGCGCTGGTTGGCGAGATACTGCTTGACATCGAGATAAACGGCGTGCTCGTTGGCATCGACTGCGAATACTTCGTCGGCGAGCTGAGCCTTGCGGCCGGTATCCTCACCTTTGATATTGTAGATTGCGACTTCCATTACTTCTCAATTAAAACGATTGAACCTTTGCTTCCGGGGATTGAACCCTTGATGATGAGTACGTTGTGTTCAGGGAGAACCTTTACGACACGGAGGTTCTGGATGGTAACCTTCTCGTTGCCCATCTGACCGGCCATGCGCATTCCCTTGAACACCTTTGCGGGATAGGAGCAGGCGCCTACCGAACCGGGGGCGCGCAGACGGTTGTGCTGGCCGTGGGTTGACTGGCCTACACCGCCGAATCCATGACGCTTTACAACGCCCTGGAAACCCTTACCCTTGGAGGTTCCCTGGATGTCAACGAAGTCGTCTTCGCTGAAGAGGTCAACGGTGAGTGTGTCACCGAGCTTGACATCTTCACCAAATCCTTTGAACTCGGCCAAGTGGCGCTGGGGAGCTACTCCGGCTTTCTTGAAGTGACCTGCCATGGGGGCGGTGGTGTGCTTGTCTTTCTTCTCGATGAAGCCAAGCTGCACAGCCTCGTAGCCGTCTTTCTCAGCCGTTTTCACTTGAGTAACTACGCAGGGGCCTACTTCGATAACAGTGCACGGCACATTCTTGCCGTCGGCACTGAAAACGGATGTCATTCCGATTTTCTTTCCTAATAATCCTGGCATTTCTCTTTGATTTAGAAAATGTGAACTGAAATTTCTTTTGTTTGATTTACTGTGTCCTTATGACTGGAATTACACCTTGATCTCCACTTCAACGCCTGAGGGAAGCTCGAGCTTCATGAGAGCGTCGACGGTCTTGCCGGTGGAGTTGTGGATGTCGATCAGTCGCTTGTAGCTCGAAAGCTGGAACTGCTCGCGGGACTTCTTGTTGACGAAGGTCGAGCGGTTGACGGTGAAGACGCGACGGTGGGTGGGCAGGGGTATCGGGCCGCTGATGACAGCTCCGGTTGCCTTGACGGTCTTCACAATCTTCTCGGCCGACTTGTCAACCAAGTTGTAGTCATAGGACTTCAGTTTGATTCTGATTGTTTGATCCATATTGTTAGTTGAATGAAAGTGTTACTTGATGAGGTCAACGCGGCCCTGGCATTCGGTGAGCACGTTCTTGGCGATCGAGCTGCTTACTTCCGAATAGTGGCTGAAAGTCATGGTGGAGGTTGCACGGCCTGAAGTGATGGTACGGAGTGCGGTCACGTAACCGAACATCTCGGCGAGAGGTGCCTTGGCCTTTACAACACGGGCTCCGGAGCGGCTTGTCTCCATGCCTTCCACCTGACCGCGACGCTTGTTGAGGTCAGAGATGACATCGCCCATCGACTCCTCGGGGGTAACGACCTCGATCTTCATGATAGGCTCGAGAAGCACGGGGCTGGCCTTCTCGGATGCCTTCTTGAAGGCCTGGATGGCACAGAGCTCGAACGAGAGCTGATCGGAGTCAACCGGGTGGAACGAACCGTCGATCACGGTCACCTTGAGCTGCTCAACGGGGAAACCTGCGAGCACACCATTCTTCATGGCTGTGGTGAAACCCTTCTGGATGGAGGGGATGAACTCCTTGGGAATGTTACCGCCCTTCACCTCGTCAACGAACTGGAGACCTCCTTCGAAGCCTTCGTCAACGGGCTCGACGCGAACGATGATATCAGCGAACTTACCACGGCCACCGGTCTGCTTCTTGAACACCTCGCGGAGCTCGACAGGCTTGGTGATGGATTCCTTATAGGTAACCTGGGGACGGCCCTGGTTGCACTCCACCTTGAACTCACGACGAAGACGGTCGATGATGATGTCGAGGTGAAGCTCACCCATACCGGAGATAACGGTCTGGCCGGTCTCCTCGTTGGTCTCAACGCGGAAGGTGGGGTCCTCCTCAGCGAGCTTCTGCAAGCCGACGCCGAGCTTGTCAAGGTCTTTCTGAGTCTTGGGCTCAACGGCGATACCGATCACGGGATCGGGGAACTCCATAGCCTCAAGTACGATAGGATGGTTCTCGTCGCAGAGAGTGTCGCCGGTGCGGATATCCTTGAAACCTACACCTGCACCTATATCGCCGCAGCCGATGAACTCCTTGGCGTTCTGCTTGTTGGAGTGCATCTGGAAGAGACGCGAAACGCGCTCCTTCTTGCCCGAGCGGGAGTTGAGGATGTAGCTTCCTGCAACAACGTCGCCTGAGTAGACGCGGAAGAATGTGAGACGGCCTACATAGGGGTCAGTGGCGATCTTGAATGCGAGAGCACACATGGGAGCCTCGCTTGAAGGCTCGCGGGTCTCCACCTGATCGGGATCGTCGGGGTTTGTTCCCTCGATTGCGCCTGAGTCGACAGGGCTGGGAAGGAATGCGCAGACAGAGTCAAGCAGACACTGTACGCCCTTGTTCTTGAACGAGGAACCGCAGATCATGGGGACGATCTCCATCTTGAGGGTGGCGTTGCGGAGAGCGCGCTTCACTTCCTCCTCGGTGATGGTGGAGGGATCGTCGAAGTATTTCTCCATGAGAGCGTCGTCGAACTCGGCGATCTTCTCGAGCATCTTGTCGCGCCATTCCTCGGCCTCGTCCTTGAGACCGGCGGGGATCTCCTCGAGGGTATAGTCGGCACCCATGGTCTCGTCGTGCCAGAAGATTGCCTTCATGCGGATGAGGTCAACCACACCCTTGAAAGTCTCCTCTGCACCGATGGGGATCTGGATGGGACAGGGATTTGCGCCGAGAACCTCACGGAGCTGGCGCACAACCTCGAAGAAGTTGGCACCCGAGCGGTCCATCTTGTTGACGTAACCGATACGGGGCACATTATATTTATCAGCCTGACGCCATACGGTCTCCGACTGGGGCTCAACGCCACCTACGGCGCAGAAAGTAGCCACAGCGCCGTCGAGCACACGGAGCGAACGCTCCACCTCGACGGTGAAGTCGACGTGTCCCGGGGTGTCAATGAGATTGATCTTATACTGCTCGTCGTTATACTTCCAGAAAGTAGTGGTGGCGGCAGAGGTGATTGTGATACCACGTTCCTGCTCCTGCTCCATCCAGTCCATGGTGGCAGCGCCATCGTGAACCTCACCGATCTTGTGAGTCAGACCGGTATAGAAGAGGATACGCTCGGAAGTGGTGGTCTTACCGGCATCAATGTGGGCCATAATGCCGATGTTACGCGTATATTTAAGCTGAGCGTCTGATTTAGCCATTTTTGAGTATCGAAAGGGTTGAATTGTATTTCGGTGAAAATCTTTTCCGCCTGATTATCAGAAACGGAAGTGAGCGAACGCACGGTTGGCCTCGGCCATCTTGTGCATATCCTCTTTGCGCTTGTAGGCACCGCCCTGGTCGTTGAAAGCGTCAACGATCTCAGCTGCGAGCTTGTCGGCCATTGTCTTGCCGCCGCGCTTGCGGGCATAGAGGATAAGGTTTTTCATCGAGATTGATTCCTTGCGGTCGGGACGGATTTCGGTAGGCACCTGAAAAGTGGCACCACCCACGCGACGCGACTTGACCTCCACCTGGGGAGTTACGTTCTCGAGAGCTTTCTTCCAAACTTCGAGGGGAGTCTTCTCCTCGTTGGGGAGCTTGCTCTTTACGATATCGAGAGCGGTGTAGAAGATTGTATATGAGGTGTTCTTCTTGCCGTCATACATGAGGTGGTTGACGAACTTTGATACTCTCACGTCGTGGAACACGGGATCGGGAAGAATGACCCGTTTCTTGGGCTTTGCTTTACGCATTGTGTTTTGGTGATTTTGTTTTTGGGTTGCTTGGTTGCTGCATCTTTCATCTTCAACAGCCTCCCCTGCCGGGGCGCCATTTACTCAACCTGTGATTTAGCCTTCCAGTCAAATCAAAAACGAGGGGTGAAATACTCTGTTTTTAATTCTCTTGTCTTTTCAGAAAAGGAGTGTTGTTGTTTTTGCGTCTTTTTCTAAGTTCTTCGGAGACTCTTTTCAGACCCTGAACTTATTTCTTGGCAGCCTTGGGACGCTTGGCACCGTACTTCGAACGACGCTGTGTGCGGTCCTTCACGCCGCTGGTATCGAGTGTACCGCGAACGATGTGGTAACGAACACCGGGAAGGTCCTTCACACGACCGCCGCGAACGAGCACGATCGAGTGCTCCTGCAGGTTGTGGCCCTCTCCGGGGATGTAGCTGTTGACCTCCTTGCCATTGGTGAGGCGCACACGGGCCACCTTACGCATAGCCGAGTTAGGCTTTTTGGGGGTAGTGGTGTAAACGCGCACACACACGCCACGACGCTGGGGGCATGAGTCAAGCGCAGGTGATTTGCTCTTGTCCTCAAGAGCCACTCGTCCTTTTCTTACTAATTGCTGAATAGTAGGCATCTTAGTTTCTTGTTTTTGACTTTATTTAGTGAATGTATGTTCTGTTTTTCTGATGGTTCTGTGCCTTCGCGCCGGTGAGATGCATCGCGGAAACGTGTCGGGAGCAATACCCGGATCCGTCCGAAATATGCACATAATCCGCCTCGACATAGCTATCTCTCAGCGATTTAGCATAGTCGTGACGGCAGTTCACCTGCAAAAGCGATGCAAAATTACAACTTATTTTCCTAACTACCAAACATTTCCAACAAAAAATTTCAACTTCCCGCGGACCGTCCGGCGCCTCGCTTTTGCCCCGCGCGGCCCCCCGCGCAAGGTAGCGCGGGAATTTTCATGAAAAATTTTTCACGTAATTTATACTTTGCTTAAAATAATTTGCCTATCTTTGAAGCGGTGATGAGATGTGACAGGAGTCACGCTCCACACCGGCTTTGCGATAATCAATTGGTTTCTAACGCATTCAAACTATCTTTAATCATTCCTCGCTATGATCAGGAAGCTACTTCCGTTATTTTTGGCTCTACTTTCGGTGATCGGGATGTCGGCCCAGCCCGCCGGACGCAACGACAGCAAGAAACAATTCCTCGTCTACGGAGTTGCGTTCTACAACCTCGAAAATCTCTTCGACACCATCAACAACAACGGCAAATACGACCTGGAATTCTCTCCAGGCGGACAGCGCCGCTGGAACGGAGAGAAATACTGGAGCAAAATCAACAACCTCGCCCGATGCATCGGGGCAATGACCACACAGACCACCCCCAACGGCCCTGCCATCATCGGTGTGTCTGAGATCGAGAACAAATCGGTGCTCGACGACCTCGTGCGCGCCGAGGCCATCAAAAAATGGCAGCTCCAGGTGGTGCACCACGACTCCCCGGACCGCCGCGGAGTGGATGTCGGCCTGCTCTACAATCCCCGTATGTTCCGGGTGCTGAATGTCACCAACCACACACTCCACATCAAGGGCTACGAGAGTTTCCGCACCCGCGACCAGATGTGCGTGACGGGCATTCTCGGCGGAGACACCCTCAGCATCATCGTCAACCACTGGCCGTCGCGTCTCGGCGGACAGGAACAGTCGTCATACCTGCGCGAGGCTGCCGGAGAGCTGTCCAAACATATCGCCGACTCCCTCTGGGCCATCCGTCCGGGCCAGGGCGTGATCGTGATGGGCGACCTCAACGACGACCCCATGGATCGCTCATGCGCCGTCAGTCTCGGTGCCAAGCGTGACGAGAAAGACGTCAAGCCCCACGGATTTTTCAATCCCTGGTGGAAAATGCTCGACAAAGGTATCGGAACCCTCGCCTATAAAAGCCAATGGAATCTCTTCGACCAGATCATTGTGTCAGGCACTCTTCTCGGAAAGACAGACCGCCGTCTGCACTACTGGAAATGCCAGGTGAACAACTTCGATTTCCTCATCGACAAGAACGGCTCACGGCAAGGCTACCCGCTCCGCACTTTCGCCGCCGGACAATGGCTGAACGGCTATTCCGACCACTTCCCCACCGAGATTTTCCTCATCAAAGAGAGATAACCGCCAAACCATGGAATCCACAAACAAACCCTACGTGATCACCGTGGGCCGTCAGTTCGGCAGCGGTGGCCGCGAGCTCGGAAAAGCCCTGGCCAAAGAGCTCGGCATCAACTATTTCGACAAAGAGCTGTTGATCGAGGCAGCCAAGAAGGCCGGCGTCAGCCCCGAATTCTTCGAGGAGCGCGACGAGCGCTTCCCCACCTTCCTCCACGGTCTGTTCTCATTCTCGATGGGCGTCACCCCGATGTGCTACTACACCGGAGCCGGAGCGATAACCGACGACGGCCTCTACAAAGCCATCAGCGACTTTCTGATCACCGAAGCAGCCAAAAGCTCCTTTGTCGTGGTGGGACGAAGCGCCGACTACATCCTGCGCGATCATCCGCGCGTGGCCAACATATTTGTCCACGCCCCGATGCAGGAATGCGTACACCGCATCACAGCCCGCGCCGACGCCATCTCTCCGGAAAAGGCCGAAGCCATGGCCCGGAAGACCAACAAATGGCGCGCCGACTACTACAACTTCTTCACCGACAAGGAATGGGGCCACGCCACAAGCTACGATCTGACAATCGACAGCTCACTGCTCCCCATGACCGACACCGTGGCAATCGTGAAGGAATTCATCCGCCGACGCGGATTCATTGACTGAAAGAAAAAAGAACAATTCCACTATTACTATCTATGAGACTCAAACTGTTTTTGTTATTGCTCCTGACAGCCGCGCTCCCGTCGCTGGCTCAGAAGACGGGCATCACAGGCACCGTGGTCGACTCCGACACCGGCTCGCCCATCGCTGGGGCAACCGTCATCCTTGACAACCAGGCTCTCAGCGTCTCCACCGACGCCACAGGCAGCTTCAGTATCACAAACGCCAATCCCGGCGCCGAGACAGTCTCGGTCATCGCCTACGGATTCGGCGACCTCATGCTCAACGTCGATCTTGCCCCCGGCATCATCGACAACCTCGGGTTCGTGAAACTGAAAAACAACGACCTCAATACAACATTCTACGAGGAGCAGAACGATATGCTCTTCGATCAGGCCGTGCTCGAGGACGAGGAAGGCAACGCACAGACCATCGCGGCTCTTACCGGCGCCTCCGACGACATCTATTACAATTCCGCGTCCTACGACTTCCAGCCCATGCGCTTCCGCATACGCGGGTATGATTCCAAGTACACCCAGACCTACATCAACGGAATCTCGTTCAACGATCTCGCCCGCGGACGCTTCAACTACTCCACCCTCGGAGGCATGAACCGCGCATTCCGCGACAAGACCACCTCGCTCGGCGCAAGCGCCGCCGCTTTCGGCTTCGGTGACATCGGAGGTGCCACAGACATCAACACCACCGCCTCCCACTATGCTCCCGGCTTCAACGGATCGGTGGCCTTCACCAACTCCAACTATCTCATGAGAGCCATGGCACAATATTCGTCAGGCCTCAACGAGCATGGATGGGCCTACTCCTTCTCGGCCATCGGCCGCTATGCCAAGGAAGGTGTGATCGAAGGCACCTTCTACAACTCATTCGGTCTCTTCGCCTCGATCGAGAAGGTGTTCAACAGCCGTCACTCCATCAACCTCACAGCCTGGGGAGCGCCCACACAGCGCGCATCCAACTCCGCCACATTCCTTGAGGCATACCGGCTCACCGACAACAACCTCTACAACCCCAACTGGGGCTGGCAGGACGGCGAGAAACGCGCATCGCGCATAGTGGAGACATTCGACCCCACCGCCGTGCTCAACTGGATATGGAAGCCATCGGACAACACCACCCTCAACACCGGCGTGGCATTCCGCTCGGTCCACTACTCCACATCAAGCATCAACTGGTTCGACGGTCCGGATCCCCGTCCCGACTACTACCGCTACTTCCCCAGCTTCTATGCCGATGACCCCGTGGCCAGCGAGCTTTACACCGACCTGTGGAAACACGACGAGAACTTCAGGCAGATCAACTGGGACGCCATGTATCAGGCCAACTACCTCAACAAAATCTATGGCCGCCGCGGCAACCCCGACAACCACGCCTCGAGCTACATTCTCGACAACCGTCATTCCGACCAGAAAAACTGGGTGTTCAATACACTGCTCAACCATCGTCTCAACGACCACATGACCCTTCAGGCCGGAGCAAGCGTCAACTTCACCCGCGCCCACTATTACAAGACAGTCCGCGACCTTCTCGGAGGTGAATACTGGATCGACATCAACAAATTCTCCGAGCGTGACTTCCCCGACAATCCCGACATACTCCAGAGCGACCTGCGCCATCCCAACCGCAAGGTCTACAAGGACGACATCTTCGACTACAACTACTACATCAACGCCGTCCAGGCCACAGCCTGGGTGCAGAACATGATAACACTCCCCAACTGGGATATCAACTACGGCCTGAAGATTGGCTACACACAGTTCCAGCGCGACGGCAAGATGCAGGCAGGTCTCGACCCCGAGCACTCTCTCGGCAAAGGCTCCACCCACCGCTTCGACACCGGTGCCCTCAAGGCAGGAGCCACCTACAAGATTGACGGACGCAACTTCATAAGCGCACACGCCACCTACGGCACACAGGCCCCGCTTTTCGAATACTCCTACATCTCCCCCCGCTACCGCGAGAAGGCCATCGACGGACTCACCAACGAGCGCATCGCATCGTTTGACCTCTCCTACGCATGGAACTACCGCCGCTTCCGTGGAGCCATCACCGGATTCTGGACCGAGATGACCGACCAGACCGAACGCTCATCATTCTATGACGAGCAATACTCCACATTCATGAACTACGTGCTCAACGGAGTCCACACACGCTACCGCGGCATCGAGCTTGGCCTCGCCTACAAGATCACCCCCTCCATCACCCTCAGCGCCGCCGGAACCGTCGCCCGCTACCAGTATGTCAACAACCCGATGGGCACACGCTCATACGAGAACGGACTGCGCGAAGACATGACCCAGCAGGTATTCCTCAAGAACTACTACCTCGGAGGCACCCCGCAGACAGCCGCCAACATCGGCATTGACTGGGCCGCACCCAAACAGTGGTTCTTCAACATCAACGCCTCATGGATGGGCGATGCCTACGTCAACCTCTCCCCCATACGCCACGAGGCACTCCCCGACCTCTGGGAGAAATATCCCGATCAGTCAGAGCTCACAGCAGCCATGGAATCGCTGGCACAGCAGGACAAGCTCAAGGATGCCTTCGTGCTCAACGCCTCGATAGGCAAGATTGTCTACATCAACCGCAAGGTGTCGATGAACTTCAACCTCAATGTCGACAATATCCTCAACAACCGCAACATCCAGACCTACGGATACCAGCAGGGCCGCTTCGACTACACCAACTACGACGCCCAGAAATATCCCAACAAGTATTTCTATGCACAGGGCATCAAAGTCTACTTCAATGTAGGTGTGAGATTCTGACCACCGCTGCTTTTCAACTACGTAAACATACATTCCAACAACCGATATACCACGTATGAAAATCCATAAATACATCCTCCCGGCCCTCACCCTCGCCGTCACAGGAGCCATGGTGAGCTGCGATGACGACTTCGAGCGTCCGCCGGTCATCATCCCGGAGGCCACCTACGAGGCCAATACCGCCATCGCCGACTTCAAGGAAGCCTACTGGCAATATGCCTCCGGCGACGCATTCGCACAGATCCCCGTCAATGCCGACGGCGACAGCATAATAATCTCAGGACGCATCGTCTCATCGGACGACAGCGGAAATATGTTCAAGCAGATTGTGGTCCAGGACGAGAGCGCGGCCATCCTGATCGGAGTCAACGCATCCGGTCTCAACGAGGGGCGCTACAAGTTCGGTGAGGAGATTTTCGTCAATCTCACCGGCCTCTATGTGGGCAACTACAACGGACTGATGCAGATCGGCACCCCCTACGAGGGAAAGATAGGCCGCATCGACGAGGACGTGATGAATCTCCACAGCCAGGTCAACGGCCTGCCCGATATGGAGAAGGTGGCACAGCTCGTGCAGGTGGTCAACATCCCCGAGATAGCCGCGCTTAAAAACGACAAGGCCGCACTGATCAAATATCAGAGCGCCCTGGTGAAATTCGAGGACGTATCTTTCGTCGGCGGTGGCAAACAGCTGTGGAGCGACAACCCCGGCGGACAATACTACACCACCCGTCAGCTCGTCGACAAGGAGGGGAAACGGATGGCTGTCAACACCTCCAACCGCTGCACCTTCGCCGGTGACATCCTTCCCGAAGGTACAGGCTCGGTCACAGCCATACTCAGCTACTTCAAGGGTGACTGGCAGCTTGTGGTGTGCGATCCCGCCACCGATTGCGTCGGCTACACCTTCCCCGAACCCGTACCCACAATCTTCAAGGAATCCTTCTCGGCAAGTATCGGCGGCTTCACCATCGAGAACACAAAAGCCCCCGAAAACTTCACCGGCATCTGGAAATTCGATTCCAGCTACAACTGTGTGGTGGCTACAGGCTATGACCGCAACACCTCCACCAATTACGACACCGAAAGCTACCTGATATCACCTGTCATCGACCTCACCGGCCATGAGAGCGCATGGGTATGCTTCGACCATGCCGTCAACTACTTCACCTCGGCCGCCGTGGCCAGAAAGCAGACCGCGCTCATGATACGCGAGGCCGGCAAGACCGAGTGGACAGCTCTCACCATACCTGTCTACGGAGACAACACCAACTTCACATTTGTCAACTCGGGCGATATCAACATCAGCAGTTTCGCCGGCAAAAAAATCGAGATAGCCTTCCGCTACACCTCTACAACAGCCAAGGCCGGAACATGGGAAGTCAAGAATGTCGTTGTGAAACCTGTGGGCGAGGAAACACCGGTAGATCCCGGCAAACCCGACACCCCCGCCGACGGCACCCTGTTCAGCGAGACCTTCGCTACCGGTCAGGGCGACTTCACCATCGACAATGTGCTGATGGGCGAAGGCCTCTCGTATGTGTGGAACTTCGATGCCAACTATTCATGCATGAAAGCCTCGGCTTTCACCTCCGCGGCCCACGATGCCGACTCCTATCTGATCTCACCGGTCATTGACCTCACCGGCACCACAGCCCCCGTGCTGACCTTCGACCACGCCGTCAACAAATTCGCGTCAGTCGATGCCGCCAAGGCCCAGATCACACTCAACGTGCGCGAGGAAGGCGCCACCGTATGGACCCCCGTAGCCATACCAGAATATGGCTCCAACTCAAGCTGGAGTTTCTTCAACGCAGGCGAGATATCGCTCGCTTCCTTTGCCGGCAAGAAAATCCGTATAGCCTTCCGCTACACCTCCACAACAGCCGGAGGCGGCACATGGGAAGTGAAGAATGTAACCGTCAAAAAGTAAAACATCCTTACGAATCATACAATGAGAAATCTCAAGACATATCTCAGCCTGCTCTTTCTCGGCGCGGCGGCTCTGACCTCATGCCAGGACGACTTTGACGATCCGGCCCTCGAAACCCCGTCGTCAGACTGGCTATCGGACTCCGAAACATACTCGCCTGTCACCATCGCCGAACTCAAGACCAAATACTGGCAGGCCGGTGACAACTACTACACCACGATCGGCACCGCCGACGATGGCAAGAGGCTGCTCCTCTCAGGCACGGTGATATCATCCGACGCCTCGGGCAACATCTACAAATCGCTCGTCATACAGGACGAGACCGGCGCGCTGGCCATGAGCATCAACGCCAACTCGATGAATGTCAAATACCGCCGCGGCCAGCAGCTCGTGCTCGACCTCACGGACATGGTGATAGGCAAATACTCCGGCCTCCAGCAGCTCGGATTCCCTGAGGAGTCGACCCAATATGGCCAGCAGACCACCTTCATGCCCTACGAATTCTTCGAGAAGCACGTGCAGATGAACGGTCTGCCCGACCTTGAGAAGGTGGATACCATCGTTGCCACAGGCAAGGATATCATCGGCGGTGGCGACGACGTGCTCATCAAGTGGCAGAGCCAGCTTGTGAGATTCAACAACTGCTCGTTCGTCGACGGAGGCACCGAACCGTTCGGTATAGAGAAGGAGAACACCAACCGCATCCTCACCCTCGAGGACGGCACCCAGGTCAACGTCCGCACAAGCGGCTACTCCAACTTCTACACCAACATCCTCCCAAAAGGCAACGGCGACGTAGTTGGCATCCTCGGCTACTATGCCGGATCGTCCGACACCGGCAACCAGTGGCAGCTCACACTCATCGACGCAGAGGGATGCATGAACTTCGGCAATCCCACTGTCGGCCCGGGCGCCGAGTCCAACCCCTACACTGTCGACGAGGCTATTGCCGTGATGGCCGGCAACGGCTCAGCCACACAGGTATGGACAAGCGGCTACATTGTCGGCGCGGTGGCTCCGGGCGTATCAACCGTATCGGGCAACACCGACATACAGTTCACCGATTCCCCCGAGCTTGACAACACACTCGTGATAGCCCAGAATCCCGATTGCACCGACTGGACCAAATGTATCGTCATCAGCCTCCCGCAGAACTCAGCCCTTCGCAAATACGGCAATCTGGCTGACAACAAGGGTAACTACAAGAAGGAGTTCGCCATCCTCGGCAACTTCGGCAAGCAGCTCGGCACATGGGGCATCACTGGCAACAACGGCTCAGCCCAGACCTTCAGGATCGAGGGCGTGACAATCCCCGACGAACCCGGTCCCGACACCCCGGGAGAGGGTGACGGCACTGAAGCCAAACCCTACACCGTGGCCCAGGCCATAGCTCTCGGCAACCCCGGTTCGGCAGCATGGGTGAAAGGTTATATCGTAGGATGGGTGGAAGGTGCCGACATTGCCGCCGGATCCCACTTCTCCACACCTTCATCATCGGCATCCAACGTGCTCATCGCCGACAATCAGGGCGAGACAAACTATAAGAACTGTATGCCCGTGCAGCTCGTGGCCGGAACAGACATCCGTGCGGCTGTCAATCTCATGGACAACCCCGCCAACCTCGGCAAAGAGCTGTCTATCTCAGGCGACCTCGCCAAATACTTCAACCAGCCGGGTATAAAGGCCCCCACATCATTCAAACTCGACGGCCAGGGCTCGGGCGACACCCCTACCCCACCGGTGACAGGCGACGGCGATGGCTCCGAGAAATCCCCCTATTCCATCAGCCAGACCATCGCTCTCGGCAATCCCGGGACCGAGGCCTGGATCGAAGGCTACATCGTAGGTTGGGTGGAAGGTGCCGACATCTCAGCCGGCGCACACTTCGAGACTCCTTCTTCATCGGCATCAAACATACTGCTTGCTGCCACACCGTCAGAAAAGGATGTGAACAACTGTGTGCCGGTGCAGCTTGTGGCCAAGACTGACATCCGCTCGGCCCTCAATCTCATGGATCACCCTGAGAACCTCGGCAAGAAACTCGCCATCAGCGGCAAGCTCGAGAAGTATTTCGGCAAGACCGGTCTCAAGACTCCTACCGCCTACAAACTCGACGGTTCGGGCAGCGGCAGCGGCTCTGACACCCCCACACCTCCCGTTACCGGCGGTGACGGTTCCGAGCAGAAGCCCTACGGTGTGGCCGAAGCCATCGCCCTCGCCAATCCCGGCACCGAGGCCTGGGTGGAAGGTGTGATCGTTGGATGTGTCGACGGTGCATCTATCCAGAACGGAGCTAAATTCGAGGCTGTCAGCAGTGTGTACTCCAACATACTCATCGCCCCGAGCGCCGACTGCAAGGACTACACGCTCTGCATCCCCGTGCAGCTCGTGGCCAAGACCGATATCCGCTCGGCCCTCAACCTCGGTGACAATCCCGGCAATCTCGGCAAGACCGTGAAGATCAAAGGCAAACTCGAGAAATATTTCGGCACAGCAGGCCTCAAATCACCCTCGGCCTACGAACTGAAGTAAGCCCTGCCCTCTTCAAAATATAATAAGGAAACAGGATGCGGACTCCCGATTTCGGTAAGTCCCCATCCTGTTTCCTTATCCTGTCACACCCTCCCGGGCCACCCATAATCAATGCTTAACGCCTTTTAACTACGTCATATAAAAGATTTTTCGTACCTTTGGGGGATATTTTTTCAACAGTCATCACACTATTCAAGCATAACATCGTGAAAATCAAAAATATACTTCTCCCCGCGCTATTGATGCTCATAGGCGTGTCCTACGCCGTGGCCGGAGTTGACAATGTGGCCGAGGAAGTGGCATGGGTGGTGGGCGACCAGCCCATCTGGAAATCGGAGATCGAGGATGCTTACCAGAGTATGCTCTACGAAAAGACCCCGATCAACGGTGACCCCTATTGTGTGATCCCCGAACAGATAGCCATCGAGAAGCTATATCTCCACCAGGCCGATATGGACACTGTGGAGATCTCCGAAGGCATGGTCAACCAGCAGGTGGAATCACAGATCAACTACTACATCAGCTCACTCGGCTCAAAGGAGAAGGTGGAGCAGATTTTCAACAAGTCCATGCCATCGCTCCGCGAATCACTCCGCGAGATGTGGGGCAACCGCTCACGTGTGCAGCAGGTGCAGCGCAATCTCACCAAGGACATCACCTCCACCCCTGCCGATATCCGCCGGTATTTCAGCAAACTTCCCGAGGACAGCATACCCTACATACCCCGTCAGGTCGAGGTGCAGATCCTTACAGCTGCCCCGGCCATCCCACGTGAGGAGATCGACAATGTGAAGGCCCGTCTGCGCGAATACGCCGACCGTGTCACCAAAGGTGAGAGCGATTTTTCCACCCTCGCCATCCTCTACTCACAGGATCCCGGTTCAGCAGGCCGTGGAGGCGAGCTCGGCTTCATGGGCCGCGGACAGCTTGTGCCGGAATATGCCGCTGTAGCCTTCAACCTCAATGACCCCAAAAAAGTATCCAAGATTGTGGAGACCGAGTTCGGTTACCATATCATACAGCTCATAGAGAAACGAGGCGACCGCGTCAACACCCGCCACATTCTGCTTCGCCCCCGAGTTTCCGACAAGGATCTCACCGATGCGGTGATGCGTCTCGACTCCCTGCGCACCGATATCGTGGACAACAAGAAATTCACCTTCGAGGAGGCTGTCGGATATCTCTCCCACGACAAGGACACCCGCAACAACCGCGGTGTCATGGTCAACCCCGAGAGCGGCAACTCACGCTTCCAGATGAGCGAACTTCCCCAGGAGATAGCCAAGGAGGTCAACAACCTCCAGCCCGGAGAGCTCTCGAAAGCCTTTATCATGAAGGATCCCAAGACCAACCACGACATCGTGGCCATCGTGAAACTCACCAATCGCATCGAGGGACACAAGGCCAATATGGCTGACGACTATCAGGCCATCAAGAATATGTATGAGCAGGCCCGTCAGAAGGAAGTGCTCGACGAGTGGCTGGCCAAGAAAATCAAGGACACATACATCCGCATCGAGGACGGCTGGCGTGACTGTGACTTCAAGCACACCGGCTGGATCAAAGCCAAGTGATGAGAGCATCCCTTTTCGCAATAGCCGCTGTGGCTTTCATAGCCCTGCCTGCCATGCTGGCGCAGACAGCCGGGAAAGGGACACCCAAAGCCCCCGAGGCCAGGACTGCCCAGACACCCCGGCGCACGGTGATCAGACCCACCATTCCTGACGCCGACCGCCACCAGCCTGACAAAGTGTTCATCGAATATGCCGACCGTCTCGACAAGGAGTCCGGTTCGGTGGAGCAGATACTCGTAGGCAACGTGCAGTTCCGCAAGGGGGATATGTTCATGTATTGTGACAGCGCGCGCTTCAACGAGGAGACCTCCTCGCTCAATGCGTTCAATAATGTACGCATGGAGCAGGGTGACACCCTGTTTGTATATGGCGACGAGCTTTTCTATGACGGCGCGACAGAACTTGCCGAATTGCGCGCCTATCCCGGCGGCAACGTGAGGCTGATCAACCGCGACGTGTCACTCACCACCCCGGTATTCTTCTACGACCTCGCCGCCGACGAGGCCTACTACATGACCGGCGGCACACTGCGCGACGAGACAAATACCCTCCGCTCGCTCCAGGGCTACTATTATCCCGCCACAAAGGACGCGTTCTTCTATCTCAATGTAGAACTCACCGGGCCGAGACCGAACGACACCCTCAGGATGTTCACGGACTCGCTCACCTATAACACTGACACCGGCATAGCACAGCTGATGTGCAAGACCCTCATTGTAAACAAGGACGGCGAGATCACTTCGACATCCGGCTTCTATGAGACCCGTACCGGAGTGGCCGATCTCTACAGCCGCTCGCTTGTCCACACACGCAGAGGCAACACCCTCACAGGTGACACACTCTTCTATGACCGCAACAGGGGGATCGGCGAAGCGTTCGGCAACATGATACTCACCGACTCGGCCAACAGGTCGTCCATTCTCGGTGACTACGGGTTCTATGACGAATTGCGCGACAGCGCATTCGTGACAGGCAACGCACTCGCGCTCGAGTATTCCAAATCCGACACCCTGTATATGCACGGCGACACCATCACCGCCCGTATGTATTCCGACTCCACAAGAGTGACGGATGTGTTCCACCGTGTCCGGTTCTTCCGCAACGACCTCCAGGGACTGTGCGACTCACTGAGTCTTGTAGAGCGCGACTCCATATTATATATGTATTACAACCCCATCGTGTGGACCGGCGACAAGCAGATCGCCGGAAATGTGATATACGTGCATTTCAACGACTCCACGACCGACTGGGCCCGGTTGCCCGAACAGGGACTCATGTCACAGCATATAGCCGAGGACTGCTACAACCAGCTCTCAGGAAGCGACATGACCGCCTGGATGGCCGACACGACCATCCGCCGTCTGTATGTCGAAGGAAATGTCCAGGTCATAATGTTCCCGATGGAGAACGACTCGACCTACAACAAATACTCGTTCACGGAGAGCTCGTTTCTCAACGCGGCATTCAAGGACGGACAGATCGACAGCATACTCATGTGGCCACAGACCACCGGTAAGGTGACACCTCTCTATCTGGCTAAACGGTCGTCATACTACCTGCCGAAATTCCGCTGGTACGGCCCGTTGCGTCCGATGTCACCCGATGAAGTGTTCGACTATCCCGCCGAGATGGCCGATCTGGCCACACAGAACGTGTTCGGCAAGATGCGTCCCGATGCCACCACCATACGCGGCACCGAGACCGGACGCCCCTTGCCCCCGAAACCGGAACTGCCGCCGCTACCATCCGACTCTACCGGATTTGCGGCCGACTCTCTTGACATATCGGCTGACTCTCCTGACATACCGGCCGACTCGATACCTGATTCCGGCTCCGCACCCGTAATTGAGCAAATCCCCCTCCCCTCCCCCGCCGATCCGGCTGACGACACATCCCCGCAAGACACTCCGGCCACCGCTAACGGTGACCGTCAGGCCGTGACAACAGGCAAGGAAAGTGACGAAACAGGAGAGGAGGTGGAGCCATGAACGACGTGATACGTCTGTTGCCCGACTCCGTAGCCAACCAGATAGCAGCCGGAGAGGTGATCCAACGCCCTGCCTCTGTGATCAAGGAGCTTGTTGAGAATTCCATCGACGCCGGAGCGACCTCCATCACCATAATACTCAAGGATGCCGGACGCACACTGATCCAGGTGGTCGACAACGGCTGCGGCATGAGTGATACCGACGCCCGCCTCGCGTTCGAACGCCACGCCACATCCAAGATATCACAGGCCGACGACCTCTTCACACTCCACACCATGGGTTTCCGTGGCGAGGCCCTCGCATCCATTGCGGCCATAGCCCAGGTCGATCTCCGCACCATGCTCAAGGGAGCCGCCCTCGGCACCCGTCTTGTCATAAACGGTTCCAGAGTGGAAAGCCAGGAACCCGAGGCCTGCACTCCGGGCAGCAACATGATGGTCAAGAACCTGTTTTTCAATGTCCCCGCCCGAAGGAAGTTCCTGAAGAAGGACACTGTGGAGATGAGCGCGATAATGAGAGAGTTCGAACGTCTCGCACTGGTCAACACCGGAGTAGACTTCACCCTCGTGAGCAACGATGTCACTCTCCACTCCCTGCGGCGCGGCTCCATGAAACAGCGCATCTGCGAGCTCTTCGGCAAGAATCTCGACAAACAGCTCCTGCCCATCGAGACCGAGACCTCCATCGTGAGCATCAAAGGCTTCATCGGACTGCCGGCCAACGCCCGCAAACGCAATCCGTTGCAATACTTCATGGTCAACGGCCGGAATATGCGGCACCCGTACTTCCACAAGGCGGTGATGCAATGCTATGAGAAGCTGATCCCCGCCGACGAGCAACCCAACTATTTCATCAACCTGAGGGTTGACCCGGAGACTATCGACGTCAACATCCACCCGACCAAGAGCGAGATAAAATTCGAGAACGAGCAGGCGATATGGCAGATACTCACCGCCGCCATACGCGACTCGCTCGGACGCTATAATGCCGGCCCTGCGATTGACTTCAATGTCGAAGATGCGCCTGAGATACCGGCCTTCAGCCCCGACATAACAGCCAGCCATGACGTGCTCGTCGACGACCGCTACAATCCGTTCTTCGATCCGGCACCCGTACCCATCGACTGGACCGGCCGGCCGCCGGCATCAGCCTTCGCCCCCCGCGAGCGCCCCACATTCCGGAGCCGTCCTGCTGCCATAAGCGATTGGGAGAAGCTATATGACGACTTCGTGAGCAAACGCGAGGAGGGCCTGAGCGCCATGGCCGGAAGCAGTCTCAACGCCGGTGTGCCCGTGGCATCGGCACTCACCGACCCTGACGCACCGGAGATAGCGGAGCTGCCCGTCGACGACTCCCCCGGCGGAGCCATCCAGCTCAAAGCAACCTATATAATCACACCCGCACGTGACGGGCTGATGGTGATCGACCAGCATCGTGCCCATGTGAGAGTGCTCTACGACAGCTATCTGGCCAAGACCGCCGGACAGGAATTCGTGGCCCAGGCCACCATGTTCCCTGAGACCGTCGAGCTGTCTCCGGCGCAACACGCCGTGCTCACCGACATCGCCCCGCGTCTCTCGGCGCTCGGATTCATCCTCACCCCACACGGTGGAAATTCATGGAGCATCGACGGCATCCCTTCAGCCATCAAGGATGTGGCTCCGCGCGACCTGCTACTCTCCATGATCGAGCGCGTCACTGAGACAGGAGAGGAACTTGACTCCACCCTGAGGGAGAAGGTGGCGCTCTCTCTGGCAAAAAGTAGCGCCATACGCCGCGGCCAACCGCTGTCACAGGATGCCATGGACCGCCTTGTCAGCGATCTGCTGCGCTTACCCTCCCCTTCGTTGACACCGGAGGGCAAAACCATATTCTCAATCATACCCGTCGACCGGATATCCCGCTTACTCGGATGAAACGTATCCACATATTCCTTGTCACTCTGCTGACAGCTTTAGCCGGCTCGGCCGTTGCCCCGGAGGTGCAGCTGCTCACAGCTGCACCGGGCAACAACATCTATGAGCTCGAAGGGCACACCGCCCTGCGCATCATCCATCCCCGGTGGGGTGACTTCACCGTCAACTGGGGGGTGTTCGACTTCGACTCCCCCGGCTTTGTCTACCGCTTTGTCAAGGGTGAGACCGATTATATCGCCGCCGCCTACCCCACCGAGCGGTTCGTGTCATCGTATGCACGTGCCGGACGCGCCTTGAGCTACCAGACCCTCGCGCTTGATTCACTGCAGGCCGAGAGGCTCACGGCCCTCGTCATGGAAAACCTGCAGCCTGAAAACAGGGTCTACCGCTACAACTATGTGCTCGACAATTGCGCCACACGTCCGCTCGACATGATAGCCCGCAGCGTGGGCTGCCCTATCGAACTGTCGGCCCCATCACTCCCCGAAGCCTCGCGGAGCACCTTCCGCAACGTCATGCGGCACTACCACCGCAACTATCCCTGGTATCAGTTCGGCATCGACCTTGCCCTCGGGAGCGGAATCGACCGCCCGCTTCTGGCTGACGAGCCCCGGTTTGCTCCGGTGGTGGCCCGCGAGATGGTCGAGGAGGCAAAATTGCCCGGCGGTGAACAATTGGTGACCCGATCTGGTTATCTGTATGGATCGGACTCGACACCATCCGTCGTGGCCCCTCCCACCCACTGGACCCTCACCCCACTCTTCTGGGGATGGACCGTGTGTGCGCTCGCATTCTGCGTGAGTGTGCTCCAGATGCGCTCCCGCCCGAAATGGGGACGCATATTCGACACGATGTGGTTCAGCCTGACGGGGCTCACCGGCCTTCTCCTCACTTTCCTCATCTTCGTCTCCGTCCACGAGGCCACATCGCCCAACTGGCTCTATCTGTGGCTCAACCCGCTCTGCTTTATCGGAGCTGTCGCGCCCTGGCTAAAACGGGGCAAAGTTTTGGAAATTAGCTATCAAAGTGTTAACTTTGCACTCTTGATTGTGCTCGGTGGAGTTTTCCTGGCCGGAGTGCAATCGCCCAATCCGACATTCATCCCGCTCATGCTCGCCACCGGGCTCAGGGCGGTGACAAACATCATGAATCCCTTATGCGCAAAAAAACGCTGATCACATCCCGTCTCGCCTGTGTAATGGTTGCCTATATGGTGACCGCCGGGATTGCAGCCGCATCCACGCGCGCCAAGGATCCGTCGCCCCGCCCCACCCTCGTTGTGGGGATTTTTGTGGAAGGTCTGACAGCCGACTATGTCAACCTGCTCCGCTCAAACTTCGGCGCCGATGGCTTCAACCGTCTCATCGACAACGGCGTGACCATCGAGAACGTCGACTATGGTCCCGGCATCGACGCCACCGCCGCCACCGCCGTGCTGGTAAGCGGAGCCGCCCCTGCCGTCAACGGCATCCCCTCGGCCCGCGTCTGGGACACCAATACCAAGATCGACTACCCCATACTGCTCGATCCCAAGGAGATCGGCACATACTCCGAACAGGCACTCACACCCTCACCGCTGCTGGTATCGACCATCTCCGACGAGGTGCGCATCTCCGACGGAGGTCTCGGCGTGGTTCATGCCATCGCCGCCGACCCTCAGATAGCCATCCTCATGGGTGGCCATGCCGGAAACAGCTCCTTCTGGATAAGCGACATCTCGGGCAAATGGACCTCATCGCGCCACTATCGCGAGACACCGCCGGTGATCTCCCGCCGCAATGTTGGATTCAACCTACCCGTGCGTATCGACACCATGGCGTGGGAACCGGCGCTCAGACTCGACCGATATCCCGATCTCCCGGAATACAAGAAACTCTATCCTTTCCGCCACACATTCCCGGCAAAGAAATCCGACCGGTTCAAGATATTCAAGACCTCCGCTCCGGCCAACCGGGAAGTGGCATCGGCTGCAGCCGACTACATCTCCACCCTCTCGCTGGGCACCCGCGGGGTCACCGATATGCTCAGCCTCGGCTTCAATGTCAGCCCTTATCTCTACGGACGTGAGGCCGACAACCGCATCGAGACTATGGACGCCTACGTCCGGCTCGACTCCGACATAGCCAACATCATACGCGCCATCGAGAAAGGCCCGGGAATGGACCGCACCCTGCTGTTCGTGGCCGGCACACCGGCTCCGTCGGGAGGCAAACGGGACGAGGAGCGCTGGAACATCCCCTCCGGACAGTTCTCCCCCCGCAAGGCCATCTCCCTGCTCAATATGTATCTCATGGCCATCCACGGCAACGGGGAATGGGTCAACGGATACCATAACGGATACTTCTTCCTCAACCGCCCCTTGCTCAAGGAGCGCGGCATATCCGAATCAGATATGCGGCGTGAGAGCGCCGAATTCCTCACCCGCATGAGCGGAGTGAGCGACGTCTACACACTGGACGATATCCTGGCCCGCCGTGCAGGCGATACGCCCGCGGCACTCCACCGCAACATCTCCGCCACCCATGCAGGCGACCTGCTCGTTATGGTCAATCCCGGATGGGAGATATCTGACGAGATAGAGGGCGAGACTGTCAACATAGACCAGTCACAACTCCCCGTAGTCCGCTGGCAGGCTTCGACTTCACCTATATATATAATAGCTCCATCGCTCAAGGCGACCGAAATCACCGAACGTGTCGACGCAAGGGCCATAGCCCCCACAATCGCGCGTCAGCTCCGCATCCGTTCGCCCAACGCCGCGTCACTCCAGCCCCTCCTCCTCGACAGATAACTCACATAACCACAGCATCAGCCACCCCCGCGGGGGTGTCAGACATATACCCAACAAAAAATATCAATGTCTTTCACATCATTTCTCACCAAGCTTTTCGGCAACAAATCCACCCGTGACCTCAAGGAGATCGAGCCGATAGTTCAGAAAATCGAGGCTCTCGAGCCCGAGGTGAAACAACTCACTATAGATCAACTGCGCGAGCGCATCCAGGCCGTCCGCGACGACATCAAGCAATCCATCTCAGCCCAGCAGGAGGAGAACACCCGCCTCAAGGTAGAGGTTGAGGAACTCCCCTTTGACCAGCGTCAGCCCGTCTGGGACACAATCGACCGCAACGAGAAGATCATGCTCGACACCATCGAGGACAAGCTCAACGAGCACCTCCCCGAAGTGTTCGCCGTAGTGCGCGAGACCGCCGCCCGCTTCGCCGCCAACGAGACAATCGTGGTCAACGCCACCGACCTCGACCGCGAGCTGGCCGCACAGGGCAAGGACTTCGTAACCATCGACGGCGACAAGGCCATCTGGAAGAACCACTGGATAGCAGGTGGCAACGAGATCAAGTGGGATATGGTCCACTACCGCGTGCAGCTCATCGGCGGCATCGTGCTCCATCAGGGCAAGATCGCCGAGATGGCCACCGGTGAGGGTAAGACCCTCGTGGCCACTCTCCCGGTATTCCTCCGCTCTCTCTCCGGACGCGGAGTCCACGTCGTGACAGTCAACGACTACCTGTCCAAGCGTGACTCCGAGTGGATGGGTCCCCTGTATATGTTCCACGGCTCCACCGTTGACTGCATCGACAAGCACCAGCCCAACACCGCTGCCCGCCGCCGCGCCTACGAGTGTGACATCACTTTCGGTACCAACAATGAATTCGGTTTCGACTATCTGCGCGACAATATGGCCATGAGTCCGGCCGACATGGTGCAGCGCAAGCACTACTATGCCATCGTCGACGAGGTTGACTCCGTGCTCATCGACGACGCCCGTACACCGCTCATCATCTCCGGCCCCGTGCCCAAGGGGGATGACCAGCTTTTCGATGAATACCGTCCGAATGTCGAGAAGGTGTTCGAGGCCCAGAAACGTCTCGTCACAAAGATTCTCGCCGAGGCCAAGGCCAAGATAGCCTCCGAAGACAAGGATGTCCGCAAGGAGGGTGCCCTCCTTCTCTTCCGTGCCTTCAAGGGCCTCCCCAAGAACGGCGCTCTCATCAAGTTCCTCTCCCAGGACGGCATGAAGAACCTCATGCTCGAGACCGAGGCATACTATCTCCAGGACAACCAGCGCGAGATGCCCACCGTGACCGACCCGCTCTACTTCGTCATCGACGAGAAGAACCGCAGCGTCGAGCTCACCGACAAGGGTATCGACGAACTCACCGGCAAGAGCGACGACCCGCAGTTCTTCGTGCTCCCCGACATAGCCGCGCAGCTTTCCGAGACAGAGAACATAACCGATCCCGCCGAGCGCGCCCGCCGCAAGGACGAGCTCATGCAGGAATATGCCGTAAAGGCCGAGCGTGTCCACACCGTCACCCAGCTCCTCAAGGCATACGCTCTCTTTGAGAAAGACGTGGAATATGTGATTGACGAAGGAAAGATCAAGATCGTCGACGAACAGACCGGACGTATCATGGAGGGACGCCGCTACAGCGACGGACTCCACCAGGCCATCGAGGCCAAGGAGCGCGTGAAGGTCGAGGCCGCGACCCAGACATTCGCCACCATCACCCTGCAGAACTACTTCCGTATGTATCACAAGCTCGCGGGTATGACCGGTACAGCCGAGACAGAGGCCGGCGAGCTTTGGGACATCTACAAACTGGATGTGGTCACCATCCCCACCAACAGGCCCATAGCGCGAATCGACATGGACGACCGCGTCTACAAGACCAAGAAAGAAAAATATGCCGCTGTGATCGACGAGATCCAGGAGCTTGTCAAGGCCGGACGACCTGTGCTCGTGGGTACCACCTCGGTGGAAATCTCAGAGCTTCTCAGCCGAATGCTCACCATGCGCCACATCCCCCACAATGTGCTCAACGCCAAACTTCACCAGAAGGAGGCCGAGATCGTGGCCCGCGCAGGCGAGAAAGGCATGGTCACAATTGCCACCAACATGGCCGGACGAGGCACCGACATCAAGCTCTCGCCGGAGGTGAAGGCCGCCGGCGGTCTTGCCATCATAGGCACCGAGCGCCATGAGAGCCGCCGCGTCGACCGCCAGCTCCGCGGACGTGCCGGACGTCAGGGCGACCCCGGATCATCAGTGTTCTACGTGTCGTTCGAGGATCAGCTCATGCGACTCTTCGCCACCGACCGCGTCATGAAGATGCTCGACACCCTCGGCCTTGAGGAAGGGGAGCGCATCGAGAGCCGCATGGTCACCAACGCTATCGGCAACGCACAGAAACGCGTCGAGGAAAACAACTTCGGTATCCGCAAGCGCCTGCTCGAATATGACGACGTGATGAACAAGCAGCGCACCTACATCTACAACCGCCGTCACCATGCCCTCCTCGGCGAGCGTATCGGCATTGACATAGCCAACATGATGTGGGATGTGATCGAGAACTTCGTCAACAACACCTATCCCGCCGACTATCAGGATCTCGCCATGGACCTCTTCAAGACCCTCACCATCGAGGCGCCCTTCACCGAAGAGGAATTCCGCAATATCAGCAAGGAGGAAGCCATCGAACGCATCCACACCGCCGCATCCGAAGCCTTCGACCGCAAGCGCGACCGCATAATCGAGGTGGCGCAGCCTGTCATCACCGACTGTGTGGAGAACCGTGGCTTCAAGGGACGCATCGCGGTGCCCATGACCGACGGCAAACGGTTCTTCAACCTTGTTGTCGACATTGACGAGGCTTACCGCACCGGCTGCAAATCCATTGTCAAGGAATGGCACAAGGCCGTCCTGCTCGTCACCATCGACGAACTCTGGAAAGAGCATCTCCGCGAGCTCGACCAGCTCCGCCAGAGTGTGCAGAACGCATCCTACGAACAGAAGGATCCCCTTGTGATCTATAAGGTGGAATCGTTCCACCTCTTCGAAGGAATGCTTGCCCAGCTCAACAACAAGGCTATGGCCACCCTGATGCGCGGACAGATCTACGTGCAGCAGGCACCCCAGCAACCGGCTCCCGCCCCACAGGCAGCCCAGACGCCCGAAGGTGGAGAAGAATCAGCTGAAGCTTCCGCCGAGACTCCCGCACCCGCCGCACCGGCCCCCAAGCCACAGCCCGAAGTGCGCCGCGCCATGCCTGAGCGTCCGGCCGACTACTCCAACTACCGCACGTCGCGCGAGAATCTCCCCGGCGAGAACGCCAACCGCGCCGCCGCCCAGGGAGCATCGCAGCGCCAGCCCGTGCAACCCGCCAAGGCAGGCCCCCGCATCAACCGTAATGACCCCTGTCCATGCGGTTCGGGCAAGAAATACAAAAACTGCCACGGCAAAGGTCTCTGATCCCGTAAGGCAATAAATCGAGGCTGTCCACGTTATTTTTATGATGGACAGCCTCTTTTTTATCCGGACAAGAAGACTGCTTCGGGCTCTGACGCTCGTTGCGGTCGCCATCTGCGCCCTCGGCGCCGGGGCACAGAATCTCAATGACAAAGTGCTCAACCGCCCTTACGCCGATATGCGCCGCTGGCATCTGGGATTCTCGTTCGGAGTGCATACCCAGGACATCTCATTCGTCCACAACGGCTTCGTCACTCCCGGCGGGGAGCAATGGTTCATGGAGCAACCATCGTTCTCACCCGGATTCTGCGTCAACGGTCTTGTGGACTACAGGCTCAACCACCTGTTCAACCTCCGCTTCACTCCCGGTATGTATTTCGGCAACCGCGACATCACCATGCGCGAATATGGCTCCGGGGCAGAACTCCGCCAGAATGTCAAGTCGGCACTCGTAGTCCTGCCACTCGACCTGAAATTCTCCGGACTGCGTTACCGCAACTCACGCCCGTATGTCACGGCAGGAGTGATGCCCACATTCAATGTCACCCGTCAGCGCGGCGATTATCTCCGGACCAAGCCCATGGATTTCTATCTCACCGCCGGTTTCGGATGTGATTTCTATCTTCCCTTCTTCAAGTTCATTCCTGAGGTGAAATTCTGTTTCGGCCTCACCGACGTCATAGACCATGACCGCCCCGATCTGGAGGAGGAGCCGGACAAACTGAAGATCACCCAGTCGCTCAAGAAAGCGGTGTCGCGCATGGTGGTGTTCACATTTTATTTCGAATGATCTCCATGAAACCAGTCATACACACTATACTCAGGGCAATGCTCGTCATGGCGGTGGTGGCCATAGCCACACCGGGACTCAAAGCCCAGGGTGACGCGATGCTCACCCACTATTGGGCCGTCCCCACCTACTATAACCCCGCCGCCGCGGGCGACACCGACAACATCCGTCTGCGCGGAGGGATGAGAATGCAATGGGTAGGGATCGACGGCGCACCGCGCACATTTGTCGGAGCCGCCGATATGCCCTTCAAGTTTCTCGGTAAAAAATTCGGGACAGGAGTCGTGATCCAACAGGAGTCGATGGGTCTGTTCCGCAATCTCACCGTCAACGCCCAGATAGGCTACAAATTCAAATTTCTCAAAGGTGAGTTCACAGGAGCCCTCCAGGTGGGATTCTTCAACGAACAGTTCAAAGGTTCCGAGGTCTACATCCCGGACGACGATGACTTCCACGAGAGCACCGACGACGCCATTCCCTCCACCGACCTTGCGGGCAACGCCCTTGACCTCGGCATCGGTCTCTTCTATATCCACAAACGCTTCAAGGCCGGACTCTCCATGCTCCATGCCAACAATCCCACCGTCACGTTCACCTCTGAAAACGGGACAGGCTCAGGCAGTGTGGCCGGCGGTGACGGCGAGACTGCTAAAAAATATCAATTCACAGCCAAGCGGGCCCTCTATTTCACAGCAGAAGGCAATATTCCCATTAAGAATACGTTATTTGAAGTGATACCCTCCCTCCTTGTAAGGAGCGATTTCAGTTTCACCGACGTCGCCGTCACAGGAAGAGTGCGCTACAACAAACTCTTCACCGCCGGAATAGGCTACCGCTACGACGACGCTCTCTCGATAATGCTCGGGGCAGAGCTGAAAGGAATATTCATATCCTACAGCTATGACTATCACCTCAGCGACATATCCCGCGCATCGTCGGGCAGCCATGAAATCTTTGCAGGCTACAACCTCAAACTCGACTTCTCCGAGAAGAACCGAAACAAACACAAGAGCATCCGAATAATGTAACTTATGAAAAAGATACTCCATATACTCTTTGCCTTGACCGCGCTTGCCGTGGCCGTCAGCTGCGCATCCGGGAGCCGAAGCTCCATGGGTGGTGAAGTGACCGGCGTGGGGGGCACGTCGTGGTCTGAGCCCACACCCTACGGGATGGTGCTCGTGTCGCGCGGATCCGTGAAGATGGGTCCATCCAAGGAAGACTCGCTCTGGAATCTGAAAGCCGACCCACGGGGTGTGTCGGTCGATGCATTCTGGATGGACGAGACCGAGATCACCAACTCAAAATACAAGCAGTTCGTGTTCTGGGTGCGCGACTCGATAATCCGCGAACGCCTTGCCGATCCCCGCTGGGGCGGCAACGAGGAATTCAAGATTGAGGAGGACCGCGAGGGTAATCCCATCACCCCTCATCTCAACTGGTCCAAACCCATCCCCTGGCGCAACGCCAACGAGGATGAGCAGCGCGCTATCGAGAGCCTGTACCGCACCAACCCTATCACCGGGGCGCGTGAACTCGACCCCGAGCAGCTCAACTACCGCTACGAGGTCTACAACCACACCGAGGCTGCCAAGCGCAAGAACCGCCTCGACCCCAGACGTCGCGAATACAATACCGACAAACCCGTGCCGACCAACCTGCCCGTAATCTCGAAAGACACCGCCTACATCGACGATGACGGCGAGATTCGCCGCGAGACCGTCACACGTGCGCTTTCCGGACCATACGACTTCCTCAACACATACATAGTCAACGTCTACCCCGACACCACCGCCTGGATCAACGACTTTGACAACGCATACAACGAACCTTACGTGCGCCTCTACTTCGCCCACGGAGGCTACAGCGAGTATCCCGTGGTGGGTGTGAGCTGGGAGCAGGCCAATGCATTCGCCAACTGGCGCACCGACTTCCTCCGCCGCTCGCTCGGACGCGAGGGTGTGTATATCGAACCCTACCGCCTCCCCACCGAGGCCGAATGGGAATACGCCGCACGAGCCGGAAAGAGCGAGAATATGTATCCCTGGGACGGCGACCTGCCGCTAACCGAGGAACAGGGTTGTTTCTATGCCAACTTCAAACCTCAGGAGGGCAACTTCGTGCAGGACGGACAGCTCATCACATCAAGGGTGGGCACATATTCACCCAACGACTTCGGCCTCTACGATATGGCCGGCAACGTGAGCGAATGGACATCGACAGCCTTCTCGGAGAGCGTCTCGAAGATCACTTCCGACCTGAACCCCGAATACCGCTATGATGCCGCCCAGGAAGACCCGTACAAGATGAAGCGCAAGATTGTGCGCGGAGGCTCGTGGAAAGATGTGGCCCACAACGTCCGCTCCGACCTCCGTATGTGGGAATACCAGAACGAGCAGCGGTCCTACATAGGCTTCAGATGCGTGCGTTCGCAGATCGGCTTCGCCAAAGGCACCAAAGCAAAGAAATAAAAGAAACACCCCACATCATCTCAATCTATGCCAATCATGGAAAAAGACAAGCTCAAAGCAAAATATAAGACCATCATGACCTGGGAGGGTGGCCAGCGCCTCTTCAACTTCGCCTACAGCGTGGGTGCGGCCATCGTAATCTGGGGTGCTCTTTTCAAGATCCTCCACCTCCCCGGGGGCAATACTCTGCTCTGCATCGGTATGGGCACCGAGGTGCTCATGTTCATCCTCACCGCATTCGACCGTCCTCCCAAGGAGTACCACTGGGAAGAGGTGTTCCCCGAACTTGACAAGCGCAAGGCCGAAGGGGCAGAGACAGCCCGTCAGATCCGCGGCGGAGCTCCTGTCGCAGCTCCCGCAGCCATAGCTCCGGAAGCAGCGGCAACCGGATCGGCGTTCAATCTCTCGGAGGCCGACACCGCATCGCTCAGCGAGAGCATAGCCCGCATGAGCGCTGCCGCCGAGCAACTCTCGAAAATGGCCGAACTCACCACCGCCACACAGGAATATCTCACACAGATGAGCGCCATTGCCGACCAGATGCAGCAGCTACGCCAGACCACCGAGGCTCTCAACAACGTCTCAAGCGTGCTCCTGCAGAGCTATGCGGCCATCACTGAGAACTCGGCCGGGATCACTGAGAACTCGCGCGGCTATATCTCGCAGATGGGCGATCTCAACCGCAATCTCGGCGGCCTCAACACCATCTATGAGATCCAGCTCAAGAGTGTGTCGTCACAGCTCGAGAGCATCGACCGCGTCAACCGCGGCATCAAGGACATACGCGATATGTATGAGAAAAGCGCGTCACAGAGCGCCCGCTACTGTGAGGAGACCGAGAAGATGGCGCGATATATGCAACAGCTCAACCAGGTGTATGAGAAGATGCTCCATGCCATGACCGTCAATATGTATCGCCCCATGATGAGCGACATCCCCGGCGCCCAGTCGTCAGGCGCGGTATAACCCGCCTGTACGTCCGCCCCCTCTCCCCTTTCATCCACCCCCTTAACAACCGCATAAACCCCTACCCAAATTGGCCGAATCAGTAGTCAGACTCTCACCGAGGCAGAAGATGATAAACCTCATGTATATCGTCCTCACCGCCATGCTCGCGCTCAACGTGTCGAGCGACGTGCTCGACGGCTTCGTCCAGGTCGAGGACGGCCTGGCACGCACCAACGCCAACGTGGGCCGTCGCAACGACGCGATATATGCCCAGCTTGAAAGCTTCACCCAGCAGAACCCCGGCAAAGGCACCCCCTGGCTCGGGAAGGCCTCCGATGTGCGCCGCCGCGCCGCCTCCCTCTACTCTCTCGTCGACTCCCTGAAGATCGCGATCGTGACGGAGGCCGACGGACCCGACGGAAAGGTAAATGATATCAACCATCGCGACGACCTCGAATCGGCAGCCGTGGTCATGCTCGCTCCGGGGCGCAACGAAGGCGCCCGCCTGCGCGAGGCCGTGGACTCCTACCGCGACTATATCACCGCCCTTGTGCCCGATTCAGTGAAACAATCGAGCATCCGCGAGGCGCTCTCCACCGCACCGTTCCGGCGTCCGGGCACAGTCCAGGACCAGAAATGGGAGGAAGCAAAATTTGAAAACCAGCCTGTGGTGGCAGCTGTAACCCTGCTCACCAAGCTTCAGAACGACATACGGTATGCCGAAGGTGAGGCACTGTCAAACCTCCTCGCCGCCGTTGATGCCGGCGACGTGCGCGTCAACGAGCTCAACGCATTCGTGATCCCTCAGTCACGCATGGTGATGCGCGGCAGCCGCTACTCAGCCTCGATAGTGCTCGCCGCGGTCGACACCACCGCCCGCCCGGCCATATTCGTCGGAGGCAAGCAGCTCCCGTCAGACCGCGGGCTCTATGAATTCACCACCTCCTCGACCGGTAATTTCGACTACTCCGGCTATATCGAGGTGGCTCATGGCGACGGCTCCGTCACCAAACATCCCTTCTCGTCATCCTATACCGTGATGGAACCGACGGCCACAGTGTCGGCCACAATGATGAATGTGCTCTATGCCGGAATCAACAACCCCATGAGCATCTCGGTGCCGGGAGTGCCCATGTCAGGGGTCTCCGCCACCATGACCAACGGCAGCCTCACCCGTCAGGGAGACCAGTGGATAGCCCGGCCCTCCAAGGTGGGCGAGAACGCCACCATCACAGTCACGGCAAACATCGACGGACGCCCGCAGACCGTGGCTACATCCACATTCCGTGTGCGCAAGCTCCCCGATCCCGTGGCATTCATCTCATTCACCGGACAGAACGGCGCCAAGGACCGCTACAAGGGTGGCAAACCCTTCTCCAAGACGCTCCTCACCACTGCTCCCGGCATCGAGGCGGCGATCGACGACGATATGCTCAACATCGACTTCCAGGTGCTCGGATTCGAGACAGTGTTCTTCGACCAGATGGGCAACGCCATCCCCGAGGTGTCGCAAGGAGCCGCCTTCTCGCAGCGTCAGCGCGACCAGTTCAAACGCCTCTCACGCGGCAAGAGGTTCTACATCTCCCGTATCCGCGCCAAAGGCCCCGACGGCATCGAGCGTGTGCTCAGCCCCGTCGAAGTTATCGTAAATTAGTCAATACCCTCTTAGCAGACCATTATCATAATGAAGAAATATCTTCTCACAGCCCTATGCCTCATCATGGCAGCCGGGATCTTCGCACAGGACACCTCCTCGTCGTCAAGCAGCGTGGTGCGCCGCCGCAGCGGCGACCGTCCGGGCTCGAAGACCGAGACTCCGGGTGTCACCCAGCGTATGCAGGCCCATTTCGAGGAGACTCCGGCCACCGACAGCGAGCTGCAGTGGATGCGGGTCATGTATCGCGAGCTTGATCTCACCAAGGATGAGAACGGCGCCCTCTACTATCCCGACGAACCGGTGGAGGGACAGGAGAATCTGTTCCGTATAATCCTGGGGCGTATGGCCGACGGTCAACTCGGCGCCTACGAATATCTCGACGGAAGGGAAGTGTTCTCCGACAACTTCAAGGTGAAGATGCGCGATGTGCTCGACAGGTTTCATATCATCTACTCAGATGCCAAAGGCTCCACCGAGAAGAATCCGAAATTCACCATCGACGAAAGCGATGTTCCTGCCTCGGAAGTCCTCTCCTATTATATAATAGAGAAATGGGAGTTTGACCGCCGGTCCAACCGTATGCGCAACCGCATCGAGGCAATCTGCCCCGTGCTCCACCGTTCAGGCGATTTCGGCGGTGAGGCCGTTCGCTATCCGATGTTCTGGGTGAGATATGACGATCTGCGTCCGTTCCTCACCACACAGACAATCTTTACGGACGACGACAACAACCTCGCCACCTGCACCTACGATGATTTCTTCCAGCTCGGGCTCTATAAAGGTGACATCTACAAGACCCGCAATCTCAAAAACAAGTCCCTGATGCAGCTCCACCCCGATCCCGAAGAGCTGGCCCATGCGCGCGACAGCATACAGCAGCGTCTCGACTCATACGAGAAGAAACTCTGGGTGCCGTCGCTCGAGGAGCTTGCCGAACGCCGCGAGGCTGCCGAGAAGGCTGCCGCTCTCGCCGAGGCCGCTGAAGCGGGAACCGAAGGAGAAACCGTGGCGCAAGGTGAGGAGAAACCCGCAAGGAGCGCACGTGCCTCCCGCTCGAAGCGCGGAGCCAAGAAGAGCTCCGCCACAAAATCGAAACCTGCCAAGGTGAAGAAACCCAAGGCTGCCAAGAGCCCGTCATCGGCCACACGGTCGGTGCGCAACCGCCGCCGCTGATGTCAGCATCACCCATCACAATTGTAATACCGGTTTTCAACCGTGCACACACGCTGCCCCGCCTGCTGCGCTCCATCGACGCGCAAACCTTGGCGCCGGCAGCGGTCGTGCTTGTCGACAATGCCTCTACCGACACCTCCATGCAGGTGATGGGCGTATGGGCACGGGGGCGGCGCGATGTCACGATACTCTCCCAACCCCGGCCCGGGGCACCCGCCGCCCGCAATCTCGGGCTGGCCGCCGTAAGGACGGAGTGGACCATGTTCTTCGACTCAGATGACGAGATGACTCCGACCCACATAGCCGGACTCACGGCAGCCATCTCTGCCAATCCGGACGCCGGTATCGTGGGCAAGGACATAATCATCCGCCGCGACGGCCACGACTCGCTGAAAAGGTTCGACATAAGCCGTCCGATGTTCATGCACATATTCCGCACGTCGCTTTCCACCCAGCGCTATGTGGCCCGCACGGAGCTGTTCCGTGCCGCCGGCGGATGGGACGAGTCACTGCCCGGATGGGACGATCTCGAACTCGGGGTGCGCCTGCTGCTCCTGTCGCCGGTAATGACAAAAGCCCCGGGCGAACCCGGGGCCATAGTGCATTTCCAATCTGAGTCAATCACCGGAGAGAGCTTCTCGGCGCGTCCCGGAGCATGGGAGAAATCGCTCGATGCCATGAGAGAGGATCTTCTCCGCGCGGGACGTCATGAAGCCATCGACTGGGTTGACGCCAAAGCCATGATACTTGCCGCCTCATATCGCCGCGAGGGCTCGCGTGGACTGGCCCGTCGCTTGCATGACCGGGTGATGGCCCGCACACCTCACAGATGGCGGATGAGGCTTATCTATCTCCATAACCTGATATTCCGCCGTCTCACATGGCTCCTTGCAGGCGCCATTTTTCCCGGCAGAAAATATTGAGGCATCACCTCTTGGGGTCGAACCCGCGGCGCTGCATAGCTCGGAGTATGCCATGTCCGGATGCTTCGCGGTAATAGCCCAATATATGGGTGGCCCAATCGTTGTCGGTCTTGTCGCCCGAACGTGTGCGGTTGTATTCGCTCACAGTGTCATTATAGGCCATGAGCTCGCCGGTCATTGCCTCCTCGTCGTCACGATAACGGTTGTTGAACACCACGAGATCAATGGGTAGCTTGGGTTTGAGATCCGGCTCCTCGCGTGGCACACCTATCGAGAGGCCACACACCACGAAAGTCTTCTTCGGGAGTCCGAGCAGAGTCGACACCGCCTCAGGGGCCACGGTACGTGCATAGCCGATGGGGCAGCATCCCAGTCCGAGACTCTCAGCCATAGTGAGCGCACTCATCATGGCCAACGATGCATCTATTATGCCTACGGCGATACCGTCGATGGTGTTGTTGAACTCGGGCATATCCTCACCGAGTTCCTCAGCGATGAGCCCGATCTTGTGATAGTCCATCACAAAGAGGAGGAAATGTGAGCAGGTCTTCACCTGCTTCTGCCCTATCAGGGAGAAGAGTTTCAGCTTCACATCCTGGTCGGTCACGTCAATGACCGAGAACTGCTGTCCATTGTAGCTTGTGGGGGTGTTGCGGATGGCCTCGTAAATGAGGTTCATGTCCTCGGGGCTTACCTCTTCACGTTCGTATCTGCGTATGCTCCGGCGCTCTAAAAGTGTATCTTTTACGCTTTTCATTGTGCAAATGTGTTTGGTTAGGAGATGTTTATTATTGTATTATCATGACGTAAGGATGATGTCGCAAATATAGTGAATAAATTCTTAAATGAGCAACATTTTGATAAAATAACAAACAAGGGGGCGAAAAGTTTTCTCAACCCCTCAAAAATTCGTAACTTTGCACAGTCAATAATTCATCCCCTACACCGCAATGCGACAGATTAAGCGCGCCCGTCTGATTCTTGCGGACGGCACCACATTTGAAGGGAAGTCTTTCGGCTATGATGCTTCCACTGCCGGCGAGGTTGTGTTCAACACCGCCATGACCGGCTATCCCGAAAGTCTTACCGACCCTTCCTACGAGGGTCAGATTCTGGTAACAACCTATCCTATCCTCGGCAACTACGGCGTTCCGCCCCGCCGCGAGAAGGACGACGTCAGCGAATACTACGAGAGCGACCATATCCATGCACGTGCCATCGTGGCACAGGACTACTCGTTCGACCATTCCCACTGGCAGGCCGACCGCTCGCTGGCGCAATGGCTCCAGGAGGAGAAAATCCCCGGAATATACGGAGTGGACACCCGCGCCCTCACCAAGCATCTGCGCGAGCATGGCTCGATGCTCGGCAAGATTGTGGTGGAAGGCTGCGAGGAGCCTGACTTCTACGATCCCAACCGCGAGAACCTCGTGGCAAAGGTGTCGTGCAAAGAGGTCGAGGTGCACGGCGAAGGTGAGAAGACAGTCGTGCTGGTCGACTGCGGTGTCAAGCACAACATCATCCGCTGCCTCACCCGCCGCGGAGTCAAAGTGGTGCGTGTGCCCTGGAACTATGACTTCACCTCCATCCCCTACGACGGTCTCTTCATCTCCAACGGCCCCGGCAACCCCGATATGGCCGAGGAGACAGTGGCGCTGATACGCAAGGCCATGGAGAACGGGCGTCCAATCTGTGGCATCTGCATGGGCAACCAGCTCCTCTCGAAAGCCGCCGGCGCAAAGATCTACAAACTCAAATACGGACACCGCAGCCACAACCAGCCGGTGCGCCGCGTGGGCACCGACCAGTGCTTCATCACCTCGCAGAACCATGGTTTCGCCGTGGACAACGATACTATCCCCGCCGACTGGGAACCGCTCTTCATCAACATGAACGACGGCACCAACGAGGGCATCCGTCACAAGACCAAGCCCTATTTCTCGGCCCAGTTCCACCCCGAGGCATCCTCGGGCCCGAAGGACACCGAGTTCCTCTTCGACGAGTTCATAAATATGCTTTAATCCCCATCACCCCCATTCATCATGCGTAACGAAAATATCAAGAAAGTGCTGCTTCTCGGCAGCGGCGCGCTGAAAATCGGCGAGGCCGGCGAGTTTGACTATTCCGGCTCCCAGGCCCTCAAGGCCATGAAGGAGGAGGGGATCACCACAGTCCTCATCAACCCCAACATCGCCACCGTGCAGACCTCGGAAGGGTTTGCCGACAAGATCTACTTCCTCCCTGTGACCCCCTATTTCGTCGAGAAGGTGATCCGCAAGGAACGCCCCGACGGAATCCTGCTGGCCTTCGGAGGCCAGACCGCCCTCAACTGCGGTGTCGAGCTTCACCGTTCCGGTGTGCTCGAGGCCTACGGAGTCGAGGTGCTCGGCACCCCCGTGCGTGCCATCATGGACACCGAGGACCGCGAGCTCTTCGTGAAGAAGCTCGATGAAATCGACGTGCGTACCATCAAGAGCGAGGCCGTCAGCACCGTCGACGGCGCCATCAGCGCGGCATCGGCCCTCGGCTATCCCGTGATTGTCCGTGCGGCCTACGCACTCGGCGGTCTCGGCTCCGGTTTCTGCGACAACGAGCAGGAACTCGTGGCTCTTGTGGAGAAAGCTCTCGCATTCTCCCCCCAGGTGCTTGTGGAGAAATCGCTCAAAGGATGGAAAGAGGTTGAATACGAGGTGGTGCGCGACCGTTATGACAACTGCATCACCGTCTGCAACATGGAGAACTTCGACCCCCTCGGCATCCACACCGGCGAGTCAATCGTTGTGGCTCCCTCGCAGACCCTCACCAACGAAGACTATCACTATCTGCGCAAGCTCGCCATCAAGATCATACGCCACATCGGCATTGTCGGCGAGTGTAACGTACAGTATGCCTTCGACCCCGCCTCGATGGACTACCGCGTCATCGAGGTCAACGCCCGTCTGAGCCGCTCTTCAGCCCTCGCATCAAAGGCCACCGGCTATCCCCTGGCTTTCGTCGCCGCCAAACTCGGCCTCGGCTACGGTCTCTTCGACCTGAAGAACTCCGTGACCAAAGAGACATCCGCATTCTTCGAGCCCGCCCTCGACTATATCGTCTGCAAGATTCCCCGCTGGGACCTTGGCAAATTCCACGGTGTGCGCCGCGAGATCGGCTCGTCCATGAAATCCGTGGGCGAGGTGATGGCCATCGGCCGCACTTTCGAGGAAGCCATCCAGAAAGGCCTCCGCATGATCGGACAGGGTATGCACGGCTTCGTGGGCAACAACCAGAGCGAGATCCCCAATCTGGACCATGCACTGAGCGAACCCACCGACAAGCGCATCTTCGCCATCGCCCAGGCTATGCTCAAGGGCTACAGCGTGGAGCGCATACACGAGCTCACGAAGATTGACCGCTGGTTCCTCTTCAAGCTCATGAACATTATCGACACGGCTTCCGAGCTGCGCGGACATCATGAGATCAAGGATATACCCGTAGCCCTCCTGCGTCAGGCCAAGGAGCAGGGATTCAGCGATTTCCAGGTAGCCCGCGAGGTGCTTCAGGAGCGCATGACCAAAGCCGCCGCCGCTGCCGCCGAGGTGCGCGCCCTCCGCAAGAGCCTCGGGATCGTACCCGTGGTGAAACAGATCGACACCCTCGGTGCCGAATATCCCGCACAGACCAATTATCTCTATCTCACCTACAACGGCACCGAGAATGATGTGAAATATCTCCACGACCACCGCTCAATAGTGGTGCTCGGATCCGGAGCTTACCGCATCGGCTCGTCGGTAGAGTTTGACTGGTGTTCGGTAAACGCCCTCCTCACAGTCAAGCAGCAGGGATGGCGCTCGGTGATGATCAACTACAATCCCGAGACCGTGTCAACCGACTACGATATCTGCGACCGCCTCTATTTCGACGAGCTCACTTTCGAGCGCGTCATGGACATCCTCGAGCTTGAGCAACCCCACGGCACAATCCTCTCGGTGGGCGGACAGATCCCCAATAACCTTGCCACCCGCCTTGACGCCCAGGGAGTCAACATCCTCGGCACCTCGGCCGAGTGTATCGACAACGCCGAGGACCGCAACAAGTTCTCGGCCATGCTCGACCGCCTCGGCATCGACCAGCCGAGCTGGCGCGAGCTCACAAGCATGGACGATATCAATGGATTCATAGCCGAGGTTGGCTTCCCGGTACTCGTCCGTCCCAGCTACGTGCTGTCAGGAGCGGCCATGAACGTGTGTCACAACCAGGAACAGCTCTCCCGCTTCCTGCGTCTGGCAGCCAACGTCTCCAAGGAGCATCCCGTCGTTGTGTCCAAATTCATCAACGGCGCAAAGGAGATCGAGATGGACGCCGTGGCCAAGAACGGCGAGATCGTCTGCTACGCCATCTCCGAGCATATCGAATATGCCGGCGTACACTCGGGCGATGCCACCATCCAGTTCCCGCCCCAGAAGCTCTATGTGGAGACCATGCGCCGCATCCGCAAGATCTCACGCCAGATAGCCGACGCGCTCCACATCTCAGGCCCGTTCAACATCCAGTTCCTTGCCAAGAACAACGACATCAAGGTGATCGAGTGCAACCTCCGTGCCTCGCGTTCGTTCCCCTTCGTCAGCAAGGTGCTCAAGATCAACTTCATCGACCTGGCCACACGCGTCATGCTCGGCCTCGATGTGGAGAAACCCGGCAAGAACGCCTTCGATCTTGACTATGTGGGCATCAAGGCCTCACAGTTCAGCTTCTCACGTCTGCAGGGAGCCGACCCCGTGCTCGGTGTCGACATGGCGTCGACAGGCGAGGTCGGATGTATCGGCAATGACTCGGCCGAGGCGCTCATCAAGGCAATGATATCTGTGGGCAACCGCGTCCCCACAAAGGCAGTGCTCATGTCGACCGGCACACCCAAACAGAAAGCCGATCTGCTCGACGCCGCCCACGAGCTGGCCAACCGCGGCTACACCATCTATGCCACCGGAGGCACCCACGCCTATCTCAACGACAACGGCATACCCGCTATCCGCGTCTACTGGCCCTCACAGCCCGATATGCAACCCCAGGCCATCGAACTGCTTCATGAACACGCCGTGGACATGGTGATCAACATTCCCAAGAATTTCACCACCACCGAGCTCACCAACGGTTACAAGATACGCCGTGCGGCCATCGACCTCAACATTCCCCTGATGACCAACGCACGTCTCGCATCGGCCTACATAGACGCGTTCACCACCCACCCCATCGACGAGATCGAGATCAAGAGCTGGGACGAATACTAAACATAATTAAGTGAAAACATCCTTAACCAAAGCCAAAAAGAATTGCACAGGAAAGGGAATTTCACTATATTTGCCCCCGCGAAAGCATATCATCAACAGACAACTCAACTCTATTATAATATAACTATGAAGATTGAAAAAATTATCGGTCGTGAAGTCCTTGACTCACGCGGCAACCCCACCGTTGAAGTAGACGTAATCCTTGAGAGCGGCGCACGTGGCCGTGCATCCGTTCCCTCCGGCGCATCCACCGGCGAAAACGAGGCTCTCGAGCTCCGCGACGGCGACAAGAACCGCTACATGGGCAAGGGTGTCACCAAGGCTGTGGCCAACGTGAACGGCCCCATCGCCGAGGCTCTCAAAGGCATGAGCGCTCTTGACCAGATCAAGATCGACGAGACCATGCTCGCACTCGACGGCACCGAAACCAAGAGCAACCTCGGCGCCAACGCCATCCTCGGCGTATCGCTCGCCGTTGCCAAGGCTGCCGCTGACTACC
This sequence comes from uncultured Duncaniella sp., assembly GCA_910587165.1. Lineage (GTDB taxonomy): Bacteria > Bacteroidota > Bacteroidia > Bacteroidales > Muribaculaceae > Duncaniella. Next base: position 135,110 of record CAJUKP010000003.1, read on the forward strand.
TCGACCTCCCCCTCTACAAATATATCGGTGGCTGCAACAGCTACGTGCTTCCCGTGCCCATGATGAACATCATCAACGGCGGTGCACACTCCGACGCTCCCATCTGCTTCCAGGAGTTCATGATCCGTCCCATCGGCGCCTGCTGCTTCAAGGAAGGTATCCGCATGGGCACCGAGGTGTTCCACAACCTCAAGAAAGTGCTCCACGACCGTGGCCTCTCGACCGCTGTAGGTGACGAGGGTGGCTTCGCTCCCGCACTCGACGGTACCGAGGACGCACTCAACGTGATCATCAAGGCTATCGAGCTCGCCGGCTACGTGCCCGGCAAGGACGTGACCATCGGTCTCGACTGCGCTTCTTCAGAGTTCTACAAGAACGGCGTGTACGACTACACCTGGAAACAGGGTGCCGACGCTCCCAAGCTCACCTCCGCACAGCAGGCTGAGTTCCTCAAGCAGCTCGTTGAGAAATATCCCATCGACTCCATCGAGGACGGTATGGACCAGAACGACTGGGAAGGCTGGAAGATCCTCACCGATCTCATCGGCGACCGCTGCCAGCTCGTTGGCGACGACCTCTTCGTGACCAACGTCAAGTATCTCCAGAAGGGCATCAACCTTGGTTGCGCCAACTCTATCCTCGTCAAGGTAAACCAGATCGGTTCACTCACCGAGACCCTCCGCGCCGTAGAGCTCGCACAGCGTAACGGCTACACTGCAGTCATCTCCCACCGTTCGGGCGAGACTGAGGACGCTACCATCGCCGACATCGCCGTGGCTACCAACGCCGGACAGATCAAGACCGGTTCCGCAAGCCGCTCCGACCGTATGGCCAAGTACAACCAGCTCCTCCGCATCCAGGAAGAGCTCGGCTGCGCCGCCGCTTACGGTTATGGCAAGAAGACCAAGCGTCCCGAGGCTTAATCAAGCCGCTTGACGACTGACTGATACAACAGCCCGTGAAGAGTCCGCAATCTCTTCACGGGCTTCTTTTATTTTATATAGTTACCGGCCAGAATAAGGGTACATAGGAACAAAAGAAAAAAAGAAACAGATTTTTTTATTTTTTTGTCCGAATAGTATCAGCTTGATTATTCTGACTCAAAAAAAATTTTTTGTTTCTTTTTTTCTTTTTTTCTTTTGTTCCTATGTACCCTTCTCCTGGCCGGTAACATTCGTTCTGATCGGTAACCTGTGAGAACCTTTCGTGACTCCGGGGCGTTGAAATATTTATATTGCTAATACTCATATTTCAACTAATTACCGTCAGTTATGAAACTATCCGCACTTCTCCCGCTGGCAGCGGCCGTCATATTAGGGTCAGGTCTCAAGGCCGAGGCCTGCTCACGTGTGCTCTATGTAGGCAACGACAGCCTGCGAATCGTCGGACGCTCCCTCGATTGGAAAACCCCCATCCCGACCAATCTCTATGTCTATCCGCGCGGAATGGCAAAGGAGGGCAATTCGATACCCGGTTCGGTGAAGTGGATCTCGAAATACGGCGCCATATACGCCGTGAGCTATGATGGAGGTGTCACAGAGGGTATGAACGAGAAAGGGCTCGTGGTGAACGGCCTGTTCTGCAAAGGCACGGTATATGTCAACGACTCCACCATGTCACGTCCGCCCATGTCGCTGGCCATGTTCCCGGCATGGATTCTTGATATGTGCGCCGACACCCCCGAAGCTGTCGCGCTCCTGTCAAAGCATGATTTCAACATATCCGGCGCCACGTTTGACGGCGGCACCGTCTCTGCCCTCCACTGGGGCATCACCGATGCGCGGGGGCGCAGCGCCATCGTGGAGTTTGACCACGGCACCATACGAATCTACGAGGGTCAGGACATACCTGTGCTGACCAACGACCCCACATATCCCCAGATGACCGCCATCAACGACTACTGGGTCAAGAAAGGGGGCACACACACTCTCCCGGGCACAGTGAGCAGCCCTGACCGCTTCGTGCGCGCCTCGTTCTTCGACCAGAACGTGGAGAAGACCGGTGAGGCCGATCTGGGATTCTCGATAGTCCGCTCCATACTGATGAATGTCTCCGTGCCTTACACCTACACTGTCAAAGGTGAGGGAAATGTCTCGTCCACACAGTGGCGTTCGTTCGCCAACATCCGCGACCTCCGCTACTATTTCGACGTGGTGACCAATCCGGGCGCCTTCTACATCGACCTCAACAAATGCGATCTGCGCAAGGGGGCACCGGTCATGAAGGTCGACGTGTCGAAATCGACCGGTTACGTGGGTGAGGTAAACCGCCATCTCTTCAAGACCGCACCTTTCACCCCGATGTATTGACAAGCTGCCGGCTTTTCCCGGCGGCATTGGCCAATTGGAGAATTTTTAGTACTTTTGCACTTGAAATGAGAAAGGTCATCACATCATTGCTTCTGCTCCTCGTCTGCACGGCGGCCTCCCTGGCCGCCGGTACGCGTTGGGAGAGCGTCAACGCCCCCGGGCGCATGACCATGATGACCGAACGCAATGCCGAGGGATCCGACCAGGTGGAGGTGGGTGTGAGCGAAGGCTACATCTACGTCACCTGCCAGCGCCCCACCACCATCAAGGTGTTCACCATCCTCGGCCAGCTCATAAGTCAGGAGACTCTCCAGCCGGGCACCCACCGGTTGCGCATGGTATCCAAGGGAATATATATCCTCAAGACCGCCGACGTGACCCGCCGCGTGACGATCTGACCTCCCCCTCTCCCTCCCTTTAACCACAGCACTTGCCAACAGTAAAGAATGAAAGCACGCCTCATCATCAACCCCATTTCGGGCACTCACAGCAAAGCCGGTCTGGCCGAGAATGTCGTTGAATCACTCACACCGCTCGGATGGGACGTGGAAACCCTTTTCACCCGCGGCCGGGGCGACGCCACCAGGCTGGCTCTCGAGGCCGTGGACCGCGGCATGGATGCCGTGCTCGCCGCCGGAGGCGACGGGACTGTCAATGAGACCGCCATAGCTCTCTGCGGCTCCGAAACAGCCCTCGGCATCCTGCCCTGTGGCTCGGGAAACGGGCTGGCCCGCCATCTGGGCATACCGGTCGACCCGCGCGAAGGCCTGAAGATCATCATGGCCCAGAAGCCACGCCCGATCGACTATGCCACAGTGAACGGCAGGAAATTCTTCTGCACTTTCGGAGTGGGATTTGACGCGGCGGTGAGCGATGCGTTCGCCCGCAAGAAAACACGCGGCAAACTCACCTATCTGCAGAGCACATTCGAGACCTACGCCCACTTCGAGCCCGAGCTCTACAAGGTCACGGCAAACGGCCAGACCATGACCGAGAAAGCATTCCTGATAGCCGTATGCAATGCCTCGCAGTATGGCAACAATGCCTACATAGCCCCTAACGCGAGCATAGACGACGGTATGCTCGATGTCACGGTGGTCCACGCCGGCAATCCGCTCTCGACCGCTCTCGTGGGCTTCGACCTGCTCGCCGGAATGATAGAACACAATGTGCTCATACGTCAGTTCCGCACCTCGTCGCTCACCATCGAGCGCTCACAGGGAGGAATAGCCCACATCGACGGCGAGCCTGTGGAGATGCCCTCACGTCTTGACTTCGAGTGCCACCCCGCACTGCTCAACGTGTTCGCACCTCCGGGATCCGACAAGGCATTCAAGCCCTTCATCACCCCCGCGGCCTCTATGCTCGCCGACTTCAAACTCGCGGTCAACAGGGTGTTCCAGAAGGACTGAACAGAAAAAAATTCACACCCTTGCAAAACTTTTCGGCATGGAAGGACGTTCTATAAATGAACGTCCAACTATTGTTTATGAAAGGGAAAGCAAGATTGTTAATGGTGTTAGCAGCGTTTTATCCCTTGGGCCTACCGGCCCAAGGGATTGCTGATATAGCGAAGTCGCTGCGCGACACCGACTGCTATCGCGCGCAGGCGCGATACAGCGTCACATTGCCTCAGAACGACACCGAGGTGGTCTACAACATTGACCTGACAGGTATGGTGGAACCGGGAGACACTCTCGCCCCGTGCCGTTATCTCATCGACTGGACCCTCGACACACCTTCAGGGCCTGCCAAAGGATTCTCAGCCTACTTCGACGGCAACCACTACCGCTATCGCGGCGAGAGACTGCAGGAATATCATACGGCATGGGACCGCAACCCGTTCAACCCCGGGGGACGTAATCCGGGAGTGCAGAATATGGCACAGTTCGTGGAGCTGCTTCCGGCCTATATAGCCGACCGTCTCGAGACCATGAGCGCCGACAGCGCCTACACCGTCACCGTAGAGCCACAGCGTGTATTCGACGGCAGAATGGTGACACCCGTCACCGCTGTCATGACCATCAGAGGAGAGGATGTGATGGAGCTGGAGTATCTGCTTGACCCATCCACATGGCTTCCCGTGCGCATCACCACCGAGAGCAATCCCGGATCAATCACCGAGCAGAGCATACTCGTCACACTGACCCCGCTCCCCTCCGCCGACTGCGCTCCCCTGAGCGAGGAGTCGCTCACCCGGGCCTATCCCGAGGTGTTCGACAAATACCGCGAGAGCAATTTCCGCATTGAGAATCTCCGCGGCAGGGCACTCCCCACCTTCACCCTGCCGTCGGTCAAGGGTGACCGTTACACCCATCATCGCGGAGAGCCCTTCAGCTCGCCGGCCGTGATAGCCATTCTCGACCCCGGCACAGGCATGAACGCCGGAATGGTAGGGGCGCTGCGCGATGCGGTGGACCGTATGGAGACCCCGGCCGAACTCATCTTCGCCTTCACCGGAACAAACACCGATATCGTGGAGGAGGCAGTCCCGTCACTGAGACCCGGGGAGCATCTGCTGCTCAACGCCCGGTCGCTGGCCCGCGATTGCGGAGCGGCCTCCCTGCCGGTGACCATAATAGCCGGAACTGACGGAAATGTGGAAAATGTCGTGCTTGGATTCAACCAAGACCTATCCGATATTGTTCTACAATCAGTGATTCTGGCCAAATGACAACCAGATGACATAAAATAATCCCATAAACTCCAGACATATATGGAAACTGTATTTTTCAAGGGACAGGCCTGCCATACCTGCGGCACTGTTCCCGGCATAGGTGAAACCGCACCATGCTTCCATCTTGCAGGGCCCGACCTCTCCCAGGTGCTTTGCTCTGATTTCGCGGGCAAGCGTGTGGTTCTTAACGTATTCCCCAGCCTTGACACTGAGGTGTGCGCCCGTTCGGTGCGCCGCTTCAACGAGGAAGCCGCCAAGCTTGACGATGTGGCCGTGGTCTGTGTCTCCATGGATCTCCCCTTCGCCATGGGCCGCTTCTGCACCATCGAGAATATCAAGAATGTAGTGTTCGGATCAGCCTTCCGCTCTCCCCTCTTCGGCCAGAAATATGGCCTTCAGCTCGTGGACGGCCCTCTCGCCGGCCTGCTCACCCGAGCCGTCATCATTCTTGACGAGAACCGCCGCGTGATTTTCCGCGACGTGGTAGAGGAGATCACCAACGAACCCGACTACGAGGCAGCCCTCAAAGTGCTCCGCAAGGAAGTCTGAGTTACTGATCAGTAAAAGGATACAAAAGACCAAAAGGTCAAAAAGGGACAAATTTTTCTTTTTGTTCCTTTTGACCTTTTGGTCTTTTGTAGCTCTTTCCTGATCGGTTTTATCTGGTCATTATCTTGCGGCTTGTGCCGTCGGTATATCTCACGATCGTGATCCCCTTATGGTTGGCACCGACTATGCGACCGTAGAGGTCATATCGTCCGGACTCCTCTTTGCCATCTACGTCCATATCCATATTGACATCCGAAATGCCGGCATATTCATCAGTCTCGATGATATTGAGGAAATTACACCAGCTCTCCGCCTTCCTATATGCATCGAGTGAACCGACAGGAACATAGAGGATCGCGGTTTCATATTGGTTTCTTGTAAAGGTCGGGAAGAAAGTCGGTACGGCCTCTTTGACATATACAGCCTCAAGAGCCGACTGTGATGCTATGGTTGAATCGTTGCAGATAATATTTTCCCCAAAATAGAGCTTCCTTATTCCGGTGCCGCAAAGCAGGTCAGTCGAGTCAACGTTATCTCCGATCTCTAAAACTTCGAGAGCTTCAAATACCGGATTTTTATTATCCAAGAACTTTAGATTACGCCCCATTGACAGACTCTGTATTGTATTATATTGGAAGGCATCCGAATTTATTTTAAGAACCAGATCAGATTCATCAAACGATAATGAATTGATGGATACAAGATAGAAAGCACTGTTGCCTATTTCCATAACAGATGCGGGAATTGATATATTCTTTAGAATGCTACATGATCCGAACGCATACTCACCGATCCTTTTTACTGAATTCGGTATCTGTATGGAATTTAATTTTTTACATTCATTAAATGTATAACTTTTTATTTCTGAAATGGAATTGGGGAGCACAATGGATTCCATGGAGCTGCAAAACTCAAAAGCACGTTCCCCGATTTCAGTTACAGATTCCGGTATTTCAATTGAGGTCAGTGAGCTACAACCGGCAAATGCTTGACCACCAATTGTCGTAAGAGAATCTTTAAGGCTGACTGATTCCAAAGATTTACATCCGCCAAATGCGCAAAATGCTATTATAGTCATTCCGGATGGAAGATCTATCGTTTCCAGAGATTCGCAATTCTGGAATGCATAATGAGCAATGCCGATTACACTCTCAGGAATCAGAACTGTCTTTAATGAAGAACACGATTTAAATAAAAATGCCTCAATGATATTTAATGATTGAGGTAGTCTTACGGATGTCAGAGAGCTACATCCCATGAATACACCATCCTCAATCTTTATAACAGAATCAGGAATGTCTATTGCTGTGAGAGATTGGCATAAATAAAATGCGGCAGATCTTATCTTAGTCAAAGAGTCCGGAAGCTTTATTGACTTCAATTCAACACATTGCTCGAACGAGTATTTCCCAATTGTTTCTACCGTGTTGGGAATAATGATGTCTGTTACTTTACCGCAAGAACCGAATGCATACTCGGCTATTTCCTTCACTTTAAATGTCTGGCCGTCATGGAGGGCTTCCTCCGGTATCACGATTGTACCGGTTGTGTCTTTGGGGCATGATGTGAGTTTGCACACCCCACCCTCAGAACCATCATAGGACAGACCTTGGTACTCGAATTTAACCTGAGCCGAGATCGGGAGGACTGCAAGGAGCATTGCAACCAGCAGTCCGAGTTTCTGGATGATTGGTTTCATATCAGATGAAGTTTGCCTCGGTCATCCTCTCGTCGGCGTGTTTTTTTCTGTTTGTTATACAAGAAAAGCGCAGGAATCTGTATCAGTCACCGTCCTACGTTCAGAGGCTTCTCGCATTGCCCTATTCATGTCGGACGGCAACGCAGAAGCCCACGCTAGTATATGCAATATGCGCGTCCGACTGTGCCTTTCACAAGACTCAGACGGATGCAGGGTATTACATATCCACGGGCATCTACCGTTGCTCCTCCTTGACATGAATATGAAATTTTGCGAGAATTTCTGAACGTCAAGAAATCAGCGCGGATAAACGCTATTTAATTATGTCTATTTTACAGCTCCCACCCGCATAGCCCTCGACCGGGCTTCCGCAAAGCGGTCTGTGCGGCAAATTTAATACTTATTTTCATCCCATGCAATAGGAATGCCATTTCCCGAGACAAAAGTTACCGATCAGGACAAGGATACAAAAGACCAAAAGGTCAAAAGGAACAAATTTTTCTTTTTGTTCAGATATAATCAGTCTGATGAATCTGAATCCAAAATCTTTTTGTTCCTTTTGACCTTTTGGTCTTTTGTATCCCTTGTCCTGATCGGCAACTTAAAGTGTGACCTCACCGCAGAGGTCGACGCTGAAACGTGTGCGGACAGCCGACGGGGTCAGGCCGAGTCCGAAGAGATACATCAGCTTGGTGATGGCTGCCTCGGAGGTCATGTCGTGGCCCGAGATAACCCCGCAGTTGGTGAGCGTCTCGCCCGAGGCATAGCGGTTGACATGGACGCTGCCGCTGATGCACTGGGTGACGTTGACTATGACCACTCCGCTGTCGACCGTGCGCTTTATCTCCTCGAGAAACCACGGATGTGTGGGAGCGTTGCCGGCTCCGTAGCTCCTCATCACGATCCCCTTTATCCCGGGGGTGTTGAGGATGTGGTGGAGCGTGGCACGTGTCATTCCCGGATGGAGGTCGAGAAAGATGACGTTGCGGTCCATTCCGGTGTTGACATGGAGCGGACGGCGCTCGTTGGGGCGGCGCAGCCACTTCTCGGAAAACTGTATGCCCAGTCCTATCCTGGCCAGTTCGGGGTAGTTGTGGCTCTTGAAGGCATTGAAATTGTCGGCGCTCTTCTTGGTGGAGCGGTTGCCACGCCACAGATAGTTCTCGAACAGGATGGCCACCTCCTGCACCATCGGATCACCGTTGAAGGTGGTCGCGGCGGCTATCTGCAGGGCGGTGATGAGATTCTCCTCTCCGTCGGTGCGCACCTCGCCTATCGGCAGCTGTGAGCCGGTGATGATCACAGGCTTGTCAAGGTGGGCCAGCATGAACGAGAGAGCCGAAGCCGTGAAGGCCATGGTGTCGGTGCCGTGGAGCACGACGAATCCGTCATAGCTCTCATAGTTGTCGGCTATGGCCAGGGCGATGTCGCGCCACCCGTCGGGATCCATGTCCGACGAGTCGATCGGCGTGAACTGTATGTTGTCGATATGATAGTCAAGCATCTTCACCTTCGGCACATTGTCCATCAGATGTGTGAAATCGAAGGGCTTGAGAGTATGGGTCTCGGGGTCCTCGATCATTCCGATGGTGCCTCCGGTGTAGATGATGAGTATGCGCGGTCGGTCTTTCCGGTTCATGGTGTGATTTTTAAGGAGCGGGGATTATATCAGCCTATCTTTGATCCGGGGGCCACGGGAGCCGACGGGGCGAGGAGCACGATGGAGCCGTCGGAATTCTCGGCGGAGAGTATCATGCCCTGCGATACGATGCCCTTGAGCTTACGCGGGGGAAGATTTGCGATGAAGCACACCTGCTTGCCCACAAGCTCCTCGGGTTTGTAATATTTGGCGATGCCCGACACGATGGTGCGCTTCTCCATACCGTCGTCGATGAGGAAACGGAGCAGTTTGTCGGCCTTGGGCACTTTCTCACACTCGAGCACAGTACCCACCCTGAGATCAGAGCGGCAGAAGGTGTCGAAATCCACATCCTCGGCCTGGGGCTCGGGGCGCCATGCGGCCACCTCGTTGGCTTTCTTCGTATCCTGCAGACGTTTCACCTGAGCCTCCACGGTGGCATCCTCGATCTTCTCGAAGAGGAGTTCGGCGGGGGCTATTCCGGTGCCTGCCGGGATTATGTCCGAGCTGCCGAGCATATCCCATGACAGTTTCCCGCCACCAAGCATCTTCACGAGGCGTCCGCAGGTGAAGGGGAGGAACGGCTCGAAGGCGATGGCTATGTTGGCGCAGAGCTGCAGGGCGGTGTTGAGTATGGTGGCTGTGCGGGCCATGTCGGTCTTGGCCACCTTCCAGGGTTCGGTCTCCTGCAGGTAGCGGTTGCCGAGGCGGGCTATCTCCATGGCCTGCTTGAGAGCCTCGCGGAAGTGGAATGTGTCGAGGGCCTCGGTGAGAGCGCCCTTGATCTTCTGCATATCCTCCCAGACGGCGCTGTCCACCGGCTCGAAAGCGGTGGTGGCGGGCACTGTGCCTCCGAAATACTTGTGGGTGAGCACAACGGCGCGGTTGACGAAGTTGCCGAGGATAGCCACAAGCTCATTGTTGTTCCTGGCCTGGAAATCGGCCCAAGTGAAATCGTTGTCCTTGGTCTCGGGAGCGTTGGCTGTGAGCACGTAGCGGAGCACGTCCTGCTTGCCGGGAAACTCCTTGAGATACTCGTGGAGCCATACGGCCCAGTTGCGCGAGGTGGAGATCTTGTCACCCTCGAGGTTCAGGAATTCATTGGCAGGCACATTGTCGGGGAGCTGGAATCCGTCGCCGTATGCCATGAGCATGGCAGGGAAAACGATGCAATGGAACACGATATTGTCCTTGCCGATGAAGTTGATGATGCGTGTCTCGGGATCCTTCCACCATGTCTCCCATGAGTCGGGAAGAAGCTCCTTGGTGTTGGAGATATAGCCGATGGGGGCATCGAACCACACGTAGAGTACCTTTCCCTCGGCACCCTCGACGGGCACGGGGACACCCCACGAGAGATCACGGCTCACGGCGCGTGGCTGCAGACCTGCATCGAGCCACGACTTGCACTGTCCGTAGACGTTGCTCTTCCACTCCTTGTGGCCGTCGAGTATCCACGAGCGCAGCTTCTCCTCCCACTTGTCGAGGGGGAGATACCAGTGGGTGGTCTCGCGCATCTTCACAGGCTCACCTGTGAGGGCCGAGCGGGGATTGATGAGATCGGTGACGTTGAGCGATGAGCCGCAGGCCTCGCACTGGTCGCCATAGGCGTTCTCATTGCCGCAGCGGGGGCAGGTACCTACCACATAGCGGTCAGCCAGAAACTCACCGCCTTTCTCGTCGTAAGGCTGGAGGGCGGTCTGCTGTATGAACTCACCCTTGTCGTAAAGATGACGGAAAAATTCAGAAGCAGTCTCGTTGTGGAGCTTCGAAGTGGTGCGTGAATAGATGTCAAACGACACCCCGAGTTCCTCAAGCGAGTCCTTGATGATGGTGTGATAGCGGTCAACGACTTCCTGAGGGGTGATCCCCTCCTTGCGGGCGCGGAGAGTGATGGGCACACCATGCTCGTCGCTGCCTCCCACCATCACCACATCCTCCCCTTTGAGGCGGAGGTAACGGGCGTAGATGTCGGCGGGGACGTAGACTCCGGCCAGGTGACCTATGTGGACCGGACCGTTTGCGTATGGGAGCGCGGTGGTTATGAGGGTGCGTTTGAATTTCTTTTCCATTGGGATTCTTTTGACGTTTTGATTGCAAAATTAGGATTTTCGCGCAACATATCAAAAAAATAAGCCCCATAAGAAATCTATAAGAAAATCTCACGGGACTTATATCACTCAATATAATAAACCTCTGACGGCTATGTCATGCTCACCGGCACGACGGTCGACACCGGAAGTACCGCCGACAGCAGGTCGACGCGGCCGTAGTGGAGAAGCAGCACACCTCCTGCGATAAGCATCACCTCTATCACAATCAGGGCAAGTATCACCTGCCTCGAGAGGCTCCGCGCCCCTATGATGGAGACACATCCGGCCCAGAAAAGGGAGATGGCAGGCAGAGCTACGGCAAACATGAGCAGGGTGATACCCCAGCCTCCGGCGTAGACCGACATCTCCGGCATGAAACCGAACTGATCGAGCAGATCGGAGTTACCTGCCACAAACTCACAGGCCATAGCGGCAATGAGAGCCAGAGCCACGGCAGCCGTTGCAAAGGCCACCACTCCGCCGATGAAGGCGAAGAATGCCAGCAGACATTTGCCTATGATGAGAAAGGCGGTATTGATGAAGTTGGCGAAGTCACTTCCGTTGGCTATCGGGGCCGGAGGGGGTGTTGCGCTGTCGATCACAGTCTCTCCCACGGTCTCGAGATTCACCGGGCGCCCCTGCATCTGCAGTATCTCGCGTGATGTGCGTGCCGGCGGAATCACCAGCCAGGCTATCAGATAGATGAGCACACAGGGCCAGAAATAGGTGAAGAGGGCGAGCACCACCGCCAGAATGCGAAGCACGGTGACATCCCAGTTCATATACTGCCCGAGTCCGGCCAGCACACCGCCGAACACCTTGTGACGCTCGTCGCGGAAGAGTTTCTTGCTCACGGGAGGCGGAGGAGGCAGGTCGGGACCTGCTCCCGGAGGCGGAGGTGGACAACCGGCAGGCTCTCCGGATGCCTCATCGCCGCCGATCTCCTCGGGACGGCCCATGATCTCGATCACCTCGTTGACATTATCGATCACAATCACACTTGCACCGTTCTGCAGCCTCTCGTCAAACAGTTCGGAGATGCGGCTCTCGATGTCGGCCAGAATCTCGGCACCCTCCTCACCCGGGAATGTTGCCCTGAGCTGCGACAGGTAGTTCTGGAGGAGCGTGTATGCATCCTCGTCGATATAATATATCTTGCCGTTGATATTAACGGGAAAAGTCTTTTTCATTCTTTTGGGGTAAATTTCAGGTGATAATCGTCGTTGAGAATTGTGACCGCCGAGGAGATCTCGTCCCACGAAGCCTGAAGCTGTTCGAGAAACTGATGACCAACGGGGGTGATGGAATAATATTTGCGCGGAGGCCCCTGCTGTGATTCCTCCCAGCGGTAGGAGAGCAAGCCGTCGTTTTTCAGACGGGTGAGCAGCGGATAGAGGGTCCCTTCCATCACTATGAGATGCGCTTCCTTGAGCTTTACTATCATCTCGGAGGCGTAGGCATCGCCACGCCGGAGAATAAGCAGCACGCAGAATTCGAGCATCCCTTTGCGCATTTGAGATTTCAGATTGTCTATGTTCATTTTTCGGTCTGAGGATGTGTGTTTGTTTGCCGGCTTTCACATCCACACCGCAAAGGTAACACCTCGCCAAGTACTATGCAATACATAGTACCTACATTTAACAAATAATAACAAAAAGAATAATTGTGAGGGAAAGGGATACAAATGGACAAAGGGTAAAGAAGGGACAGAAGGTTTTTGAGGGTTAGAAAAAGGATACAAATGGACAGAAGGTTCAGAAGAAACAAAAAGTTTTTTGAGGTCAATCCTGGGGGTGGTTGTCCCGTAGGGACTTTGCAAAGGTAGGCCCGGCCGATAGCCCGGGTATAACCAGACAGCATGATAATATGGTGTCGCGTAGCGCCACAGCAATCCATCGTATTAGTTTACGCGAGGGGGTTGCGGCGCTACGCGACGCTATTGTCTGATATTATTTTTGATACCCGGACTATCGTCCGGGCCTACCTTTGCAAAGTCCCTACGGGACAACTGCCCCAGGATCGACCTCAAAAAATCCCTCTGTTCCTTCTTCACCTTCTGTCATTTTGTATCCTTTTCCCTGACAATAATAAAATCGGCAGGCTGCATACGCCATTGGGCGTATGCGACCTGCCGAAGAGGTGATCGTGTGTATTTTTTTGATATTAGAGAATTCTTTATTTCAGTTTGTCGGCCAGATTGCCCACAGCATCAGAGAGCGAGTCGAGGGCAGAGGCGGCGGCGTGTTTGGCTTTGTCGATGTATGGCTGAGCCTTGTCCTGAAGGTCATCCACCTTATCGCTGATCGTATCGGCCACATCCGCAGCCTTGTCGGCAATCTTATCCTGGATATCGGCGGCTTTGTCCTTGAGGGCAGCGGCCTTGTCTGAGAGATCCTGTTTCGTACCTTCCGCACCGGCCTCGGCTGCCATTGCGGCGGCACGTGCGCTCAGTTCGGCACTGGTCTGTGAGAGCTTCTCAGCGCTCTCCATCTCTGTCTTATGTAATGTATCCATAGTCGTAAAGGGTTTTGTTAATTATTTCTACTGTCTTTGGTAGAACACTCCCGGAGGGGGATAAGTTTCACCCTTTTTGAATTTTTAGCAACTATGAATGGCATTGAGGAAAAGGGATACAAATGGACAGAGGGTGCAGAAGGAACAAAAGGTTTTTTTGAGGTCGACCGGGGGCAGTTATCCCTCGGAGCTACAAAAAATAATCTTCTGTCCCTTCTGCACCCTTTGTCCATTTGTATCCTTTTCCTCACTCACCGGCGAGGGCGAGGGTGCGGGCGAGGATGCGGAGCTGGGCTGAGTTTTCGGAGGTCATGCGGCTACGCAATGTCACCACCGGCTCCACCACTTCCATATCCTTCATTCCCGCGAGCTGGTCGCGCATGAGTTTGGCTGCCACAGGAGCCCACGATCCGTTCTCGACAAGGGCCACACGGCGCCCCTTGAAATTCTTGGCATGAAGATGGTGAAGGAAATTATACATGGCCGGGAACAGAGCGGCATCGTAGGTGACGGAGCATAGCGCCAGCTTGTTGAGTCGGAACGCCTCGGCCACAGCATAGGACACATCGTGGCGGCTGAGGTCCATGAGCACTACCTCAGGCTCACCCTCTTCCTCAAGCATTGCCGCCAATCGGCGGGCTGCAGTGGCGGTGCCTCCGTAGACCGACGCGTATGCCACGAGCACACCCTCGGTCTCCGGTTCCCACCGGCTCCACTTGTCATAGAGCTGCCAGTAGTGGGCAAGGTTATCCCTGAGCACAGGCCCGTGGAGGGGGCAGACGGTGGAGAACTTTCTTGTGGAGAGTTTCTTCATGATCGCCTGGACATTTGCTCCATACTTGCCCACGATATTGCAGTAGTAGCGGCGGGCTTCGTCATCCCACGCCTCGGGAGACGACGGGGTGGCGAATGTTCCGAAGGCATCGGCCGAGAAGAGCACCCCGTCGGCAGCGTCGAGCGTCATCATCACCTCGGGCCAATGGACCATCGGGGCGCCGAAAAATTCCAGCGTGGCGCGTCCAAGCGGCAGGGTATCACCCTCCTTCACGACAATCGAACGTGAGGCGAAGTCAAAATCACTGTGGAAATTACCCATCATCGCCACTGCCTTGGCCGTGGCCACCATCTTCATCCCGGGATAACGGCGAAGGGCATCGACCACCGATGCCGAATGGTCAGGCTCGACGTGCTGGACAATGAGATAGTCGGGCTGACGGCCATCGAGGGCATCGTCGAGTGCGGCCAGCCAGTCGCTGCGGCGGCGCTTGTCCACAGCATCAACAATGGCCAGGCGATCGTCAAGAATGAGATATGAATTATATGAAATACCCTTGGGGATGGGATACTGCCCCTCGAAAAGATCGAGATTGTCATCGACAGTCCCGACGAACCTTATGTTCGGGTTAAAGCTTTGCATGATGATGGTGATGGTGATTATTCTTGTACTGTTGATTTTACTGTTCCGTCCGGGAGGGTTGTCTCTATCACACAACCGGGCTGCAGCGAGGCCACCGATGTGACGGCATGGCCTCCGACCCTTGTGATGGAATAGCCTCTCCTCAGGGTTGAGGCGGGCGACAGCACCTCTATGAGTTCCTCGCGTGAACCGAGTCTCACCCGCTGGCGCTCTATGGTCTGCAACGCGGCCTGTGAGAGCTTCTCGCTGTCGAGGGCCAGCCTGGCCTCCTCGGGGCGTAGCTTCTGCGAGGCTCTGTCGCCGAGAGCGGCGGACAGCCTGTCGGCAATGGCGGAGGCACGGCTGAGCGCCGTCAGCGGCAGATGCGGGAGTGTGGCCGATGCGTAGGCCAGCTCCTCGCGGCATCCGGCGAGGATGGTCGTGACCGACCGGACCATCCCGGAGGCAAGCCCGTCGAGATAGGCCAGAGCCTCCGTGCCACGCGATATCAGCCACTCGGCAGCCGCCGTGGGGGTCTTGACACGCATATTGGCCACATAGTCGAGGACTGTCACATCCCGCTCATGCCCTATGCCGATTATAACTGGCAGAGGAAACTGGGCTATATTGGCCGCAAGGTCATAGCTGTCAAAGGATGCAAGGTCACTGGTGGCACCGCCTCCGCGGATCACCACTACCCCGTCCCACTCATCCTCCCTGGCGGCTATCTGCTCGAGGGCGGAGATGATGCTCGGCACGGTAGACGATCCCTGCATCACGGCAGGGAAAAGCTCCACATGGAAGCGCAGACACGCACGGTTGGTGAAAAGCTGATTGATGAAGTCGCCGTAGCCCGCCGCTCCGGGAGCCGAGACCACGGCTATGCGCAGCGCCGGTTCGGGCCAACCGAGCTCCTTGTTGAGATCAAGAATCCCCTCGCGTCTGAGCCGCTCCACAATTTCCATGCGGCGGCGCAGCAGGTCGCCAAGCGTGTATGACGGGTCTATACCGGTGATGTTGACACTCAGACCATAGGCCGGGTGGTAGGAGGCTGTCGCGAGCACCATCACCTTCATCCCGCTCTCGAGACGCGAGCCTGTCGCGGCCATGAAGTCGGCCTCGATACGCGCAAGCGCCGAGCGCCAGATGGTGGCGCGCACACGGGCCACAGGCTCGCCGGTGAGCGGATGCTTCTGGATCAGCTCCAGATAGCAATGTCCGCTACGGCGCACATCCGAAGTCTCGGCCGTAACCCAGACCCCCCTGACCGATGGTGCGGTGTTGATCACCCCGCCAAGCCGCGAGGTAAACTCCTCAAGTGTTATTGCCCGGTTCATAAATCTCTGAAATTCCCGCAAAATTACTAATTATTCCCGACAGCGCAAAAATCAGTACAAAACATCGTGCCGAAACGCATTTACTTATTCTTCTTTTATTTGCATCTTCTTCTTTTTTTCCTTACCTTCGCGGAAGTGACTTACCACATTAAAACACCATCTATCATGAAAACTCCTATCCTGTTGACCACCATGACCGTCGTGACGCTCCTTACCACATCGTGCGGAGGGTCGAAACAGACCGACAACACTCCGTTTGACACTGCCGACCTCACCTGGGCCGATCTCACGGGCCATGTCAAGGAATGTGTTGTCCAATCATTCGCTGCAAAGGAGGAGGGTGAGAGCCGCGTCAAGGAAGGTCCTGCACTCACCACACGCACCTTCACATTCAACGAGGAGGGGCTTCTGACTTCCGACCAGGAATGCACACAGGGCTATACCGGGCCGAAATATATCTTCACGACCGATGGCGAAATGAAGACCACGGCAAAAGTAGACGGCGACGAATCCCGCACGGCCACACTGACACGCGACGGTGACGGACGCATAATCGAACTCACCAACCGCTCGACCGTCTATCCCGAATATGACGATATGCAGCTCTCTCTGGTCTACACCTGGGTGAGCGGACGCGTGGCCAAACATTCCTACACCGGATGGGAATGGGGAGCCGACGAGCGATTTACCTTCAACGATCAAGGCCAATGCACCAATTCTCTCATCGAGAGTATAGATCTGGGTGCAGGTTCGGATACTGATAAGAAATATACCTATCTCTCCACCGACGAACAGGGCAACTGGACCTCACGCGAAGTCACAGTCACCACCCGCACCTGGGAGGAGAGTCCCATCGACAATGAGCGCACCTATTCCAGCCCGGATGTGAGCCACTTCATCGAAACCCGCACAATCAGCTACTACTGATCCTTGAAGACATACTAAAATATAAAGCGTCGTGAAAGAAGAAAAGTAGCCTTGTATGCACCGACCAAGTACCGACCAAGTACCGACCAAGTACCGCATTCAAGTAAAGAAGTAATTCTTGCAATGAATTCTTGCAATTTCATGATCTTCCGTGCAATTTCTCCTGCCTTACCCCCCCCCCGTTTAACACTTATTAACCATCGGGGGGGGTAAATTGGCTTTTTTGGTGTAATTTTGCACCGTTAACTCACTTTTCGTGTGATAGTAACATTTTACCTTCCAATCATCCAACACATTATTTTACAAAACGACATGGGAAATACCGCACAAAAGAAATCATGGTTCCTTAAACGATGGATCTGCAAAGGCGTAGACTCGCTTGACACACTCTTATTCGGCAAACACGCAAATGACGATGACTACGTCCGCTCGGGTGCCACTATCTACTCATCCATGCTCATGGTCATGTGTGCTGTGGCAGTGATCGCCATCATGATCATATTCATGAGCGGCCAGACCAGAGACACCGCCGCCACTTGGGTGATCAGCATCACCGGCCTGCTATGTCTGGCCAATGCAGCGATGCATCTGAGGAACACCTATCCGTCATTCGACTCAACGAAAGTGAAAGTGTTCCGTTCGCTTTTCGTGCTCGCCCTCACAGGCATAGGCATGATACTCGGCGTATGGCTTGGCCAGATCGCCCTTTTTGTCATCGTAGCACTCCTGATTCTCTCCGCATTCGGACTCTTCGGAGGTGGCAGCAAGTCCAAAAAAGGATATAAACTCGACAATGGTGTGACCCTTGAGGAAGAGACCGGACTGCTCGGCGAAAAGAGTTACCGCGGATCAGACGGCTACACCTACGAATCAAACGGCGACGGAACATTCACCAGAATCTGAGACAACCGACCCTCATGCACAACCTGACCCTATCCTTTTCCCTCGCTTTAATGTGCGGGATAACTGCTTATGCCCAGGATGTAACCGAGACAGTGGTCGTGGAAACTCCTGGAACTCTCATTGACCTTGTAGCCAACCTCAGCAGCCCGCGCATCAACACCCTCGTGGTCAAGGGGCAGCTCGACGCCAACGACCTGTCATATCTCGGTGCGCCGTCAGGCAAGCTCCGCACAGTCAAGGAGCTCGAGCTACGCGATATCACCCTCGTCGAGAGCGACACCCCCTACAAGAGTTTCTCCTACGACCACGGCGGCAGTGTGCTCGGTTCCGCATCCTTCACATTCTATATCTCCTCCAATCCGAGATGGGAGTCAAAGGTGGTCGATACGGCACTCGGCGGACAGAATTACATAACCAAGGTATATGCCGACGACCTCTCCGGACTTTTCGCTGAAACCACATTCCGGAAAGTCACTCTTCCCGAGGGGCTGAAATCGGTAGGCTACGCTATATTCAGGAACAGTCCGGAACTGGAAGAGGTGGTGATACCCTCATCCATTACCTCCATCAGCGGCAGCGCATTTGAAAATGCTGTGAAACTCACATCAGTCACCTTGCCGGAAGGACTCCGGGTGATCAGGGCGGACGCATTCTCGCAATCGGGCCTGACCGGAATCACATTCCCGGCGAGTCTCGACTCGATATGCGACGGAGCTTTCAGCGATACCCGTATCTCAAGTTTCAATCCCGTTAATGTGTCACACATCGGAGAGGGCTGTTTCAAATACTGCCCGATCGAAGGCACCCTCGACCTTTCGAATCTCACTGAGATCAGCGACCTGGCGTTCTATATGAATACGAAAGTATCTGACATCAGGTTCTCCGAAAAGCTGGATAAAATCGGAGCCGATGCTTTCGGAGGCGTGGGCGTGAGCAGTCTCAGATTTCCCGGGAGCCTCCGATACATCGGTAAGGAGGCATTCTCAGGCTGCGGACAGCTTGCAGAGATAGAATTTCCGACGGAAATAGAGTATCTTGGCCACGATGCTTTCAAAAACACCCCTTGGGACAGGAATCTCATGGGCGAGAACGGCGTGAAATATATCGGCAATATCGCCTACGGATACTGCTTTGACACTCACTCCGACATGGAGACTCTCTCTTTCCGTGAAGGAACCACCATCATAAGCGAGAACTTCAAACTTGACAGTAAATATGTCAATGGAGCATACGTGTATCCCGACAGAATACTGCGCCACATCACTTTCCCCTCATCGCTCAGACGCATCGAATCGACCGGCGTTTTCAAGGATCTCGAGAATGTAGAGGAAATCAGGATTAACGAAGGCCTCGAATACATAGCAGAGTATGCGTTCAAGGGTTCCAAAAAACTGTGGATGGAGTCTCTTCCCTCCACCATCAGCTACATCGGAGCCTATGCCTTCGATGAATGCGAGTCCCTGACCGAGCTTACACTCGGCCCTTCAGTCAGATATATCGGCAAAGGAGCCTTCAACAGGTGTGTCGGTCTGGGCACCGTGAGATATAACTGTATGCCTGATGTCGAAACCCACGGAAACATATTATTCGGAGCTTCAGGACTCTACGAAGTCGTGATCGGGAAAAATGTCACCAATATCCCCGAATATCTGTTTGCCTTCTCGGGTGTCCGCAAGATAAGCTTTGAATCACCCGAAGAGCGTGTTCAACCTATAACTTTGCAGCCCAACTGTTTTTACAACTGTCGGAATCTTAAGCACGTCACCCTTCCGGCAGTCGACAGTCTCGGTAAATCGGTATTCCACGCTGCCGGCTTGACGGAACTTGTGATCAACGGAGACTGTAATTTCATAGATGTGCAAGGCGGTTCTGCTATTGAAAATCTCACGGTAAACGGCAGAATAGGCATCATTGGCCCGGAAGCATTTTCCGGCGCCAATATCCGGAGCGTCACCGCCCATAGCTGCGACTCGGTTGGAGAGGATGCGTTCAGAAATTGCAAATCCCTCACTGCATTTCCGTTCGCCACCACCGCCACATTCGGGAAATACGCATTCCAATCCACCCCCTTCACAGAGATCACATTAGGGGCGGGAATCACTGAGATACCGGACGGATTGTTCAGGGAATGTTCGAATCTTGAAAAGATTCATTTCTCCACCGCTCCGGATCATGTGGGAGCGGATGCATTCTTCAAAACAGGACTCGCCGACTTCGACTTCAGCAACATAAAGAGCATCGGCAGATCGGCATTCGCCAACGTACCCTTCCATGAGATGAGGGATCTTTATCTCCCGGACGGTTTCAGCGACCTCGGCCACGGTGCATTCTCAGATGTGAGATTCCGGACTATCTCATTGCCCGTATCCTTGCTTTCGATATCGGAGGCAGCATTTGCAAGGACTGACGGAGCCATACTGTCGTGGCGCATACCGGAGGACCACAGATATGAAGGTCAGCACTACAATATCATCGACAAAGGGGCATTCAGAAACCAGATCGGCAATCAGTCTCTTGTGGTTCCGGAGGGCGTACACGAGATCAGAAACCTCGCATTCTACTGCCACACCATGACCTCGATCACCCTGCCCTCCACCCTCAAGGTGCTGTTTGCCAACGCGCTCCAATGGGGACGGGAACTCTCCGAGATCTACTGTTTGGCCAAGACCCCACCTGAGATCGACGGATATGGACTGCTCTACGACGACTACATGACCATCTTCAACGGCGCTATCTATGTGCCGGCGGAGAGTGTCGATAGATACAGGGAGCACAGCGAATGGGGTAAATTCGACATCCGGCCTATAATAGTGAAAGTCGGGAGCATCGAGCTGTCGGATACCGCCATAACACTCGAGCAGGGTGCGACCCACCCCCTCACCGCCACCATACTTCCCGAGAATGCCCATAACAAGTCTCTTATATGGCGTTCGGAAGACCTGTCTGTGGCGATGGTGGATCCTTTCGGGACAGTGACAGCCATAGCACCCGGCGAGACCCGCATAATAGCCAACGCTGCCGACGGTTCCGGAGTCTATTCCCTCTGCACCGTGAGAGTGGAAGGTGGAGCCGGACTTGACGGAATCATGGCTGACAATCTGTCGGTCAAGGTAGAGGGGCGCGACATTATCGTCAACTGCAGCGGCGATTTCGCCGTATATGATACCCGCGGCATAATGATCCACACCGGATCCTCCGGCAGGATCGGTCCACTGCAACCTGGCATCTACATAGTCAAAGCCGGTGGAAAGGCCACCGGAGTGGCCATCAGGTAAACCGACCGAGACACACAACGTAATTTCACCGACGGACCGGAAGGCAGGAAGCTGCATTTCAGTCCGTCGGTGGCATTATGTCACATCCTATTTCATAAAAATTGCAAACCGGCTGTCACATTTTGGTGTGAGGGGTGTTAATATATTATGTATAATGACTAATTTTGCGTTCACTGTTTCAACACCCGTAATCTGAATGAAGAAGCTCACCCTGCTCGCCGCCGCATTTCTGGCGATAGTTATCCTCGCCTCGGCCGCCACCCGCAGCAAAAAGACCGATATATCCCGTAATCTTGATGTATTCAACTCCCTCTACAAGGAGCTGCAGACTTTCTACGTTGACTCCATCGACGCCGAGAAGTCGATCAACACTGCCATCAATGCCATGCTCAACGACATTGATCCCTATACCGAATATATACCCGCGAAGGAGCAGGAACAGTTCCGTTCCATGACATCAGGCGAATACGGAGGCATCGGCTCGACCATCCAGGAGACACCCAAGGGTGTGATCATAGCCAATCCATACGAGGGGAGTCCCGCGCTTGCTGCCGGACTGAAGCCCGGCGACCTCATCATCATGATAGACGGCGACTCGACCGCCGGGTGGCGCAGCTCGAAAGTGAGCGAGCACCTCAAGGGGCAGAGCGGGACAACGGTCAAAGTGACGGTCAACCGCCCGTGGACCGACGACTCCATAAAGACCTTCGACATCAAACGTGCCAAGATCCAGATTCCGTCCGTGCCCTACTACGGAATGCTCAGGGACAACATCGGCTACATCACCCTCAACACCTTCTCGGAAAAGAGCTATCCCGAAGTGCGCAAAGCCACCGAGGATCTCCTCCGCAACGGAGCCCGCGGCATCGTGCTCGATCTGCGTGGCAACGGTGGCGGCCTTGTCGAGAGCGCCGTGCAGATTCTCGGCATATTCCTCCCCAAAGGGACAACCGTGCTCAACACCAGAGGCAAGGGTGTGCTCAACGACAAGACCTACAAGACATCCGTAAATCCTGTCGACACCAAGATACCCCTCGCCGTGCTTATCGACGGTGCTTCGGCATCGGCATCCGAGATCGTTACCGGTGCGCTCCAGGATCTTGACCGCGCCGTGGTGATAGGCAACCGCTCGTTCGGCAAGGGACTTGTGCAGAGCACACGCTCACTCCCCTACGACGGATTGCTGAAAGTCACCGTCGCGAAATACTACATCCCGTCCGGACGTCTCATCCAGGCCATCGACTATTCCCGCCGCAATCCCGACGGCTCGGTGGCACGGATCCCCGACTCACTGACTACCGTGTTTCACACTGCCGGAGGCCGTGAGGTGCGCGACGGCGGTGGAATCACCCCCGACATCACCATCGAATACCCTGACGTGAACCGCCTTACATATAATGTGGTCCGCGACAACTGGGCGTTTGACTTCGCCACACGCTATGCCGCGCGCAATGCGTCGATAGCCGCTCCGGAAGATTTCGAGATCACCGACACGATATATGCCGAATTCAAGGAATTCATTGATCCCAGCCGCTTTGACTATGACAAGGTGTGCGAGACAGCCGTCGACCAGCTCCGCAAGCTCGCCGACAGCGAGGGATACATGAACGACTCCATCAAGGCCCAGTTTGATCTTCTCGCCGGGATGCTCAGACACGACCTGGGACACGATCTCGACATCAACCGCAAGAACATATCCCCCTATCTGGCCAGTGAGATCGTGGGCCGTTACTACTACGACCGCGGTCAGATCATCAACTCCCTGCGCGACGACCGCACCGTCGACTCGGCCATCGTGGTGCTCACCACCCCGCGCTACCAGCAGACACTGAACCTCCGGAAATAACGCGCCATGACCCTGCAGGAACTCGGCTCAGAATTACTCTCAGGCGCCAGACGCGAGGCCATTGACAAGGCCCTGCGCTCACGCACACACGTAATCTCGGTCTACAACCTTGCAGGCTCGGCCCCCGCCATGCTGTTCGGGGCCATGAAGCCCCGCAAGGTTCCCACGGTGATCGTGGCCGACTCGCTCGACGATGCCGGCTACATATATCACGACCTTTCCAGAATGCTCGGCGAGGAAGATGTGCTGATGTTCCCGTCAGGCTACAAGCGCGACATCAAATACGGCCAGCCGGACGCACCCTCGCGCATACTCCGCACAGAGGCCCTCAACCGCTGGCATTCCGAGCGTCCGCCACGCTACGTGGTGACATATCCCGAGGCTCTGGCCGAGAAGGTGGCATCGAGAGAGGCCATCGACTCACACACCCTCACACTGCGCAAGGGTGAGGAGCGCGACATGACAGATACTATCAGATGGCTGAGGGAGAACGGATTTGCCGAGGTCGACTATGTCTACGAGCCGGGACAGTTTGCCGCCCGCGGCTCCATTCTCGACATTTTCGGCTACAGCAATGAATTGCCGTTGCGCATCGACTTCTTCGGCGATGAGATAGACTCCATACGCCTCTTCAATATTGAGACCCAGCTCTCGGAGCGCCGCCTCGACGAGACCGCCGTAACCGCCGCCTGCCACTCCGAAAGCATGAGCGGACAGTCGCTGCTCGACTATGTGGAACCCTCCACCCTGTTTGCTGTGCGCGATGCCTCGCTCACCGTAAGCCGCATATCGGCCATCGCCGGGGGAGAGTTCTCGGAAAGCGCCATAATCGCCGGCGAGGGTGACTCCTCGGCCATGGACGAGGTGATCGACCCCGGACGTTTCGCCACACAGTTCGCCACCTTCCGTCAGCTCCGGTTCACCGCGGCGGCACAGCCCGATCAGGAAGCGGGAGCATCCATCGACTTCGGATGCTCGCCACAGATGATATATCACAAAAATTTCGAGCTGATAGCCGATTCCTTCAAGACATTCCTGGCCGATTCCTACCGCATCTTCATCCTGAGCGACAGCGACAAGCAGATCGAACGCCTCAAAGCGATATTCGAGGACCGCGGCGACGACACAATATGCTTCTCGCCCGTCATCCCCACGATCCACGAGGGTTTCATCGACCATCAGAGAAAGATGTGTGTGTTCACCGACCACCAGATATTCGACCGCTTCCACAAATATACCCTCAGAAGCGACCGTGCCCGCTCCGGCAAGCTCGCCCTCTCGCTCAAGGAACTCAGCGCCATCGAACCGGGCGACTTCATTGTCCACGTCGACCACGGCGTGGGGCGGTTCGCCGGACTCCTCCGCACCAACGTCAACGGCCGCACTCAGGAGATGATCAAGCTCGTCTATGCCAACGACGACATCATCTTCGTCTCCATCCATTCCCTCCACAAGCTCGCAAAGTACCGTGGAAAGGAAGGTGTGCCACCGAAGATCAACAAACTCGGCACCGGTGCCTGGAACAAGATGAAGGAGCGCACCAAGAGCAAACTCAAGGATATCGCCCGCGACCTCATCCGCCTCTACGCCGCCAGGAAGGAGGAGAAGGGCCATGCATTCTCCCCCGACAGCTATCTGCAGCAGGAGCTGGAGGCTTCGTTCATCTACGAGGACACCCCCGACCAGCTGACGGCCACCAAGGCCGTCAAGGCCGACATGGAGAGCGCACGCCCTATGGACCGCCTGATATGCGGCGACGTAGGCTTCGGAAAGACCGAGGTGGCCATCCGCGCGGCATTCAAGGCAGCGGTTGACGGCAAGCAGACGGCAGTGCTCGTACCCACGACAGTGCTCGCCTACCAGCACTTCCGCACATTCACCGAGCGTCTGAAGGAGCTGCCGGTGAGAGTGGACTATCTATCCCGCGCCCGCACCGCCAAACAGACCCGCCAGGTCATCAAGGACCTGGCCGACGGAAAAATCGACATACTCGTGGGGACACACAAACTCATCGGCAAGGAGGTGAAATTCAAGGACCTCGGACTGCTTATCGTGGACGAGGAACAGAAGTTCGGAGTGGCTGTCAAGGAGAAGCTCAAACAGATGAAAGTCAACGTCGACACCCTCACCATGAGCGCCACCCCTATCCCCCGCACCCTGCAGTTCTCGCTCATGGGAGCGCGTGACCTCTCCGCCATCAACACTCCTCCCCCCAACCGCTACCCGATAGTGACATCCGTCAATGCCGCCGATGACGACATACTCTCCGAAGCCATCAACTTCGAGCTCTCGCGCAACGGACAGGTGTTCATTGTCAACAACCGCATCGAAGGGCTCTACGACCTCGAGGCTCAGGTGAAACGTCTCGTGCCCGACGCCCGCATCATAGTGGGGCACGGACAGATGCCCCCCGAGAAACTCGAGCAGGCCATTATCGACTTCGCCAACCACGACTACGACATACTCATAGCCACGACCATCATCGAGAGCGGCATAGATATGCCGAATGTCAACACCATGATAGTCAACAACGCGCAAAACTTCGGACTCTCCGAACTCCACCAGCTGCGCGGACGCGTCGGCCGTAGCAACCGCAAGGCCTTCTGCTATCTTCTCGTGCCTCCCCACGTGCCTCTCACACCCATAGCCCGCCGCCGTCTGCAGGCCATCGAAAGTTTCAGCGAGCTTGGAAGCGGCATCCACATAGCCATGCAGGACCTTGACATACGAGGCGCCGGCAATCTGCTCGGAGCCGAACAGAGCGGATTCATAGCCGACCTCGGCTACGAGACATATCAGAAGATACTCAAGGAGGCTGTCACCGAGCTGCGCACCGAGGAGTTTGCCGACATCGACAAAAGCGACCGTCTCGAAGGTACAGATGAGGAATTTGTGGCCGACTGCGTCATCGAGAGCGACATGGAGCTTCTTCTCCCTGCCGACTATGTCCCCACCGAGAGCGAGCGTATCTCGCTCTATCAGGAACTCGACGGCATCGAGCGCGAGACAGATCTGATGGAGTTCCGCACCCGCCTGACCGACCGTTTCGGAGCCATCCCCGACGTGACCGCCGAGCTGCTGCGCATCCCGCGTCTGCGCCGCCTCGCCCGCCGCCTCGGCATAGAGAAAGTGGCTCTGAAACAGGGACGGATGTACACCTACTTCGTCGACGAAAGCAACAAGGCCTACTATCAGAGCGATATGTTCGGACGTATGCTCAACTATCTCACCGCCCATCCCCGCCGCGTCCAGATACGCGAGAACGGCGGCAAACGCTCATTCGGAATCCTCAACGTCAAGACCGTCGAGACAGCCGTCGCCATCCTTCAGGAAATAATCGGAGAATAGCTCCGACTGATTACGATTCCCTCCATCTGTCAACCCTCCGTGACACGCCGTTCCGGAGGGTTGATTGCATAGTTAAATAGAGTTAATCATTTGGGGGGGTGATATTTATGACTACTTTTGCCTCACAAAAACATTCTTCCACTCTATATTTTCAATCCCGTGGTGAAGAATGTCAACCAAATACTCAACTCTGAACCTGGATGTCCGTGAGGCTTTCCAGGTTTTTGTGTATTCCGACAGGTGACAACCGGCATTACCACCACCCGACTACACAGCGAAAGAGAAGGATTTCACACACGTTAAATAGAGTTAATCGCTTGGGGGGGTGATTTTTATGATTACTTTTGTCATATCAGAACATTCTTTTACACTATATTTTCAATCCCGTGGTAAAGAATGTTAGCTAAATACTCGGAACCTGAACGACCGTGAGGTTATTCAGGTTTTTTCGGCAATATATCGGCATATCCCACGTTATATATGTAGTGAAACGGATATACAGTCGTCTGCTATGCGCTCTGTCGGTCGTGGCTCTCGCCGCGGCCTTTTGGTCGTGCTCACCCAAGAAGAACACCGCCGCCACCCGCAACTATCAGGCCTTCATCACCCGCTACAACATCTATTTCAACGGCGATGAACATTACAAGGAGACTCTCAAGGAGATGGAACGTGGGTATGAGGACGACTTCACCACCACACTTCTGATGCATCCGGCCGAGGCCCGGGCCAACCCCAAGGCCCCGCAACCCTCCGGATCGTTCACCCGCTCCATCGAGAAGGCCCAGAAGGCCATCCAGCTCCGCAGCATCAAGAAGCGCCCGAAGCGGAAAGCCGGAAAGGGGAATGACCCCGAATACAAGAAATGGCTGAAGAGAGACGAGTACAATCCGTTTCTCCACAATGCCTGGATGATGATGGGACGGTCACAGTATATGGACGGTGACTTCCTCGGGGCCGCCTCGACATTCTACTACACCGCCAAGCATTTCTCATGGCTTCCGGCCACCGTGCTCGAGGCTCAGCTCTGGCAGGCACGAAGCTATTGCGCCCTCGACTGGCTGTTCGAGGCCGAGACCATACTGAAACGTGTCAAACCCGACCAGCTCACATCCGGCAGACTCAAGGATCTTTATTATTTCACATACGCCGACTACTATGTGCGCACCCATGACAATGCCAGAGCCATCGGTATGCTCACCGAAGCCCTGAAGTATGCCAAGGGGCAGCAGAAGACCAGGCTCACATTCCTGCTCGGGCAGCTTAAAGCCGCCGAAGGAGACCGCAAAGGAGCATACGAGGCTTTCAAGAAAGCCGCCGGAGCCTCGTCGGCCCCCTACCGTGCGCGTTTCAACGCCCGCATCAAGCAGAGCGAGGTCTTTGACGGAACCGATATCGGGCCCGAGGTGAAGTCGCTGAAACGCATGACCCGCTATGGGGTGAACAAGGAATATCTCGACCAGATCTACTATGCCATCGGCAATCTGTATCTGTCGCGCCGCGACACGGCCAACGCCATAGCCAACTATATCCTCGCCGCCGATAAGTCAACCCGCAACGGCATCGACAAAGCCATCTCGCAGGTGACACTCGGAGGTCTGTATTATGATCAGGGACGATATGATCTCGCCCAGCCCCGCTATGCCGAGGGTGTGCCGCAGCTTCCGGAATCATATCCGGGATATGCAGGCATAAAACGCCGTTCCGACGTGCTCGACGAACTGGCGGTCTATACCCAGAATGTCGTGCTCAATGACTCCCTGCTCCGCCTCTCGGCCATGCCTGAGGAGAAACAGCTCGAGGTGATCAACAGGATCATCGAGGAGCTGAAGGAGAAGGAGAAGAAGGAGGCCGAGGAGGCAGCCCGTGAGGAGTATATGGCACAAGTGGAGGCCGCGGGATCGGCGCTCAACAATTCAAATGCCAACGCACCGACTCAGTTCCAGCTCAACACCGACAAGTCATGGTATTTCTACAACACCGCCACCCGCAACGCCGGACGCACCGATTTCCAGAAGCGCTGGGGCTCGCGCAAACTTGAGGATGACTGGAGACGCCGCAACAAATCGAGCTTCTCACTCTCCACAGAAAGCGAGACAGATGACGGGGAGGAAGAGGAGACCGACGGCAACCCGGACGAGGAGATCTCCGAGGAGACCAAGGAGGAGAAGGAGGCCCGCGAACGGGAACAGGATCCGCATTACCCGGAATACTACCTGCGCCAGATACCCAAGACCGATGCCGAGAAGACCGTGGCCGGTGAGGTGATTCAGGAAGGCCTCTATAATTCAGGTCTAATACTCAAGGACAAGCTCGAGGACTTCGACGCCGCCAAAACCGAGTGGGACAAACTCATGGAGCGCTATCCCGAGAATGTCTACCGGCTCGATGTGTTCTACAACGAATATCTCATGAACATGAGGCGCGGACGTCCCGCCGAGGCCGACATCTACAGGGGGCTGATCATAAGCCGGTTCCCGGAATCGAAATATGCCGCCGCCATGCGCGACCCCGCATATCTCGACAACCTCAGGGCCATGGAGAGCCGTCAGGAGGCCCTCTACGAGCAGGCCTACGAGGATTATCTCGCCGACCGCAACAGCGCCGTCCACCAGGCTTACCGGACCATGGAGAAAGAGTATCCGCTCTCTCCCATCATGCCCAAATTCATGTTTCTCCATGCCCTTGCCTACGTGACCGAGAACAGATCCAAGGAATTCGGCGAGACCATCTCCGATCTTCTCACCCGCTATCCCGAGGCCGACATAGCCCCGCTCGCCTCCGAATGGCTTAAAGGGGTGAAAGCCGGACGCGAGCTCCACAGCGGCGGGTCAAACACACGCGGTATGCTCTGGGACATACGCCTGACCAACGACTCGACAGCACTTGCCGGAGACGCCGATCTGGAGTTCGTGCTCGCACCTGAAGAGCCACACTATCTGGTGCTGCTCTTCTCCACGGATGCCGTCACACCGAACAGTCTGCTCTATGAGGTGGCCCGCCACAACTTCACCACCTACGTCGTCAAGGATTTCGATCTCGAACTCATGAACTTCGGCCCGCTCGGACTGTTGATAGTGAAGGGATTCTCCAATCAGGCCGAGCTCAACCACTACCGCTCTCTGCTGGCCCGCGACGGCACATTCACAATGCCGGAGGCCGTCCGTCCGGTGGAGATCTCGAAGAGCAACTTCGAGAAACTGCTTCAGGGAGCGGGAAGCTTCGACGACTACTTCCGCTTCACAGGCGAGGAAGCCATCAAAGCGGCCGATGCCTCCGTAGAGGAACCGGAGACTGAGACTGAGGCTGAGACAGTTCCGGAACCCGCCGTACCCGGCGACGGCGAAGAGACTCCGGAGCTGCCGGACATAGTGCCCACCGATCCCATCGCTCCGGTGGAGATCACCCCGCCCCCTGCCGGAGTGGAGGTCGAGCCCGAGCCGGAACCAGAGGAGCATATAGCCCCGCAACCCGGACCGGAGTCCAAGCCTGAACCAAAGCCGGCTCCTGTGACAGCGCCTGAACCCGCTCCGCAACCCGTTGCTCCCGCCCTACCCTCCTACCCCATAGGCTCGGAGGGTGACGAAGATGATTAATCTAAAAACTCACGAGAATGTCAACCATACTTTGGGCCGACGATGAGATAGACCTCCTCAAGCCCCACATACTCTTCCTCAACGCCAAAGGCTATGACGTGGTCACAGCCTGCAGCGGCGCCGACGCGCTGGCCCTCACGGACGAGCGTGACTTCGACCTCATCATACTCGACGAGAATATGCCCGGACTCACAGGTCTGGAGACCCTGCAACGCATAAAACTCTCCAAGCCCTATATCCCGGTGGTGATGATCACGAAGAGCGAGGAGGAAAACATCATGGATCAGGCCGTGGGCAACAAGATAGCCGACTATCTCATAAAACCTGTCAATCCCAACCAGATCCTCTCGTCGATCAAGAAGAATCTCCATGCCGGAAGACTCGTATCGGAGCAGACCACCACTGACTACCGCCAGGAGTTCGCCCGCATCTCCATGCTCATCAACGATGCCGACAGCGTGGAGAAATGGATGGAGCTATACCGACTGCTCGTGCACTGGGAGATGGAACTGGCCGGCACCGACACCTCGATGGACGAGCTGCTGGCGATGCAGCGCGACGAAGCCGACTCGGCCTTCGTGAAATTCGTGAGACGCAACTACGAGAAATGGATCACCTCCCCGCAGAGCGAAGGACGCCCCCTGCTGTCCACCGATGTCTTCAAACGCAAGGTGTTCCCGATGCTCGACAGCGCCACGGACGGAAAGCCGATGTTCTTCATACTCATCGACAATTTCCGTCTCGACCAGTGGGCTGCCGTGAAGCCTCTGCTTGCCGACTCATTCACCTTCGCCGAGGAGCTCTACTGCTCCATACTCCCGACCGCCACCCAATATGCCCGCAACGCCATATTCTCGGGACTTATGCCGCTCGATATCGCGGAAATGTTTCCGTCGCTGTGGGTCGACGAGGATTCCCCCGAAGGGAAGAACCTCAATGAGTCGCCGCTCATAGCCACACAGTTCGAGCGGTTCAGACGCAAGTGCCGTTTCTCCTACACGAAGGTCAACGATTCTCCCGGGGCCGAGAAGCTCCTGAGAGAATTCTCCAACCTCATGGCCAACGATCTCAACGTGATCGTGATCAACTTCATTGATATGCTCTCCCATGCCCGCACCGAGTCACGGATGATACGCGAGCTGGCCTCCACCGATGCAGCCTACCGCTCGCTCTCGGAATCATGGTTCCGCCACTCTCCGGCGCTCGAGATATTCCGCCGCATAGCCGCCAAAGGGTGCAAAGTGATACTGACCACCGACCACGGCACCGTGAGAGTGAACCATCCGGTCAAAGTGGTGGGTGACAAGAACGTCAACACCAACCTGCGCTACAAGGTGGGAAAGAACCTCGGCTACAATTCCAAGGAGGTCTATGAGATCAGGAATCCCCAGAAATTCGGGCTCCCGTCGCCCAACGTCTCATCGGCCTACATCTTCGCCACCGACCGCGACTTCTTCGCCTATCCCAACAACTACAACCATTACGTACAGTATTACGACGGGACATTCCAGCACGGGGGCATCTCAATGCAGGAGATGCTCATACCCCTCATCACCCTTCAGCCGAAATAATCATCATACATAAACTTACACTGTCATGCACGAAATAATCATCAAATCCACCGACGACCTGGGCCGTGCCGCCGAGGAGTTCCTCGGACTTATGGACGACCGCACCGTCTATGCCTTCAACGGAGAGATGGGTGCCGGCAAGACCACTTTCATCAATGCACTGGTGCGCGCCCTCGGTGTGCCCGACGACGAGGCCACGAGCTCTCCGACATTCGCGATCGTCAACGAATACCGTTCCGACACCACCGCCGAGCTGATATATCACTTTGATCTCTACCGCATCGAGAATCTCGAACAGGCATTCGACATCGGCATCGAGGACTACCTTGATTCAGGCGCGCTCTGCCTCATCGAATGGCCCGACCGCATAGACGACATCCTGCCTGACGACACCGTGAGAGTAGACATCGAGATCATGCCCGACGGCGGACGGAAACTCATCGTCAACGACTGACCATGAGGGTGATCACACTTGACACGGTGGGATCCACCAACTCCTACGTGGCTTCCCGCGCCGGCTCGCTCGGCCACGGCGACATAGTGATGGCCGTGGAGCAGACAGCCGGACGCGGGCAGCGCGGCAACAGCTGGGAGGCTGAGCCGGGCCTGAATCTCACACTCTCAATGCTTCTCCGCCCCTCAGGGGTAGAGGCGGCGTGTCAGTTTGACATATCGCGCGCCGTCGCCCTCGGCACAGCACGGATGCTTCAAAGCCTGCTGCCGGAAAAGAAGGTGCTCATAAAATGGCCCAACGACATTTATGTCGACGACCGTAAAATAGCAGGAATACTCATCGAGAACACACTGACCGGACGTCTTATCGAACGGTCGATAGCCGGCATAGGGATAAACATCAACCAGACACGGTTTCTATCCGACGCCCCCAATCCTGTATCGGTGGCCCAGCTCACCGGACTCACCTACACGCTTCCCCCTCTTGCGGAGCGGCTTGGCCAGGAGATACTTGCGGCGCTCGGGCTCCCCGCTGAAAAACTGCGCGTGGAATATGACTCGCTCCTGTGGCGGCGCGACGGATATCATCCCTACCGCGACAATCTGCTCCACACGGATATCGAGGCCCGCATCACAGCGATCGGACCTATGGGCCATCTCACCCTCACGACCGTCAGCGGGGAGAGCAGGACATACGCGTTCAAAGAGGTGACAGCCCTTTTGTGACGACACCCCTCACGGCCTCCTGAGTGCGCGGGTGGCCAGAAGCGTATGGCCCAGCCGGCAATAGAGACAGCGGTGAGGCTCGCAATAGGCGCGGCGCAACTGGAGAAGAGCCTGCGTGGCGAAGGCATCGCGGGCCGGGATGCCGGCCCGGTCGAACATGGAGATCACGGAATTGCTCTCGGGCGGCAGGAGCTGCAACCATTCGACGGCGCGCGATATGAGCGCATCGTCGCCATGGGTGCTTCCGTATGCCACAAAAAGAGGAGCCACGACATTGATGACCAATATCACAGCCGACGCCCGGCTCATGGTCTCGGAAGGGCGCGACGCCGGCACTCCGAACGTGAAATGAGATGCCCAGTAGCCATCGAGCGGAGCGCGGAAATATTCTATGGCCTCTTCCGGGTCACGCATTCCGAGCAGACGTGCCACTATACGGAAATCACCCGCCACCATTGACGCCAGAGAGGCGATGCGGCGGTGAGGGAGATTTGGCGGACGCATACGGCCCATCTTCCAACCCGGAGACTCCGGGGCCTTCAACGAAAACTTACGGGCAAGAAAGCCATATTCACGCCGCAACTGTTCCACGTATGGGTCAGAGGCCGGTGCCGTATCGAGAAATCCGGACTGCCCGAAAAACAGGGCTTCTATCGAGGCGGCCGAGTCGGCGTGCTTGCGGAGGAAATGCAACGGAACCGACCGGGCAAGCCGCTCCATGGCATCGGAATTCTTGCCGAACCCGAGAGCACGGGCCAGCATGATGTATGCCACCTGCTCCCAGTCGCCCGTATATGTATCGAGAAGCCCGAGCATACGGTCGGCCTTGGCATAGAGCCTCTCGAAAGCCAGTGAGCAGAGCCAGTCGGCACGGTGGAGAGGGGAGAAAGTGCCTATGAACGGGGCACACGGGAGGTCGATGTCCGAACGGTCAACGAGATCCGCATAGCTGCGATGGAATTCCGGCGCGCATCTCATCACCATCTGGGGAATCACCTCGCCGTTCGGGCGTCTGACACACGTATCATCGCGCTCCACGACATGAAGCACCACAGAATCGTATGCCGGGTCGCCGTCATGCCCGTGGCGGTGCCAGTCGGACGCGCGCACGTGTATCTCCACATCTCCCGCCCACATACGGCCACCGATATTTACCTTGGCGTTGAAAAAGTCAGGCCCGGAGTCACGGTTGAGCGTGCCGGGATCGACGATGGAAATCCTCTCGCCACCCACGGTGGCGAGATCGGTCTGGAGCAGGAGACGGTGCTGCCAGACGTACTGCATGAGGCTTTCCATCATGGCTATTGCGGACAGAGGGAGATCAGAGCTCGTCGGCCAGACGGTTGAACTCGATCATCTTGAGCGCGGTCTCGGCAGCCTCCGAGCCCTTGTTGCCGAGCGCACCGCCGGCACGGTCGAGAGCCTGCTGCTCATCGGTGACTGTCAGCACACCGAATATCACCGGAATGTCGCAATCGGCATTGAGCGATGTGACACCCTGTGTGACACTCGAGCATACATAGTCGAAATGAGGGGTGTCACCCTTGATGACACATCCGAGCACTATTATGGCATCGAAAGCACCGCTCTCTATGAGCTTGGATGCGGCGAAGGTGAGTTCGACCGCCCCGGGAACGGTGTAGATCTTCAGGTCACCGGGAGTGAGGCCTGACTTGATGAGGGTGTCAAACGCACCTTCGGCGAGAGCCTTGGTGATATGCTCGTTCCATTCGGTGAATACTATGGCTATGTGGACGTCCTTAAGACGTGGTGCGGGTGTTGCAGGAGTATGGGAACTCATGGTTATATTGTCGGTTTTGGTTTTATTTCGGGAAAAGCTTGTGCCAGAGGCTCAGGATGTCAAGCGAGCGCGATTTGGCATGATAGAGGATATCCACTATCCTTCGGTGCTCGTCAACCGCGTTGATTTTCGTGGCCTTGTGGAGCATTGTGTTGAGCAGATGCACCCCCTTGTCCCTCATGGCCGCCACGGAGAGCATGGACTCGCCGAGAGCCACCGAGAGTTTGAGCTGACGCATGGTGAAGTCAGTCTCGATGCGGGTGAGATATTTGAGCGCCCTGGAATAGTACTGCACGGCCTCGCGGTGGCGCCCCATACGTGACAGGGTGTCACCCTGGTCGGCAAGAGAATCCACCAGTCGCCCTGTGGCATCCTCCACACCGGCGTTGAGCAACTGCAGATAGGTTGTCGTGGCCGCCTGATAGTGGGCCAGCAGCTCGGCCTGCTTCACACGGTTGCGGTAGATGGCAGTGGCTCCGTTGAGAGCCATGAGATGCGGGGCCGCATAGCGGTCGGGATCAGATTTGGCCAACCGCTCGAATATCTTTATGGATTTCTCTATCTCCCGCTCGGCCTGTTTGTACTCACCACGGCACGAATGGAGATAGGCCACATCGTAGAGCAGCGATGCAAGCACCTGGAGAAACGGCGCATCCTTGCGGCGCGGCGCGCGGGCAAGGATATGCAGAGCCTCGGCAGCCGATGCCGCCGCCATGTCGAGCATATCGTTCTCTATATATATCGCGGTCAGCAGTTGCACCAGCGCGGCATGGACCGTCAGGGCCGTGGCATCCTCCGTGTCAGGGTCGATGCGTCCGGCCAGATCACTGATGGTCTCCACCGCCTTGGGAGCCTCGCCACGGCGGGCTGACTCGGCCATATTGGAGCGCAGCAGGTCGTATGCTGTATCGAACGGGGCCTCCTCGAGCATACGGAGCATATCGTCGGACTGACGGGCCCGCTTCATACGGGCCTTGAGAGGGGCCACATCAGCAGTGACCGGAAGAAAAACCGGTTCGAGTGAAGTAGGTCTCATAACACAGATGCGGCTATTTCGCTATGGGCAGTCTCATTGGCCTTGGCCATTATATCGTCTGGATCACTGATCCCCTCGCTGAGCGCGCGGGCCACACCGGCCACCGCACCGGCCGCCCAACGCTCCTTGTCGAGCTGAGTGGGGTGGCAGGCGAGGGTCCATGACTCATCACCGTCGAAGAATCGCATGGTCAGCCCCTCGCGGTCGAGCACGAGGCAGCGGCGGCAATAAAAAAGTATGTGTGCCTTGAACGCCTTGGCGGGATCCTCGCCGGGGAAGAGAGCGGCCAGATCATCAGTGGTGACCACCACAAGATCGGCCTGTTCGAGCGAATCCCACACCTCCGGCATCACGCGGGTGATCCTGGGCACACGGGTGAGATCGAAATAAGGGATCGACACCACCTTGGCCTTGCGGGCCCTGGCGTGTTTGAGCAGATCGACGATGGCATCGTGGTTTCTCTTGTCAAGGGCCAGATAGGAACCGAAAATCACCACATCACCTTCGTTGACCCTCGGCCACACAGGATTGATAGGCTCGGAGGGGAACGCCGAATGTATGATGGGCTTGCCGTCCGAAACAGTTGAGGAAATCTTCACGGGGCTCGCACCCTCCGAATAACGGTCGACCGATGCGGTGTTCACCTTGGAGCTGTCGAGATATGACACGATATGATCGCCCACCACATCAGCCGATGCCTCACCGACAAAAATTGTCTCGACACCCATCATGCCGTCGAGAGCGGCGGCAGCCACGAGTCGGTCGCCCACCCGGGTAGTGGCGGTGCCGTCGGTATTGAGACTGACGTTGAGCGTCAGCTCCCCTATGTAGATTACCTTGTTCATATAGCAATTAGGATTGAATTTCAGTTTCTTGCCCTTTTTGAAAGAGCCTTACAAGTTTCTAACGGCGCCGACAGCATGATGGTTCACGTCAGCGACGTCACCACAAAGATAACTATTCAACGGTGCATAACCAAATCTTTCATGTCGAAAATATCCCGGCATCACAGTTTATGTATCTTTCGGCCTCTTATCCGTTCAACCACACCGTCCACACACCTCCCGATCCGGCACATGACACTTTGTTTTATTTGGCAGCTTTTGTTTAGTAAATTTTAACTAAAATAATTTGAAAATATCAAAATATAGTAGGTATATTTGCAAATAAAGACAAATCATCACACAAATCGCCATTCAAATTTCATTCAATCATGAGGAAACTGATTTCTATCATCTCAGTCTTGGCGATTTCGCTCGTCAGTTGCTCAACTCAAAACGCCAAGGGTGTCAGAGGCGGGCATGAAGTTTCAATGTCTGTTGATGTCCCCCTCTCAGCTCATTCCGATGTATCGGAATCAGCTTCTGAACCGGAGAATGTTCAAACGGACTCCGGGCCGATTCTGTTTACAAATGATGAGAGGGAAGCGATTGCGAGGCAGAACGATTTCGCCTTGTCTGTGTACAAGAAATTGTATCGTTCAGACAATGAAAATATGCTTTTCTCGCCGCTTAGTCTGTCCATCAGCCTTTCAATGCTTGCCAACGGTGCTGCCGGAACCACACTCCGGGAACTGGAGAAAATGACGGGGATGAATAAACGGTTTGGACTGGAAGACCTTAATCAACTCAGCAGGAAGCTGATCTCAGGCCTGGGGTGCGCTGACCGGCAGACCGAAATTTCGCTTGCCAACTCGCTATGGGTTGACAAGGACTATGATGTAGCTTCCGGTTACGTGCGTGACTTAAAGAAGTATTATTCCGCGTCGGTGTTCAGATGCAATCTCCACACCGACACGGCTATATACGCTATAAACAGTTGGATCAGCGAGAAAACAGACGGTCTCATCCCGGACTTTCTCAAAGAGCCCCTGAATGAGAGTGTAAGAATGACTTTATGTAATGCCATGCATTTTAAAGGGAATTGGAAGGAACCGTTTCTGATTACCCGCAAGGGCAAATTCATTTGTTCGGACAACAGAGAAGTAGAGATTGATATGTTAAGTGGCACGACATCCAACCTGACCGTTTCGGAAGATGAAATGATGACAGACGTGTATCTGGATTTCGGGGACGGTGAATACTTTATGGAGTGTATTCTTCCTACGAAAGGGAATACATTGTCCCGTATTGTCAACGCACTGAACAGCAAAACTCTTGACAGACTTTCCTCCGGAAAAAGGAAGGACTATAGGAATCTGATTATTCCTAAATTCAAAACCGAACAGGAATTTTATCTTAGGAAGATTCTTGAGAAGTTGGGATATGGGAATATATTCAGCCCGACATCTGATTTTTCCCGCATAAATCCTTCTCGAGAGCTATCGGTCGACAATATATTGCAAGGGACCTGCTATTCGATTGACAAATGGGGAGCGGAAGGGGCTGCTGTAACTATCGAATTTATGGAGACCTCCAATGGATATGAACCGCAGAACCTTGTATTCGACCGTCCGTTCATCTATCTTGTAAGAGAGAAGAGCACCGGAGCGATATTGTTCGTAGGAGATGTGAAGAAGCTCTGAGCCTTCCGTGTCCGCGGACACTAAAAGTTACCGATCAAAGATTACCGATCAGAACAAGGGTACAGAAGGACAAAAGGAAAAAAGAAACAGATTTTTTATTTTTTTGTTCGAATATTATCAGCTTGATTATTCTGACTCAAAAAAGATTTTTGTTTCTTTTTTCCTTTTGTCCTTCTGTACCCTTGTCCTGATAGGTAACTTCTTGTCCTGATCGGTAACTTCTTGTCCTGATCGGTAATCTCACGATTCATGAAATTGAGTTTTGTATTTATTAAAAATTGTTATATCTTTGCAACGGCCAAAGCGGCCACAACCAACTTAAAAACTATTTCAAGCCCGATCACATGAGCTATAGCTTATTAGACTTCCTCTGCCTCCTTGGCTCGGTAGCACTCTTCCTCTACGGAATGAAGGTTATGAGCGAAGGTCTCCAGAAGGCAGCCGGCGACCGCCTCCGCAGCATTCTTTCCGTCATGACCCGCAACCGTCTCACCGGTATGCTGACGGGTATCCTCATCACCGCCCTTATCCAGAGCTCATCGGCCTCCACAGTCATGGTGGTGAGCTTCGTCAACGCCGGCCTCATGACCCTCGGGCAATCCATGGCCGTCATATTCGGAGCCAACGTGGGCACGACGTTCACGGCATGGATCATCGCACTTTTCGGATTCAAGGTCGACACCTCACTGATGATCCTCC
The DNA here is from genome assembly GCA_910587165.1 of uncultured Duncaniella sp. GTDB lineage: Bacteria > Bacteroidota > Bacteroidia > Bacteroidales > Muribaculaceae > Duncaniella. The sequence continues at coordinate 174,025 of CAJUKP010000003.1, forward strand.
CCATCATCGCCTGCTCGGTGCCGCTGCTCTTCTCGTCGTCGAGCAAGAAGAAGTCTATCGGAGAATTCCTCGTGGGCTTCGCCTTCATGTTCATGGGCCTCGGCATGATCAGCACATACGTGCCTGACCTGCAGAGCAATCCGGAAATGTTTGCCTTCCTTGAGAAATACGCCTCCATGGGCTTCCTCTCGGTGTTGATCTTCCTGTTCGTGGGCATGATACTGACAGCTATCATCCAATCGTCGGCGGCGACATTCGCCATCGTGCTCATCATGTGTACGAAAGGCTGGATCACATTCGACATCGCCTGTGCCGTGGTGCTGGGTTCAAACATCGGAACAACCGTGACCCCGCTCCTCGCATCAATGAGCGGTAACGTGGCAGCCAAGCGCACCGCCATGGGCCACCTTCTGTTCAATACATTCGGCCTGGTGTGGACCCTCGTGGTGTTCTACCCGTTCTGCGACCTCAACGTCTGGATCACCGAACGTCTCGGGCAGGGCAACCCCACGGAAATATTCACATTCGTCAACGCCCTCGAGGCCTCCGACCCCGACACCTACAACGCCCTTTTCGCCAACACACTCCCGTCGGGCCATCCGGTGCTCGCACAGGTGGCACAGATGCAGTTCAGCGTATCGTTCGGTCTGTCGATGTTCCACACCGTGTTCAATCTGGTCAACGTGGCCATCATGATCTGGCTCACCGGACTATACGTGAAAATCGTGGAGGCTCTTGTGCCCAAGCGCCACAAGGAGGACGACGAATTCCAGCTCAAATTCATCTCCGGCGGTCTCATGAGCGCATCCGAGCTCAACATAGCCCAGGCGGAGAAAGAGATACTTGTCTATTCGCAGAGAGTGCAGCGCATGGTGGGCATGGCCCAGGCCATCGTGAAGGTGAAGGATCAGGAAGAATTCACCAGACAGTTCTCGCGTCTTGAGAAGTATGAGGAGATCTCCGACCGCATGGAAATCGAGATAGCCCACTATCTGAACCGATGCGCCGAGGGACGCCTCTCCAACGAAGGCAAGCACCGCATATCGGCCCTCATACGCATCACCAGCGAGATCGAGAGCGTGGCAGACTGCTGCTACGGCATAGGCAAGATCATGGTGCGGAAGAACGAAAGCCACGCCGACTTCAACGAGGAGATACACCACAACATCGACTCCATGTTCATCGCTGTAGAGGCCGCCATCACCAACGAGAACCTGCTGCTGCGCGACCTCGAGAACATCTCGGAAGCCGACATCATCACCTCCTACAACCGCGAGCGTGAGATCAACAATATGCGCAACCAGCTCCGCTCGGCCAACGTCGAGAACATCAACGAGCACCACTACGAGTATCAGGCCGGCATATACTACATGGACATCATCGGCTCGCTCGAGAAGGTGGGCGACTATGTGATCAACGTGGTCGACGAAATCAAGACCCTTCTCCGCACACCCAGGGAATAGCCCCAACCGAGCGCCCAGGCCACGGGCCGGAAACGCCTCCACCATACTCAGATAGAGATCATGAACCTGCAATCCTTCCGAAAATACTTCGCCCGATACTTTGCCCTGGGCGACTACCTCGTCTCCCAGGAAGAGGCAGAACAGTCGATACGCGACGGAGTGTCGTTCCGCGGCACAAACATCGTCATCCTCATCATAGCCATCTTCATTGCCTCGCTTGGCCTCAACACCAACTCGACGGCAGTGATCATCGGCGCGATGCTCATCTCCCCACTCATGGGCCCCATCATCGGCATAGGGCTCGGTGTGGGCATCCATGACTTCGAGCTCATCAAGCGCGGGCTCCGCAACCTCATCATGGCCACCGGCTTCAGTGTGCTCACCTCCACGCTCTACTTCCTCATCTCCCCCGTCAGCGAGGGACACAGCGAGCTGCTGGCCCGCACATCGCCCACCATCTATGATGTGCTCATCGGCTTTTTCGGCGGAGCCGCCGGCATCATAGCCATCGGATCGAAGTCAAAGGGCAACGTGATCCCCGGCGTCGCCATAGCCACCGCCCTCATGCCCCCGCTCTGCACGGCAGGCTACGGTCTGGCCACATGGCAGCCCACATACTTCTTCGGGGCCTTCTATCTCTTCCTCATCAACTCCATCTACATCTCACTCTCTACATTCATCGGAGTAAAGCTGATGGGTTATCACCATGCCGGCACCGAGAATCCGGCCCGGGCCGACAAGGTGCGCCGCATAGTCTATACCGCCGCGCTCATCACCCTCCTGCCATCGCTCTATCTCACCTACAATATGCTCCGGCAGAGCCGTTTCGAGTCAAACGCCTCACGCTTCGTGACCACCGAATGTCATTTCCCTTCCACAAGGGTGCTGGCTTCTGACGCCATGATGAAAGGGGGAGAGAAGACCATCAGCATCACACTCATCGGCAAGGTGCTTCCGGCCGACTCGCTTGCGCTCGCCCTGTCGTCGAAGCTGAAATTCTACGGCCTCGAAGGGGCCAAGATCAACATCATACAGGGGGACAACCCCGACCTCTCCGGCCTCACAGGCGACAACACCCAATCCGTGCGCAGCATCTACGAGATGGCCCAGGCCTCCATCGCGGAGAAACAGATGGCCATCGACTCGCTCAAAGGGGTGATAGCCGAGACGATGCTCAACGACACCATTGCCGGACGCCTGTCACCCGAGATGAAGGTACTCTTCCCGCAAGTGGCAGAAATGGCCATCACCCGGGCCGTCTTCGGCGAGATGTCGACCGGACGCCTCGACACGGCATATCTGGCGCTCGTCACCTACTCCGCTCCCCTCCCCGCCCGTAAGCGCACCGAACTGGCCAGCTATCTCGAGGCACGACTCAGGCTCGGAAAAGTGTCGATAATCGACATCGGAAGCCTATCCAAATCCGACAGAAATGACAGCAAACGCACTAAGAAATAAGAAAATAGTCCTTGTCACCCACAGCGATGTGCTCGGTGGCGCCGCCATAGTCACATTCCGCCTCATGCAGGCTCTGCGCCGCGAGGGGCTGGATGCCCGTATGGTGGTATATACCAAGAGATCGGCCGAGGAGAATGTCTCCGACGTCGGCTCCCGTTTCAGACGCGGGATGGTCTTCTGCCTCGAGCGTCTCCACATCCTGTCGCATCTCGGTTTCAACCGCAAGAATCTCTTCCTCGTCTCCACCGGCAACTTCGCCATCGGTGTCCACAACCATCCGTGGGTCAAGGAGGCCGACATCGTGTGTCTCAACTGGATCAACCAGGGACTGATGGGCACAGGCTCCATCCGCAAGCTGCACGAGATGGGCAAGAAACTCGTGTGGACACTCCACGATATGTGGGCTTTCACCGGAATATGCCACCACGCCTACGAATGCGACTACTATACCGACAAATGCGGCAACTGTATGTTCCTGAACGGCGGCGGTAGCCCCGATGATCTCTCACACCGTATGTGGCTCAAGAAGAGAGAGCTGTATTCCAAAGTGCCCATCACATTCGTGGCCGTGAGCCACTGGCTGGAGAAGCGTGCCAGGGAGTCGTCGCTCCTCCGCAGCCTCCCGGTGATGACAATATACAACGCTTTTCCCGTCGAGCAGTTCTACACCTCGCCCGCACGTCACATCGACTCCCTTCTCACCACCTCCAAACCCAATCTTCTTCTCATGGGAGCCGCCCGTCTCGACGATCCCATCAAGGGTTTGGAATACACCATCGACGCCTGCAACTACATATTCGACAACTATCCCGAGATTGCCTCATCGACAGCCATCTACCTGTTCGGCGAGATCCGCAATCCCGAGCTGCTCGACAGGCTGAGACTGTCGCACCGCTGGCTGGGACGTATCAACGACTTCAAGATACTGGCCTATCTGTATGCCTCGGCCAAAGTGGTCATCTCCACATCGCTCTACGAGTCGCTGAGCGGCACCCTCATCGAGGGGCAGGCCGCCGGAGCCATCCCAGTCACATTCGGCGGCGACGGACGCAATGACATCGTGGAACATCTCAAAACAGGCTACATTGCCCGCTACAAGGATTCCCGCGACATAGCCGAGGGTATCATGTGGGCGCTCAAGGCCGACATCTCCCGTGACTATCTCCACCGGACAGTCGAGGAAAGATTCGGTTCAAAATCCATCGCCAACAAATATATCGAACTCTTCGAGAGCCTATGAAAAAAGTACTTATCGTCGGAGCCGGAGGTTTCATCGGAGGCTTCATCGCGGCCGAATCGCTCCGCCGCGGCTTTGAGACATGGTGTGGCGTCAGGGAATCGACATCGCGCCGATATCTCACCGATCCCGCCCTGCGGTTCATCACTCTCGACTATGACTCCCCCGACAGGATGGCCGAAGCCATGGAGGGCCTGGATTGGGACTATGTGGTTTACAACCTCGGAGCCACGAAGTGTGTCAACTTCATGGACTTCAACAAGATCAACTACCTCTACCTGCGCAATTTCATCGAAGCGCTCACCGACAGCCACATACGGCCGGAGAAGTTCGTATATATGTCGTCGCTCTCAGCCATCGGCCCCGGCGACGAGAAACACTACACGAAACTCACCGGCGATATGATCCCGCGGCCCAACACCCGCTACGGACTCTCGAAAATCAAGGCCGAGACCGTGCTGCAGACCATCCCCGATTTCCCGTGGATCATATTGCGGCCCACGGGTGTCTACGGTCCGCACGAGCAGGACTACCTGATGATGATCAAGTGCATCGACTCCCACTTCGACTTCGGGGTCGGATTCCGCCGGCAGATGCTCACATTCATCTATGTCGAGGATCTCGCCCGCGCCGTGTTCGATGCCCTCGAACACGCACCTGTCTGCCGGAAATACATCATCTCCGAACCCCGCGCCTACACCCAGAAAGAGTTCCGCGAGATTGTGGCCGACACTCTCGGACGCAAGCTCGTCATTCCCGTGCGGCTCCCGCTGTGGATGTTATCCATAGCCTGCAAGGTGTCGGAGAAATGGGGAGCCGCGCGCCTCGAGGCCACGACTCTCAACTCTGACAAATACAATATCATGGCCCAGCGCAACTGGGACTGTGACGTCACACCCGCCATGCGCGACTTCGGCTTCGCCCCGCAGATTGACCTCAGGGAAGGGGTCAGACGGACGGTCGAGGCTTACCGCGAAGAAAAAAACAGGCAGAAAAAATGAAAACTCCACGCTGGATCAACCTGCTGATCATCATCTTCACCCTGCCCCTCTTCAGCACCCCCTGGCTCATCAGGGAATGCCCCCAGGGACAGGAGACCGTGAAGACTCTCATTCAGCTCTACCCCTTCTATATGGCCCTCTCCGCATGGCTGGCCTACAAGGCCTATCCACAGCGCCACTATGTGACATGGATGCTGCTCGCGGTCATGGCCTTATCCACAGCAGCAATTTTCTCACTGGTTCTCTCATGAAGATACTCATCATCAACGGCCCCAACCTCAACCTCCTGGGCACACGCGAGCCCGGTATCTACGGCTCACGCTCATTCGAATCATATCTGCAGGAACTCCGCGAGATGCTCGACGGCGATGAAATAAGCTACCTGCAGAGCAACCACGAAGGCGACATCATCGACTTCCTGCACGAGGCCGACTGCGACGGCATCATCCTCAACGCCGGAGCCTACACCCACACCTCGCTTGCGATAGCCGATGCCATAGCCGCCATACGCATACCCGTGGTGGAGGTACACATATCCAATATCGCCGCCCGCGAGCCCATACGCCACACCTCGCTGATAGCTCCGGTGTGCCGCGGCTCAATCGCCGGATTCGGACTCAATTCATATTTTCTCGCCGCCCAGGCCATCATAATGGACACCGATGAATGACATCATTGAGGCCGACGACTACATACTGAGCCACATATCCCCCGAACCGCCCCACCTCGAGGCCCTCTACCGCCGCACACATCTCACCCACCTCTATCCCCGTATGTGCTCCGGACACCTCCAGGGACGGTTGTTGAGTATGCTCGTAGCCATGATCAAGCCCCGCAGGGTGCTCGAGCTCGGCACATTCACCGGCTATTCCGCCCTCTGCCTGGCCGAGAATCTGCCGGAGGGAGGCGAGGTGCACACCATCGAGATCGACGACGAGATGGAGCCGGAACTGCTCGAGCTCTTCGGCTCGGTGGACGAGGGAAAAAAAATCACCCTCCACATCGGCGATGCCCTGACGATCGCGTCCACCCTCCCCGGGCCATGGGATCTCGTCTATATCGACGCCAACAAGCGCGACTATGTGGCCTATCTTGACGCCGTGCTGCCCAACACCCCTTCCGGAAGTTTCATCATCGCCGACAACACCCTCTGGGACGGCAAAGTGTTCGACACCGTCGCCAACCATGACCCGCAGACTCTCGGACTCGACAGTTTCAACACCTACGTGGCCGGACACCCCCGGCTCGAGACGGTGATAATCCCCGTGCGCGACGGTCTGACCCTCTGCCGGGTGAAATAGCCCCCGCCCCCACGGCCATACAGGCCGTTCCCACTTACTTTTTTTGTTAATTAAAGACCCGAAAGTTTGGAATTTAGCAAAAAAGGCCTATCTTTGCAACCTAACCTTAAACAAACCCTTCAAATCTATCGACCATGGGCCTATTTAGCAACGATGCCGACAACCCCAAGAGAATGAGAGAAGAGATTGCACGGCTTGAAAAGACCGTGGCCAATTTCGGGACGGCAAACACGGAACTGAACGAACAGAACAAACTGCTCGCCGATCAGATCAAAGACCTTAAAGCCGAGAAAGAGAAACTCGAGACCAACATAGCCAACCAGGCCGAGACAATCAGCAACTACGAGAAAGAACTCGAGGAGATCAAAGCCCGTATAGCCGGACTTGAGAAGCCTGATGTTCCGGTCACACCCCCTCCGTTCAGGCCGGAACAGCCACAGGCTCCGGCTCCTACAACGGCACCGGCATCAGAGCCGTGCGGGATAAACCTGTCACCCATTGAAGTCCGTCTTGACAAGATAGAGAAGTTCATGGACGACAATTCATACAAGGACGGACTCATCAAGAAGCTCCATGCAGACCTGCAGGAACGTTCGGCCGACTTTATCGGACAACTCAAACGCCCTTACCTCAAAAGCATTATCCGTATCCACGAGCGTCTCAACAACACACTTGCCGCCTGCTCCAGACCGGAAGCAATGACCGGCGACGATGCCATTGCCCGCACTCTCAAGAAGATGAAGGGCGATCTGCTCATGGTGCAGGATATGCTCGACGACGAGTATGACCTCGAGTATTTCCTTCCCGCCGCCGGTGACAGATATGACCCACGGCTCCACAACGCTCTCCGGAGTCTGCCCGCTCCCACCCCCGGACAGGTCGGAACAATTGCCGAATGTCTTGCCGGCGGATTCATGGAACAGAGCGGCAACCGGGTGGTGAAATCGGCCACGGTCGCAGTCTACAAAGCTGACAACAAATAACAAAAACTCCCTATATACAAAATGGACAATTCAAGAGCCGTCTATGGCATTGACCTCGGCACCACCTACAGTTGCATAGCCCAGGTTGACAAATTTGACCAGGCGGTGGTGCTCCGCAACTTCGAAGGCGACGCCACCACCCCCTCAGCAGTATATTTCGAAGGCCCCGACCGGGTTGTCGTCGGCAAGGAAGCCAAAGGTATGCTTCCTGTCGAGCCGGACAACACGGTGGTGTTCGTCAAACGCGAGATCGGCGTTGACGAGGCTTTCGACAAGTCGAAAAACAGATTCCCCCACCACTACGATCCCTCCGAGATCTCGGCTTTCATACTCAAGAAGCTCGTAAAGGATGCCAACGATCTCGGCGACAATCCCGAGGAGATCAAGGATGTGGTGATCACCTGCCCCGCCTATTTCGGCACCAAGGAGCGTATGCAGACCAAGCAGGCCGGTGAGATAGCCGGACTCAATGTGCTCGCGATCATCAACGAGCCCACCGCCGCCGCGATCAGCTACGGCGTGAAGACCGACCAGAAGAAGACCGTGCTGGTCTACGACCTCGGAGGCGGCACATTCGACGTGACCATAATCAACGTCAACGGCGGCGCCATCAAAGTGATAGCCACCGGTGGCGACCACCATCTCGGCGGTGTGGACTGGGACACCAATCTGGCCGAATATATGCTTTCGGCTTTCAATGCCGAGAACGGCACATCCTACACCCTCGATGAGTCGCCCGAGTTGAAATATACCCTGCTTCTCGAGGCGGAGCTGAAGAAGAAACAGCTCACCGCCAAGGAGAAGGTGAGAGCCAATATCCAATATGACGGTATGCAGGCACGTATCGAGATCACCCGCGACCTCTTCGACTCGCTCACCGAGGGACGTCTCGAGGAAACCATCGACGCCACCCGCAAGGTGATCGAGATAGCCCAGCAGAAGGGATACAACAACATCGACGAGTTCCTCCTTGTAGGCGGTTCATCGCGTATGCCCCAGATCAAGGCCAGACTCGACCGCGAATTCGGCTGCGATTCCAAGCTCACCGATCCCGATGAGTGTGTGGCCAAGGGTGCGGCCATCTATGCCATGAACGCCGCCTATATGCAGGCCGTCCAGGACTACGAGGAGGGTGAGACCGACGAGCGTCCCGCTCCCATCCGCGGCGACCGCACCACTGTGGTCAACGTTACCTCCAAGACCTACGGCACAGACGTCGGTCAGGACGAGGTGTCCAATCTTATCTTTGCCAACACCTCGCTTCCATGCAAGGTGACCGAGACTTTCACCACCACCCACGATGGACAGACCGGTGTGACAATGAAGGTGTTCGAGAGCGACTTCACCGATCCCGAGGCCGACCGCGTCGTCAAGGATAAGTTCTGCACTATGCTCGAGGACAAGGTGCTCCGCCTCACCAAGCAATGGCCCAAGGGGACTCCCATAGCAGTCACCTTCGAGATTGACCAGGAGGGTATTCTTTCGGTCAACGCATACGTGGACAGAGACCAGATTGATTTCTCGCTCAAGATCGAAGGCGTGAAGAGCGAGGAAGAGCTCTCCAAGTCAAGAGCCACCATCTCAAAAGCTACGATAGAGTAATCTCACTGATAACCAAGACATTTTACCAATCGTCCGGGACACTCGCCCAAAGTGTTCCGGACAATTTCGTAAACTATGGATAAAATAATCTTACAAGGCCTTGTTGACAAATGGCACGGGGCGTTGCGGTATCTGAAAGGTCATCAGGATGAACTCTCCACCGAGGAATGGAGCGCCATCGAAGTACTCCAGGATCTGTGGCGCACCATGTCATACGGCCCCGATATGGTCAGGGAGGCCAATGAGATGATCGAGGTTCTCATCGGCTGCGACAAGTATCACTCCAACAACCGCGAGATAATCAGCAAGAGCAAGGAGTTTCGCGGAGTGGCCAAGAAATTCTACACCGAAAGCGCCACAACCTTCAACGAGATCCGCACCGCACTCCAGCCGCCGCGCCGGCCGCAGTCTCCGCGTCCGGCCGCACCTGCCCCGGCTCCTGCATCGGCTGCCGATCCGGAGGCGATGGCACTTACCCCCGGAGTGCTTCTCACCTACGTGAGAGACTCCCACAAGGGTTTCCAGTATATGCTTGACCACCGCGAAGATCTGGACAGCGATGAAGCGATGGCCGTCGACCTGCTGCTCGACACACTCGAATCACCGTCGCCGGCATCAAGGAAAAGCATTGTGGACCAGGCGGTGAAAACACTCGTCGACAACACCCGCCTCCACAGCTCCAACCGTGACATCATCACCCATTCGAAATACATAACCTCCGCACTGCGCAAATATAATGCCAGCGAAAGGCTCATCAAAGGATACGCGACAGCCTTCAGGGAATATCTGCGCAAGAATCCGCTGAAGAGACCGGTGTTCACCGGGCGCTGTCCCATCCGCGTCACCGACATCAGGATCGGAGAGGCCGATGCCGCGGGCAACTGGGTCCCGTCGCAATTCTATACCGACCTGACATACCTCTACGTCAGGGTCTATTACGAACGTCTCGATCCGGCGTGCGCATCGGTGGATTTCGCGCTCAAATTCATAAATCCCTCAGGCCAGCTCGATGTCAACTCATCTGTGCCGGGCTTCACCTTGCGTGACCAGAACACCCGGATTTCCCAGTCGGGGTATCTCGAGATCTCAGGCTGGGGCAATAAGAACGGCCACGGCTTCGGCGTCGGGACATGGACCGTCGAGGCCTACATCAACGGTCAGGCCGAAGGTGGAGCCAGATTCACCATGCGTGACCGTCCGGCCAGACCCGCTCCGGCAAGACCCGCCACACCTCCGCCACCACCTCCTGCCCCGCGGGTCAACCCTGTCCGTCCCGCCGCGCCTGCGCGACCGGCAAAGAAGAGCAGAGGCTGGATGTGGATCTTAGGCATCATCGCCATCGTCGGAGGCTATTTCGGCTTCAACGCCTATATGGAGAGCGAGGCCGACAAGGCTGCGACCGTGATGTATGCCATCAGCGATTCAAACTTCTTCAAAGGCTCGGGATCAGATCAATATGACGACGAATTCCGGCTGAAGGAGGGAGACAAGGTGCTCGTATACAACACCGAAGTCCCCGGCTGGTCATACGTGAAGAGCCCTAAGGGGAAGAAAGGTTACGTGGCGACATCCAATCTCGTCACCGGAGGCGACAACGAGCTTCTGCAACTCGTCACCGGGGCGGAAGGGAACCCCAACCTCGACGCACCCCACAAGCGCGCCGCCCTGCTCCACCTGCTCCGCTCAGAAAAAATCGACGAAGAGTATGTGCGCGGATGGCGCATCGACAACTGCGGTGTCGGCCTCACGCCCAACACTGTCAGCTACACCCGCCACAACGATGGGACAGACCCCGACCTGAAAACCCTCTCGATGGTGCTCCACAACGAGCAGACTGGCGAACGCAAGATAGCGATCTATGCCTTCCCCACCGCCTCGACACCCGAGCTCAGGTACTTTGCCGACGCCCCGGCGGGAAAGGAGATCGCCGATGTGACATACAAGGCATCGAAGGGATATTACTATGTGAACTATGCCTCCGGCGACAAGAGAGTGAGCCGGCAGTCAAAGCCCGACAGTGACAATCCGTTCATTATCACCGATCTGAAATTTGTCGACAAGAACAACAGCGGCGGCCTCGTGAGCAACTATGTTGGCAAACGCGCGCAATATGTGGCACCGAAGATCACATACCGCACCACCTCCAGCGGCACAGTGAAGCTCTTTGTGAAAGTCATCGACAATTACACCGGAGAGATGCTGACCGAGGACAAAAGCCCCACAGGCTACTCATACGTATCCGATCTTTATGTAGGTTCGAAGGGACGCGGCACCGAGAGCCTCATCGGATGGGGAAACTCCGACAAGAAATCATGGAACGGAGCCGACCGCCGGTTCGAGATATATTACCGCGGCAATCTCATCGCTTCCGGACGCGTCAACCCCTGACAATCTCCTCAATCCACCTTACCGCCCCCTCCGCCACACTGCCGCGGAGGGGGCGGTTGCATTTCCCCGCACACTCTCGCGGCTCAAAATGTTTTTCTCCTCATTTTAACCGCCGGGGAATCCGTTGGTATGGAATATTTTTCGTAAATTTGCAGTTTGAAAAACCATCATTCTCATGAATATATCATATAACTGGCTTAAAAAATATCTCGACTTCGACCTGACCCCCGATGAACTGGCCGCCGCGCTCACTTCCATCGGCCTTGAGACAGGCGGAGTGGAGGAAGTCGAGTCCATCCGCGGAGGGCTGCGCGGACTCGTAGCAGGCAAGGTTCTCACCTGCGTAGAGCATCCCGACAGCGACCATCTGCACATCACCACCGTCGACCTCGGCAACGGCGAGCCGACCCAGATAGTCTGCGGCGCCCCCAACGTGGCCGCCGGACAGACTGTCATCGTGGCAACGGTGGGCACGACACTCTATGACGGTGACCAGGAATTCAAGATCAAGAAATCCAAGATACGCGGCGTGGAATCGCTCGGCATGATATGCGCCGAGGATGAGATCGGTGTGGGCAAATCCCACGACGGAATCATCGTGCTCCCGGACAGTGTGGCCGCCGGAACACCTGCCGCTGAATATTACGGCCTCACCTCCGACTATGTTCTGGAGGTCGACCTCACCCCCAACCGCATCGACGCCGCCTCACACTACGGCGTGGCCCGCGATCTCAGCGCCTGGATGGCCTGCCATGCCACTCCCTCGCTGCTCCACCGTCCGTCGGTCGACGCATTCTCGGTCGACAACGCTGAAGGAGGTATCACTGTGGATGTGGAGAACACCGATGCCTGCCCCCGCTACTGCGGCGTCACCATCAAGGGGGTCACTGTGAAAGAGTCGCCCGAATGGCTGCGCAACGCGCTCACCACCATAGGCCTGCGTCCGATCAACAACATAGTCGACATCACCAACTATCTGCTCCACGCAATGTGTCAGCCGCTCCACTGCTTTGATGCAGCCAAAGTGGCCGGAGGCAGAATCATCGTGAAAAATGCTGTCGAAGGAGCCAAATTCACCACCCTCGACGAAGTGGAGCGCACCCTCGACGGCCGCGACCTCATGATATGCAACGAGAAGGAGCCTATGTGCATCGCCGGTGTATTCGGCGGCCTCGACTCAGGCGTCACAGAGGGCACTACCGACATATTCCTCGAGAGCGCGTATTTCAACCCCACATCGGTGCGCAAGACAGCGCGCCGCTTCGGTCTCAACACCGATTCATCCTTCCGTTTCGAGCGTGGAGTTGACCCCAACAACACCATGTATGTGCTCAAGCTTGCCGCACTCATGGTCAAGGAGCTCGCCGGCGGAGAGATCACCGGCCCCGTGGTTGACATCTACCCCCGCCACATCGAGCCAGTGGAAGTCACACTCGGATTCGACTATGTGGATTCCCTCATAGGCAAACATATCCCTGCCGATACAGTCGAGAGCATCCTCCGCTCTCTTGAGATGGATATAATCTCGATCAACGACAAAGAAGTGGTCATGAAAGTGCCCACCTACCGTGTCGATGTCACCCGACCCTGCGATGTAGTGGAAGATCTCCTCCGCATCTACGGCTACAACAACGTGGAGATTTCCGACACCCTCCACGCCTCACTCTCCTACATGAGCCGTGAGGACGAGGCAAACCGTCTGCGCTGTCTGATCTCAGAACAGCTCTGCGGCGAAGGATTCAACGAGATTCTCAACAATTCCCTCACCGCCGAGTCATATTATGCCGAGCTTGACCAGCTGCCTGCATCCAACTGTGTGAAGCTGCTCAATCCCCTGAGCAACGACCTCAACGTGATGCGTCAGACCCTCCTTTTCGGTGGACTGGAATCACTCTCCCACAACATCAACCGCAAGGAGAGCAACCTGAGAATGTATGAGTTCGGCAATGTCTACTTCCGCAATCCCGAGGCAGTCTCCGAGCCCGGATCACCCCTCGCCCCTTACCGCCAGGCATCCCGTCTGGCCCTGTGGATGACCGGCAACCTCAACGAGACCTCCTGGGCCCGTCCAGCCATGGAAGCCACATTCTTCGACCTCAAGGCGGCAGTGACCAACATTCTCAACCGCCTCGGCATCGGAATGGCCGAACTCAAGCTCGTCCGCTCCGTTTCCGAACTCTATGCTGCAGGAATCGACATAGCCACCCGCAACGGCAAACAGCTCGGTTCAATGGGCATACTTGCAAAGAAACTCCTGTCGAAAGCCGAGATCAAGCAGAGCGTTGTCTATGCCGAACTCGACTGGGACGCACTGGTCAATCTCTCGGTGAAACGCAACGTCACCTTCACTCCGCTCCCCAAGGCCCAGGGCGTGAAACGCGACCTGGCCCTTCTGCTCGACAAATCAGTCAGCATGGAGCAGGTGGAGCAGGTGGTCCGCGAGAGCGAGCGCAAGCTTCTCAAGGAGATCTCCCTATTCGACGTCTACGAAGGCAAGAATCTCCCCGAAGGGAAGAAATCCTACGCCATCACCCTCACTCTGCGCGACGATGAGAAGACCCTGCAGGACAAGCAGATCGAGGCCGTGATGAACAAGGTGATCACCAACCTCACCAAGCGTCTCGGAGCCGAACTGAGATAAATCACACAAACACGATAAAACAACATATACTAAAATCAAACAATGGGAAGAGCATTTGAATACCGCAAAGCACGCAAGCTCAAACGCTGGGGCAATATGTCCCGCACTTTCACCCGCATAGGCAAGGAAATCACCATAGCCGCCAAGGCCGGTGGTCCCGATCCTTCCACCAACCCCCGTCTGCGCGCCCTCATGCAGAATGCCAAGGCAGCCAATATGCCCAAGGACACTGTGGAACGCGCCATCAAGAAAGCCACCGACAAGGATGCCGGCGACTACAAGGAGATTGTCTACGAGGGATACGGCCCCTTCGGCATTGCCATCGTGGTCGAAGCCGCAACCGACAACAATACCCGCACCGTGGCCAACGTGCGCTCATATTTCACCAAACACGGCGGCACCCTCGGCACTCAGGGTTCGCTCTCGTTCATGTTTGACCACAAGAGTGTCTTCAAGATCAAACCCAAAGAGGGTGTCGGCCTCGAGGATCTCGAGCTCGAGCTCATTGACTATGGCGTGGACGAACTTGAGGACATCGTGGATGAGGAGAGCGGAGATGAGCAGGTTGTGCTCTACGGCGCTTTCGAGGAATACTCAAATATCCAGAAGTATCTCGAGGACAACGGCTTCGAGATCATCTCTTCTGAATTCGAGCGCATCCCCCACGACCTCAAGGAAGTGACAGCCGAGCAGCGCGCCACTCTCGAGAAGCTCCTCGAGAAATTTGAGGACGATGAGGACGTGCAGAATGTATTCCACAACATGAAGGAGGAAGACTGATCCCTCTCCGATACAAAAAAATACCGGTCAGGAAAAGGATACAAAAGACAATATCCTTTTTCTGACCGGTAACTTTTATAGCTGACAATGGTGTCGATTTTACTGTCTGCTGAATCGACCGATAAAACTACGGGCGGGTCTGTCCGTGTCCTTTGAGGAGATAGCGTGTGGTCGTGATCTCACGCAGACCCATCGGCCCCCGCGGACCAAGTTTCTGAGTCGAGATACCTATCTCCGCCCCCAGTCCGAACTGTGCTCCATCAGTGAAACTGGTCGGGGCATTTACGTAGACACAGGCGGCGTCCACCAATTCCTGGAATCTTGCAGCCACGGCATCATCCTCGGTCACTATACACTCGCTGTGGCCCGAACCATGACGGTTGATATGGGCGATGGCTTCATCCACACCATCGACTGTGCGGATTCCCATACGCAAGGCCATCCACTCCGTGTCCCAGTCGGAATCCTCATCGGCGGCCACGAGAAGCCCGGCAGGATAATGTCCTTCAAGAACCGCCAAGGCCCGCCGATCGGCATGGATCTCCACCTGTTTTTCCGCAAGAGGCTCCACAAGAGCAGGCAGATCGCCGAGACGCGACGAGTCGACAAGCAAGGTATCGAGAGCGTTGCACACGCTCACACGGCGGGTCTTGGCATTATCGACAATGGCCCGGCCTATGGCCAGGTCGGCCGCACCGTCAAAATAAGTGCTCACCACCCCGGCCCCTGTCTCGATGACAGGCACACGGGCATTGTCGCGCACGAAATCAATGAGCTTGCGTCCGCCTCTCGGTATGCAGAGATCCACATAGCCCACAGCGCCGAGAAGTGCAGCCGTAGCCTCATGGGTGGACGGGAGCAGACACACAGCATCGGTGCATATACCGTGTCGGCGCAGGGAGTCATGTATGATAGCGATGGCGGCATCGTTGGAGAATTCGGCATCCCTGCCTCCCTTCAGCAGACAGGCGTTTCCGCTCTTGAAACAGAGCGAGAACACATCGAAGGTCACGTTGGGACGGGCCTCGTAAATGACACCTATCACACCGTAAGGCACCCGCACACGGCGAAGGTCTATACCGTTGGGGAGAGTACGGTGCTCCACCTCTTCGCCGAGAGGGCAATGCAGTCCAGCCACATTGCGGATATCGGCGGCGATGGCGCTGATGCGCTCGGGAGTGAGACGCAGACGGTCGCACAGCGGGTTAGCCTCGTCCATTCTCTCCAGATCATGGGCATTGGCCGCGAGCAATGATTCCCGCTCGGCCTCGAGCCGGTCGGCAAGCGTGAGCAGCACGGCCGAACGCTCCCCGTCAGTAAGGGTCAGAATCTCGCGCGAGGCGCTCTTCACCCTTGAGAAAATATCATTGAAATCCATATTATTCTATATATAGGTAATCGTAATGTATGACCGGACGCGAACCACGGTGGCCTATGAGAGCCGCTGTGTCGGCCGACGACAGCGATGCCCGTCCGACGCCCACACATTCGCCCGAAGGATCGAGCACAGTGATGATGTCGCCCTCCTCCCACTCGCCGGAGGCTCCGGTGATACCCACCGGCAGGAGGCTCACGGCACGGTCACTCCGCAGAGCCTCGGCGGCACGGGCGTTGACAGAAACCGTCCCCTTGGCGAACGATGCTGAATGGGCTATCCATCTTTTGACAGTGCTGAGCGGTTCGGGATTAGGCTCAAATATGGTGTGGGGCACAGCTCCGGGTGTTTCCACAAGATCCACAAGCACACCGGGACGGTCGCCGCGGGCTATGACCACGGCCACACCCTCGTCACTTACCTTTCCGGCTATGCCGCATTTCGTGCCCATACCTCCGCGTCCGAATCCGCTCTTCGAGGCCACCACGTTGCCGCTCACATCCTCACCGGGAGCCACACGGTCAATGAGCCGTGAGGAGGGGTCGGAGGGGGAACCGGTGAAGATCCCGTCAACGTTGGAGAGAATGATAAGCATATCCGCATCCACCATTGTGGCTATCAGGCCAGAGAGCTCGTCATTATCGGTAAACATCAGCTCCGTCAGGCTGGCGGTGTCGTTTTCATTGACGATAGGCACCACCCCGTTGTCGAGCATGGTCATCATGCACGCACGCTGGTTGAGATACGAGGTGCGTGAAGCGAAATTCTCCTTCTGGGTCAGCACCTGTCCGACCACAATATCGTATTCGGCAAAGAGACTGTTGTAAAGATTTATGAGACGGATCTGCCCTATGGAACTATAGAGCTGGCGGGCGGCCACACTGTCGAGCGGGCGCGACGGCGTGATGGCACCACGTCCGCAGGCCACAGCTCCGCTCGACACGAGCACAATCTCATGTCCGAGCGCGCGCAGGGAGGCCACTTGATCGACTATCGACGACATATTCGTGACATTCGGCTTGCCGTCACGCCGGGTGAGCACATTGCTGCCTATTTTTACAACTATCCTGCTCATTTCTTTATTCCTGCTTTAAGGCCGCGCACCACGGCCGAGGTGAATCCGGCGTGTTCCATCTCGTTGAGACCGCGGATGGTGAGGCCGCCGGGGGTGGTCACCTTGTCGATCTCGCTTTCGGGATGCGCCCCCTCGCGCGACAGAAGCGCCGCCGCACCCTTGACCGTCTGGACCACAATCTCCTGTGCGGCCGAGGCCCTGAATCCGAGTTCCACTCCCCCCTCCATGGCCGCTCTTATGTAGCGCATGGCGTATGCTATGCCACAGGAGGCCAACGTGGTGGCGGCCGGGAGCAGACTCTCCTCCACCTGCATCACATTGCCAAGACGTCCGAAAAGTCCGGCCACAGACTTGGTATCGCTCTCTCTCACCGGGACTATGAACGTCATTGACTGGCGCACCTCGGCGGCAGTGTTGGGGATCACAATGTAAATTCCCGTTTCCGCCCCGATGTCACCGCACAATGTGTCGCCGCTGACTCCGGCAGCCACCGAGACCACCGTATGACGGGCCGGATCAAGATCATCCTTTATCTGTTCGATCACTCCGGCCACAAGCCAAGGCTTGACGGCAAGGATTACAATATCGGCGCGACGCACCGCGTCACGGTTGTCACAGGTGGTGAAGGCTCCGGCTTTGGCAAACGGAATGAGCTTGCCGGCCGAGGGGTTGGCCATGGTGAGATCCCCCGGGGGAAACCCCGAGGCGAGGAGCCCGCGCCCTATCGCGCCACCCATGGCTCCGGATCCTATGATGGAAACTCGCATAATCGTAGTTTTTTCTTTGTGTGTTTCCGCAAAATTACCCTCTTCCACCAAGAATTCCAAACAAATCGGAGGTTTTTATCGCCGGAAAACATATCAGGTTGACAAGATGTTATAAAGATGTTACAAAAAGGGTAGAAACTCCGACACCATGCAATTCCATCATCTTTCATTGCCACTGCTTGTCGCCACCGGGCTTATCCCGGCGGCATTAGGGCTGTGCGGATGCGTCTATCAGTATCCCGAACCTGACTGCGGGGTGGAGACAACTGACGGAGTGAAGGTGATTTTTGACTGGAGTAACCACCCCACCGGAACCCCTCCGGGGATGTCGGTCTACTTCTACCCCATCGGCGACGCGGGGAAGTACTGTTATAACCTCATGTCAGACGGAGGCTATATCAACCTCCCGGCCGGGACATACGACACCGCCACATTCAACTATGACATGGAGTCTGTGATAGTGATTTCCGACGAGACCTTCCGGACTCTCGCTTTCACGACCCGTCCGGCCAAGATAACCGACGGACTGCGGAGCGACTACAGCGGCGCAATGCCTCCGGTGAGCCGGGAGGAAGTGGAGGGACAGACTGTGATGAGGCAACCCCAGTCCGTATGGACCACAACAGCGGGAAACGCACATCTGACAGAGGGTGACTCCCTCACACTCACTCCACGCGACATCACGGCGAAATATGATATACGGGTAACGGATATTGTAAACCTGCATTCCGTGAGCCGTATGTCCGTCTCGCTTTCCGGTCTGGCAGGGCGGTATTTCGCCTCGGGAGGGATAGCCCCCGACGAGACGGCGGTGATCGTGCCAGGTGGCATAGGACCGGAATCAGACACTTCATTGTCCGGAAGAATGTTTACATTCGGCCGTGCTCCCCGCATATCCTCCAACACACTGCGGCTATATCTTTGGCTCACCGACGGTGAGAAGAAGGTATATGAGTGGGAAGTGGGCGGCCAGATATCTTCCGCGCCCGACCCTATGAATGTCACCATCACGGTGGGCGGAATAACACTTCCCGACCTCACGCCGACACCCCCGCCCCCATCCACCGGCGGAATGGAGGTGGATGTCGACAACTGGGATGTCGTGAATATAGAACTTTCAACGTAGTCAAGGCGTTACAATACTAAAATAAAAACACTAAGGATTTTTTCTCATGAAACTGACTAACACTTTTCTGCTTTTAGCAGCAGGATTCTCACTGGCCGCCTGTTCGAGCGACGACGACGTGCCCAACAAGGTGCCCTCCGATGAGGCTATCTCATTCAACGCATCTGCCCCTCTGGCTCCGCGAGCTGTGATCACAACAGAAACACTCAAAGATTTCCGCGTGACCGCTTACACCGGTGGCCAAAAATTCATGGATAACGTGAAGGTGACCAAGGTTGGTAACAGCTGGACATACTCACCCACTATGTACTGGCCTGTCGACCAGACTGTGAACTTCTTCAGCTACGCTCCCGGTGAGGGAGGCGCGGCACCGGGTAAAACCTCCGGAGACGGAACCGACCTGAATTTCACCAATACGGGAAGTGTCGACCTGCTGTATGGTGTGAACATGAACCTTTCAGGTGAAACAGAACAGATGGTGAACATCAACTTCCGTCACGCCCTGTCGCAGGTACGTTTAGCACTCAGACATAAGGCAGAGACACCGGCAATACGCGTGGATGTGATCGGCATAGACCTTCTCAACATCAAATCGACCGGTGATTTCGATTTTCCGAGGGAGACAACCTCAATGGGCAGCACATCAAAAGGAACCTGGAGAAATCAAGGCAGCCCTGAAAATCCCGTGCTCTTCAAGGCTGACCAAGCATGGACTCTTACGGACAATTACGACGAAAGAAACTCCTCATCCTATTTCTTCTTCGTACCTCAGACATTGACTCCAAGCAAGATGAGCGGCACCAGCCCCAGCGGCTCCATTGCCCGAGTGCTTTGTGCAATATATCACGAAGACACCGGAGCAAAGATATGGCCTTCCAAGAGTCTTGAATTCAACGGAACCGGATGCGGCTACATTTATTTCCCTCTTGATGCCGGCGGCAATGAAGGCGCAGTCAGTGAGTGGGAAGCCGGACGGGCATACGTTTACAACCTCACTATCGGTATCCCCAGCACATCATCGGCAATACAGTTTGATGTGACTGTGGATGAATATCAAGATTTCGCACAGATACCTTTAGATAACGATAACAAGTGATCCATTTCAGATCCGACATATTAGCAAGAATTCTGCTCCTCATGGTGCTTCCTTTGGGAAGCACCTCTTGCAGTGAGCCAGACGAACCCGGACCGGGCGGGGGTGGTGAAGGCACGATTGCCTTCACCGACCCTTCGGCCAGGGAGGCCGTCACCACCCTCACCATAAAAGAATTTGAGGTGTGGGCCTTCACCGGGCCTTGGAATACTGCAATAATGAGAGGTGTTGATGTCAGGCGTACAGGGCTGAACTCCTGGACCTATTCACCCGTGACAAAATGGCCGGAAAATCCCGTTGATTTCTATGCGGTGTCGCCGGTGGGAATGAAAGTCGATATCAACATTCCACACTCGCGTTGGATCGACTTTCCGATGGACAACGGAAAAACAGATCTGCTCGTGGCGGTTAAGATGGGAGCGGTCCAGAGCGACGGACACATCCGTCTGAACTTCTGCCACACTCTCGCCCGCGTGACCGCGAGCATATCCACCACACTCTCCGACACCATCGTCAGAGTGAAACGAATAGCCGTGAGAGATGTAGCAGATAACGGTAAGTACTTCATCCCTATGAAAACCACCGTCAAGGATGAACCCGCCGATGAGATCTCCGACGCTTGGGAGATCCACAACATGAACGCGACCCGATATGACCTCTTTGCCACAGAGAGAGCCACCGAGCTCCTCACTCTTTCGTCCGAACCATTCTCTGTCTCGGGAATGGCTGAGTTTTTTCTTCCGGTAAAGTTCAATCCGCTGACCACAGACGGCGGATATCTCCATGGCTCTTCGATCGAGGTGGCCTATCAACTCTATGACCGAAAAACCGGAAGAAAAATATGGCCAATCGGCACAACCGACAAAAACCTCTTCGTCTCTGATCTGGAGGGTTGGGGCGCTGCCCGTTTCCCCTTGCTCAACAACACCCCTGAAGGGCGTTGGTATGCCGGACGTGAATATCACTATGACATATCCATAAAGGGCCCCGCAAGCCTCAACCTGTCGCGCTCATCAGCCGAAGAGGGAAACAGTATCGAAACGACTGTCGGACGATTAGAGGGTGTTTAATAACAAATGTTAAAACCAGAGTCCAATCACATGAGGTTGTTTACGTCATGAAAAGAGGGAGCATAGCTGTAGCTATGTGACCTATTTTCAGGGCGTAAACAGCCCATGTGATTGGATGCTGACGAGGTAACTTCAATAATGCTCATATTATTATAGTTT